>CAITDI010000035.1 GCA_903891095.1 uncultured bacterium | reverse complement strand
TCCGCGCAGGCGAGCATCACGCTCGGCAACGGCCAGACGGTTCTGCTTTCAGAGGTCTTTGCGGAACAGGACCGCACCGTCTACATCGGCGACAAGGAGTTCAAGTTCGAGTCGTGGGCGTCGAGCGTGTGGGGCGCGAGCCAGATCACGCTCAGCGGCTTCATCTCGCAGAACGAGAACGAGTATGGGCTCAAGAACGTGGGCTTCGACCTGTTTGGCTCGTTCGGCGACGGCTCGCCGGGCGACGGGACGATCCACGAGGCGAACCTCCAGTACACGGTCGCCGTTCGGCCGGAGTACTACGACCGCGGCATCCGGCTCTGCGACGCGAAGTTGGTCTTCAACGGATCGGCTTCGGGCTCGGGCTCGTTCGCCCGCGTCGACGAGACGATCTTCGATCTCGACGCCAACTCGCTGCTCGGCCAGCTGTCGGTGTTCGACTCGGTCGGTCCGCCGCCGAACTCGCGCCTGAGCGATGCGCGTGACTTCTGCGAGGGCGGCCTTCCGGGCTTCCGCGCCTTTGAGGTGAACAAGGACCTCAAGTTCTTCGCGCACGAGGCCAACGATTCGTCGACGGCGTCGTTCGTGCGTCAGGAGTTCAGCCAGGTCCCGGCGCCCGGCGCGATCGCGCTGCTCGGACTCGCGGGCGCGGTCGGCAGCCGTCGTCGTCGCAACTGAGCGCGATGTGACAACCGACTGGGAAAGGTTCCGCGGGGCGCTGGCGACAGCGCCCCGCGGTCGTTGCTGGAATGGCGACCGACGCTGGATCGATGGTCCGCTCCGCCTGCGCCTCGCGCTACGCTGCGCGGATGCACGGCGTCAACATCCAGATCAAGCGGCTGCGCGCGAGCGCGGTTCTCCCCACCTACCAGACCGAGCTTGCCGCGGGCATGGATCTCTCGGCCGACCTCGACGCGCCCGTCGTCCTGCAGCCAGGCGACATCGCGCTCATCCCGTGTGGGTTCGCGATGGCGCTGCCGCCGGGGTACGAGGCGCAGGTGCGGCCGAGGTCGGGGCTGGCGACCAAGTTCGGGATCTCGATGCCCAACGCTCCGGGGACGGTCGACGCCGACTACCGCGGCGAGATGAAGGTCCCCCTGATCAACCTCGGGCGGACGCCGTTCGTGGTCGAGCCCAAGATGCGGGTGGCACAGATGGTGATTGCCCGCGTAGAGCACGCGCAAATCGCGGAAGTCGATCAACTTACGGAGACTCGCCGCGGTGAGGGCGGCTTCGGGTCGACGGGGGTGGGGCACGCGCCGCTTCGCGACCCGCGTTGCTAGTTTCGGAGGCGGTTCTCAGACCGCGTGATCGTCGGCCGCTTGTAGGCCGAACGCGCCCACGGTCGCTTGGGATTCGTCACAATGGCGGATCTCCGGTAGTCCGGAGGACGAGCAATCCAGTTTGGAGCCCATCTTGACGACCGCGACCGCTGCAGCCGTGAATGTCCCGCTTCTCGACCTCAAGGCGCAGTACGCGACCATCCGCTCGGAAATCGAGCCCGTCGTCAAGGAAGTGATCGAGAGCCAGTACTTCATCGGTGGACCGAAGATCGCGGAGCTCGAGGCCGAGACCGCCCGGTACTGCCAGGCCAAGCATGCCATCGGCTGCGCGAACGGATCCGACGCGATCCTGCTCGCGCTGCAGGCGATCGGGATCAAGGCGGGCGACGAGGTCATTTGCCCGACCTTTACATTCTTCGCGACGGCGGGCAGCGTGCATCGCCTGGGTGCGAAGCCGATCTTCGTCGACTGCGACCCGGCGACCTACAACATCTGCCCCGAGTCGACGCGCGCGGCGTTCCGCTGCCACAAGAACATCAAGGCGATCGTGCCGGTGCACCTGTTCGGCCAGGCGTGCGACCTCGATGCGATGCTCGCGATCGGCAAGGAGCAGGGCGTTCCCGTGATCGAGGACGCCGCGCAGGCGATCGGCACCGAGGATGCGCACGGCAAGCGCGTCGGTTCGCGCGGCGCGATCGGCACATTCAGCTACTTCCCGTCGAAGAACCTCGGCGGATTCGGCGACGGCGGCATCATCACCACCAACGACGACGCGCTCGCCACGCGCATGATGCGCCTCCGCAATCACGGCATGGAGCCGAAGTACTACCACGACGAGGTCGGCATGAACTCGCGCCTCGACGCGCTGCAGGCCGCGGTGCTGCTCGTGAAGATGCGCCATCTCGACGCGTGGAGCGCGGGACGCCAGCGCAATGCGGCGTTCTACGACAAGGCGTTCGCTGCGGCGGGCGCGGTCGACTCGGGCACGCCGGTTTCGGCGGGCGGATTCGCGCTGCGCTATCCCAAGCCCGCGCCGCAGGGCGCGCGCCACATCTACAACCAGTACACGATCCGCGTCCCGGCTGAGATCCGCGACGCGGTCCGTCAGGATCTCGCCGACCGCAAGATCGGCACCGAGATCTACTACCCCGTGCCCCTCCACATGCAGAAGTGCTTCGCGTACCTGCATTACACGAAGGGCATCTTCCCGCACGCAGAACGCGCCGCCCTCGAGACGATCGCGCTGCCCATCTTCGCGGACCTCGTGCCCGCGCAGCTTGAGCATGTCGCTTCGTCGGTGATCGAGAGCGTCCGCAACCGTACTTCGCAGGTCGCCCGATGAATCTGAACTACCGACGCAAGAAGCGCGAACGACACCATGCTGCGGCGCAGGACGAGGATTCCGCGAGCGTGCCGCATCTCGAGCACAAGCTCGTGGCGCGCGGCGACGCGCAGCTGATCACGACGACCGATGCGCTCGCCGAGGCGCTCGCGCATGTGCGCGAGAAGGGCGTGTTCGCGTTCGACACCGAGTTCATCGGCGAGGAGAGCTACTGGCCGAAGATCTGCGTCGTGCAGCTTGCGACCACGGATCGCGTGATCCTCGTCGATGCGGCGGCGGTCACGGATCTCAAGCCGATCTTCGAGCTGGTCGCCGATCCGAACATCCTCACGATCGTGCACGCGGGCACGCAGGACCTCGAGCCTGTGCGTCGCGCGCTCGACCGCGAGCCGGCCAACACGCTCGACGTGCAGGTCGCCGCGGCGTTTGCCGAGATGCCGTGGCCCGCGGGCCTCGAGAAGCTCGTCGAGCGGTTCGCAGGGCACAAGCTTTCGAAGGGCCACACCTTCACCAACTGGGATGCGCGTCCGCTGACCGCGTCGCAGCTCCGCTACGCCGCCGACGACGTGCGCTACCTGCCGCTGGTGTGGGAATGCCTGCGCGCCGAGCTCGAGCGCCGCGGCACGCTGCAGTGGGCGATGCGCGAGTGCGATGTGAGCGTGAAGATTCCCGCGCGTTTCGACGAGGAATCGCAGATCCGCCGCACGCTCAAGAGCTGGCCGATGAAGCCCGCGCAGATCCCCACGCTGCGCCTGGTCACCCGCCTGCGCGACGAGATCGCGCGCAAGGAAGACCTGCCGCACCGCGTGGTCATGCCCGATGAATCGCTTGCCGAGGTCGTGAAGCAGCGGCCCGTTTCGGCGCAGCAGCTCGCGGCCGTGCGCGGCCTGCCCAAGCGGCTCGCGCAGAAGTACGGCGACGCGATCGCGCAGGCGGTCGAAGAGGGCGGCAAGATGCCACCCGAGAAGCTGCAGCACGGCAAGTCGTACGACGAGTCGGGCGACGACCGCACGTGCATCGACGCGCTCCTTGCGATCGTCAGCGCGCGTTGCATGGCGATCGGCATCGCGCCGGGCATGGTGGTCACGCGCTCGGGAATCTCCGAGTGGTGGATGACGCGCGGCACGGCGAGTCCGCAGCCGCTCTTCGATGCGGGCGACTGGCGCATCGATGCGCTCGGCGCTTGGCTCGAGGCGTTCGTCGCGGGCGAGGCCGGCGTCTCGATCGCCTGGAAGAACGGCCGTCCGACGCTGACCGACAAGTGATTGGCACCGACTGAATCCCGCAGGCGAACAACGGAGCGAACGATGCGCGCAGTGAATCCGGCCTCGGGCGAGGCGCTTGGGCATTCGTTTGACATGAAGTTTGCGCGGAGTTCGCGCGCCGACCTCGACGCGATGGCCGACACGGCGTTCGATGCGATCGACTTCCTGGCCGATGCGCCGGGGGCGCAGATCGCGGGATTTCTCGAGGATTACGCGGTGCGGCTCGAGGGCGACCGCGCGGGCATCGCGCAGATCGCGCACGAGGAGACGGCACTGCCGCTCGCGCCGCGGCTGTCGGAGGTCGAGTTCAACCGCACGACGTTCCAGCTGCGCGAGGCTGCGCGCGTGCTGCGCGACGAGTCGTGGCGCGAGATCGCGCGCGATGAGAAGAACAACCTGCGCTCGACGCTCGTGCCGCTCGGCGGCGCGGTGGTGTGCATCGGTCCGTCGAACTTTCCGCTGGCGTTCAACGGCGTCTCGGGCGGCGACTTCTGCGCGGCGATCGCCGCGCGCAATCCCGTGATCGCGAAGGCGCATCCTGGTCACCCGAACACGACGGCGCGGCTGTTCGCGCATGCGTGCGCGGCGCGCGATGCGGCGGGGCTGCCGAAGGCGGCGTTGCAGTTGTTCTACGACTGCGCGCCTGAGGACGGCGAGGCGTTGCTCGCGCATGCGGGCGTTGCCGCGCTGGCGTTCACGGGTTCGCGCGCATCGGGCATGCGGCTCAAGCGCGTGTGCGATGAGCTCGGCAAGCCCGCGAGCCTCGAGATGAGCTCGGTGAATCCTGTGTTTGTCGCGTCGGCTGCGGGCGAAGCGCGCGCGGAGGCGATCGCCGATGCGTGGGCTGCGTCGGTGATGTTGGGCGGCGGACAGTTCTGCACCAAGCCCGGCGTGATCTTTGTCGCGGGCGAGAAGGCTGCTGCGCGCGTCGCGGCGCGCGCGGCGGAACTCATGCGCGCCGCGCCGCCGGCGGTGCTGCTGACGGAGTCGGTGCGCACGCATCTCGCACGCGCGGTCGACGCGCTGCGCGGCGCGGGCGAGCGCGTGCTTTGCGGCGGGCGGGAGATTTCGCCTGGTTTCCGCTTTGAGCCGACGCTGTTTGCGGTCGACGCGGCGCACGCGCGCAAGTTCCGCAGCCTCGTGATGAGCGAGGCGTTCGGGCCGCTCGGCATCGTGGTCGCGGTGGAGAGCGACGGGCAGCTGGTGGATTTCGCGCGCGGCCTTGATGGACAGCTCGCGAGCACGATCGTGTCCGATGCCGCCGACGCGGCGACGCGCGCGACGCTGTTGGGGATCCTGCGCTTCAAGGCGGGCCGCGTGCTCGACGAGGCGATGCCGACGGGCGTGGCCGTGAGCCCAGCGATGGTGCACGGCGGACCGATGCCGGCGACGGGCGACGCGCGGTTTACCGCCGTCGGTTTGCCTGCGGCGGCGAAGCGGTTTTCGAAGGCGTTGTGCCTCGATCGCGTGAGGGCGTGAGAGGCGGAGCGAAGGCTCACACAACCCGCTCCGCAGGCTCACGCCTGACGGGCATTCGAGATTTTCGAAGGCTGACGGTCCACGGCTGACGCGGGCCAGCTCACGACCACAAGTTGCATGAATGCCCGTGGGCGGAAGCCCGCGGCACGTTGGAAGTGGGGGTCGATCGAAGGCTCGCACAACCCGTTCCGCAGGCTCACGCCTGACGGGTATTCACGGTTGGGGTTGGTGGCTGAGCGCCTTGCGAATGATCTCGAGCGCCCGCGCGCGGTCCGCGCCTTCGACCGGCTGCCGCGGCGCGCGCACGCGCTCGTCGCCGGTCTGCGTCTCGGCCATCACGAGCTTGATCAGCTGCACGAAGTCGGGCACCGTGTCGAGCCGCAGCAGCGGTAGGAACCAGCGGTACAGCGCGTCGCACGCGGCGATGTCCTTGGGGTCGTTCGACTGCGCAAGGTTGAAGAGCCGCACGCTCTCGACGGGCATCGCGTTCGCAAGGCCCGCGATCCAGCCGCCGCAGCCCATGCGCGCGCCTTCGACGGCGCAATCATCGAGGCCGACGAGCGCGCCGACCTTGCGCGTGCGCGCGGCGTTGCCCGCGATGAGCGCGGTCAGCTTGCGGACATCGCCCGAGGAATCCTTGACGGCGACCAGGTTCGCGTGCTTGTCGGCCAGTTCAAACGTCTGCTCCGCGCTCACATCGACGATGTACGCGGGCGGATTGTTGTAGAGCATCATCGGCAGCGGGGCGGCCGAGAGCATCGCCTCGAAGTGCGCGCGGTACTCGCGCCACGGACCCTTGTGGACGTACGGCGGGAGAATCATGCATCCGCGCATGCCGATCGCAGCAGCGGCCTGGACCTGCTTGACGGCATCGCGCGTGGAAGCC
This sequence comes from uncultured bacterium, assembly GCA_903891095.1. Taxonomy (GTDB): domain Bacteria; phylum Planctomycetota; class Phycisphaerae; order Phycisphaerales; family SM1A02; genus QWPT01. The sequence continues at coordinate 88,911 of CAITDI010000035.1, read as the reverse complement.
GCGGAAATCGTGGCAAACGCGTTGCCCGCCGCGCCCGACTTGCCCTCGCTGGCGGCGGCGATCGCGCGCCAGCCTTCGACGCGTTCGTCGAAGGAAAGCGTCTGGCCCTCGCCGAGCGAGCCAGGCCACACGGTTCCCGTGCAGCCTGCGTCGAGCATGCGGTGCGCGAGGTTCGCAAGCTTGGTCGTGCACAGTGCTCCGTCGTCGCGGAACGGGGTCACGAGAGCGGGGATCACGCCGCGAAACGGGGCGCCGGTCGAGTCAGCATTGGCCATCGACGCAAGATAGCAACGATGGTCAGTATGCTGCGCGGGTGAAGCCTTCGCCATCGCACGGACTCTCCCGCGGACCGGCCATCGGCCGCTTTGTCGACAGCCACACCGAGGGCGAGCCCACGCGTGTGCTGCTCGCGCCCGATGGAGGGTTCTTCCCCGAGACATTGCCCGAGGTGATCGCGCGCTGGACGCGCGGCGGCGTGCTGGAGATTCCTGCGGAACTCCTCGCACTCTGCGCGAATCCGCGCGCGGCCGACGCGATGGTGTGCGCGCTCGTGTGCCGTCCGTCGAAGCCCGGCGCGCTGTGCGGCGTGCTCTACTGGAACGCGAGCGCGCCGCTCGGCATGTGCGGTCACGCGACCGTCGGGCTCGCGCGCACGCTCGCCGATGTCGGCGTGACGATGCCGCCGCGTGCGACGATCGAGACGCGCGTGGGCGATGTCGTGGTCGAGATGCGCGCGGATGGGCGCGTGGCGTTTGCGAATGTCCCGTCGCGCGTGCATGCGCGCGATGTCGAGATCGTGCTCGAGCAGGGCGGAGTCGCGCGCGGTGACATCGCGTGGGGCGGCAACTGGTTCTTCATCGTGCGCCATGACGGCGCGCTCGACGGCGGAAAGTCAGGGCGCGCGATGCGCTCGCACGCCGAGGAGCTCGCGTACGCGAACTCGATCCTGCGCGGCATCGAGCGCATGGGCCTGTGCGGCGGCAGCGAGAACGGCGGGCTGATCGACCATGTCGAGCTCGTGTTCACGCCGTCGCGCGCCGATGCGAACGCGCGCAATTTCGTGCTGTGCCCCAACGGCACGTTCGACCGCTCGCCGTGCGGCACGGGATCGAGCGCGCTGCTCGCGTCGCTTGCCGTGCGCGGCGAGCTCGCGCCGGGCGCGGTGTGGCGGCAGGAATCCGCGATCGGCAGCATCTTTGAAGCGAGCTACGCGCGCGCGGGATCGGGCGCAGACGCCGTGATTCCGACCATCGCGGGCCGCGCGTTCGCGGTGGCCGAGGGCACGCTGCGCTTCGACGCGCGCGATCCATCTCGGCTCGGAACCTGGAAGGAGCAAGCATGAGGCAGGAAGCGCACGAGATCCTCTACAACCCGCGTCTCAACAAGGGCACGGCGTTCACCGAAGCGGAGCGCGAGCTGCTCGGCTTGACCGGACTCTTTCCCGACGCGGTCGACGACAGCGCGACGCAGCAGAAGCGCGCGCTCGCGCAGCTCGCGCACCGCGCGAACGACCTCGAGCGCTACATCTACCTCTCCGAGCTGCAGGACCGCAACGAGCGGCTCTTCTACCAGCTGCTGCGCGCGGATCCCGCCAAGCACATGCCGATCGTGTACACGCCGACCGTGGGCGAGGCGTGCCAGAAGTTCGGCCACATCATGCGGCGTCCGAAGGGTCTCTACGTCTCGCTCAAGCATCGCGGTCGCGTGGCGGACATCCTGCGCAACTGGCCCGAGGCCGACGTGCGCATCATCTGCGTGACCGACGGCGAGCGCATCCTCGGTCTCGGCGACCTCGGCATCTGCGGCATGGGCATTCCCGTTGGAAAGCTCGCGCTCTACACCGCGATCGGCGGCGTCCATCCAGGCCGCTGCATGCCGGTCGTGCTCGATGTCGGCACCAACAACGAGAATTTCCGCCACGATCCGCTCTATCCCGGGCTGCGGCAGGAGCGCGTGCGCGGCGCGGAGTTCGACGCGCTGGTCGAGGAATTCGTGATGGCCGTGCAGGAGGTCTATCCGCGCGCGTGCATTCAGTTCGAGGATTTCCACAACACGACGGCGATCCCGCTGCTCGCGCGCTACCGCGACCGCGTGTGCTGCTTCAACGACGACATCCAGGGCACGGCGTCGATCGCGGTGGCGGGGCTCTTCGCGGCCTGCCGCGCGCTCGGCAACACGCTCGCGGATCACCGCTATCTCTTCTTCGGCGCGGGCAGCGCTGCGACGGGCATCGCGGATCTCGTGGTGCAGGCGATGAAGGCGCGCGGCACGAGCGAGGCCGACGCGCACGCCAAGATCTGGCTCATGAACTCGAAGGGCCTCGTGGTCAAGGACAACCCGGGCATCCAGCCGCATCAGGTGCAGTTCGTGCGCGAGGGCAAGCTCGAGCCGACGTTGCTCGACGCGGTCAAGGCCGTCAAGCCGACGGTGCTCATCGGCACGAGCACGCAGCCCGCGACCTTCACGCGCGAGGTGATCGAGGCGATGCGCGCGTACTGCAAGCAGCCCGTGATCTTCCCGTACTCGAATCCGACGTCGAAGGCCGAATGCACCGCCGAGCAGGCGTGGACCTGGACCGACGGCGACGCGATCTTCGCGGCGGGTTCGCCGTTTGCGCCGGTCACGCTCGGCAAGCGCGTGCTGATTCCGGGGCAGGGCAACAATGTCTACATCTATCCCGCCGTGGGCCTCGCGGTGTACGCGTGCGAGGCGTCGCGCGTGACCGACGAGATGTTCCTCAAGGCCGCGGAATCGCTGGCTTCGCGCACGAGCGATGCCGAGCTTTCGGTGGGTCTGATCTATCCGCCGATCGAGCGCATCCACCAGTCCGCGGTGGATGTCGCGGTGGATGTCGCGACGCTGATCTTCGACCGCGGTCTCGCGCGCGTGGAGCGCCCGGACAACATCGACGGCTGGATTCGCTCGAAGGTCTACAACCCGGCGTACTGAGCGCGTGCGCGCTCGACATGCTCGTCAAACATGCTCGAGCGGGTCGGGGCGCTGCTTCTTCGCGCGCAGCGACATGATCAGCGCGGGGATGCCGAAGGCGAGGAACATCAGGCCGCCGCAGCCGGCCACGCATCCGCCGCCGAGTCCCTGCAGGATCGCGGCGGTGGACTGGGCGAGCATCTCGGCTTCTTCCTTGGAAGCGGCGCCGACCATGATCGCAGCCGGAGTCGTTCCATCGCTCGGCTTGACCTCGATGGTGTAGAGCCCCTTGGTCTCGAGCTCGAACACGCCGAGCATCTCGAACGGGGCGGTGGGATTGCGCGGCGCGTTGTTCGCGTCGAGCTTGACGGGCTTGCCGTCGGGACCGGTCATCGTCACCGCGTAGCTCACGCTCGCCGGCGGCACGCCGATGCGCTTGTCGCCGACCATGCCCTTGGGCGAGAGGGCGATGATGCCGCCGCCTGCGTCGAGCTCGATCTCCTTCGATCCAGGTGCCTCGAAGACCGTCGCGTGCTCGACGAGCGATTCGAACTTCGCCGCGAGGCCGGTGGCCGCCGAGCCTGCGCCCGACGTGAACATTCCGACGGCGCCGCCGATCAAGAGGAGGAGGCCGAGGACCGTGAGGCCGACGAGGGACTGCAGGAGGCAATTGCCTCGACGATGGTGGGTCGTGTCGCGCATGCGGGGACGATACCGCGGGTCTGCGCGCTCGGTGTCGCCGAACGCGTTCCCACGACACGCGCAAAGTGCTTTGGGTAGCATCGACGAACCATGTACGGGCGCATCGACAGACTTCTCGTGTCACTGGGCTTTGCACTGGCTCTCGCGGCGATTCCGCTGGGCTGCCAATCGGTCCCCGAGACCGGACGCAAGCAGTTCGTGGTGATCTCGGCGGGCGAGGAGCGCCAGCTCGGGGCGACGGCGTACACCGAGCAGCTGAGCAAGGCCAAGCTCGTGACCACGGGTCCTGACTTCGAGCGCGTGCAGCGCGTCGGCAAGCGCATCCAGGCTGCGAGCGAGCGGCGCTACGGCAAGGCGGTCGCGGGCTTCGAGTGGCAGTTCGCCGTGATCGACACGCCTGAGGTCAACGCGTGGATGCTGCCTGGCGGCAAGAGCGCGGTCAACACCGGGCTGCTCAAGGTCGCGACCAGCGACGACGAACTCGCGATCGTGATGGGCCACGAGGCGTCGCACGCGATCGCGCGTCACGGTGCCGAGCGCATCTCGCGCGGCATGGCGGCGGAGCTGATCTTTGCGGCGATCTCGGTGTCGGGCGAGGTCGATCCTCGGCTCGTGACGGCGACCGCCGCGGCCTACGGCGCGCTCGGCGAGACCGCGTTCAGCCGCAGCGAGGAGAGCGAGGCCGACCAGATCGGCTTGTTCATCGCAGCCGATGCGGGCTACGACCCGCGCGCCGCGACCGCGTTCTGGAAGCGCATGGCCGCCAACGGCGGCGGCGGGACGCCCGAGTTCCTCTCGACGCATCCGAGCGACGAAACGCGCGCTGCGCGGCTCGAGAAACTCATGCCGCAGGCCGTCGGGATCTACCAGTCCGCGAAGGGAAAGCCTCAGTGACGCATGCAGCGCCGACGGTCCGCGCGACGCCGAGCGGAGACAAGCTCGCAATCGCGATCGAAGGCGATCTCGTGCTCGAAACCGTGGGCGCGGTGCAGAAGGCGCTCGAGGCTCCGCTCGCGACCAAGCCGCGCCGCGTCTCGCTCGACCTCAAGGGCGTGAGCAGGATCGATGCGTCGGGCGTCGCCGTCGCGGTGCGGCTCCATCGCTTTGCCAAGGCCGCGGGGCTGCCGTTCGACATCACCGGAATCGACGGCGATCGCAAGTTGCTGGTCGATCTCGCGCTGCGCGGACAAGACCCGCAGCCGGCGCAGGCGCATCTCGGCATGGTGCGCGAAGTGGGCATGCGCGCGGTCGAGGGCTTCAACACGCTCAAGGATCTCCTGCGTTTCTGCGGCGAAGTCTCGGTGATCGCGCTGCAGATCATCCGCAGGCCCGTGCTGCTGCGCTGGAACGACACCCTCGTCGCCATGGCGCGGCACGGCACCGACGCGGTGCCCGTCGTCGGACTGCTCGGGTTCCTGATCGGCGCGATCATCGCGTTCCAGACCTACGACCCGATGGCCAAGTTCGGCGCCAAGCTGCAGGTCGCGGACGTCGTCGGCATCTCGATCGTGCGCGAGCTTGGGCCGCTGATCACGGCGATCGTGCTCGCGGGCCGCTCCGGCAGCGCGTTCGCCGCCGAGATCGGCACGATGAAGGTCACGCAGGAACTCGACGCGCTGCGCACGTTCGGCATCGATCCCGTGCGTTTCCTGGTGATTCCGCGCATGCTCGCGACGCTGCTCGTCACGCCGCTGCTTTCGGTGTACGCGTCGATCCTCGGCGTGCTCGGCGGCTACATCGTGCTCGGCCCGAAGGGCATCACGATCATGCAGTACCTCGTCGAGGTCCGCGCGGCGCTCACCATCGGCGGATTCCTGCAGGGGCTCGCGAAGGCCGCGGTGTTCGCGATCCTCGTGTCGGGCGTCGGCTGCCTCGCGGGCATCCGCACGGGGCAGGGCCCCGGCGCCGTCGGCATGAGCACCACGCGCGCGGTCGTCGTCGGCATCGTCGCCATCATCCTCGCCGACAGCGTGCTCGGCTCGTTCTTCTACTCGCTCGGCATCTGATCAAGAGACGCGCTCGTGACGCAGATTTCCACAGCAACCCCGACGACGACGAGCGGCCGCAAGGTCGCGATCTCGCTGCGCGGCGTGTCGATCGGCTACGGCGACAAGGCGATCGTCGAGGGCATCGACCTCGACATCTACGAAGGCGAGATCATGTTCATCGGCGGCGGCTCGGGCTGCGGCAAGTCGACGCTGCTCTCGTCGCTCAACACGCTGCGCGCGCCGCTCTCGGGCAGCATCAAGATCGACGGCATCGAGATCGCGGGCGCCGACGAGGACACGCTGCAGCGCGTGCGCAGGCGGTTCGGCATGATGTACCAGCTCGGCGCGCTCTTCGGCGGAATGTCGCTGCTCGAGAACGTGCGGCTCCCGCTCGAGGAATTCACCACGCTCTCGAACGACGCGATGGACGACCTCGCGCGCGCCAAGCTCGGACTCGTCGGGCTCGCCGCGCACGCCGACAAGAAGCCCAGCGAGATCTCGGGCGGCATGCAGAAGCGCGCGGCCATCGCGCGCGCGCTGGCGCTCGATCCGCCGATCATCTTCCTCGACGAGCCGAGCGCGGGCCTCGACCCCGTGACCAGCGCGGACCTCGACGCGATGATCGTCGCGCTCAACCGCATGCTCGGCACGACGTTCGTCGTGATCTCGCACGAGCTCGCGAGCATCTTCTCGATCGGCCACCGCTTTGCGATGCTCGACGGCGCGCGCCGCCGGCTCGTTGCGCTCGGTCCGCCGTTGGAGCTCCGCGACAGCTCGCCCGACACATGGGTGCGCCGGTTCCTCAGCCGAACGCCGAGCGGAGACGCATGAGTATGCGCATGAGCAAGAGCATGACGACCGCGACCCATACTGCACAGAAGCCGGATGCCGCCACGTTCCAGGCGGCGTTCCCGTTAGGAGAAACCAAGCAATGAAGCCGTCCACGGAAATCAAGGTCGGAGCGTTCGTGCTCGTGTCGGCTGCGCTGCTGTTCGGCGGCGTGATCGCGCTGGGATCGGGCAAGTTCTTCCAGCACACGGAGGTCATCGAGACCTCGACGCGCGAGTCGGTCGACGGCCTGCAGATCGGCAGCCCCGTGAAGTACCGCGGCGTGCCGATCGGCGAGATCGCCTCGATCTCCTTCGCCGACCGCGACTATCCCGAGGCCGACAAGGAGCCGAACGCGTTCGACTACGCGAGCCCCGCGGTGATCCGCATGAAGGTGCGGCTCGATGTGTTCGGTCCGCAGCAGTCGGATCTCTTCACCAAGGACATCGAGCGCGGCGTGGAGCAGGGGCTCCGTGCGCGCATGACCTCGGCGGGACTCACGGGTGGACTGTTCGTCGAGCTGGACATGCTGGATCCCAGCGAGTACCCGGCGGTCATGCCGGCGTTCACGCCGAAGTATCCCTATGTTCCCAGCGCGAACAGCCGCCTGAACGAGATCCTCGCGACGCTGCAGCGCATCAGCAACAGCATCTCGCGCGTCGACTTCGAGGGGCTGGGCAAGGGCATGCAGCAGTCGGTCGCCGACATCAACCGCATCCTCGAGACGCGGCTCGATCCGATGCTGGCGAACGCCGATGGCTTCATCACGCAGCTCGACAAGACCAACACGATGCTGCAGACGGTGATTGGCGATCCCAAGCTGGCCTCGGCGATCCGCGACACCTCGGCGATGATGGCGGAGCTCCGCACGTCGGTTCCCGCGGCCGTGATGCAGTACGGCGAGTTTGGCGAGGAGCTCAACGCGCTGGTCACTTCGCAGGAGTACGACGTGCGCCGCCTGCTGTCCGCGCTGCGCGCCACCGCGGAGAACCTCGAGCAGCTCAGCGAGCGCGCCACGCAGGATCCGCCGCACCTCATCTTCTCGAACCCGCCGCCGAAGCTCGCGCCCGGACAGCTTCCGCGTTGAAACCGCAGCAGAATCGCAGCAAGGAAACACCCATGTCGATGATCCGACTTCTTCCGACCTTCGCGCTCGCGGCCATGCTGGCCACGGGCTGCAGCGTCTTCAACCGCGACACGCCCGCAACCGCAAGCTTCATGCTCGACGCGCCGCCGCAGCAGAAGGTCCAGGGCGCCTCGCTCGGCAGCGTGATGATCCGCAGCCTCGCCGCCGTGCAGCCCTACGACTCGCGTGCGTTCGTCTACAAGATGGCCGGCGGCGAGTGGCGCTACGACTCGTACAACGGCTTCCTCTGCGCGCCGAGCGACATGATGACCGATGCGGTCGCGCGCGCGTTCCAGGCCTCTGGACGCTTTGATCTGGTCGCGACGCCGTCGGTCGCCACCGTGACCGAGCTCGCCACCGAGATCGTGGTCGAGGAGATGTACTCCGACTTCAGCGACGCGGCGAAACCCAGGGCGATCGTCAAGCTGCGCATGTACCTGCTCGAGCGCGCATCGGGCCGCAGCGGCGTCGTCGCGCAGAGCGTCGGCGTTGCGTCGGTTGCGATCAGCGAGTCGTCGCCGAAGGCTGTTGCGGACGCGCTGTCGGCTGCGGCGGGTCAGGCGATCGGCCAGCTGGTCGCCGCGCTGCCCGCCCAGAAGCCGGCGGTCGTGCCGCCCAAGCAGTAAGCGCCGTGTTCGCGGACATCGACAGCCCGATTTCGCCCGTTTGGCGGCGAGGTCGGGCTGTTTCGCAATGTTCGCGGTGCGAATCCAAGCCGAGCCGCGCGCGAATCGGCGCGGCAGCGTTTACCCTTCCCACCCCGCCATGACGATCGGCTCGACCCATCGAAACGCATCCGCAGACGACGCCCCGCGCGTGGTCGAGCGTGCTGCGAATGAACTGGCTGCGCGGCTTGATGCGCTGGCGACGGTGGGAGCTTCGATCGGCGATCGCGCATTCATGCGCATCGAGACGCCCGTCGAGCCAACCGACCTGCTGCAGTGGCTGCGCGGCGCGCCCGCTGGCGGGCGGCGGTACTTCCGTGATCGCAGCACCAAGTGCGAGATCGCCGGCATCGGCGCCGCGGTCACCTGCGCGTTTGGCGATCACGAGGACTGGACGCAGCTGCCCGCGCGCGCCTCGACGGGCGCGGATCGCGCGAGCGCGTGGTTCGTCGCGCTGCCGTTCGACGCCGAGCGCATGCGCGACGGCGCCTGGTCGCGGTTCGCGGGCGCTCCGTGCACGCTGCCTGAGGTCGAGCTCCGCCGCGATGGCGACCAGCATGTGCTCGCGCTGCACCTCACCGCGAGGAGCGATCTTGCGGCGCTGGCTGCGCGGCTTCGCAAGCTGGCGGTTCCCGCCGACACCTGCGTGGTCGAGCCTGCGCTCGTGCGTCAGCCTGATGGCACGGGCGAGACCGATTGGACGCGCGCGGTGCGTGCGGCGCTCGCGCGCATCCGCTCGGGCGCGCTGCGAAAGATCGTCCTGGCGCGCACCCGAAGCTATTCGGCGAGCGGCGTGCTCGATCCTGTCGCCGTGCTGTCGCGGCTTGCGGCGCGCGAGGCGCGCGGATTCCGCTTTCTCGTGGAGATGGAGCCTGGCCACGCCTTTCTCGGCGTGACGCCTGAGCGGCTGGTGTCGCGCTCGGGGCGCATCGCGCGCAGCGAAGCCGTCGCAGGCACGCGTCCGCGCGGCGTCGACAGCGTGGCCGACCGTCTGCTCGGCGAATCGCTGCTTGCCAGCGCGAAGGACCGACGCGAACACGAGCTCGTCGTCGAGCGCGTGCGCGAGGCGCTCGCGGGCTGCGCGACGAGCCTGCGCGTGGACGCGGAGCCGCGTTTGCTGCGGCTCGCGTACGTCCAGCATCTCGCGACGCGCGTGCAGGCCGAGCTCCGCGCAGGCGTGAGCGACCGCGACCTCGTGCGGGCGCTGCATCCGACGCCAGCCGTCGCCGGCGCGCCCGTCGCGGGCGCGATCGAGGCGTTGCGCGATTTCGAGCCGTTTGACCGCGGTCTCTACGCGGGTCCCGTCGGGATCGTCTCGCGCGATGGCGCCGAGATCGCGGTGGCCATTCGCTCCGCGCGCATCGACCGCGACCAGCTGACGGCCTTCGCAGGCGCTGGAATCGTCGAGGGATCCGATCCCGCCGAGGAATGGCGCGAGACCGGCCACAAGTTGCTCGCGTTCGAGCGGCTCGCCACCTGATACCTTTCGACCGCGATGCGCGACGCGCCGAACATCAATCTCGCGTGGACCATGCTCGCGGCCGAGGAGTGCTTTCGCCTCGGTATCCGCCACGCTGTGATCTGCCCTGGTTCGCGCAGCGCGCCGCTTGCGGTGGCGTTCGCGCGGCACGGCGGGATCAAGGTGCATGTTGCGCACGACGAGCGCGGCGCGGCGTTTCTCGCTCTTGGCATCGCGAAGGCCACGGGCATGCCCGCGGTGCTCGCGATGACGAGCGGCACCGCCGTCGCCAACGCGCTGCCCGCGATGGTCGAGGCGCGCATGACGCGCACGCCGATGCTGGTGTTTGCCGCGGACCGTCCGCCGGAACTGCGCGATTGCGGCGCAAATCAGGCGATTCCGCAGGCGCAGCTCCTCGCGGGCGCCGCGCGCTGGACGTTTGACATGCCGTGTCCGACGACGGACATCGCCGCGGAGTTCGTGCTGTCGACCGTCGACGAGGCGTTCGCGCGCGCGTGCGGAAGCGCTGGTGCGCAGGGCGGCGCGGTGCACGTGAACTGGCAGTTTCGCGAGCCGCTCGCGCCAGACGCAAAGCCGTGGGACATCGGCTGGCTGTGGTCGATCGCGCGTTGGACCCGGGATTCATCGCCGGCTTCTACGCCGTCTTCCACGCCGTCTTCCACGCCATGGCGCACCACGATGGCGCCGCTCACGAGCACCGTCGACATCGATGGCGCGGTGGTGATCGCGGGTCGCGCCGACGCTGTGACTGCGCGTTCGCTCGGGAAATGGCGGGGAACGCTGCTCGCCGACATCACCAGCGGGCTCGCGCATGACGGCACCGCCGGTGCGGATCTCGTGCTGCGCGCGGCGTTCGACGGAGAAGGCAACACGACGCTGCGCGACGCGCTGCGGCCCGACGCACTTGCGATCGTTGGCGACGCGGTCGTCTCGAAGCGGCTCAACGCGTGGATCGCGCAGCAGCAGTGCGGTGTGACCGTCTTCGGCGCGGGCGATCCGCGCGTCGATCCCGCGCATCGCGCGGACGCGGTGTACGCGGGACCGGTGGAATTCGCCGCCGCAAGGAGCCTCAAGCCGCACGCGGGCTGGAAGCGCGCGCTGTCGTGCGCCACGCGCGCGGCCACGAAGGCGACTGCTGCGGAACGCGCGCTCTGCGAGCCGAGCGCGATCGCGGATGCGACCGAGGCATGTGCGGCGCTCGCGCACGGCACGATCTTCTACGGCTCGTCGATGCCGATCCGCGACGCGGACTTTCTCGCGATCCACGCGCCAAACGGCTGGGAAACCGCGGCCAATCGCGGCGCGAGCGGGATCGACGGGCTCATCGCGTCCGCCGCGGGCCACGCGCTCGCGACGCGCAAGCCGGTCGTCGCGTTCGTCGGCGACGTGAGCGCGCTGCACGACCTCAACAGCCTGCAGCTCGCGTCGCAGGTCGAGACGCCATTGGTGATCGTCGTCCTGAACAACGACGGCGGCGGGATCTTCCGCTATCTGCCGATCGCCAGGCATGCGGATGTGTTCGAGCAGTGCTTCGCCACGCCGCACGGCCGCGCGTTTGCGCCGATCGCGAAGGCGTTCGGTCTTGCGAGCGAATCGCCGACGACGCGCGCGGCGATGTCGAAGTGCGTCGCCAAGGCGCTCAAGCGCGGTGGCGCGACGCTGGTCGAGGTGCAGTGCACGCGCGATGCGAGCGAGGCGGCGCGCGCGCGCATCGCCAAGGCCGCGGTCGACGCGCTCGCGCGGGAATTCCGCTGATGCATCGCGTCACGCTCGTGCATGGATTCCTCGGTTCGCCCGCGGATTGGGCTGAGGTTCTCGCGCAGCTCGCGCCGGGGATCGCGTGCGACTGCGTTGCGCTCGCCGACCTCGGCTGCAGCTCGATCGACGAAGCAGGGGAACGCCTCGCCGCGCGGCTCGAGCGCGTCCCATGCGATGCGCTCGTCGGCTACTCGATGGGCGGACGCATCGCGCTGCAGCTCGCGGCCACGCGGCCCGAACTCGCGCCGCGTCTCGCGCTGCTCGCGGCGAGCCTCGGGCTCGACGACGCAGACGAGCGCACGCGACGCGCCGCCGAAGACGACGCCCGCGCCGCCGAGATCGCGCGCGACGGACTCGACGCGTTTGTCGAGCGCTGGTACCGCCTGCCGATCTTCGCGCCGTTTGTCGCGCATCCGAGTTTTTCCGCGGCGCGCGTGCGTCGCGTGGCGGGCGAGGCCGCGTTCTGGTCGCGCTGCGTCGCGGGCTGCTCGCCTGCGCGCGGAACGCCGCGATGGGACGCGTTGCCCATGCTCGGCCCGCGCACCGTCTACGCCGCGGGCGCGCTGGACGAGCGATATGCTGCGTACGCCGCGCGTGCGAAGTGCATCGCGCCCGCGCTGCGCGTCGAGATCGTCGCGGGCGCGGGCCATGTACTCCCGCTCGAGGCGCCCGAAGCCTGCGCGCGCATCATCGAAGAAACCCTGCGAATCCAGCCATGACCACCACTGCCAAGTCCTCGACCACGCCGATCGCCAAGCCCACCACCGAGACCACCGAGAAGATCCGACCCGCGCTCGCGTGGCAGCCCGTCGCGATGGCGGCGGCGTTCAGCGAGGTCAAGTACCACAAGGCCGAGCGCATCGCGAAGATCACCATCAACCGCCCCGAGGTGCGCAACTCGTTCACGCCGCGCACCGTCGAGGAGATGCGCGCCGCGCTGCTCGACGCGAAGAACGACCGCGAGGTCGGCGTCGTGATCCTCTGCGGCGAGGGCGAGCGCGCGTTCTGCGCCGGCGGCGACCAGCGCGTGCGCGGCCACGCGGGCTACCGCTCCGAGGACGGCGACGAGATGCTCAACGTGCTCGAGTTCCAGCGCGAGATCCGCACCTGCCCCAAGCCCGTCGTCGCGATGGTCGCGGGCTGGTCGATCGGCGGAGGCCATGTGCTGCACATGATGTGCGACCTCACGATCGCTGCGGAGAACGCGCGCTTCGGCCAGGTCGGTCCGCGCATGGGCAGCTTCGACGGCGGCTACGGCGCGAGCTACATGGCGCGCATCATCGGGCAGAAGCGCGCGAGGGAAATGTGGTTCCTCTGCCGCAGCTACAGCGCGCAGGAAGCGCTCGACATGGGCCTCGTGAACATCGTCGTGAGCGTGACCGAGCTCGAGGAAGTCACCGTGCAGTGGTGCCGCGAGATGCTCGCCAACTCGCCGACCGCGATCCGCGCGCTCAAGGCCGCGCTCAACGCCGACTGCGACGGCCAGGCCGGACTGCAGGAACTCTCGGGCATCGCCACGATGCTCTACTACATGACCGACGAGGCGAAGGAAGGCAAGAACGCGCAGCTCGAGAAGCGCAAGGCCGACTTCCGGAAGTTCGCGCCGTGAACGCGACGGCGGCACGGACATGGATCGACGCGCTCCGCCCGAAGACGCTCGGCGCATCGCTCTGCCCCGTGGTGATGGGCGCGGCGCTCGCGTGGAACGACGGCGTGTTTGCGTGGCTTCCCGTGCTTGCGGCCTTCGCGGGCGCGTGCTTGCTCCAGATCGCGAGCAACTTCGCCAACGATCTCTTCGACGGCTTGCGCGGCACCGACTCGGGCGAACGGCTCGGGCCGCAGCGCGCGGTCGGCAGCGGACTCGTGACGCCCGCCGCGATGCGGCGCGCGCTGGTGCTGGTGCTCGTGCTGGCTGCGATTCCCGCGGTGTATCTCGCGATGCACGCGGGCTGGGCGTTCGCAGTGATCGGCGTGCTTGGCGCGATTTCCGCGGTGGCGTACACCGCAGGTCCCGCGCCGCTCGCGTACATCGGGCTTGGTGATCTGTTCGTGTTCGCGTTCTTCGGCCCGATCGCGGTGGGCGGCACGCGCGCGGCGTGCGATGGCGCGTGGACCACGCAGGCGCTGGTTGCAGGGCTTGCGCCCGGCGCGATCGGCGTCGCGTTGCTTGCGACCAACAACCTGCGCGACCGCGTCGGCGATGCGGCCAACGGCAAGCGCACGCTCGTCGTGCGATTCGGCGAGCAGTTCGGCCGCGGGCAGATCGCGTTCGCGCATGCGGTCGCGGCGATCGTGCCGTTCGTGGTGGTCGTTGCGCTCGGCGTGCCCAAGGGTGCGCTCGCGGCGGCGTTGCTGGCGATGCTGCTGATGCCGCTGTCGATGTCCATCATGCGCGGGCGCGACGGCGCCGCGCTCAACCGCAATCTCGCTGGTTTCGGCGCGATGCTGTACCTCTACGGCATCGTGTTCGCGATCGGAACGTTCGTGAGCGGAGGACACCGATGATCGATCCGATCGTGCGTGCGAGTCTCGACGTCCTTCCGTTCGCGCAGCCGATCGTCGGCGGCGATCGCCGCGATGTCGCGTTTCTCTGCATCGAGGACGAGTTCGCAATCGGTGCCGCGAGGAAGATCGGCTTTGGCGAGTGCGCGCCGCTCGCGGGCCTGCATCGCGAGACGCTCGACGACGCGATGACGGCGCTCGAGGATTTCCTCGACGGCATTCGCGACATCGACGATCTGCCGCCGAGCGCGGCGTTCGCGGCGTCGTGCGCGCTGGCGACCAGCGCGGGTTTCGGCGCGAGTCCCGTGCCTGACGCGAAAGTGGCGGCGTTCTTCGCGGGCAGTGCCGCGGAACTGCTCGACGGCGAGATCGCGCGGCTTTCCAGCGCGTCGGCCGTCAAGCTCAAGATCGGCCGCGCAAGCGAGGCCGACGACCGCGCGCTGCTCGAGCGCGCGTTGGCGGCGCTGCCGCGCGCGCGCTTCCGCCTCGATGGAAACCGCAAGCTCACGCGCAGCGCGTGCGAATCGCTCGTGCGCGGCCTCGACGCCGCGCGCTTCGAGTACCTCGAGGATCCGCTCGCCGATCCGTCGGAACTCGCGGCGCTCGCGAAGTCGACCGGCATCGCGATCGCGCTCGACGAGACCGTCGTCGACCGCACGGCCGCCGCTGCGGAACTGCGCGCGCAACTCGCGCGCGACAAGGCCGTCGCGGTGTGGGTGCTGCGCATGTCTGCGATCGGTTCGCTCGACGCGATCTACGACGCGGCGCGCGATGCCGCGCTGCATGGCGCCGATGTCGTGCTGTCGACTGCGTACGAAAGCTCGTACACGCTGCGCCTCGCGGTGCATGTCGCGGCGGCGATTCCCAACGCGCGGCGCGCGCATGGGCTCGGGACCGCGCATGTTCTCGCCAACGACGTGTGCGCATCCGCGGTGGTGCTTGACGGCGTGATCGCCGGCGATGCGCTGCCCGTTCCGCTTGCCGAGGCGTGGGAGTGATCGCGCTCGAGGTCGCTGCGGGCTGCGACCCGAGTGAGCATCTGCAGCAAGCGTGGTCGCGCGGCGAGCGCGTGCTGTTGCTTGCGAAGTCCGCGCCCGATGCCGCGCGCGCGCAGTTGCTCGCAGCATCTGGCGCGCGCGAGGTGGTCGACGGAACAAAGCCCGCGCCCGCGCGCGCGAGCTCCGCCGTTCGCCCGCTGCTCGATCCGCGCGATTTCGCGCCGAGCGCCGGCGTGGTCCTCGCGACCAGCGGCTCGTCGGGCGTGCCGCGACTCGTCGACATCGGGCTCGACGCGCTCGTCGCGAGCGCTCGGCTCGGCGCGCGCGTGATTGCGTTTGGCGAAGGCGACGCATGGCACGCGTCGCTCGCGCCGACGCACATCGGCGGGCTGATGATCTTCGTGCGCGCGATGGCGCTCGGCGGAGTGGTTCGCGCGGGCGCGCAGCCGCGCGCGTGGAGCGATCTCGACGGCGCGACGCATGTGTCGCTCGTCGCCGCGCAGCTCGCGCGCTTGCTTGAAGACCCCGCGCCGCCGCCGCGTTCGCTCAAGGCCGTCATGCTCGGCGGCGGTCCGAGCGCGCAGCCGCTGCGCGATGCCGCGATTGCCAGCGGAATCCCGCTGTTCGCAACCTACGGACTCACTGAGACCAGCTCGCAGGTCGCGACGGGCGCGCTCGCGCTCGGCGACGCCGCGACACTCGCAGGCGCGGCGTTGCCCGGCGTGTCGATCGCGATCGATGCGACGACCAGCGAGATCCTCATCAACGGCCCGACGCTTGCGCGCGGCGAGATCATCGACGGCGCGCTCGTGCCGCTCGCGCATCCGCTCCGTACGCGCGACGCGGGATTTCTCGACGAACGCGGACGCCTGCACGTCATTGGCCGCCTCGACTCGATGTTCATCTCGGGCGGCAAGAACATCCATCCCGAGACGATCGAGCGCGCGCTCGCGTCGATTGCCGAAGTCCGCTCGTCCTGCGTGATCGGCGTGCCACATGAGAAGTGGGGCGCTCGGCCGGTCGCGTTCGTCGATCTCGCGTCGCAGCCCGCGCGCGCGCTGGGCGATCAGCTCCGCGCGGTGCTCGAGCCGCATCTCGTTCCCGACGCGATCCTCGCGATGCCCGCCGACGAAGCCGCGGCGATGAAACCCTCGCGCGCGCGCCTCTCCGCGCGCGTGGCCGCAGGCGAGCGCTTTGCCGAAATCAGCTGATTGCGCCGACGCGGCGCTGGGTTTCTTCAATCCACGCGCGGAACGCCTCCGGCAGCGCGACCGATTCGCCCGCAGCAAGGTCGATCGCCACGCGCTTGACGCGCGCGGAGATCGCGATGCCCGTCGGCAGGCTGAACTGCCACGCGAGCGTGTACCCGCTGCGTCCGACGGCGACTCCAGAGAGCGCGGCCGTCACGCGATCGCCCACACGCAGCGGCATGCGGTAGTCCGCCTCGCAGTGCACGATCGGCGTCGGCGCGAGGCGTCCGTCGATCATCGCGCGCACGCTGAAACCGCCGAGCTCGAGCCAGCGCTCGAAGAGCTCTTCCTCGATCTCGAAGATCCGCGGGTAGAAGATCACGCCCGCCGCGTCGGTATGCGGGAGCCGGATCACCAGGTGTTCGCTGAAGTCGGCGAGGTTCATGGTCGGAGGATACGGGCGAGCGTCATGATCTTCCGCAGGCGTCGGATCTCGGGTACAACACTCGTTCACCTCTTTCCAGGAGCTCCTCATGCGTTGCCCGCTTTGCACGATCCTCGGTGTTTCCGCCCTCGCCGCCATTCCCGTTGTCCTGATCGCTGCTGCGCCCGTGCAGAACGCGCCCGCGACGAATGAGGCCGCGAAGGAGTGGAAGGTGCATGACCGCGACCGTCCGCAGCCCGCGATGGTCTCCGCCGGCAACCACGGCGGCGCCCCGAGCGACGCGATCGTGCTCTTCGACGGCAAGGACATGTCCAAGTGGACCGGCAACGACAACCAGGTCAAGTGGGCGGTCAAGGACGGCATCGTCCAGATCACCCCGGGCTCGGGCGACATCAAGACCAAGGACGGCTTCGGCTCCTGCCAGCTCCACATCGAGTGGATGGTTCCCGAGACCTGCCACTGCGAAGATCAGCACGGCTGCAACAGCGGCGTGTTCTTCATGGACCAGTACGAACTGCAGGTCCTCGGTTGCAACCCCAACAAGACCTACGTCGACGGCATGGCCGGCGCGATGTACGGCCAGCACCCGCCGCTGGTCAATGCCTGCCGCCCGAACGGCCAGTGGAACACGTATGACGTGATCTTCCACGCGCCGAAGTTTGGCAAGGACGGCGCCGTGACCAAGATTGGCACGATGACCGTCATGTTCAACGGCATCCTCGTGCAGGACAACTCCGACATCTGGGGTTCCACCGCGCACGGCGCCAAGGCGCACTACACCGCGCACGCCGACAAGATGCCGATCCACCTCCAGGATCACGGCGACGCGCTCTGCTTCCGCAATATCTGGATCCGTCCGCTCGCGGACTGATCGGACACGGTCCTCAGCAAACTGAGGCAAGCTCAGGCATGCTCAAAGACGGGATCTGATGGGCTTCTACTTTCGCCGCTCGATGAACGTCGGCCCTTTCCGCGTGAATCTCTCGCGGGGCGGTGTCGGCTGGTCGGTGGGTGGCCGTGGATTTCGCACGGGCACTTCCGGCAGCGGTCGCAGGTACACCACGATTTCCGTGCCGGGTACGGGCATGGGCTACCGCGCGTCGCGTGGTTGCCTGCTGATGCTGGTCGCACCGATGGTTGGCTTGGCTGTTCTTCTCACGCTGGCCGCGCGAGCGGCGGGAGTGTTGGCATGAGCATCGTTTCGTCCCTGCGTTGGAAGCGCACGCTCCGCACCGCAAGCAGCGAGCGCCTTCTCGCGCTCAACGGCGATCGCGATGCGGTTGCCGTCGACCTGCACTTCCTCCCCGATGGATGCGCGACGGGCACGGTGACGGTGCTCGACGGATCTGGCGTCGGCGAGGCCGACCTGCCGGAGCTGCTCGAGCGGATCGACGACGACTTTCTCCCTGGCGTCGATCTCGAGGACGGCGGGGTGACGTTCACCGTCGTGTTCGCGCGCGGCGCGCAGAGCTTTGAGAGCGCGCGCAAGGGCTGAGGAGCACCGAGGCAGAACGCGCTTCGAGTCACGCCAGCGGCGCCCAACCGCCGATAAGCGGGCCATGCCGCAGCTGCTCCGCCTTGCCGCCATGTTCTTCGTGCTGGTCGCCATCGGCTGCTCCTCGCAGCATGCGTCGACCGCCTTCAAGGCAGACGAGGTCCCCGGCACCTGGTCGCTGACCGACGACGAGAACTGCACCTTTGACGTGCGCCTCTCGGCCGCGGGTGGTGCGGTCAGCAACTGGTCCAAGGGGCCGACGAGCGCGCAGGGTGAGAGCGGCCACTGGGTCATCGAAGGCAACCGCATCGTCATCGACTACACCGATGGCTGGCGCGATGTGATCGTGCACTCAGGGACCAAAGGTTCGACCGCCAAGTTCCAGAAGGTGTCGTTCGCTCCCGATGCACCCCATGACGGCCCGCCATCCAACTCCGGGCTTGCGGTCCGCACGGGTGAACAACTCGCGCAGTGGGTGGGTGTCTACGAGCTGCCCCGCGCTGCGGGAGCGGAGACCCACTCGTTCTTCATGTCGCTTCAATCGACGCATGCCGCCTGGAAGTCGGTCAACGAGGTTCGAGTCGGCAGTTGGTGGGCCGCTGGAAAATCGGTGCGGGTCCGCTGGGCCGACGGCTGGATCAACGAACTGACGCAAACCGATGCGGGTCTTGAAGTTCATGCCTGGATGCCGGGGACGCAGCTCGACGCGAGCGGGGCGCCCGTTGGCCCGCCGACCATCGCCGGCAAGGCGCGCCGCGTCGACTGACTCGGCTGTGCGACTGCGCCACCGTTTGCGGACGCAGTGCGAAGGAAACGTCGACACGGAAACGGCATTTCCATGCGGCGATTCGCTTGGTGCGGTGTAGACTCGGACCAATCTTCCGGGACACCCGCATGAACAACAGGCTGCCTCCCTCGGTCCAGCGTTTCGCCACCGTCGCTCTGGCGGGACTTTCGCTCTTCGCGTCGACGATGGCGTGGGCGCAGTCCGCGCGCTCGGGCGTGGGCGCGATTCCGTACTTCTCGCCACTGCCTGCGGGAACGACCTTCCGCGTGTGGGCTCCGAACGCGACCGCGGTGCGCGTCGCCGGCACCTTCAACAACTGGAGCGCGACCGCCAATCCGCTCGTGAGCGAAGGCAACGGCTACTGGTCGGGCGACATCAACTTCGTCTATGCGGGCACGCAGTACAAGTTCGTGATCACCGGCCCCGCCGGCACGATCTGGAAGAACGACGCGCGCGCGCGGCAGGTCACCAACTCGGTCGGCAACTCGATCGTGGTCAACCCGTCGAGCTACACCTGGACCACCACCAACTACACGATGCCGAGTTGGAATCAGCTCGTGATCTACGAGATGCATCTCGGCACGTTCGGCCAGACCGCGAACGGCGTCACGCCTGCGACGTTCGACCTGGCCAAGGCCAAGCTCGACTACCTGAAGGATCTCGGCGTCAACGCGGTCGAGCTCATGCCGTTCTGCGAGTTCCCGACCAATGTGTCGTGGGGCTACAACGGATCGTTCCCGTACGCCGTCGAGAGCGCATACGGCACGCCGACCGATGTCAAGGAATTCGTCGACGCCGCGCACGCGCGCGGCATCGCGGTGATCTCCGATCTCGTGTTCAGCCACATCGGTCCCACCGACCTCGATCTCTGGCAGTACGACGGCTGGAACACCGCGAATGGCGGCGGAATCTACTTCTACCAGGACTCGCGCTCGGCCACGCCGTGGGGCAACACGCGGCCCGACTACGGTCGCGGCGAAGTGCGCTCGTTCCTCCGCGACAACGCGATGTTCTGGCTCGACGAGTATCGCTTCGACGGCCAGCGCTTTGACGGCACCAAGTACATCCGCAAGGTCGATCAGTTCGGCCCCGACATCCCCGATGGCTGGTCGCTCCTTCAGTGGGTCAACGACTCGGTCAACGCGACGAGCCCAGGCAAGATCTCGATCTGCGAGGACCTCGACAACAACGCGTGGCTGACCAAGACCACGGGCGCGGGCGGCGCGGGCTTCGACAGCCAGTGGGACGCGCAGTTCTACTGGCCCGTGCGCACGAACCTGATCACCGCCAACGACAGCGACCGCGACATGTTCGCGATCAAGAATGCGATCCTCGCCAACTACAACGGCGACGCGTTCCAGCGCGTGGTCTACACCGAGAGCCACGACGAGGTCGCCAACGGCCAGTCGCGCATGCCCGAGGCGATCTGGCCCGGCAACGCGAGCAGCTGGTACTCGAAGAAGCGCTCGACCCTCGGCGCGGCGGTCGTGATGACCTCGCCTGGCATCCCGATGATGTTCCAAGGGCAGGAGTTCCTCGAGGACGGTTGGTTCACCGACACCGATCCGCTCGACTGGGCCAAGGCCAAGACCTATGCGGGCATCCGCTCGCTCTACAAGGACCTGATCGCGCTCCGCAAGAACACCGCCGGCCTGACCAACGGGCTCTCGGGGCAGAGCACCAACGTCTTCCACGTGAACAACACGATGAAGATGCTCGGCTTCCACCGCTGGATGAACGGCGGCGACCGCGACGATGTTGTGGTGGTGATGAACTTCTCCGCGACGGCGCGGACGGGGTACCGCGTGGGCTTCCCGCGCGACGGCCGCTGGAAGGTGCGGTTCAACAGCGACTGGAACGGCTACGACGCATCCTTTGCCAACACCACTACCTACGACCTCGACGCGTCGTACTCGCAGCCGTGGGACGGCATGCCCGCGAGCGGGGTGTTCGACATCGGGCCGTACACCTGCCTGATCTTCTCGAAGGGCGATCCGCTGCCGCCGCCGAACCCCGCCGACCAGAACCGCGACGGTGTCGTGAACGGCGCCGACCTCGCCATCGTGCTCAGCGCCTGGGGCCAAGCCGGTCCCGTTGGCGACGTGAATGGGGACGGCACCGTGAACGGTTCCGACCTTGCCATCGTGCTCGGCTCCTGGAGCTGAGCGGACCCGTAACCTTCAAACTGCGCCCGCGTAATCCGCGGAATCCGAGTACACCGTTCGACTTCGTGTGTTTCGCGAGTAGATTTAGAGATCGCTCGATTTGCCCGTAGCGCGTTGTCGCGTAGGCGATAGACGCGAGTCCGTACAAGTGTTTGACGACCCACAAGGAGATCAGAAAGATGCGTACCAAGTTGATGTTCGTTGCCGCGCTCGCGGTTGCCAGCGCTGCCCAGGCCCAGATCGCCCTCGATGGCGCGGCTGACGCCGCCTACGGCTCGCCCGTCGCCGTGCAGAACACGCAGACCGGCTTCGGTGACTCGAACCTCGGCGTGATCGACTACGCGAACGGCTCCGAGATCGACGCGCTCTACGCGAAGGTCGACTCGGGCTTCCTCTACCTCGTCGTCGCGGGCAACCTCGAGTCCAACTTCAACAAGCTCGAGATCTTCATCGACGGCGTCGCTGGCGGCCAGAACAAGCTCCGCGGCAACAACCCCGACGTCGACTTCAACGGCCTCAATCGCATGGGCGACGACGGCACGGGCAACGGCATGACCTTTGACAAGGGCTTCGCCGCTGACCTCTGGGTGAGCCTCACCTGCGGCGGTTCGCCGTTCGCGGTCTACATGAACCAGGCGCAGCTCCTCACCAAGGGCGGCGGCACCGGCGGCTACCTCGGCACCGGCGGCGCTGGCGCTGCGGGCTCCGCGACCTTCAAGAGCGGCTTCGGCTTCGGCGTCGACAACTCGAACGCCGCAGGCGTCGCGGGTGGCACGCTCCTCGGCAGCGGCAAGGGCGTCAGCACGGGCGTCGAAGTCAAGATCCCGCTCAGCGCGATCCCCGGCTACACCTCGGGCGACCTCAAGGTCTTTGTTGCGGTCAACGGCGGCGGTCACGACTACCTGTCGAACCAGGTCCTCGGGCCCCTCGGTGGTGGCGGCAACCTCGCCGAGCCGCGTCTCGTGAACTTCAACAACATCCCGGGCAACCAGTTCGTGACCATCAGCACGGCCGCTGCGTGCGTGGGCGACCTCGACGGCAACGGCGTCGTGGAAGCCGCTGACCTCGCGGCCCTTCTGAACGCCTGGGGCAGCGCTGGACCGACCGGCGACCTTGATGGCAACGGCGTCGTCGAGGCTGCTGACCTCGCCGCGCTGCTCAACGCTTGGGGCGCTTGCCCGTAAGTCGAGCTGAGGTCGAACTTCAACTGCAACCCGCGGGCGCGTCGGACCTCCGTCGCGCCCGCGGTCTTTTTCTGCATTTTCGCGCCTTAGAACGCCGATGCCCCGAACCCCCCGCGTTACGGTTTGTACCAACCGTTCCGCGGTTTCCTGGGCCCGCCCTGAGTGAAGGCCGTGCCCAACCGCGTGTTTCCAACCGGAGCTCCTTTCAACGATGGCATCTCTCCTCCGCGCCTGCGTCGCACTTCTTCCAACCATCGCGGCGTCCGTCGCGTCGGCTGGCCCCGATCTCCCGCCGTTCGCCGACGTGTCCAAGGACTACGAGCGCGTGAACAGCACGCCTGACGGCGCATCGCTCTTCGGCCTCTACGTCAACCGCAAGGAAGACCAGATGCTCGCCGAGCTCCCGCGCGGCTGGGACAAGATGAAGTTCCTCATCGCCGCGACCCCCGCGGGCGGCGTGATCTTCAGCGGCCTTCAGGGCCCTGAGAAGTACGTCTTCTGGCGCCAGTACGGCAATCGCCTCGCGCTCGTGTCGCCGCAGATCGACGTTCGTTCGACCGGCGAGCAGACCTCGAAGGACTCGGTCAAGCGCATCTTCACCGACACCGTGATCCTCGAGGTGCCGATCGTCTCGAACGGCCCCAACGGCCAGCCGGTGATCGACCTCGACGGCATGCTCGTCGGCCAGAGCCAGCAGCTCGCGGGCGTCGGCCTCAACCCGCGCCTCGCCAAGATCGCCAAGGCCAAGAGCTTCCCGCAGAACATGGAAGTCGCGATCGAGGCTCCGGATGGCTCCGGCAGCTTCAAGATGGTGCACTACTCGATCTCGATGCTGCCCGATGCGACCGGCTACAAGCCGCGTGTCGCGGACGACCGCGTCGGCTACTTCCTCACCGGCTACCGCGACCTCGGCCTCTACGGCACCGAGACCAACGCGACCCGCTACATCAACCGCTGGAACCTCGAGAAGCGCGACCCCAAGCTCTCGCTCTCGCCGCCGAAGGAACCGATCATCTTCTACGTCGAGCACACGGTCCCCGTGCGCTACCGCCGCTACGTGAAGGAGGGCATCCTCCAGTGGAACGAGGCCTTCAAGAAGATCGGCATCGACAGCGCGATCGAGGTCTACCAGCAGGACGAAGTCACCGGCGCCCACATGGAGAAGGATCCTGAGGACGTCCGCTTCAACTTCATCCGCTGGCTCAACAACGACGTCGCCACGGCGATCGGACCGAGCCGCGCGCACCCGCTGACCGGCCAGATCCTCGACGCGGACATCGTCCTCACCGACGGCTGGATCCGCGCGTTCTACTCGTGGTACGACGACCGTCCGATGGACATGGCGCAGAGCCTGAACCCCGATGCGCTCGTGTGGCTCGAGAACCACCCGCAGTGGGATCCGCGCATCCAGCTCCTCCCCGAAGCCGACCGCACCAAGGCGCTCGCCGAGCGCGCGACGCGTCGCGCGGCGGGTGACGCCGATCCGGCCGACAGCCGCAAGGATCCGTCGCTCGCGGGCAACGCAGAGATGCGTGAAGTCCTCGACTGGTACAAGGCCGTCGGTGGCGCGCACGATCACTCGCAGTGCAACTCGATGTGCTTTGCCGCGGCCGGCATGGCCAGCGACATGGCGTTCGCCAACATGGAGTTCGAGATGTTCGGCGTGATCGGCCAGGGCGCCGATCCGAAGGCGCAGGGCGACGCGCTCGATGGCGTGCCCGAGTCCTTCGCGGGTCCGCAGCTCGCGCACCTCGTCGCGCACGAGGTCGGCCACACGCTCGGTCTCCGTCACAACTTCAAGGCGTCGAGCCTCTACACGCTCGCCGAGATCAACTCGGCCGACGTCAAGGGCAAGAAGCCCCTCGCCGCGTCCGTGATGGACTACATGGGCACGAACTTCAACGTCGACAAGGACCGCGTGCAGGGTGACTACACGATGATCGGCATCGGCACCTACGACATGTGGGCCATCGAGTACGGCTACACCTTCGACGATCTGGCCAAGGTCGCCGCGCGCGTCGGCGAGCCCGGCCACATGTACCTCACCGACGAGGACACTGGCGGACCCGATCCGCTGGCGCGCCGCTATGACTTCACCAAGGACCCGCTCGACTTCGCGAAGTCTGAGATGCAGCTCGCCACGGCCCTCCGCGCCGCGCTGCTCGAGAAGTACGTGAAGAACGGCGACAGCTGGGAGCGCGCACGCAAGGGCTACATCAAGACCCTCAACAAGCAGCGCAAGGCGATCGACATGATGTCGTCGTGGGTCGGCGGCACGTACGTCAACCGCGTCAAGAAGGGCGACGCCAACACCGGCGATCCGCTCGTTCCGGTCGAGGTCGAGAAGCAGCGCGCCGCGCTTGCGTTCATCATCGAGACGGCGTTCCGCGACGCTTCGTACGGCCTCACGCCCGAGCTCGTGAACAAGATGACCGTCGAGAAGTGGATGGACGGTCCGGCGTCGATGGGCGCGGGCAGCACCTGGCCGATCAACGACCAGGTCGCCGCGACGCAGTCGATGGCGCTCACCATGCTGCTCAACCCGAGCACGCTCGGCCGCGTCTATGACAACGAGAAGCGCCTCGCGTCGTCCAGCGACGCGCTCACGCTCCCCGAGCTCATGAACACGCTCTCCAAGGAGATCTACTCGGAAGTCTCGCCGTCGAACCTCGGTTCGTCGAACGCGCGCGAGCCGATGATCTCCGCGTTCCGCCGCAACCTGCAGGCCGACTACACCGACCGCCTCATCGCGGTCGCGACGGGCAAGGCCGGCATGCCGCGCGTGGCGCGCCAGCTCTCCGCGCAGCAGCTGCGCGAACTGCAGGTGCGCGTCGACGCGACGCTCGCCAAGGCGAGCGGCAGCAACATCGACGGCTACTCGCTCGCGCATCTGGCGGACCTCAAGGCCCGCACGGATGCCGCGCTCAAGGCCGTCGTCGTGATGGATTGAGTGTGAGTCTCAAGTAGGTTTCAGCCGCCCCGCGCAAGCGGGGCGGCTGTGTTTTTCGCGGGTGGTGCGCGTTCGATAGACGTGAATGCCCGTCAGGCGTGAGCCCGGGTGCCCGTCAGGCGAAGCCCGGGTGCCCGTCAGGCGAAGCCTGGGTGCCCGTCAGGCGAAGCCTGCGGCACGGGTTGCGTGAGCCTTCGATCGACCCCCACGTCCAACGTTCCGCGGGCTTCCGCCCACGGGCATTCATGCAGGTGACATGTTCACGGGCGTGAGCGTTCGATCCGACTTCGACTTCGACCCCCACGTCCAACGTTCCGCGGGCTTCCGCCCACGGGCATTCACGTAGGTGACATGCTCGCGGGCGTGAGCGTTCGATAGACGTGCATGCCCGTCAGGCGTGAGCCTTCGATCCGACTCCCACATCCATGCCGCGCTGAACACGGCGCTGACACGACGTGAACTTCAGCTGTCTCGTTTATGTGTTCGCCGTGTTTTTCGCGCCCGCGACTAAACGGCTCACGAACCATTTCGCTGCAGCACGCTCATCGCACTTTCGTCGTTCGCTTGTCGCGCGTGAAACGCCGCTTCACACGACCGCTGCATGCTCCGCACCTTGATTCATCCGCGTCGGATGCATCGAGGTGCAAGTTTCCTTCCAGCAGTCTTGGAGCAAGCAGCAATGAACAGCAAGACCATGTCTCTCGGCGTTTCCCTCGCGCTCGCCGTTTCGTGCGCCGCGTCGGCGCAGTCCATCCTCACGGGTCCTTCGTCGTCGGCCACGCCGTACGTCCGCGCGGTTGCGGGCGGCCCTGCCGTCGACATCATGTCGTTCCTCACCATCGGCGATTCGGTCAATTTCCGCGCTGATGGCGTGACCCCGTACAAGCTCGCCGGCATCCCCGACGGCATGGGCGCCTACGACAACGGCGACGGCACCATGACGCTGTTCGTGAACCACGAGCACACCAACACTGCGGCCGCGGGCTTCCAGCGCGCGCACCAGCCGTCCGGCGTGACCGGCGGTTCGTTCGTGAGCCGTTGGATCGTGAACACCACGCCCGGCGCCGACTTCCTCCGCGTGACCAATGGCCAGGACCTGATGACCTCGGTCGCGACGACCACCAACGGTGCAGGCGGCGGTCTCTACACGTTCAACCGCTTCTGCTCGGCGGATCTCGCTGCGCCGGAAGCGTTCTTCAACGCCGCCACCGGCAAGGGCACCAACGAGCGCATCTTCATGACCGGCGAGGAGTCGGGCACGAACGGCCGCGTGATGGCCATCGGCGCCGTCGAGCGCAAGGGCTACGAGATCCCGGCGTTCAACGCCGCCCTCGGTGCGTGGGAGACCGCGTCCGCGCGCCCGCACGCGAGCGACACGACGGTCGTGATCGCCACCTCGGACGGCGGTGCAAACCGCGTGTTCATGTACGTGGGCACGAAGCAGGACACCGGCAACCTCGTCGAGCGCGCCGGCCTGATGAACGGCTCGGTCTACGGCATCCAGGTGCAGGTCAAGGGCGTGAACGTCACCGCTGAGAACCGCGACTTCTGCTTCAACGCCTCGGGCTCCGCTCGCTACACCGCGCGCTTCACCTTTGGCGCGGCGAACACCGCTGCGGGCACGACCTTCCTCCGTCCCGAAGACGGCGCGTGGGATCCGGCGAATCCCCGCGACTTCTACTTCGCGACCACCGACCGTATCGACACGATCGAGATCGGGCAGACCCAGGTCGGCCGCAGCCGCCTCTTCCGCATGCGCTTTGACGACATCAGCAACCCGCTCGCTGGCGGCGACATCGAGGCTGTGCTCAACGGCACCGAAGGTCAGAACATGATGGACAACATCACCGTGTTCAACGACCTCGCGGGCGGCACGCGCGTGCTCTGCCAGGAGGATCCGGGCAACGCCGTGCACAACGCCAAGACCTGGCTCTACACCGTGGGCAACGACTCGATGGTGAAGATCCTCGAGAGCGACAAGGCGCGCTTCGGCGACCTCAGCCTCGCGGCGACCGCTCCGTTCAATGTCGACGAGGAGAACTCAGGCGTCATCGACGCGCGCGATACTCTCGGGCTCGGTTGGTTCATCGGCAACATGCAAGCTCATTACTCGCAGCCAGGCGAACTGGTTGAAGGCGGACAGCTCTACGCGTTCTACCTGCCGTCGGCCGTTGGTTCGTGCATGAGCGACCTCTCCAGCCCGCTCGATGGTCAGGTCAGCGGCGATGACCTCGCGATCCTCCTCAGCAACTGGGGTGGCGCGGGCCGCAGCGACATCAATCGCGACGGCATCACCGATGGCGCTGATCTCAGCATCCTTCTCAACTCGTGGGGCTCGTGCGGACAGTGACTCTCCCGCTGTGAACCACTGGTGAGTTTGTGACAGGCCCTCGGACGAACAGGAGTCCGAGGGCCTGCTCTTTTTTGGTCGTTGGTTGGGGGGTGTGGGAGCGGGGTTGGACTCCGACGTCCTGTGTTCCGCGGGTTTCCGCCCACGGGCATTCATGCAGGTGACATGCTCGCGGGCGTGGGCGTTCGATTCGACTTGGACTCCGACGTCCTGTGTTCCGCGGGCTTCCGCCCGCGGGCATTCATGCAAACGACATGCTCACGGGCGTGAGCCTGCGGCGCGGGTTGCGTGAGCCTTCAAACGCTCACACCACGCGGCGCGCGATGTAGTGCAGGCGCTCGAACAGGCTCGTCGCGTACAGCAGGCTCGCCTGCTCGCGCGCGGCGCCGAGGCTGGCGGCGGCGGCGCTGCTGCGGATGGCGTCCATCTGCTCGCTGCGGTCGCTGGTCATCGCGTTGAGGATCTCGCGGTCCATCTCGTCGCCGGTCTCGAGCGCGTCCGCCAGCGTGAACAGCATGGCATCGCTCGCCTCGACCATGCGGCCGCACAGCGCGCGCGCGGGCGAACCCGCCGCGAGCGTCAGCGTCTCTCGCGTGAGCGCGTCGAGCGCCTCGATCAGCTCGGCGATCAGGCGCTCTCGGCCGATCGCGGCGAGGACAAGCTGGCTCGTCTCGTGGTCCTTGGCGTGCTCGGCGCTGTCGCCGAGGAACTCCGCGATCTCGCGGTGCAGTGCGTCGAGCGACGCCCGCAGCGTGGCCGCATTGAGCCCGTTGGCGGCAGGCGCCGTGTCGAGGCGCGCTCGGTCGAGGAGCGCGGGCGCCGCGCGCAGGAGCCGCAGCTGTTCGCGCAGGGCCAGGTCGACGGCCAGCTCCGGAGCGCTCGTCGTGCTGTCCGAGATGAACATCGGCTTCGCGAGCTGCTCCTCGGCGACGTCGGGCACGAGCCGCGCGAGGATCCTCGGGGTCCACGGCGAGAGCGCCGCGGCGAGCAGCGGAACCACCATCATCTGCGCCAGGAAACCAACGGCGAGATCCGTCTCCGTCCGCATCGAGAACCGCGCGAGCAAGTCGATGATCGAGGGCAGCGCGCCCGTCGACGCGATCAGCAGCCAAAGGCCCATGAGCACGCCGGCGCAGACATTCGACGCCGCCTGCCACAGCGCGAGCCGCCGCGGATCGTCGCGCAGGGACTGGCCGAGGATCATCACCGAGATGCCGATGCCCACGCCCGTGCCGTGGATGACCATGAGCGCGTGCGTCGGCTCGAGCAGGCCCTTCGCGCAAAGCGTGATCAGGATCACCGCGATGCCGCTCGAACTCTGGATCACGATGCGCAGCGCGATGCCGATCAGGAACCCGACCAGCAGCGAGCTGTTGAGCGCGACGCTGACAGACGCGAACCACGACGCAGTCTGGATCGGCGCCGCCACGCCCTTGAGCTGAAAGAGCCCGTACAGCAGGAACCCGATGCCGAGCAGCGTGCCGAGCCCAGCCGACGCCTTGGTGAATCTACGCTGCCGCAACCCGAGGCCCGCGAGGCCGATGATCCAGAGCGTGGCGATGTTGAGGTTGACCGCGGCGACGAACGGCAGCACCGCGATGCCCGGATGCGCCCAGGCGACGACGACCAGCGCGCGCGGCAGGGTCAGCAGCCGCGCCGAAACAAAGCCAGCCAGGATGAAGGAGATCGCCGTGGTGCTCTGGCCGATCGCGCCGACGCCGACGCCGAGAGCCGCCGCGCGGACCGGCGAGGCAGTGGCGTTTTGCATGCGCCGACGCATGGAACGCGAGGTCAGCGCCTTGAGGCTCGACTTGACGCCGTCGAGCCCGATCAGGAAGAACACCAGCCCCGCGAGGAATGCGGGCAGCGATTCGGCGGCGGTCATCGTCGGACCGCGCCTGAATCGGAGCTGGTGTCGGTGCGCGAGCGCGTCATGGGGCGGCGAGAGTAGCGGAGGCGCGACCGCCTCAAGCGCCCGAGTGCAGGTGATCGCCGATCTTTCGATGAAGGTTTGGTTTGGCTCGGCGGTATGCTTCGACGATGCGCGCCGCGAGCATGATCTTCGCCGCTTCGGCCGCCGCGGTGCTCGCGGCGGGTGGCGCGCTGCTGCATGGCGAGCGCGAGGCGGCGCGGGACGATGCGCCGGTGGAGTTTGCGCGCGAGGTGCTGCCGACGCTCGCCGCGCGCTGCTTCCGCTGTCACGGCGGCGTGCGCGAGATGGCGGGGCTGAATCTCTCCGATCACGCGCGCGTGACCAGCGTGCTCAAGTCGGGCCACATCGCGGTCGTGCCAGGTTCGCCGGTGCGGAGCGAGCTCTTCGCGCGGGTCTCGTCGAGCGACGCCAACGAGCGCATGCCGCCCGATGGCTCGCCGCTTTCGGCGGACGAAGTGCGCACGATCTCGCGCTGGATCGCGCAGGGCGGGCAGTGGGGGACGCATTGGTCGTTCGCGCCGCGGGTGGATCCGAGTCTTCCCGCGCTTCCCGCGGGTGCGCTGGGTGCCTCGCCTGCAACGCTGGCTTCGAACGACATCGATCGCTTCACCTCCGTGCGGCTCGCGCGCGCGGGCCTCGCGCTCGCGCCCGAAGCCGACCGCGAGACCCTCGCGCGCCGCGTCGCGATCGACCTGATCGGCATGCCCGCGGACGACGCGCTGCGCGCGGCGTTCGTCGCCGACCAGACGCCTGGCGCGTACGAGCGCTTTGTCGACGGGCTTCTCGCGAGCCCCGCGTACGGCGAGCGCTTCGCGCGCATCTGGCTCGACCTCGGCCGCTACGCCGACACGCAGGGCTACGAGAAGGACAACCACCGCGACATCTGGGCGTGGCGCGACTGGCTGATCGACGCGCTCAACGCCGACATGCCGTACGACCAGTTCGCGGTGCGCATGCTTGCGGGCGACATGCTGCCGGGCGCGACCGACGCGGATCGCGTCGCGACCGCGTTCCACCGCAACACGCTCACCAACACCGAGGGCGGCACCGACAACGAGGAGTTCCGCATGGCCGCCGTGTTCGACCGCGTGTCGACCACTTGGCAGTCGTTCATGGGCGTGACCTTCCAGTGCGTGCAGTGCCACGGACATCCGTACGACCCGATCACGCAGCGCGAGTACTACGCGTTCCTCGCGACGCTCAACCAGACCGAGGACGCCGATGCAGACGACGACGCGCCGCGCATGGAAGTCGAGCGCGCGGGCGTCAAGACCAGCGTGCCCGTGATGCGCGAACGCGCGGACGCCGCGCGGCGCGAGACGCATCTGCTGGTGCGCGGTTCGCTCAAGAGTCCGGGCGATGTGGTCGAGCCCGGCGTGCCTGCGGCGTTTGGCATGGTGGGTGACCGCACCCATGAACCCGTGCGCGACCGCCTTGCCGCCGCGCGCTGGATCGCGTCGAAGGACAACCCGCTGTTTGCGCGCGTGGCCGCGAACCGCGCGTGGGAGACGCTCTTCGGCCGCGGCATCGTCGAGACCAGCGAGGACTTTGGCGTGATGGGCTCGGGCGCGAGCGACCAGGCGCTGCTCGATCATCTCGCGGGCGTGCTCGTCGCGCGCGGATTCTCGATGAAGGCGCTGCTCAGGGAGATCGTCACCAGCGCGACATATCGGCAGTCGTCGGTCGCGTCCGACGCGGCGCTCGCGCGCGATCCTGACAACCGGCTGCTTGCGCGCTTTCCGCGTGGGCGGCTCGAGGCGGAGCAGATCCGCGACTCCGCGCTCGCGGTGAGCGGGCTTCTCTCGCACAAGATCGGCGGGCCGTCGGTGTTTCCGCCGCAGCCTGACGGCGTGTGGCAGGTCGTGTATTCGGGCTCCGCGTGGAACACGCCCGTGGGCGAGGACCGCTATCGCCGCGGCATCTACACCTATCTCAGGCGCACGAGTCCGTATCCGTCGTTCATCGCGTTCGACTCGACGAGCCGCGAGACCTGCACGGTGCGGCGCATCCGAACCAACACGCCGCTCGCCGCGCTCGTCACGCTCAACGACCCCGTCTACCTCGAGTGCGCGCAGAAGCTCGCGCAGTCCGCACGCGCCGACAGCGACGACTCCGCCGCGGTGCGCGCGATGCTCGAGCGCGCGCTCGGCCGCGCGGCGCGCACCGATGAAGTCGCGCGCATCACCGAGCTCGTGACGCAGGAACGCGCGCGCTACGCGGAGCACGCGGATCTTGCGGCGAAGCTCGTCGGCGCGTCCGCAGCTGCATCGACCGCCGCGCCTGCCGCCGACCTCGCTCGCGACGCCGCGCTCGTCATCGCCGCCAACGCGATCCTCAACCTCGACGACTTCCTGACCAAATCATGACGCGCGATCCACGCACCATCGTCGAGACGAACGACCCCGCCGCCGCGCGCATGGCGCAGATCGCGCATGCGACGCGGCGCACGTTCCTCGGTTCGCTCGCGGGCGGCGCGGCGGCGTTCTCGCTCGGCGGAATCGCGCTGTCGGAACTGCTCGCGCGCGAGTCACGCGCATCGGGCGAGCAGCCTGACGCCGCCGCGCCGGCCGATCCGCTCGCGCCGCGCGCGCCGCATTTCCCCGCGCGTGCGAAGAACGTCATCTACATCCATCTCGCGGGCTCGCCGAGCCAGCTCGAGCTCTTCGACTACAAGCCCGCGCTGACCAAGTTCAACGGCGTGCCGTGCCCAGACGAGTACCTCAAGGGCGAGAAGTTCGCGTTCATCCAAGGTCATCCGACGCTGCTCGGTCCCGTGCACCAGTTCGCGCAAGCGGGCAAGGCGGGGCTCTGGACGAGCGAGCTGCTGCCGCATTTCCGCACGATCGAGGACGAGGTCTGCGTCATCAACACGATGACCACCGACCAGTTCAACCACGCGCCCGCGCAGCTGCTGCTGCACACGGGCGAGTCGCGCTTTGGCGCGGCGAGCTTCGGCTCGTGGGTCGGCTACGGACTCGGCAGCGAGACGCGCGATCTGCCGTCGTTCGTCGTGCTCGTGTCGGGCGACAAGACGCCCGACGCGGGAAAGAGCGTGTGGGGCAGCGGATTCCTGCCGAGCGTCTATCAAGGCGTGCAGTGCCGCGCGAGCGGCGACCCCGTGCTCTACGTGAAGGACCCCGAAGGCATGATGCGCGAGACGCGCCGTGCGACCATCGAGGCGATCGCCGCGCTCGGCCGCGCGGGCTTCGAACGCCATCACGATCGCGAGACCGAGGCGCGCATCTCGCAGTACGAGCTCGCGTACCGCATGCAGACCGCGGTGCCCGACGCGATGGACATCACGCGCGAGAGCGCGGCGACGCTCGAGGAGTACGGCGCCAAGCCCGGCGCGGCGAGCCTTGCGAATTCGTGCTTGCTGGCGCGGCGACTTGTCGAGCGCGGCGTGCGTTTCGTGCAGCTCTACGACTGGGGATGGGACGGCCACGGCACGGGGCCATCGGACGACTTGATCACGCAGCTCCCGAAGAAGTGCCGCGAGATGGACCAGCCCGTCGCTGCGCTCGTGCGCGACCTGCGCCGCCGCGGGTTGCTCGACGAGACGCTCGTGATCTGGGGCGGCGAGTTTGGCCGCACGCCGGTGGCGGAGTTTCGCGGCGGAAACAAGGCGTTTCTTGGGCGCGATCACCATCCGCACGCGTTCACGATGTGGATGGCGGGCGGCGGCGTGAAGGGCGGCACCGCCTACGGCGCGACCGATGAGCTCGGCTACCGCATCGCGCGCGACCCCGTGCGCGTGAAGGACTTCCAGGCGACGGTTCTGCATCTGCTCGGGCTTGATCACCTGCGGCTGACGTACACGCAGGCGGGATTGCCGCACCGGCTTACAGGCGTGCAGGGCGACGCGAAGGTCGTGCCGGGATTGCTGGCGTAGCGCGCGGCATGTCGGACGTGGGGGGTGATCGAAGGCTCACGCTTGCATGAATGCCCGTGGGCGGAAGCCCGCGGAACGCTGGACGTGGGGGTCGAATCATCGAAGGCTCACGCAACCCGTGCCGCAGGCTTCGCCTGACGGGCACCCGGGCTCACGCCTGACGGGCATTCAAGCTTGTCGAAGTCTCACGGCTTCGAAGGCTCACGGCGGCCAGCTCCCAACCACCAGTTGCATGAATGCCCGTGGGCGGAAGCCCGCGGCTCGTTGGACATGGGAGTCAACCCATCCGGTCACCGCGACCGCGAGCCCTCGACTTCGATCGCGTACACGCTCTTCTGCGCGGTCACGAAGAGCGTCTTGCCTTCGGTGCCGCCGAGCGCGCAGTTCGACGGGCGCTCGGGAAAGCGGATCATGCCGAGCGGCTTGCCTTCGGGCGACAGCACGAACACCGACGAACGCGCGGGCACCGTGATGTACACGTTGCCCTTGATGTCGACCGTGAGTCCGTCGCCGCCGATCGTCTCGCGCGTGCCGCTGGGGATCGCGTAGAAGACCGTGCCCGGCCCGAGCTTTCCCGGCCCCAGCACGGGATACGCCATCATGTTGAGCGAGAGATACGGCAGCACGTAGAGCGTCTTGCCGTCGGGCGAGAGGTGCACGCCGTTCGGCGCGACGACCTTGTCATCGCGCACGACCTGCACGGCTTCGCCGCCCGTGACGGGCACGTAGTACACCGCGTCGGGCGCGTTGCCCTCGCGCTTGCGTCCGATCACGGGCGCGCTGAACCAGATGCCGCCGCTGCGGTCGAGCACGAGATCGTTGACCTTGCCGAGCGGCGCGCCGCCGGGGCCCTTGTCGCAGATCACGCGCACGCGTTCCTTCTTCGCCGCCGTTTCAGGCGACACATCGATCGCCACGATCCGCTGCTCGCCGCTCTGGCATCCGTAGAGCACGCCGTCCTTCGAGAAGAACAGGCCGTTCATGCCCTTCGAGTCCTTGAGCGCGACCTTGGCGCCCATCGCGTCGACTTGCAGTACCTGGCTGCCCGCGACGTCGGTGAAGTACATCGAGCCATCGGGCGCGCAGGCGGGGCCTTCGGTAAAGCCGTGTTCGTCGGCCCACTTGTAGATCGGCGTGCCGCGTGCGACCACGCCCGCGATGTCCTCGCCGGCGGTGCCGACGGAGAAGGGGAACTTGGGCGGGAGTTCGTCAGGCGACTTGGCGGGCGACGCTGCAGGCTTCACGGGCTCCGCAGCAGGCGGCGGCGTGGGAGCGGCAGTGGGCTGCTCGGGCGGCGCGGCCTCGACGGGCTTTGGCGCGCGCGGGCGATTGCCGTGCCGCATGGTCGCGACGGGCTGTTCCGACGGCTTGGTCGCGTTCGTGTCCTGCGCGCTCGCCTCCTGTGGCCCGCAGCGCACGAACGCCGTGGTGACGAAGGTGGTGAGGATGAGCGCGGAGAGGCCGAGTCGGAGTGCTGCGTGCATGTCGTTTCCCTCGCGAGTTGCTTACTTGGCCGGCGTTCCAGCTGGAGCCGGCGCGTTCGTCTTCGCCGCAACCGCGACGTCGACGAGCATGCCCGGCTGGATGAACGCCGGCGGATTCTCAAGTTCAAAGATCACCTGCACCACGCGCGTGTCGATGCGCTCGGCGTTGTCGCCGGTGAGCGTGCGCTTGGGCGCGACGTCGGGCACGATGCGCACGAAGCGCAGCGGGACCTGCAGCTTGCTGCCGCCGCGGATCGACGCGACGGCC
The DNA here is from genome assembly GCA_903891095.1 of uncultured bacterium. Lineage (GTDB taxonomy): Bacteria > Planctomycetota > Phycisphaerae > Phycisphaerales > SM1A02 > QWPT01. Next base: position 53,793 of record CAITDI010000035.1, on the reverse strand, counting down.
TGGCCCGTGACGTCGAGGCGCCAGCTGTCGAGCTCGTCGATGTCGGTGCGGACATGGAGCTTGGTGATGTCGCCGAGGCGGATGAGCGTCGACGCGTTCGGGCCCGCGGCCTTGTACTCGCCGGGGCGCGCGTCGAGGCGGAGCACGGTCGCGTCGATCGGCGCGCGCACGATCAGGAGATCGCGCGCGACTTCCGCCTGCTTGAGCTGCGCCTGCACGGTGTCGAGTTCGCTCTGCGCGGTGTGCACGTCGCTCTTGGCGACGGCGAGATCCTCGGGATAGGTTCCGACCTGCACGCGGGCGAGCTTGGCCTTGGCGTCGGCGAACTGCGCGGTCGCGAGCGCGACGTTGAACTCAAGCGTGGGCTGCTCGTTGGCGGTCGTGCCGCGGTCGGTCACCTTGAGCAGGCGATCGAGGCGGCCCTTGGCGTCGTCGAGCGCGGCGGTGCGCGCGGCGACGAGCGCCTTGGCTTCATCGAGGTCCTCGATGCGCGGGCGCGCGACGAGCTGCGCGACGCGCGCTTCGGCTGCGGCGACGCGGGCCTTCGCGGTCTCGACCTGCGCGCGCGCCGCGATCAGCCGTGCGTCGGCGTCGCGGGCGTCGATCTCGACGAGCGGCTGGCCCGCGGTCACGCGGTCGCCTTCCTTGGCGTAGACCTTGGCGACGACGCCGCCGACCTGCGTGCCGAGCAGGATCGTCTCGCTCGCGGGCTCGATCACGCCCGTGCCCGCGACGCGGTCGGGGAACGGGATCGAAGCGGGCGCGGCCGGCATCGGGCCGGTCTTCTGCGGAGCGTTGAACTTGGCGACGGCGAGCCCGGTCAGCGCGAAGCCGCCGATGGCGAGAAGAGGAAGGATGACAGCGCGGAGTTTCATGGGATGCGGATCTAGGAGTTAGGTCTGGTTCGAGTCTGGATTGTGGAGCGGACCGTGTCCGCCGGCGGAAACCGCCGCAGCCTGCACGCGGTCGACGCGGCGGATGAGCCCGTCGTCCATGTGCGCGATCGTGTCGGCGAGGCTGAAGATGCGGTCGTCGTGCGTGACGACGACCACGGCGCGGTCGAGCTGGTGCGAGCGGTCGCGGATGAGCTTCATCACGCGGCGGCCGAGCTCTGCGTCGAGCGCGCTGGTCGGCTCGTCGCACACGAGCAGGCGCGGCTCGTGGATCAGCGCGCGCGCGATCGCCACGCGCTGCTGCTGTCCGCCCGACAGCTTGAGCGGCGAGCTCTTGCCGCGGCCTTCGAGGCCGAGCGTCTCGAGCAGTTCGTTGGCGCGCTTGACCGACGCGGCCACGCTCTCGCCCTTGAGCACGAGCGGCACCGAGACGTTCTCGGCGACGGTGAGCTGCGGCACGAGGTTGAACTGCTGGAAGATGAACCCGACGTTGTCGCGGCGCCACGCGGAGAGCTGGTCGCGGCGCATCGCCGAGAGATCGTGGCCGAGCACGATGCACTCGCCCGTGTCGCGCGAGAGCAGGCCGGCGAGGATCGAGATCAGCGTCGTCTTGCCGCAGCCCGACGGACCGACGAGCATCGTGAGTTCACCCGCGGGCACGTCGAAGTCGACGCCGCGCAGCGCGCGCACGGCGCTCTCGCCCTTGCCGAAGGTCTTCTCGACCGCGCGGAGGCGGATGGCGGTGTTGGCGGGGGAGGCCGAGCTGAGGGAAGTCATGGTGGTGGGAGCATTCATCGTTCGACCTCATGCTCCCTTGAAGACGTCCGCCGGATCGAGTCGCACGACCTTCCACATCGACACGACGCTGGCGAGGATGCAGATGATCAGCACCGCACCGGCCGCGATCAGCGGGATTTGCCACAGCATCTTGAACGCCAGCTTGCCGCCTGAAGCGTTCAGGCCGAATGCGCTGACGGCGCCGAGCCCGAGGCCGAGTCCGAGTACCCCTGCGACGAGCGCCTGCAGGGCGACCATTCCGAGCAGCGTTCCCGTCGACGCGCCCATGGCCTTGAACGCGCCGAAGTAGCGCAGGTTGTCGAGCGTGAAGTTGTAGAACATCTGCCCCGCGATCGCGACGCCGACGAAGAAGCCGAGCGCGATGGCGATGCCGAAGTTGATCGGGATGCCCGTCTCGCGCATCCAGTAGCCGAGCGTGCGCGTCGAGTAGTCCCACGGGACGAGCGCCTCGTAGCCGGTCTGCTCGCGGATGCGCGCGCAGAGCTCGACGGGATCGGTGCCGTCGGTCGCCTTGACCAGGATCTCGCTCATCACGCGGCGCGCGGGCGGCGCGTAGGTCAGCGCGCGCGAGTAGACGGTGTAGACCGTCGGTCCGGGCGTGAACGTCTCCGCGCACTTGACGAGGCCGACGACATGCGCGCGGTGCTCGTTGAGCTCGATGATGTCGCCGATCTGCACGGGGCGCTTGGGGCCCTTCGGATCGATGCGCTGTCCCGGCGCGGGCATCGCGCCAGGCGCGAGCTCGGCGGGGAACATCATGTTCTGCTGGCTCGACGCGACCTGCACCATCACGGCGTCGGGCTGGCGGAGATCGGCGAGCGAACCCGCGACGATCTCTGCGGGACCCGCGGCGAGCGTGTCGTCGTCGATGCCGATCACGTTGCAGATCTGGCGCTTGCCGTCGGGCAGCGTCGCCACGAGCAGGCCCTTGTAGAGCGGCGCGGCCCACGCGACGCCGGTCACGCCGCGCACGCGGTCGATCGCCGTCTCGCGCAGCGGCTTGGGCTCGTCGACGTACGACTGCGTCGGGTCGAACACCCAGATGTCGACATGGCCGACCTCGCCGATGAACGCGAACGTGCGGCTCATCAGTCCGACGAAGATCGACGCCTGCTGCGCGATGAGCAGCGACGCGAAGCCGAGCCCGAGCAGGATTCCGTAGAACTTGGCGCTGTCGCCGAAGAGCATCTTGATCGCGTAGCGGAACATCAGTTGGCCGTTTCCTTCTTGCCCGATGACTTGTTTCCCGATGCCTTGCTTTCCGACGCCTTGTTTTCCGATGCCATGTTGGCCGTCTGCTTGCCGCCGCTGCCGGGCGTCGCGATCGCCTTGCGCGCGCTCCACCAGCCGTAGATCACGGGGATCAGGCTGACGAACACGATCGCGAGCACGATCTTGGTGAAGTGCTTCTCGACGAACGGAAGGTTGCCGAAGAAGTAGCCCGCGCCGACGAACGCGCCGACCCAGATGGCCGCGCCGATCACGCTCGAAAGCAGGAACCGCCCGTACGGCATCGCGCCCACGCCCGCGACGAACGGCGAGAACGTGCGCACGATCGGCGCGAAGCGCGCGACGATCACGGCCTTCTGCCCGTGCTTCTCGAAGAACGCGTGGGTCTTCTCGAGGTGCTCGCGCTTGAGCCACTTGTAGCGCCCGGTGAACGCGCGCGGCCCGACCGCGCGGCCGATGCGGTAGTTGACGTTGTCGCCGATCAGCGCGGCGCAGAAGATCGTCGCCGCCGCGACCCACGGATCGAGGTGGCCCATGCCCGCGAGCGCGCCCGTCGCGAACAGCAGCGAATCGCCGGGCAGCAGCGGCATGACGACGAGGCCCGTCTCCGCGAACACGATGCCGAAGAGCACCACGTAGGTCCACGGCCCGAGCGCGCCGAAGATCTCGGCGAGCACGTCCTTGGTCTCGGTGAAGCAGCGGACGAACTGGTGGAGGAGGTCAGTCATGCGTCGGTTCCTTCTGATCCGGTCCGCTCTCTGCCTCGCGCTGCGGGATGATCATCGAGAGCAGCATCGTGCCGCCGATGAGCGCGGCGATCACGCAGAGCGAGATCCACGCGGGCAGGTGCGCGTCGTCGAGGAGATACGGCAGCGCGGTCATCTTGAGTCCGACCCACACGAGCACGAGGCCGAGGCCGTACTTGAGCAGGTGGAACTTCTGCATCGCCTCGGCGACCACGAAGAACATCGCGCGCAGGCCGAGGATCGCGCAGATGTTCGAGCCGAACGCGATGAACGGCTCCTGCGAGATCGAGAGCACCGCGGGCACCGAGTCGACCGCGAAGGCGATGTCGGTGGTCTCGATCACGACGAGCGCGACCAGGAGCGGCGTCGCCGCGCGCTTGCCGTCGAGCATGGTGAAGAACCGCGTCCCATCGAACCTCGGCGCGACGGGCATGATTCCCGCGAGCAGCTTGATGAAGGGGTTCTTCTCGGGCTCGAGCTGCTTCTCCTCGCTCGCGACCAGGCGCACGCCCGTGATCACGAGGAACACGCCCATCGCAAACAGCACCCACGCGTAGCCGACGAGCGCGGCGCCGACGCCGATGAAGATCGCGCGGAACAGCACCGCGCCCACGATGCCCCAGAACAGCACGCGGTGCTGCTTGTCGTGATCGAGCGCGAAGTAGCGGAAGATCACGAGGAAGACGAACAGGTTGTCGACCGAGAGCGAGATCTCGACCAGGTACGCGGTGACGAACTCGAGGAAGAACGCGCCCGACGCGGTTTCGGGCGTGAGCTTGGCGTAGTTCGTTCCTGCGAGGAGCTCAGGGTGCGCGGTCAGCTCATGCAGCGCGAACCAGCGGAGCAGGCCCGCGGTGACAAGCGCGGCTGCGACGCAGATCAGCGTCCACGCCACCGAGATCCGAAAGCGCTTGCGCTGGTCGTCCGCGGTCGGCGCCGCCGTGTGGGTCAGTCGCTCGATCACGAACAGGTCCAGCGCCAGCAGCAGCGCGACGCCTCCCAGGAAGGTCGCGAGGATCGGCCAGTAGGCGAGCGGGGAGAAGACGGCGGTGGCGAGGAGCACGGTGGAGGGCCGAATGGACTGCGGTTTGACGGAAGCCGGGACGAGCCGCGCAGTGTAGGGCGGGCAAGTACCCCGTTCAGGTCCAACTCGTGAAGCGGAGGGTTTCCTGTGCCGATCCGTGCGCCGCGGCATTTGCCGCAAGAGTTCCAGGGGCCACTATGCAACACCGATCCATCCATGCCTTTTTCGCGTCGTCTTGCATCGCTACCGCGATCGCGTCCGCTGTTTCGCCTCGGGCCATCGCCGAGAGCGCTCCGAACGCAGGATCCGTCGATCGGCACGTTGATGACGACGACGACGACGGCGTCAAGGTGACGGGCGTCACCGATGTCACCGACGCTGCGGAACTCGTGCCTGCCGCTGCTGCGGGCTTGCCGCCCGTCCTTTCGGGGCAGGAGCCTGGCGCGCGCGATCGCGCCGCCGCAGCAGCCGCGACGTCAGGCGAGTCCGCGCGCGAGTGGTTCGGCCACAAGCCGTGGCCCCAATGGTCCCGCGCGACCGGCGACTGGGCGGGCACGCGGACCTCGCTCGAGGATGCAGGCGTCAAGTTCAGCGGATCGGCGGTGACCGAGTGGTCGAAGGTCTTCCGCGGCGGCACGGCAGAGACGAGCGCGTTCCGCTTTCTCGTGGACCTCAATCTCGCGCTCGACCTCGAGAAACTCGCCGGCCTCGCCGGCGGCACCGTCTTCGCCGACTTCCAGACCGCGAACAGCAGCGGCGGTGGAATCACCAATGGCGGATACCAGACGTATTCGAACATCGCGATCAACGGCAGCATCACGCAGCTTTCGCAGCTCTGGTACGAGCAGTGGTTCGCAAGCCGCGCGCTGCGCCTGAAGGTCGGCAAGGTCGACGCGAACAGCGAGTTCGCCTACATCGGCGCGGCCGGCGGGTTCATCAACGCGAGCGCGGGCTTCTCGCCGGCGATCTTCGCGCTGCCGACGTATCCCAATCCCTCGACCAGCGCGAATCTCTTCGTGTATCCCACGGAAAACGTGTACATCGGCGCGGGCATCTACGACGGCGCGAGCGCGGCCGACGGCATTCCGACGGGTTCGCGCGGACCGGCGACCTTCTTCAGCGACGACCAGTCCGACGACTGGTTCATGATCGGCGAGGCGGGCGTCACGTTCGCCGAGGCTGGTCCGCTGACCGCCGTGCGCGCCGCGGTCGGCGCGTGGTGGCACACGGGTCAGTTCGGCACGTTCGACGGGGGAACCGCCGACGGAACCGGTGGCTTCTACGCGCTCGCCGAAGCGCGGCTCTGGAAGCCCGACGGCGTGAAGTGCGACAACGCGTGCGATCGCCGCGGTCTTTGGATGTTCGGCCAGCTCGGCTTCGCGAATGCGGATGTGAGCGCCGTCGCTGGCCAGTACGCGATCGGCTCGTCGATCGTCGGAACCTTCGACGGCCGCGACGACGACTCCGCTGGCGTGTACCTGTCGATCGTCGACTTCAGCAACAGCCCCTCCGCGGGCTTTGGCACGAACGAATGCGCGCTCGAGCTCTACTACGACTTTGTCCTCACGCCCTGCGTGCACATCAAGCCCGACCTGCAGTGGTTCGGCAATCCCTCCGGCGGACAGACCGACGACTCGCTCGTCGGCACGATCCGCTGCACCTTCACCTTCTGAACCACCCGGCTCGCCTGCGGAAAGCAATGGAAACAACATGAAAATCGCAACCAAGATCTCCTTCGTCTCGATCGCATCCATCTCGCTCGTCGTCGCCTGCGGCGCGATCGGCTGGTGGGGCGTGTCCAAGCTGCGCACGGATCTTGGCGAGGTCTCGGGCCCGACGTGGACCACCGCGGGCAAGAGCCTCGAGGGCGCGTGCAACACCGGCGAGCAGATGCGCCATGTGGCGAGCCTCCTTCGCACGAACGACCAGAAGGATCTCGCCGACGTGACCGAGCACGGCGAGCTTGCGCGCGCGGACTTCGACAAGGCCATGGCGGCGGAACGGCTTCCGGCGGAGCAGCTCGCGAAGTTCCGCGCGGTGCGCGACGACTACTCGCACAAGCTTGCGGCGCTGCTCGATCGCCATGCGTCGTGGACGCGCCTTCACGATGCGTTCACCGCGTCGAGCGCGGCGCTCGTCGCGTTCGGCCCCGAGCTCGAGACGATCGGCGACGGCCAGGTCGAGGACCTCGAGAAGAACCCCGACGCCAACATCGCCTGGAACAGCGGCCTGAACAAGAAGTGGGAGGCCGCCGACGGCTGCATGGAGTCGAGCATCGGCATGCTCGGCGCGCTCTTCCACCTCGAGCGCATGCGCAACGGCGCGCCCGCGGACGACTGCCGCAAGCAGATGGAGGAGAGCCTCAAGTCGCAGGAAGAGGCGACCGCGCGCATGCTCGCGACGGGTGCGTTCGACGTGCCGAGCGCGGCCGGCGACGGAACGCTCTCGAGCAAGGCACGCGCGTGCACCGCGACGTTCGGCAAGGACATCCGCGCGTACTTCGATGAGACCGTCGCGCTCACCGCGGCAGAGACCGCGTACGAACTCTCGGCCGAGAAGATGATCAACCTCTCGATCGAGGTCGCGGGCGTTGCGTCGCAGGGCATGTCGGCGCGCAGCGCCGAGGCCGAGGCGCAGGCAGGGAAGTCGCTGTCCGTGATCGCCGGAGCCGCGGGAGTCGCATCGCTCGCTGCGATCGGCCTCGCGTTCGTGCTCGTGCGCGGCATCGTGCGTCCGTTGCGCACGGTCGGTTCCGCACTCGAGGACATCGCGTCGGGCGAGGGCGACCTCACGCGCCGGCTCGACGATTCGCGCACCGACGAGTTCGGCTCGGTCGCGCGTGGCTTCAACGCGTTTGCCGCGAAGATCGCCAAGAGCATCGACGCCGTGCGCACGCAGACCCACGACCTTGCGGGCGGCGCAGAGAAGATCAACGAGACCAGCCGCACGATCGCCAACGACGCGAGCGAGCAGGCCGCGACGCTCGAGCAGGTGACCGCGAGCATCGAGGAACTCAGCGCAATGGTCGCGAAGTCCGCGCAGAGCTCGGTCAATGCCTCGGGAATCGCCGAGCGCGCGCGCACCGACGCCGACGGCGGCGCCGCGCGCATGAAGGATCTCGTGACCGCGATGGACGGCATCCGCACGTCGAGCGAGAAGATCGCGAGCATCATCCGCGTGATCGACGAGATCGCGTTCCAGACCAACCTGCTCGCGCTCAACGCCGCGGTCGAGGCCGCGCGCGCGGGCGACGCTGGCCGCGGATTCGCCGTCGTCGCGCAGGAAGTCCGCAGCCTGGCGATGCGTTCGGCCGAGGCCGCGCGCGATACCGCCGCGTTGATCGAGGAATCGGGCACGCGCGCCGAGACCGGCGTCAAGCTTGTCGGCGATGTCGAGGATGTCTTCGGCCGCATCGTCGGCGGTTCGCGCGAGGTCGCGCAGCTGCTCACGTCGATCTCGACGGCGAGCCGCGAGCAGGCCGACGCGCTCAAGGGCGTCGCGGGCAGCATGCAGGAGATCGACCAGACCACGCAGGCCAACGCCGCGGCAAGCGAGGAACTCGCGGCCGCCGCGAGCGAGACCAGCGATCAGGTCGGTTCGATCAAGGGAACGCTCGCGCAGTTCAGGACGGCGGCGTGAGCGCGCCGCGCGTCGGGAACCGCATCAGCGTCCGCGCATCCAGCGCGCGAGCAGCACCCGGCTCGCGAGGCTCACGAGGCCGAACATCGCGAATCCCACGCACGCCGCGAGCACGACGCTCACGAACACGCGGTCGGTCTTGAACTGACGCAGCGAGGTCATGATCAGCATGCCGAGCGGCGCGCGTTCGCCGCCCTCGGCCGCGATGAACTCGCCTGAGATCGTGCCGATCGTCGCGAGGCCGGCCGCGATGCGCAGGCCTGTGACGATCGACGGGACCGCGGACGGAAGCGCGAGCTTCCACCACGTCGCCAGCCGTCCCGCGCCGAGGATCGCGAACAGTTCGTCGAGCCCCGCGTCGCGCGCGCGAAGTCCCGCGAGCGTGTTGGCGATCACGGGAAAGATCGCGACGATCGCGGTGCTCGCCACGATCGCGGGCCGGCCGTAGCCGCACCAGATCACGAGCAGCGGCGCGATCGCGATCAGCGGAACCATCTGAAAGAGCAGCGTGAGCGGATACACGCTGCGTTCGATCGCGCGCGAGAGCGAGAGCGCGCTGCCGACGAGCACGCCGCCGATCGCGGCGATCGCGAAGCCGATGCCCGCGCTGGTCGCGGTTTCCAGCGTCCCGCGCAGGAACGGCGCGGGATCCTCGGTAAACGCGTGCAGCACGCCGAGCGGCGACGGCAGCACGAAGTCCTTGACGCCGAACATCTGCTTGAACAGCGCCCATGCGGCGATCGCGGCGACGACGGCCGCGAGTGGGGCGAGCGCGCGCATCGCGCGCGTGCGCAGGTTCGTTTGCGCGTGGCCTTGCGAGTGGCCTTGCGAGTGGCCTTGCGCGTGGCCTTGCGCGTGCCGGTGCTGCGCGCCGCTCATCGCCTCGCCTCCTCGATCGCATGCAGGAGCGCCGTGCTCGCCTGGCGCACGCATGCGCCGATCTCATCGCTCGTCCATGCGCGCGCATCGCGCGCGACGGTCGGCGTCGCGATGTCCGCCACGATGCGCGCGGGCCGCGGGGAGAACACGACCACGCGTTCCGCGAGATACGCGGCCTCAGGCATCGAGTGCGTGACCAGCACCGCGGTGAAGCGCTCGCGTTCCCACAGCGCGCGCAGCTCCGCGTCGAGCTCGTGGCGCGTGACTTCATCGAGCGCGCCGAACGGCTCGTCGAGCAGCAGCAGCTGCGGCCGCGAGACGAGCGCGCGCGCGATCGAGGCGCGCATCTTCATGCCGCCCGAAAGCTGGTGCGGAAAGAGCCCCTCCGCGTCGGCGAGCCGCACGAGTTCGAGCGCCGTGAGCGCGCGTGCTCGGCGCTCGTCCCGCTCGACTCCCGCGAATTCCAGCGGCAGCGCGACATTTTCCGCGATCGTGCGCCACGCGAGCAGGCGCGGCTCCTGAAAGCAGAAGCTCGTCGTCCCACCCGCGCGCTCGACCGTGCCGGCGTCTGCCTGCTCGAGCCCGCCCATCATGCGCATGAGCGTGGTCTTGCCGCAGCCCGACGGGCCGACGAGCGCGGTGAACGACTGCGCCGTGATCGAGAGCGACACGCCGTCGACCGCCGCGACCGCTCCGAACGAGCGCGATGCGCCCGCGAGGCGGATGTGCACGGGCCGTTGCGGGGATGTCGGGTGCTGCGGCTGCATCGTGCGGGTTTCGCGGGATTCCCGAGCACCTTACACTCCGCGGATGCTCTTGAACGCTCTCCGCAACGGTGCATCCTCCCTCTTCGGACTCCTCTCGGTTGCCGCGGTCTGCTCCGCGCTCGTCGGCTGCGACGATGGCGCCAAGTCGCCGGTGCCGAACGAAGTCGCGCAAGGCGGCTCGACCACGCCCAAGCTCGAGAAGGTCAAGCTCCAGCTCAACTGGGTCGCCGAGCCTGAATTCGGCGGCTTCTACGCGGCGCAGGACAAGGCGCTCTTCCAGAACGAAGGCATCGAGGTCGAGATCGTGCAGGGCGGTCCCGGCGTGCCCGCGCCGCAGCTTGCGGCGAGCGGCAAGGTCGAGTTCGCCGTCGTCGCTGCGCCGCAGGTGGTCGAGCTCGCCGAGCAGGGCGGCGACCTGGTCGCGCTCTTCGCCGTCTACCAGGGCACGCCGATGGGCGTGATGGTGCACGAGTCGTCGCCGTACAACACGCTCAACGAGCTCTGGCAGTCCGACGCGACGATCTCGATCGAGCAGGGGCACGCCGACTACAGGTGGATCAGCAAGCAGTACCCCGACAGCAAGATCAAGGTCGTGCCGTACAGCGGAAATCTCGCTGGTTTCGCGGCCGATCCCAAGCTCGCGTCGCAGTGCTTCATCACATCCGAGCCTGTGCAGCTTGAACTGCAGGGCGTCAAGACGCGCGTGTTCATGCTCGGCGATTCGGGCTTTGATCCGTACAACGGCGTGGTCGTGACGACGCGCGCCTACTACGAGGCGCATCGCGACCTCTGCAAGAAGCTCGTCAAGGCCATGGCCGCCGGCTGGCGCGCGTACCTCGACAATCCCAAGCCGTACAACGAGACGATGACGCGGCTCAATCCCGGCATGAATCTCGCGGCGATGAACCTCGCCGCCGACAAGCAGGCGAAGCTCATCGCGAACGACGAGACCAAGCGCGTCGGCCTCGGCGGCATGCGCTTCGCGCGCTGGGAGGAGATGTGCAAGCAGCTCGTCGAGCTCGGCACCGCGAAGCAGATGCCCGACGTGCAGTCGCTCTTCGTGTGGGACACCGAGGCGGGCACGGCGCGCTGAGCGCAGGTGTTTCCTCGTGCAGCGCGCGCGCGTCATCCTCCACGTCGACATGGACGCGTTCTACGCGTCGGTCGAGCAGCGCGACGATCCGTCGCTGCGCGGGAAGCCCGTCCTCGTCGGCGGCCGCGAAGGCCGCGGCGTCGTGTGCGCCGCGAGCTACGAATCGCGGAAATTCGGCTGCCGCAGCGCGATGCCGATGTCGCAGGCGATGCGTCTCTGTCCGCAGGCGATCGTGGTCAAGCCGCGCTTCGACGCGTACACCGCCGCGTCGCGCGCGATGCACGCGATCTTCGGGCGCTATTCGCCGGAGATCGAGCCGCTCTCGCTCGACGAGGCGTTCATCGACGTGACCGACTCGCTCGCGATCTTCGGCACGGGCCGCCGGATCGGCGAGGAGATCCGCGCCGCCGTGCGCAGCGAGCTCGCGCTGTCGTGCTCGGTCGGCGTCGCGCCCAACAAGTTCGCCGCCAAGATCGCGAGCGATCTCGAGAAGCCCGACGCGCTCGTCGTGCTCGAGGCGGAAGGCCTCGCCGATCGCCTCGCGCCGCTCTCGATCGAGCGCATGTGGGGCGTCGGGCCCGTTGCGGCGGCGGAGCTGCGTTCGCGCGGATACGCGACGTTCGGCGACCTGCAGCGCGCGGGCATCAAGCAGCTCGAGCTCGATTTCGGCGACGCGGGTCGCGGGTGGTTCCAGCTGAGCCACGGCATCGACTCGCGCGAGGTGGAGACCGACCGCGCCGCGAAGTCCGTCGGCGAGGAGGAGACCTTCATCGAGGACATCGTGTCGGTGCAGGCGATCGAGGCGAAGCTCCTCGCGCAGGCCGATGAGGTCGGGCGCCGCCTCCGCGCGAAGTCGCTCTACGCGCAGACCGTGGCGATCAAGATTCGCTTCAGCGACTTCGAGACGCACACGCACGCGAAGACGCTCCCGTCGCCGACCGACCACACGCACGAGCTGCGCGACGCGGCGCGCGCGCTGCTCGCGAGCTTCTCCGCCAAGCGCTGGCGCGCGGTGCGGCTGTGCGGTTTCGCCGCGAGCCGCGTGACGGAGACGGCAGGGCAGCTGCCGCTCTTCGACGACGGCGGAAAGCGCGAGCGGCTCGCGAAGCTCGACGATTTGCGCGACCGGATCCGCACGCGTTTCGGCGGCTGACGGCACGGTGTCGCGGTGTGCTGGGTGGTTTGGTCGCGAGCCGACAAGCGCGGAGTGTGGGATGAATGCTGGCCCCGTATGCCGGCAAGTGTGCCCGTATCGAAACTCGGCGACCTGCGTTCCTGGATTCGAATCTGATCGGAGCGCTGTTACGCTACCGATGGTAAATGCACCGCTTCCGCATCACGGCAGCGGCGCGGGCTGAAGTTCAACGCCCGGCGGAAGGGAAAGAACCTCAGTCCCCTCAGAGAGAACGCCAGCCGCGAAACGACCGTCGGCGTCACGCGGAATTTCGAGTTCGACTGTCAGGCCCGTCACCGGTGCACGCTCTATCGCGCGCACGGGCAGGCAGAGCCCAGAAGCGATCCACTCAAAGTGGATCGCTTCTCGTTCTAGGAGTATCTGTTCGCCGGCGACTGACTCGAACCGACGCGGCATCCAGTTGGATGCTGGGTCGATGTAGTAGCGAGCCACTCGCCCCGGTTGGGTCGGATCACTCCGGACGAGTCGAAGGCACGGCGTGCCTTGCACTGCACACCAGTCGGGATCGAGCCGCACATCCGGTTGGGAAAGCCAGGCGATCAGTCCGTGCGTGCAGACCTGACCTTTTTCCTTCGCCGCGATCTCTCCGCTGAGCGGCCACGCCATGCACATGTCCAAGTTGGTTCGTTGTGATTCCAGACGAATAGACGCCGGCGTCTCAGCGAAACCCTGGACGATGGCCTGTTCGTTACGGCGAGCCGGAAAGATCGCGTAGCTCCAGGCAAATCGTCCGTCGCTCGCAATACCCTGTCTAGTTCCCTCGACTTCGCGCTCGATCGACAGACAGGTCCCCGGGGCACATCGAAGGACTTCTGTGCGGGATTGCAGGAGCGTGCCTTGTCGATCTGATGTTGTGACCCTAGCTTCAGCGAAAAAGCCAGGCGTGCGAGCGTGCGCGTTCATGACTGCCTGAACCACCTCTTCCTTTGAGTAAGGCACAGAGGCCGCCGTCGTCGCCGCCATGCAGGTACTAGCCCAAGCGGCAGGAGCGATGATGCCTGAATACGAGGACGCGCGGACCATACTTGCCGCACAATAGTTCAACGCTGAAAATTGCATATGTATGAGATCTTCCTTCGATCATTTTGCACATTCGGCTTCTGAATCCCGCCGAACGCAGTTTGAGGCTGTCTGGCGCTCAATCTGCGCTCACTGTGCAAGGTCGCGCAGAGGGGTATGGGATTTCGAGCGAGCAGGGATAGATGACAAAATCGGTGTTGGGATCGAACATGTCGCAGTAGCAGGGGAAAGCCAACGATTCGCGTCGGCAGAGTGCGAACATTTGCATTGACGCAAAGTCAGCACAAGTGTTGCGGATTCGCAAGTCGCCCGGGGAGTGCGGAGAAATGCAGCGTCGGACCTTAACGGGTAGGCAGTTGTCTGAGCACATCGTCACGCAGTAGCCAGCGACGGTCATTGTCGCGCTGCTGCAGTCGTCGCTCCCTCCTGCGCCGCAGGCAACTCGTGTTTCCAAGCTGTCGCATGTGAAGCACTCGGTGGCTACCTGTGAATGTGCAGTTGCATTGAAACCCCAGGTCATCAGGATGATCGGGAGGCAGACGAGGTGATGGCGTATCTGTCCGAGCATTCTCGGAGGGTAGAAGCCAGCGAAACAGTGTCAACGAAAATCTGGAAAATCACAGATATATTTCATCATCCTTTTCTTGGCTCGCGGTCCGCTGCGAGCGTTCCCCGCCGCGCAATCAGCCGCGCTGCTCAAGCAGCTTGATCAGATCCGTCGCCGTCGCGATCCCGAGCGGCGCCTCGTCGGCCTTGCCGCGCTCGGTGATGATCACGGCCTCGAGTCGCGGGTTCTTCGTCCACAGCCCGAGCGCGTCGTCGGCGGTCGCGTCGCGCGGAAGGATCGCGAACTCGTCCTTGCGGTGGTCGCGCGCGAGGACTTCGGCCACGCTCACCGAGGCGATCGTGCAGATGATGCGCTCGCCCTCGCCGACGGGCAGCGTCTCGTCGAGCTTGCCTTGAGGCTTGCTGGGAACCGCCCGCGAACCGCGCGCAACGGGTGGCAGCGCGCACGCATCGATGTCGTGCGAGGCGATCCATCGCAGCACGCCCGACGCCGTGAGCAGCGCGACGATGCGCCCGTCGAGCCGCACGGGAAAGCGCACGTAGCCCTTCTCCTGCACCAGCGCGAGCACGCGGCCCACGCGGTCGCGCGCGTCGACCGTCACGACCTCGCGCGCGGCGAGCGCGCGCAGCGGCGTGGGCTTGCGGAGTTCTTCGTCGATCGCCTCGAGCTGCTCGACCGTCGCCATCGTCGGCACCGCGATGTACTCGACCGCGCCAAAGCGGTTGTGGACCAGCGCGTTCCGCAGCTCGCCCGCCTCGAGCAGGAAGTCGAGGTGCCGCGCGAAATGCCTGCGTTGCGCGGCGATCTGCCGCACCGAGCTCGCGAAGCCGCGCCGGCGACCGTCGCGCGTGTCGTCGAGGATCCGCCCCATCTCGCGGTCGATGCGGTTGTAGGCGCCCTCGAAGCGGTCGATCCGCTCGCGGTCGTCGTTCGTGGTGTGTCCGTTGGCGCGGGTTTCGGGAGGCATCGGCGCGTGCTCGCGGCTCGTCGGGTCAGCCGATCATTCGCCGTCGTCGCCGCCGCCGCCGCCACCACCGCCGCCACGGCGGAAAATCAGCGCATCCAGGCTGAATTCCCCTGCGCCGGCGAAGGCGATCCAAAGCGCAAGCGTGGCCATCGTGATGAGGCTGATCATCGCCGCGCGATCGGGGATGTTCGTCGTCCAAAGCGCACCCCAGTCGGCGGTGCGGAAGACCTCCATGCCGAACAGTCCGATCGCCCAGAACGCGATTCCGCTCGCCCACACGCGGCTAAAGAGCCCGATGAGAAGCAGTCCCGCGCCGATCAGTTCGAACACGGCCACGATCCAGGCCGCGATGTACGGCTTGGGCATGCCCTTGGCGTCGAAGGCGAGCGTGAGCTGATGGAGCGATCGCGCTTGGAAATCGCCGCCGGCGTTGGTCGCCTGCGCGGGTTCGAGGTGCACGAGCGTGCGGCCGGAGCCGTCGGTGAGCGTCGACGACACGCCGAGTTCGCGGAGGCGAACGGCCTGCGCCCCTGCAAACACCTGCGAATCCATCGCGTGATGCCAGCCCGTCGGCAGGAACGCCAGAAACAGCAGGATCCTCGCGAGGAGAGGCACGGCGTTCGAGGCGAAGTGGGTGAATTTCTTCATCGGGCGAGCCTGATCCGCGGGTTCGGAAGGGGGAGCCGGACACTGCGGTCGGGTTGGATCGGCTCAAGGGCGGGAATCCGTACAATCTCGCCCTCCGCGGGCGTGGCGGAATTGGCAGACGCACGGGATTTAGGTTCCCGTGGGGTAAAACCCGTGCAGGTTCAAGTCCTGTCGCCCGCATACGTGATTTGAGCGGTCGCAGCTGCGGCTGCTTCCTTTGGTGGGGATGGCGGTGGGGGTGGTTGTAGCGGCGGCTGCTTCGGAGTCTTGAGCGGTCGCAGCTGCGGCTGCTCCCTCTGGCGGGGATGGCGGTGGGGGTGGTTGCACGGGCTGGTGCGGACCGCCGCAGCCCCGTGTTGCGCGTGAGGCACTACGCTTCCCGTCCATGCCTTCGCCTGCGACATCGTGGTCACCGCAATCGTGGAAGTCGTTTCCGACGACGCAGCAGCCGGTCTATCCGGATGCCGCGGCGCTCGATCGCATGCTCGCTGAGATCGGCGCGCTGCCGCCGCTGGTGACGAGCTACGAGATCGAGGCGCTCAAGGCGCAGTTGGCCGAAGCCGCGCGCGGCGAGCGCTTCATCCTCTGGGGCGGCGATTGCGCGGAGAGTTTCGCCGATTGCAGCTCCGCGGCCATCGCGTCGAAGCTCAAGATCCTCCTGCAGATGAGCCTCGTGCTTGTGCAGGGAACGCGCAAGCGGATCACGCGCATCGGGCGTTTCGCGGGTCAATACGCCAAGCCGCGCAGCGCGATGACCGAGGTGCGCGACGGCGTCGAGCTCCCGAGTTTCCGCGGCGACAACGTGAACCGCCCTGAATTCACGCATGCGTCGCGCACGCCCGACCCGCAGTTGCTGCTGCGCGGCTACGAGCGCAGTGCGCTCACGCTCAACTTCGTGCGCTCGCTCGTCGACGGCGGATTTGCCGACCTGCATCACCCGGAGAACTGGGACCTCGACTTCGTCAAGCACTCGCCGCTCGCCGCCGAGTACCAGAAGATGGTCGATTCCATCGGTGAATCGCTGCGTTTCATGGAGTCGCTCGCCGGCGGCACGCTCGCGCAGATGCAGCGCGTCGACTTCTTCACGAGCCATGAGTTGCTCGTGCTTGCGTACGAAAGCGCGCTGACGCGCCAGGTTCCGCGTCGCGAGGGCTGGTTCAACCTCTCGACGCACCTGCCGTGGATCGGCATGCGCACGAACGCTTCGGGTGGCGCGCATGTCGAGTTCTGCCGTGGAATCCGCAATCCCGTCGGCGTGAAGGTCGGGCCCGACACCACCGTCGACACGCTGCTCGACACCGTGCGCACGCTCTCGCCCGACAACGAGGCCGGCCGTGTGGTGCTCATCTCGCGCTTTGGCGCGCATCAGATCGGTCGCGCGTTTCCGCCGCTGCTGCGTGCGGTGCGTGACGCGGGGCTCCACGTGGTGTGGGTCTGCGATCCGATGCACGGAAACACCGAGACCGTCGTCCCGACCGCGGGCGAGTGGGCGGGCAAGAGCGTCAAGACGCGCAAGTTCGGGCACATCCTGGCCGAGTGCGAGCAGGCGTTCGAGATCCATCGCGCCGAGGGCACGGTGCTGGCGGGCGTGCACATCGAGCTCACCGGCGAGAACGTGACCGAGTGCATCGGCGGCGCGCGCGGGATCTCCGAGGACGACCTGTCGCGGGCGTACCGCTCGCAGGTCGATCCGCGGCTGAACTACGAGCAGGCGCTGGAGCTGGCGATGCTGATCGCCCGCCGCGCCGCCCCGCGCTGACCCCCGACCGTGCCTGGCACCAACCTGGCACCATCCTGGCACCAACCATGCACGTGCTCGGCCCGCGCGGCACCTGCCTGGCACCGAGCAAGTCCGCGCGCTTTCGGCGTCATTTCGCCGCGCCCGCGGCTGCGGCTCGGTGACAGGCAAGTGCCGTGAACTCCAGGTTGGTGCGTGGTTGGTCTGTGGTCGGTGCCAGGTTGGTGCCAGGCACCGATATACTCCCCGCCCTATGTCACGTCGTCGCGTCGTCATCACCGGCCTCGGGCCCGTCTCCGCCCATGGCCTCGGGATCGAACCCCTCTGGACCGCCCTCTGCGAGGGACGCTCCGCGCTCGCGCCCATCCGCGCGTTCGACGCCCGTGGCTTCGCTTCCGCATCGGGCGGCGAGCTCCCCGACAGCTACGACGTCAAGGACCTCGTCCCCAAGAGCTACCGCAAGGCGACCAAGGTCATGGCCCGCGACATCGAGATCGCCGTCGGCGGCGCCGTCACCGCGGTCGCCGACGCTGGCCTTCGCACCCGCGGCACCGATCCCGACAACCCGCCGACGATCGCGCCCGACCGCTTCGGCTGCCACATCGGCGCCGGCCTCATCGCCGCCGACCTCGACGAACTCACCGCCGCCCTCGCCACCTCGCGCGACGCCGCGGGCAAGTTCGATCCCGCGCATTGGGGACAGCAGGGCATGCAGGAGCTCACGCCGCTGTGGCTCCTCAAGTACCTGCCCAACATGCTGGCGTGCCACGTCACGATCATCCACGACTGCCAGGGCCCGTCGAACACGATCACCTGCAACGAGGCCTCGAGCGGCCTCTCGCTCGCCGAAAGCCAGCGCGTGATCGAGCGCGGCGCGGCCGACGCCTGCCTCTCGGGCGGCGCCGACAGCAAGCTCAATCCGATGGCGTACCTCCGCCAGGAACTCGCCGGCCGCCTCGCCAAGTGCACCGTCGACGAAGACGCGACCCGCAAGGTCAAGCCCTTCGACCCGACCTCGCCCGGCGCGCTCGTCGGTGAAGGCGGCGGAATCCTCGTCCTCGAGGCCGAAGACACCGCGAAGGCCCGCGGCGCCCGCATCCACGCCGTGCTCGCCGGCACCGGCGCCTCGCAGAGCTGGTGCGACGACACCGTCGGCCTCGTGCCCGATGCGACCGGCGAATCGCTCGCCGACGCGATCGAAGCCGCGCTCCGCGACGCGAACTTCAAGCCCGCCGACATCGACGCGATCATCCCGTACGGCTGCGGCGTTCCCGCGCTTGATTCGCTCGAAGCCAAGGCGCTCGAGCGCGTGTTCGGCGCCTCGATCGGCGCGAAGCCGATCATCACCCTCGCGCCGTCGATCGGCGCGACCGTCGCGGGCTTCGGCACGATCGCCGTCGCCGTCGCGACCAAGTGCCTCACCGAACAGCGCCTTCCCGCGCGCCTCAACAGCGCGGGCACGGGCAGCCTCGCCGCCGCCGCCGCGCCGAGCGAGTCGCGCGCACTCCGCAACATCCTCGTCTGCACGCCGAGCCTCGGTGGTCAGAACAGCGCCGCAGTGATCTCCCGGGCCAACTCATGACGAACTCGACGACCTCGACCACCAACAAGCACGGCCAGAAGCGCGTCGTCGTCACCGGCATGGGCTGGATCACTCCGCTCGGCCACGACATCGACAGCGTCTGGCGCCGACTCCTCAACAGCGAGAGCGGCATGGGCCCGACCACGCGCTTCGACGCGCGCACGTTCCCCACGAATTTCTCTGCTGAAGTCCGCGACTACACCATCGCGCGCTTCGTGAAGGACGCCAAGGTCCACGCCAGCGCGGGACTCAACTCGCAGTTCGCGCTCGGCGCCGCGTGCCAGGCGTGGAAGCAGTCGGGCCTCAGCGATTTCGCCGGCCTCAACAAGAAGCGCGTCGGCCTCTACCTCGGCGCAGGCGAAGGCGTGCTCGATTTCGATCAGTACGCCGCGTCGAACCTCGCCGGCTGGAACGCCGAGCAGAAGAAGGTCGACGGCGTCGCGTGGGCCGACACCGCGCACAAGGTCCTCGAGAAGATGTGCGAGGTCGAGCAGGAGCCCAACATGCCGCTCGCGCATCTCGCGCGCGAGTTCGGCATCCGCGGCCCCGCGCTCAACTGCCTCACTGCGTGCGCCGCCAGCACGCAGGCGATTGGCGAGGCATTCAGCCTGATCCAGCGCGGCGACGCCGACGTGATGATCTCGGGCGGCACGCACACCATGATCCATGTGCTCGGCGTGACCGGCTTCAACCGGCTCACCGCGCTCTCGACATCGAAGGGCGATCCGACCAAGGCGTCGCGTCCGTTCGATGCGACGCGCGACGGCTTCGTCATGGGCGAAGGCTCGGGCATGATCGTGATCGAGAGCCTCGAGCACGCGCTCGCGCGCGGCGCCACGCCGCTCGCCGAGGTCGCGGGCTACGGCTCGAGCGCCGATGCGTTCCGCATCACCGACATCCACCCCGAGGGCCGCGGTGGCGCGGCCTCGATGGGCGTCGCGCTCGCGCAGGCGGGCATTGATCCTGCGGCGCGCCGCGCCGACGGTCGCGCCGCGATCGACTACATCAGCGCGCACGGCACGGGCACGAAGGAGAACGACTCCATCGAGACCCGCGGCGTGAAGCGCGTCTTCGGCGACAACGCCAAGGACATCCCGATGAGCTCCATCAAGAGCATGATGGGCCACCTCATCGCGGCGGCTGGCGCGGTCGAGTTCATCACGTGCGTGCTGGCGATACGGGACGGCATGCTTCCGCCGACGATCAACTACGGCACGCCCGATCCCGCGCTCGACCTCGACTACGTGCCCAACAAGGCGCGCGCGGCGAAGGTCGACATATGCCTCTCGAACTCGTTCGGCTTCGGCGGACAGAACGACACGCTGGTCGTCAAGCGCTTCGCCTGACCAATCCAACCGGTGCACGGCACGTGCCGCGCAGTGCCAGGGAGTGCCAGGCACGTGCCAGGCACCCGTCTCGTCTCAATATGTCTCCGACTCGGTGCACGGCACGTGCCATGCAGTGCCAGGCACTGCACGGCACGTGCCGTGCACCGAGTTGGGAAAGATTTGCCGTCCGAGAACGGGCGTGACTTTGCAAGTTCGTTTGTCCTCACCCGCTTTGGTGACAAGATGCATCGGCAGCATGCCGCATTGATGGGAGTCGTCCCTCGCTGCGCGCGTGCATGTGGTGGAGCAAAACATGGTCAAGTCGAGCTGGATGGCTACGTGCCTGCTCGAGGTGCAAACGAAGGCTGCTGCCCGCGGCCTTTGCCTGATTCTCGCGATGTGCGCGGCGGAAGCCGCACATGCGCAGAGCATCGTGGGCTGGGGCATCACCGGATTCTCGAACATCGACGACCTCGGCAGCATCGCCGCCGTGTCGGCTGGCGCCGCGCACACCGTCGTCCTCAAGTCGAACGGCAAGGTCGCCTGCTGGGGCCTCAACGATCTCGGTCAGTGCAATGTTCCGCCTTCGCTTGAGCTCGCGACGATGGTCGCGGCGGGCGCGTCGCACTCCGTCGCCGTGAACGGCGCGGGCCTCGTGCTCTGCTGGGGCGACAATCGCGATGGTCAATGCAGCGTCCCCGCGGGACTCGGTCCCGTGCTGGCGATCGCCGCAGGAAACGGCCACAACGCCGCGATCCGCACCACGGGCGAAGTCGTCTGCTGGGGCCGCAACAACTTCGGCCAATGCGATGTTCCGCCCGAACTCGGCCTCGCCAACGCAGTCGCCGCGGGCTACGCGCACACGATCGGTCTCCGCACCGACGGCACGATCCGTTGCTGGGGCGACAACACCTTCAGCCAGTGCAGCCCGCCGAAGGGTCTCGGCGGCGTGATCGCGGTCAGCGCGGGCTTCTATCACTCGCTCGCGCTCAAGTCCGACGGCAAGGTCGTCGCGTGGGGCCTCAACAGCCTCGGGCAGTGCAGCATTCCCAAGAATCTCGGCCCGGTCACCGCGATCGGCGCAGGCGTCTCGCACTCGGTCGCGCGCCTCGTCAACGGCACGGTCGCGACCTGGGGCAGCAACGAAGTCGGCCAGTCGAGCACGCCCGATGGGCTGGTCGCGGTCGGCAGCGTCGCGGCGGGGTACTTCCACACGATCGCGCTCAAGTCCGACGGCTCGACCGTCTGCTGGGGACTCAACGATTTCGGCGAGTGCTCGGTCTCGCCCTCCCTCGGCGTTGCGATGTCGACCGCCGCTGGCCAGAGCCATACGGTGGCGCTGCTGCCCGACGGCTCGCTCGAGTGCTGGGGCTCCGATGGCGCGGGGCAGTGCAATCCGCCCGCCGGGCTCGGCACGGTCATGTCGATCGCGGCCGGCTCGATGCACAGCGTCGCGCGCCTTGCCGACGGCACGGTGCAGTGCTGGGGACTCAACGACCTTGGACAATGCAATGTGCCCGCAGGCCTCGGTGGCGTGAGGTTTGTCGCCGCAGGCCGCGGGCACACTGTCGCTCTCAAGACCGACGGCACGATCCGCTGCTGGGGCGACAACCTCGCCGGGCAGTGCACGGTGCCTCCTGGGCTCGTCGGCGTCGCGACCATCGCGGCCGGACGCGCGCACACCGTGGCGCTCAAGTGGTCGGGCGGCATCGCCTGCTGGGGCGACGATTCGTCGGGCCAGTGCGCGGTGCCGAGCGGACTTCCCGCTGCGTCGTCGATCGCCGCGGGCGCTTCGCACACGCTCGCGCTGCTCGCGAACGGAACCGTCCGCGCCTGGGGCTCGAACGACTCTGGTCAATGCGCCGTGCCCGCGGGCCTCGTCGGCGTGAGCTCGGTCGCCGCGGGCGACCGCCACTCGGTCGCGCTCAAGGTCGACGGCACCGTCGAATGCTGGGGCGCCGATGAAGCAGGGCAGTGCGAGATTCCGCCAGGACTCAGCGGCGTCACGTCGATTTCCGCATCGGGCTCACGCACGCTCGTGCGTCTTTGCTCCGACACGGTCGTCGCGCGCACCTCGGGAAATCTCGGCGCCATCGGCAACAACATGCCGCGGCAGTACGCCTTCACCGCGCTGTCGCCCGCGTTCGAGGCGCCTGTGCTGCGCATCCGCGTGCGCTCCGACCTCAACTACCAGAGCGAGTTCATCGCGGTGCGCCTCGACGGCGTGCCGTTCGCGACGATCTTCAGCGGCGGCGCGGGCGATTGCCCGGCCACGCCCGACGTCGCGACGCTCGCGATCCCGTCGAAGCTGTTCAACCAGCTCATCGCGGCCGACGGCACGCTCTCCGTGCATCTCGACGCGACGGCGGGCGTGTCGGGAACGCAGTGCGCCGAGGGTTTCTGCGAGATCGTGCTCGCGTACGACTCGCTGCCCACCGACTGCAACAACAACGGCCTCGACGACGGCTGCGAGGTCCTCAACGCGATCCTCGACTGCAACGGCAACAACATCCCCGACATCTGCGACATCGGCTCGGGCCACAGCGCCGACATCGACGGCAACGGCCGACCCGACGAGTGCGAGGACGACTGCAACGGCAACGCGCTGCCCGACGTCTACGAGATCACGCAGGGCCTCGCGCCCGACTGCAACTCCAACGGCAAGATCGACAGCTGCGACATCGCGCAGGGCACCGAAGAGGACGACAACCACGACGGCATCCCCGATCGCTGCCAGCACGACTGCGACCACAACGGCCGCGACGATGGCGACGACATCCTGCTCGACCCGTCGCGCGACTGCGATTCCAACGGCATCCTCGACAGCTGCGAGATCGCCAACGGCGCGCAGGACAAGGACCACGACGGCTGGCTCGACTGGTGCGAGTTCGCGTACGGCGACCTCAACCTCGACGGCATGGTCGGACCGCAGGACCTGACGCAGGTGCTCTCGCTGTGGGGCTTCACGACTCCGGGCGGATACGGCGACCTCAACGGCGACGGCATCGTCGGCCCGCAGGATCTCACGATCATCCTGAGCCATTGGGGCGCGTCGCCGTACGGCGGTGGTGGAGGCGACGGCGACGGCCACGATCACTGATCGCGGTGCGTGCGATGTGAGTGACTACTTCTGTCTCTTCGACTGAGGGTTCGGCTTGTCTTACGGGGCGGGCCGAGCCCTCGGCTATTCTCCGAGCCCTCGGCTATTCTCAAAGCCTGTGACCGCCGCGCGCGAACCGATCGAAGCAGCCCAAGCCGGCGTCGCGAGCAAGCCACCGTTCTGGCGGTTCGCGGCCGCGCTCCTCGTCGGAGCCGCGCTTGCCGCGTTCGTGCTCGCGGCGATGCCGCCTGCGGCGCGCGCGATGCTTCCGGTCGATCCCGACGCCCGCGGCGAAGCCTTCGAGCAAGCGCTCGCAGCCCAGCTCACCAGGATCCGACCGGCAGGGGAGGAATGGGCGATCGCCATCGACCCCGCCGACGTCAACGCGTGGCTGACCACGCGGCTCCCGAAGTGGATCGAGCATGACGATGGGCTCGCAGCGGTGGCCGCCGCGCGAACCATCCGCCTGGCCTCGGTCGACGGCGCGCTGATCGTCGAGGACGGCGCGCGCGCCGTCGGTCGCGGGGCGGCGGTGCTCTCGCTGCCCGTAGCGCCGAAGCTCGCCGACGGGCACCTTCGGCTCGACATCGGGCTCGCGCGGATGGGCCGGCTGCCGGTTCCTGGAGCGGCTTCCGCGCTCGCAGCGCTGCTGCGCGACAGCCTCGATCGGCTCGCCGCCGGACCCGCGCAGATCCGCCTCGCCGACGGCCGCCGCGTGGAACTCCGCGCAATCTCCTGCGAACCCGGCCGCGTGGCGCTGCTGTTCGCGACCCTGCCTGCGGCGGCGCGTGGGACGGCTTCTGCTTCGGCTCCTGCTCCTGCTCCCGCTCCTGCTCCCGCTCCCGCTCCTGCTCCCGCTTTAGCGCCCCCCGCAGACGCGTCCGGCGCGTCCCACTAACCCCCGCGCCTCCGCTACATTGCGCCCCCTATGCCAGAGCTCACGATCAACGGCAAGAAGCACTCCTTCAAGCCCGGTCAGACCATCCTCCAGGCCGCCCTCGATCAGGGCGTCGAGGTTCCGCACTACTGCTACCACCCGGGCCTCTCGGTGGTCGCCAACTGCCGCATCTGCCTTGGCGAGGTCTGGGCGCCGAATCCCAAGTCTGGCAAGCTCGAGGCGTTCCCCAAGCTCGTGCCGACCTGCCAGCAGGCCGCGAGCGAGGGCATGGTCGTCTACACCGACAGCCCCAAGGCCGTGGCCAACCAGAAGTCGGTCATGGAGTTCCTGCTCATCAACCACCCGGTCGATTGCCCCGTGTGCGACCAGGCCGGCGAGTGCCACCTGCAGGACTACAGCTACCAGTACGGCCGCGGCGAGAGCCGCTTCACCGAAGCCAAGAACAAGCAGCCGAAGAAGGACATCGGCCCCAACGTCCTCCTCTACAGCGACCGCTGCATCATGTGCACGCGCTGCGTGCGCTTCACGCGCGAGGTCACGGGCACCAACGAGCTGATGGTCGACGGCCGCGGCTCCACCGAGCAGATCGACATCTTCCCCGGCATGGCGCTCAACAACGAGCTCTCGGGCAACGTCGTCGATCTCTGCCCGGTCGGCGCGCTCCTCGACAAGGACTTCCTCTTCCAGCAGCGCGTGTGGTTCCTCAAGAAGACCGCGTCGATCGACGGCATCACCGCCTCGGGCGACAACATCTCCGTCGAGCACAACGACGGCAAGGTCTACCGCATCAAGCCGCGCGCGAACGAGGCCGTCAACAAGTGGTGGATCACCGACGAAGTCCGCTACGGCTGGAAGTTCGTGCACTCCGACGCGCGTCTCGCGATGCCGTCGATCAAGGGCAAGCCTGCGTTCGATCCGCTCATGCCGATGGAGGCGTGGCGCGAGTCGTACGCCGCCGTCGATGCCGCGATGAAGTCGCTCGCCTCGTCCAAGAAGAACCTCGCGCTCCTCGTGAGCCCGATGCTCTCCTGCGAGGACGCGTACAACCTCGCGCGCTACGCGCTGTCGGTCGATCCCGACGCGATGCTCGCCGTCGGTCCCGTGCCGTTCAGCGGCGAGGACAAGACGTTCCCGGGTGGCTTCACGATCCGCGCTGAGAAGGCGCCAAACGCGCGCGGCGTCCGTCGCGTGCTCGAGGCGCTCGCGGGCGGCAAGCCCGTCGCGAACGCGCAGGGTTTCGAGAGCGCGCTCGCGAGCGGCAAGTACGGCGCTGCGATCGTCACTGGCAACTACCCGAGCGACTGGGTCACGCCCGCGCTTGTGAAGGCGCTTGGTTCGGTCGGTACGGTTGTCGCGATCGACACGCTGCCGAACGCGGTCACGGCGATGGCTTCGGTCGTCCTCCCCGGCGCCGCGTGGATCGAGAAGGCTGGCTCCTTCGAGAACGCCACCGGCCGCCTGCAGGGCTTCGAGCAGGCGATCACGCCCGTCGAGTACGCGAAGAGCGAGTCGCAGATCGCGCTCGACCTCGCGGGCTTCCGCGCGAGCAAGCACGCGGTGGGGTACTGCGCGTCCACGACCCGCGCCGAGATGGCGAAGGTCGCAGGCCTCGACTGCATGGCGAACGCGCTTCACGCGCCGGAGCAGGCGGAGACGGTCGAGAGCGACATGCAGATGGTGGAACTCTAAATGTGCACGGCACATGCCGCGCAGTGCCTGGCACTGCACGGCACGTGCCTGGCAGAGCGCCGCCCGCCTACAAAGGCGACGTAGGCGCTGATTTCGAAGCACGGCCCACTGTGAACGGCACGTGCCAGGCAGTGCCAGGCACTCGACGGCACGTGCCGTGCACCGATTGGATCGCATGCTTCCGAGCCGAACCGACATCCGCGAAGTCTGGACGCAGGCGTGGCCTGCCGCGATCTCGATGCTCAGCTACGCGCTCATGCAGTTCGTCGACAGCATCATGGTCTCGGTGCTCGGCGATCAAGCGGTCGCCGCGCAGGGCAACGGCGGGAGCCTCGCGTGGGCGCCGATGTCCTTCGGCTTCGGCATGCTTGCGCTCGTCAACACGCTTGTCTCGCAGCGCGTCGGCGCGCGGCGCACGGGCGAGATCGCGCGATACGGCTGGGCCGGGCTGTGGATCGCGCTCGCGTTCTTCGCGTGCGTGCTCGTGCCGTACGCGATCCTGCTCGGGCCGTTCCTCCGCGGCACCGAGATGCACGCGCCGGCGATCCTCGACATGGAGATCCCGTACGCGCGCATCCTTCTGTTCGCGGGCATCTTCACGCTCGGCGCGAAGGCGCTCGCGAACTTCTTCTACGGGCTGCAGCGGCCGAAGCTCATCACCGCGGCGGCGATCGCGGGCAACATCGGCAACGTCGTCTTCAACTACATCTTCATCTACGGCGATCAGGGGCTCACGGTCGGCGGCGTGCATTTGCCGGGCATTCCAGGCGTTCCCGCATTCGGCGTCGCGGGCGCCGCGATCGGCACCGCGCTTGGATCGGCGATCGAAGCGCTCATTCCGTTCGCCGCGTTTCTCTCGCGGCGCATGGACACCGAACTCGCCGTCCTCCGCGCGTGGAAGCCCGACCTCCACGCCATCGGCGAGATCGCGCGCCTCGGCTATCCCGCGGGCCTGCACCTCATCAGCGAGAGCGGCTCGTGGGCGATCTTCATGGTCTATCTCGTGGGCACGTTCGGACAAGAGCACAACGCGGCCGGCTCCGCGGTCATGAAGTACGTGATGCTCTCGTTCATGCCCGCGCTCGGCGTCGCGAACGCCGCGACCAGCGTCGTCGGCAAGCACATCGGCGAAGGCAACCTCGGCGCCGCGAGCCGCAGCGCGCACGCCGCGGTCTGCATCGCGGCGGGCTGGATGACGCTGTGCGCGCTGATGTTCCTCGTGTTCCGCCACCAGCTCGCGGCGGTGTTCCTCGGCTCGGGGCCGGCGATCGAGATCGCGGCGGGGCTCTTCGTCTTTGCCGCGGTCTTCCAGACGCTCGACGCGCTCGGCACGGTCTACATCGCGGCGCTGCGCGGCGCGGGCGACACGCTCGTCCCTGGCATCGCCACCATCGTCCTCGCGTGGACGGTGATCGTCGGCGGCGGAATCGCCATGAAAACCGCCTTTCCCGCGCTGGAATCGAAGGGCCCGTGGCTCGCCGCCACCGCGTACATCGTGCTCCTCGGCGTGTTCGTCACGATCCGGTTCGAGCGCGGCGGGTGGAAGCAGCTGCATCTCCTCGACGACGAGAACAAGCCGACCGCCAAGTGACCCGCGGGAGTCGCGGGGAGGTTATGGGCGGCGACCGCCGCCGCGGGCGACCCGCGATTCCTCTTCCGCGCCGCGAACGGCTACACTCGGACCCCTTCGCGAACGGCCAGGGTCGGAACCCTCGCCCGCCGCACAGGAATTTCTTGCGGAAAGAACACGATGAGCGGACTCGACACGGTGATTGGTGGCAAGGCTGGAAACCCCGAGGCGGTCAAGAAGCATCTCGCAGAGGCTGCGCGTCTTGAGAAGGAGCGCAACCGCGAGGGCGCGATCGTTGAGCTCCGCGCCGCGCGCGAGCTGTCCGACGACGCCAACATCACCTTCAAGCTCGCGTACCTCCTCGACCTCTGCGGCGAGGAGAACGAGGCCGTCGCGCTCTACACCGAGATCACCAGCTGCAAGAAGCCGCACCTCAACGCGCTGGTCAACCTCGCGGTGATCTGCGAGGACCGCTGCGAGTACGGCCGCGCCGAGCGTCTGCTCGCGCAGGTCCTCGAGACCGATCCGAACCACATCCGCGCGCGCCTCTTCATGAAGGACGTGCAGGCCAGCAAGGACATGCAGGTCGACAGCGAGCCAAGCGCGATCAACCTCTCCACCGGCGTGCTCGACACGCCCGTCACCGACTTCGAGCTCAGCGTCCGCGCGCGCAATTGCCTCAAGAAGATGCAGATCCGCACGCTCGGCGACCTCCTCAAGATCACCGAGGCCGAGCTCCTCAGCTACAAGAACTTCGGCGAGCAGTCGCTCGTCGAGATCAAGGCGATGCTCCAGTCGAAGGCCCTGCGCCTCGGCCAGGGCCTCGAGGGTCCGGGCGGTCGTCCGGGCGTCCGCAAGGACATCCTCGACGAGCTCAAGTCGATGGTTCCAGAGACCGTGCTCAACAAGCCGATCTCTGCCCTCGAGCTCTCGGTGCGCGCCCGCAAGGCGCTCCAGCTGCTCAGCATCGGCACGCTCGGCGAACTCGCCTCGCGCACCGAGGCCGAGCTCATGGGCGTCAAGAACTTCGGCGCAACGAGCCTCCACGAGATTCGCGAGCGGCTCCAGCAGCACGGACTCACGCTGCGTCAGCTGCGCTAAACGTCAGGTCGGGTTGGCTTCCAACTGAAAGGGTGCTGCATGGACTCGCAGGCCTTCGACAGGACTTTCGACAAGAACGTCGACACGGTTGTTGATTCGGACAGGCGTCGCTTTCTCCTGACCTCCGCCGTCGCGGCCGCAGGTGCGGTCGTGCTGTGGTCGTCGTTTGGTTGCGACACGCCGCAGGGGATGCGCCAGCCGAAGAACGTCTCCGTTCCCGGTGGCGGCGCTGCGCCCGGGCAGAACCCCGCTGGCATGAACGGCGCTCCCGCCGCCGAGCCACCCGCGAAGGGCAACGCCGAGCAGCCGCAGCCGCAGCCGCAGCCTGATACCCAGCCCAAGCCGCAGACGATCGACCGACCCGCGCCGCCCGACAAGGAGCCGGCGATCCGCATCAAGACCAAGGAAGTCCCGCCGAGCAAGCCGTTCGTCTCGGTCGAAGGCGCGGGCCCCAAGGTCTGGATCGTCGAGAAGGGCTCGGGTCGCGCGGGCGTGCTCGCGATGGGCCCGGTTGAGATTCGCTGGACCGACAGCGGCTGGCGCGTGACCGAGCTCGCGGGCAAGCGCGCCGCGCGCGTGGTCGACGTCCAGTCGCGCGGCACGCTCGACGTGTCGAGCCTCGCCAACGAACCCGCCAAGGTTCGCATCGACGGGCAGGAGTGGCCGGGCGCGCTGCGTCTTGTGCCGACGAGCGGCGGTGGTTTCGATCTCATCCACGAAGTCCCGATGGAGACGTACCTCGCGGGCGTGATCTCCAAGGAACTCATCAACGGCTGGGGCGTGTCGACGCACCGCGCGCAGGCGATCGCCGCGCGCAGCTACGCCGTCTGCGAGATGGCGATCTGGCGGCCGCAGCGGCACTACGACGTGTTCGCCGACGAGCGCAGCCAGGCATGGGTCGGCAAGGCCACGCACCAGAAGAGCATCGACGCCGTGCATGACACCGCGGGGCAGATGCTCGTGTTCGAGAATCGCGTCGTGCCGGCGTACTTCTCGAGCTGCTGCGGCGGCGCGCGCGCGAGCGCGCAGGACACGATCTCGAGCGAGATCCGCCACGACATCGCGCCGCTCCGCGCGGGCGCGGGCAAGCCGAACTGCGGCTGCATGACGCTCTCGAAGAACGCCAAGTGGGAGATGAAGCTCCAGGTCGACGCCGTGTCGAGCGTGCTCCCGCAGTGGGCGCGCCTCGAGGGCTACCCGTCGTTGCAGCGCATCGGCCTGGTGCGCGAGCTCACGGTCATTGCGCGCAACGCGCAGGGCCGCCCCGTGCGCGTGCGGATCGTCGACGACAAGGGCTGGAAGTGCGAGCTCCCCGCCGAGCGCATGCGCTGGGCGCTCAACGCGAGCCCCGCGAATCCCTCGCTCAAGAAGCCGCTCGCGGAGCAGGTCAAGAGCGCGTACTTCGAGCCGACGATCAAGGGCGGCGAGATCGCGCTCAAGGGCTTTGGCTTTGGCCACGGCGTGGGCATGTGCCAGTACGGCGCCGAGTCGATGTCGAAGGCGGGCAAGGCCGCGCCGGCGATCCTCGCCAACTACTACCCGGGCGCGACGCTCGTCCGCGCGTATTGAGCAGCGCGCGTTCGCTACATTCCCCGCATGATGGCAACAGCGCATGCAGGCAGCCGGCTCCGTGAATCGATGGCGCGTGGCACCGTGTTCGTTCCGGGTGCGTTCAACGCGCTGGTCGCGCGTGCGGTCGCGCGCGCGGGCTTCGAGGCGACGTACATCTCGGGCGGCGCCACGGCGAATGTCGCGGGCTATCCCGACATCGGCCTGATCACGCTCACCGAGATGTGCCGCACGATCCGCGAGATCAGCGATGCCTCGGGCATTCCCGTGATCGCCGACGCCGACACCGGCTACGGCGAGGTCGAGTGCTGCGTGCGCACGGTCGTCGAGTACGAGCGCGCGGGCGCCGCGGCGCTGCACCTCGAGGACCAGGAGTTCCCCAAGCGCTGCGGGCATCTCGACGGCAAGGACCTCGTGTCCGCGCAGGCGATGGCCGAGAAGGTCGCCGCGATGGCGAAGCACCGCGTTTCCCGCGATTTCGTGATCATCGCGCGCACCGACGCGCGGCATGTGACGGGCTTCGACGACATGGTCGCGCGCGCGAACCTCTACCGCGAGGCGGGCGCCGACGTGATCTTCCCCGAGGGCCTGCACGACGCCGACGAGTTCGCGCGCTTCATGAAGGCGTCGCCGGGCAAGACCCTCGCGAACATGACCGAGTTCGGCAAGACCAAGCACCTCACGCGCGACGAGTTCAGCGCGCTCGGCGTGTCGATCGTGATCTACCCGCTGTCGCTCATGCGCATCGCGATGAAGGCGGTCGAGGACGGGCTCGCTGCGCTCAAGCGCGACGGCGGCTTCCACGGCGCGCTCGACACGATGCAGAGCCGCAAGGAGCTGTACGAGCTGCTCGCGTACAAGCCGGGCGATCAGTGGGATTTCCCGCGGAACGTGCGGTAGCGCGCCTCGCGCTCGGCTGTTTCAGTTCAGCCAGAACCAGAGTCCAACCACCACGCCGAGCGCGGCGAGCGCGGCGATGAACACCGCGATCGGTGCGGTCACGCTGGGCTTGTTCTGCGCGGGGATCGCCGCGGGCAGCGGGCGCACCGAGACCATGCGGTACGCGCCGGTCCACCAGTCGGTCACGCGGATCGCGGGACGCGCGCGCGCATTGGCGTCGGGTGGCGGCGGGGGAGTCGCGCGCGAGGCGTCGCCGGCGAGGTCAGTCGCATCGCCCGCGTTCGCCGCGTCGCCGTCGCTGCTGCCGCGCATCGACGGCAGGTCCGCGGGGCGCACCGCCGCGGGATCGCCGCCGAGGATCGCGCGGTCGAGGTCGCGCAGCATCTCGTCGGCGCTCGCGTAGCGGCGGTCGAAGTCGGCCATCGCGCGCCGCGCGATCCAGCGCAGCGACTCGGGGCTCGGCTTCTTGAATCCGCTGAGCACGCCGTGCGCGGGGAAAGTCCCCTCGAGCACGAAGTGCAGCACCGCGCCCGCGCCGTAGATGTCGAAGCGCGCCGCGTCGACGTCGGACACGCGCGCGCCGCGCAGCGCCTGGCGCACCATCTCGGGATCGCGGAAATACTCGGTTCCGTGCGTGGTCAGCGTCATCTGCGATGCGAGCGGCGTGACGAGGCCGAGGTCGACCAGCGTCGCGCGGCCGTCGAGCACGATCGCGTTCTCCGGCTTGATGTCCTTGTGCCAGAGTCCCGCCGCGTGCCAGTCGCGCAGCGTCGCCACGATGTCGCGCACGAGCGAGGCGAGCATGACGAAGCGCTCGCGGTCGAGTCCGTCGTCGCCCGCCGCATCGTGCAGGCGCCGCGTGAACTTGCCGAGGTCGAGCCCCTCGTAGTAGCGCATCACGTAGTGAAAGCGCCGCTCGGAGCTTTCGTGGTCGAGCACGAGTCCGAGCTTGCGCGCGGCGTCGAGCGAGCGCGATTCGCGCAGCATCTCGGCGAGGTGCGTGCC
Source organism: uncultured bacterium (assembly GCA_903891095.1). Lineage (GTDB taxonomy): Bacteria > Planctomycetota > Phycisphaerae > Phycisphaerales > SM1A02 > QWPT01. The sequence continues at coordinate 21,846 of CAITDI010000035.1, read as the reverse complement.
GTCGTCGAAGTCGAAGCTCTTGATCACGACGTAGCCGCTGGCGAGGCCGATGCGCACGCGCGTGCGCGCGTCGGGTTCGCACACGTAGAGCCGCGCGCCGGAGCCGCCGCGCTGCAGTTCGCGGTGTACGGTGTAGCCCGCGAAATCCGCGCGCGCGCTGCGCGGGGTCGCGCTCCCGCCGTCGCCTGCCTCGCCGAGCGCGGCGGGGAGGCGCGACTCGACGTGCCCGAGCACGCCGCGCAGTCCGACGAGCCGCAGCGGCTGGACGATCACCGCCGAGTACAGCGCGCGCATCGCCTCGCGAAACTCGCGCCAGCTCGCGGCCAGCGCGTCGCGCGCGGTCGCGGGCTTGAGCACGATCAGCCGCGCGACCGCGACCGGCAGCAGCAGCAGCGCCACCACGCATCCCCCGATAAAGCGCACGACATCGGAGCCGAACTGCTTCGCGCAGCGCCCGATGTGCGCGCCGAACATGCCCGCCACCACGCCGAGGCGCCCGAGCGCGAGCCCGAGCGCGACCAGCGCAGCGCTCGCCGCGATCATGCCCACGATGGCCAGCGTCCACTCGATGCTGCCGCTCACGCGCGGCCCCGGCGATTCGCATCACGCGGTGCTTCACGCTGGGCCTCGCGCTGGGCGTCAAGATCGGCGCTGAGGATCTCTTCCTGCGCGCGCCAGATGTCGCCGAGCGCTTCGTCGAACGCGGCGTCGTCGGCGGCAAGGCCAGCGTCGCGCGGCTCCGAGCGCTCCTCGTCGGTAAAGCTCCACTGCTCGATCGCGTTGCGGAGTTCATCGCGCAGCGCCTCGCGCACGCGCTGGCAGTGGCGCGTGACCGTCGGCTCGCTCACGCCGAGAAGCACGCCGATCTCGCGGCCGCCGCGCGATTCGAGCACGCGCATGCGGTACGCCTCGAAATGCACGAACTCGCTGCGCTTCTGCGCGGAGCGGATCGCGGCGTGCACTTTCGCCGACATCACGCGACGCTCGTAGAGGTCGTCGGGCTGCGGCTCGCGCGACTGGCCCATCCACGAGTCGTCGAGGCTCGCGCCGCGCTTGCCGCTGCCGCGCTTCTGCGCGTAGCGGCGGTCCATCTCGTCGCCGAGGACATGCTTGGCGATCGCAAGCAGCCATGTCGAGAAGCGCACGCCGCGCTGCGGATCAAAGCGCTCGATCGAATCGGTCAGCGCCGCGAGCGTGTCCTGCGTGAGGTCGCGCAGCGTCTCCTCGCCCAGGCGGCCGTTGCCCCAGCGGTAGAGCGTGCCGCGCACGACCGGACCGAACGCTTCCCACAGTTCGAACCACGCGCGCTCGTCGCGCGCGCGAAGCCGTCGGAGAAAGGTGGTGTCGACCGGATGCATCGGGATGGTCAGGCGCGAAGTCAGTCGCGAGGTCAGGCGCGAGGTCGGGCGGGCGAGCGTCGTCATGCACGACGCTTGGGAATGCTACTTGGGCGCTTTCTTCTCGCCGCCCGTGTCCTTCGACTTGTCGGGCACGGCCGACGACTTGCCGTCGGACTTGCCGTCCGGCTTGGCCTTCGGCGGCGGGGGCGCTTTGTTCGGCGAAAGCAGCTCGAAATCGAAGTCACCCGACTTGAGGCGGGTCCACTTGAGCACGAGTTCGCGCGGCTGCATCCCGCGCGTGGTGATGACGGGCGGCGTCGGGTGATCCGCCTCGCGCTTGCGGTCGGACGTCGTCGACTTGCCGACCTTGGCCGGGATGAGGTCGAACACCGGCTGTTCCTTGGCGAGCTCGTCCTTGGGGATCTGCAGCACCGTGTCGTTCGCCTCCATGCGCTCGCTGCGTCCGTGCACGGTGACTTCGGTCGCGAAGTTCCGCTCGCGCAGCTTGGTCACCAGATCGTCGAGGCTCTCGACCTTGACGCCTTCGTGCGAGAGCATTGCGAGGCCTTCGGCAAGGAACGTGATGCGCAGCGCGGCCGTGCCGAGCGCGCTGGGCTTCATGTTGCGGGCCCATTCCTTCCAGGTCGTCTCGAAGCTCTTGACGTCGTTGGTGCCGAACGCCTGCACGAACGCGCGGTCGCTCGGCATGCCGTCGTGGATCAGCACGAGGTAGCGTTCGAAACCCGCTTGATAGCGCCCGTTTTCGGCCCATCCGAGGAACTGCACCATCGACCACGACTGCATGTACTGGATCGCCGCGCTGCCATTGCGCACGTTGCCGTTCCAGTCGTCGGGCGTCATCGTGAGCAGGCGGAGGAAGTCGATCGTCTGCCCCTGGTCGATCGCCTTCTTGATCGTCTCGACCGGCCCTGGGCTCGCCTGCCCGATGATCACGCGGCCATCGATCACGATCGCCTCGCCGAAGTACTCCGCGAGTCCTTCGTTGAGCCACGGCGGAAGCGTGCCCACGAACCGGCTGTGCGCGTACTGGTGGAATCCCTCGTGCTGGATCACATGCAGCACGCGCGACTCCGGCAGCGACTCGGTGAAGAACGCGAGCGCCGCGCCACCCGGCGAGATGAAGAACATGCCGCCGCTGCCCTTCGCATCGATGCCGTAGGTGCGCTTGAGGACGTCGAGGTAGTCGGCTTGATGCGCGAACATCAGCACGAAGGGGATTTCGGGTGCCTTCTGCGAGAGGCCCGAGAGGCGCTTGGCGTACTCCTCGTAGATCAGGTCGAGATGCGTCGCGTAGTTGCGCGTGCTCTCGGGATCGAGATCGCTCAGGATTCGGTAGTGCTTTGAACTGATCTCGCGGCCGGCGCGGGCGTAGAAGTCGGAGTTGGAGTCGCTCGGTGTGGCCGCATGGGTCGGGCTGCTGAGGCACGCGGCGGCGCAGCTGGCCAGCACCAGACAAGCCAGCCGAACTCGGAACGAGCGGAACCCCGACAGCAGCATGTCGCGCATCGACGCAGTCTAAGCAACGGCCGCGCGGATACTTGCCGTGTTTCGTCGAGACGCGATGCGCTCGCGCGCGGCGTTCACAAGAAATTGCGCCTCATAACCGCTGATTTCGCAGGAGGATCTGAAGACAGCCGAGGAAAGTTCATGAAAACTCCCAGTGGCAGCAACACTTCCGCGGATTTGACGGAAGAATGCACGTGCCGATCGAAAGGTCGGCCTCGAGCCTGTTAGGGACGGGTTTCGAGAATTCGCAAGTCTTCGGGTTGAGGGACCTGAAGACGGGCGGAGGTAAAAAGGGACGGCGATTCGGTACTAGGCCGAGTTGCCAGTGAACGGCGGAAAGGGAACCTGCCGCTCACAAGCTCACGACCGGGGACGCCCGATCGTGAGATTTCAGGAGGGATCTCAGCGAGCTCGCTCGCCGAGGTTTTAGGGAAACGTCTCAGCCGCCGGGAAGCGGTTGAGATGGGAAACAAAGGGAGCCCGCGGCGCGCCAAAAGGGAGCGCCGCGGGTTTGTTTTTACCCACAACGATTTGTGCACGGCACGTGCCGTCCAGTGCCTGGCACTGCATGGCACGTGCCGCGCACATGCAGCAGGTGGCCCGCGACGTGATGGCGGCAGCGCGGAGTCGCTGATGGCGATCGTGCACGGCACGTGCCGCCGAGTGCCTGGCACTGCGTGGCACGTGCCGTGCACCAGCGACTCAGTTGACGCGGGTGAACCGGTAGGGGCCCTTCTTCGCGCCCCAGACCTGCTGGTCCTTCTCGTTGAAGCCGCGGTCCCACGTCTCGATGCGGTCGGCGAACAGCTTGACCTCGCTCGTCGCGTACTTCGCGCCCTTGAGCGCGCTCGGGCAGTCGTGTCCCGTGGTCGAGCCCGTCCAGCCGTCGGCGGCGCGCGTCAGCCTGATCGAGCAGCCGTCACGCTTGGTCAGCGTCTCGGCCTTGTCGGCGTTGAAGACCGCGGGGGTCTTCCAAGCACCCACGCGCTCGGCGGCGTTCGGCAGCTCGAACACAAAGCTCTCCGCCGCGCCGTCCGCCGCGTCCACCACGTGATAGATGCGCTGCCGGTACGGCTTGTCGAGCGCGGTCGCCATCGCCTGCTCGACATACAGCCACTTGCCGTCGGCGCGATCCGTCCAGATCGGCACCATGTGCAGCTCGACCTCGAAGAACTCCGGGTCGGCCTTCGCCTGCTCGGCGCTGGTGTACGCGCCCGCGAGGAGCGCGGCGACCTCGGCCGCCGCTGGACCGCGCGAAACAGGCGCAGCAGTCGCCGCCGCCGCCGCCGCCGCGGATTTGGGCGCGGCTCCACACCCCGAAAGCCCACTGGCAAGAAGGGCGGACGCAACCACGGCCGAAGCGATCGTTCGAGTCTGCATGTTGGAAAGGTAACGCCCCCGCGGCATGGCGAGGTGTGTAGACTCACTCTTCTTCCGCGGCGTTTTGCCGCATGCACCCGTTTCCGCCGGAGACCTGAGATGAGCACCGCACCTGCCCCTTCCGCGAAGCCTGTCGACACCCGTGGCCTGGCCGGCCAGACCGTCGGCGACACCTCCATCTGCGCCGTCACGCAGACCGAGCTGATCTACCGCGGCTACGAGATCGCCGACCTCGCCGAGAACGCCAGCTTCGAGGAAGTCGCGCACCTGCTCATCGTCGGCCACAAGCCGACCGCGGCCGAGCTCGCCGCGTTCAAGGCCGAGGTCGCGTCGATGCGCGCGATCCCGACCAGCGTGCGCGACGCCATCGTGCGCGTCGCCAAGGAGAGCCCGAACGCGCACCCGATGTCGATCCTCCGCACGGGCGTGTCGCTGCTCTCGCACCTCGACCCCGACTGCGAGGACAACTCGCCCGCCGCGGGACTCCGCAAGTCCAAGCGCCTGCTCGCGCAGATCCCGACCATCGTCGGCGCCTGCCAGCGCACGCTCGACGGCCAGTCGCCCGTCGACCCCGATCCGTCGCTCGGCCACGCGGCGAACCTGCTCTGGTCGATCACCGGCAAGAAGCCCGACGAACTCGCCGCGCGCATCATGGACGTGTCGCTCGTCCTCTACGCGGAGCACGACTTCAACGCGTCGACCTTCTCGTGCCGCACGATCGCCTCGACCGAGACCGACATGCACAGCGCGGTCTGCGGCGGCATCGGCGCGCTCAAGGGCCCGCTGCACGGCGGCGCCAACGAGATGGCGATGGAGATGCTCAAGGACATCGACCGCGATTGCGCGGGCGGCAAGATGACCGTCGACCCGAAGGCGATCAACGAGTGGATGCAGCGCGCCTTCGCTGAGAAGCGCAAGCTCATGGGCTTCGGTCACCGCGTCTACAAGAACGGCGACCACCGCGCGGGCATCCTGCGCCGCTGGGGCCTCAAGCTCGCCGAGAAGCAGGGCCCGAGCTCGAAGAAGTGGTTCGACATGGGCGACGAAGTGCAGGCGATCATGCTGCGCGACAAGAACATCCACCCGAACGTCGACTTCCCGTGCGGCATGACGTACTTCATCATGGGCATCCCCGTGCCGCAGTACACGCCGATCTTCGTGGCGGCCCGCATCACCGGCTGGTGCGCGCACATCATGGAGCAGCACGCGAACAACCGCATCATCCGCCCGCTCGCGAGCTACACGGGTCCGATGGGACTGCACTGGAAGGCCTGATCCATCCGGATTGGCAACGAACTTGCGGGGCCTGGCGCGATGCCGGGCCCCGCGTTCGTTTCCGCGTCCTTGCGTGATGTTGGCTGCTGCTACATTCCCCGCCCTATGTCGACCGTCAAGACCATCGCCGTCATTGGCGCCGGAACCATGGGTTCCGGCATCGCCCTCACCGCCGCGCAGTCGGGATTCAATGCGATCCAGATCGACGTGAGCCAGCCAGCCCTCGACAAGGCGAAGGCCGGCCACGCGAAGAGCCTCGCGCGCCTCGTCGAGAAGGGCAAGATGCAGCAGGACGCCGCCGACGCCGCGCTCAAGCGCATCTGCTACGTCACCTCGATGACCGACGCCAAGAGCGCCGACTGGGTCGTCGAGGCGGCGACGGAGAACGTCGAGCTCAAGAAGAAGATCTTCAAGGAGATGCAGGCGACGTTCTGCGCCGACGTCGTCCTCGCGACGAACACCTCGAGCATCTCGATCACCGACATCGCGAGCGCCGTCGGCAAGGACGCGCCGCGCGTGATCGGCATGCACTTCTTCAATCCCGTGCCGATCATGAAGCTCGTCGAGGTCATCAAGGGCATCGCGACGAGCGAGGAGACCACGCAGCGCACGATCGAGCTGTCGAAGGCGATGGGCAAGACGCCCGTGCCCGCGAACGACCGCGCGGGCTTCGTGTCGAACCGCGTGCTCATGCCGATGATCAACGAGGCGTTCTACGCGTGGATGGAAGGCGTGGCGAAGCCCGAGGACATCGATCAGATCATGCTGCTCGGCTGCAACTTCCCGATGGGGCCGCTGCGTCTTGCGGACTTCATCGGCCTCGATGTGTGCCACGACATCATGATGGTGCTGTACCGCGAGCTCGGGAACCCGAAGTTCTTCCCGTGCCCGATGCTGCGCCAGCTGGTGCAGGCGGGGCGTCTTGGCGACAAGACCGGCCGCGGCGTGTACGAGTATCCGGCCAAGTGAGGATGCACGCGATGACGCACGCCCTGAATCGAGTCATGTCCCGTGATTTTTCGCGTGGTTTGCGAACTTCCCTCGCGCTGTGCTTTGCGCTGGTCGCGGGTTGCCGCGGCGTCTCGTCGTCGTCAAGCGATGCGGGGCTGATGAAGCTCGCCGTCGTGTTCGACGACTCGATGGGCCAGGCGTCGCTCGGCATGGAGGCGAAGCGTGGCGCGATGATGGCGATCGAGGAGGCGCGGAGCTCGGACTTCCGCGCGGTGTATTGCGGCGATGCGGGCGCGGCCGACGCGGCGCGCGATGCGGTCGCGGCGATCGGCTTCACCGACTCCGACGAGTTGCGCGAGGTTCTGCCTGCGTTTGCCGCGGCGGGAACGCCGGTCATGGTCGCGGGCGCGACCGATCCGTGCCTCGCCAAGCTCGCGGGCGGCGAGCTGCTGAGCTTTGCGTGCTTCAGCGATCCGATGCAGGGCGCGGCGATGGCCGAGTTCGCGCACGACCGGCTTGCGGCGCGCAGGGCCGTGGTGATGTTCGACGCAAAGAGCGAGTTCGCGCGCGCGGTCGGTGCTGCATTCACCACGTCGTTCCGCGGCCTCGCGGAGAGCGACGCGACGGTGATCGCGTTCTCCGGCGATTTCGCGCAGGAAGTCGAGCGCGCGGTCGCGAAGTCGCCGAACGTCGTCTATGTCGCGGCGCTGCCGCAGGACGCGTCGCGCATCATCGAGGCGCTGCGCGCGCGTGGATTCAAGGGCGCGGCGCTCGGGCCTGACTCGTTCGACGAGCCGTCGATCTTCGCGGCCAGGAACCTCGGCGCCGTCTACTACAGCACGCACGCGTGGCTCGCGGGCCGCGGCGAGCCTGCGATCGACGCGTTCGTCGCGCGCTACCGCGCCAAGTTCGACGGCATGGAGCCGACGGCGTTTGCCGCGCTCGGCTACGACGCGACGCGCATGGCGATCGCCGCGCTCGAGCGCGCGAAGACCGGCGGCACCGTCACGCGCGCGACCGTGGCACGCGCGATGCACGAATCAGGCTCATTCGACGGCATTTCCGGCGCGATCGCCGCGGGCGCCGCCGAGCGTTTCCCGAGCAAGGCCGTGTGGATCGTCGAGACGGGCACCGAATCCGCGCGCGGCGGGCGCCAGCTCGCGTCGCGCTGGGAGCCGACGCACGTGCCCGACGCGGCGTGCGGCAAGGCGCATTGATCCGTTGCGCGTCCGTTGGGGCGCGCTGTTAGGCTTCCCGCACGGAGGCCTCGATGAGCCAGCAGAACTCGCCAGTTGAACAGGACGTCCTCGGCCGCACGCTCTCGCTAGCGTGGAAGACGTTCACCAGCGCATGGGGACTGCTTGTCGTCGCAGGACTCGCGCTGATGGCCGCGAGCATCCCGGGCGGCGTGCTCGGTCAGGTCGTCGGAATGATCCAGCATGCGATGCTCGAGAACGGCGCGCCGCCCGCGCGCATCGTGGTGCTCTGGGTGATCTTTGCGCCGGTGCTGATCCTGATCGCGGCGTGCCTGCAGTGGCCGGTGCAGATCGGCGTCGGGCTCACCGCCGTGCGCGCGTCGCGCGGCCACACCTCGTGCTTTGCCACGATCTTCGAGGGATTCCGCCGCTTTGGTTCGGCCGTCGGCGCGATGCTGCTGATGGCGGTGCTCGGACTTGCGGCCGCGGCGCCCGGCATGGTGATCGCCGCGCTCGGGCTGTTCGGGGTGATCAACGCGGGCGGCTCGCCGCGACCGATCGCGATCGTGCTGGTCATCGTGGGCGCGTTGCTCGCGGTCTGCGTGTCGCTGTGGCTGACGGCGCGGCTCATGGTGTTCCCGCTGCGTGCGTGCGATCCCGATCTGCCGCGCGTCGGTGTGTTCGAGGCGCTGCGACTCTCGTGGAGCGCGACCCGCGGCCACGCGCTTGCGGGCATCGTCACGATGATCCTGTCGACCGTCGCGATCATGCTCGGCTTCGGCTGCTGCTGCATCGGCCTGGTGCTGTTTGGTTTCCCGCTGTGGATCGCGCTGCAGGCGGGCTACTACCGCGCGGTGTTCAACGACGCCGATCCGAGCGCGCCGCCGCCGCCGGCGCCGTGGACGGGCGATGTTCCGCCGCAAATGCCCGCGTAACGCGGCACCGATTCAGCGCCGCGCGGCCGCATCGATGCGGTCGACGACCTTCTTCGGATCGCGCAGGTAGTCGAGGCACGAGACCTTGACCGTGCGCCATCCGAGTCCGCCGAGCACGCCGTCCCGCACGACCTCGCGGTCGAGCACGGTCGGCGCGCCGCCGTAGAACGCGCCATCGAGCTCGATGCCGAGCACCCAGTGGTTGGGCTCCGACTTCTGCGCGAGCGCGAGGCTCACGCGGTAGTCGCGCGAGCGGCCGACGAGCGGATCGACGATCCAGCCGCGCGCGCCGAGTTCGGCCGCGAGCGCGGACTCGATCGCCGACGCGTCGACCTCGCGCGGAGGCGCGCCTTCATCGCGCGTCGCGGGCACGGTGCCGAGCTCGGCGAACGCGAGGTAGTCGCGGAGATCCTGCGCGCCCTTCGAACGGCACTTGGCCGGATCGAGGTCGCTCGCGCGGATCGAGGTGAAGATGACGATCTTCTCGCGTGCGCGCGTGACGGCGACGTTGAGGCGCCGCTCGCCGCCCGAGAGATTGAGCGGGCCGAAGTTGTGATACATCGTGCCCGCCGCATCGCGTCCGTAGCAGATCGAGAAGAGCATCGTCGCGCGCTCGTCGCCCTGGACGTTCTCGAGGTTCTTGACGAACACGGGATCGCCGAGCTTCGCGGCCTCGGCCATGCGCTCGCGCAGCTTGGCATCCTTGTCGACGGCTTCGTCGAGGAGATCCTGCACGAGCGTCTGCTGCGCCTCGCTGAAGGTCACGACGCCGATCGAGCGGTTCGCGCTGCACGCGTCGTCGTCGAGCAGGCGGCGCGTGAGCTCGGCGACGATCGCCTCGGCTTCCTTGCGGTTGGTCGAGGTGCCCGCGCGGTCGTACGCCCCGCCGACGAAGCGGAACTCGACGCCGAGGTTCGGATGCGCGCGGTGCGCTGCGGGGAAGGTCTGCAGACGCCCGCCGTAGCTGCGGCGATTCGAGAACTCGATGAGCCGCTCGTCGCGCGAGCGGTAGTGCCAGAGCAGGCTGCGCTGCGGAATGCCCGACGCGATCGCCTCCTCAAGCACGCTGTCGAGCGGCTCGAGCGCGTCGGCGAGCGCGGCCTCGGCGTCGCCGCCGCTGCCATCGCCAGCGTCCGCGCCGGCATCCTTGCGGTCGAAGAAGTTCGTCGGCGGCAGCTGCTTCGAGTCGCCGACGATCACGCTGGCCGCGCCGCGCGAGATCGCGCACACGGCGTCCCAGACGGGGACCTGCGATGCCTCGTCGAACACCACGAGATCGAACGCAGGGAACTCCGCGGGAAGCAGCGTGGTCGCCGACAGCGGGCTCGCGAGCACGATCGGCTTGATCGCGGCGATCGCGGGCGCGCCCTCGAGCATCACGCGGCGGATCGGCCGGCGGATCGTGGTGAGCGCGCGGAGCTCCTGCACCGTGCGCAGCGCGCGGCGCATCGCGTCGTCCGTTTCGCCCGTCGCAAGCGCGGCGCGCGTGCGGTCGCGCACGACCGTCGCGACGGCGTCGGCCGCGCCCTTGCGGTACTCGGCCATGCCCGCGAGAAAGCTCTTGCGGAGCTCGTCCATCTTGTCGGAAGCGCAGTCGGCGAGCGGGGCCTCTTCGCGCAGGCGCGCGCGCACCCACGAGCCGAGCATCGCGCTCTCGACCGCGCGCTCGGCGGCGGTCGTCGGAAGCTTGCCCGAGATCAGCGCGTTCGCGACGGGCGCGAGGCCGAGCTTTGCGGCGGCAGCGCGCGCGACCGTGCAGGTGCTCCACGCGGGAAGCTCGTGGTCCTTGCCCGCGATGCGCTCGAGGCGCGTGCGGATTTCGGCCAGATTTCCCGTGGAAAGAGCAGGGGCGGCGCCGAGGTTCGCGGTGAGGTCGGCGAGCGCCGCATCCAACGCGTCGAGCGGACGCGCAAGCGCATCGGCCGCCGCGGGCAGCGTGGCGAGCGCGGCGGTCTTGGGCGCCTGCATCGCGATCATCGCGGCTTCGCGCGGGAACGCGCTGCGGATGGAGTTCGCCGCGGTGCGCGCCGCATCAAGCGCGCGCGCGACCGCCGCGAAGTCGATGCTGCCGTCGCCCGACGCGAAGCGCGCGAGCTCGGCCTTGACCGGCTCCGCGGCCTTGATCGCGGTGGAAAGCGCGAGGAGGCGCTCGGTTTCCTTGAGCAGCGACTCGTGGTCGCCCGCCGATGCGTTGCGCGCGACGCGCACGAGCATCGCGCGGACCTTGCGCGCGGCGAGCCAGCGGAAGAGGATGAACTTCTCGCGCGTGGCGCGCAGGTCTCCCACGATCTGCGCGAGCGGAAGCTCGAGCACCGCGCGGTCGTACTGCGCGAGGAGATCGGTCTCGGCCTTCACGCCGGCGGCGCAGATGTCGAGCGACTTCTTGATCGCGGCGAGGCGCTGCGGATGATCCGCCGCGAGCGCGGCCTCGAGCAGCGCGCCGATGCCGGGCGCGTCGATGGCGAGCCCGCGCGCGACCTTGACGAGGTCGCGCAGCGTCGCGACGTCACGCGGCGTCTGCACGCCGATCTGCCGCGCGAGGTCGGTTGCCGCCGCTTCGATCGACGCGATGAGCGCCGCCGATTCGCGCGCGGTGCGGCCAATCGCGAGCGCGTCTTCGTGCGAAAGGACGGTCGCGGGCGCGAGATCCGCGAGCGTTTCCGCGAGTCCCGCGGGGAGTTCGTCGACGGCCGCCGCGAGGTTGCCCACGGCCTCGAGCCGCGACGAGACGTCGGCGGCGGAGATCCTGGCGGGCAGCACGCCTTCGAGCGTGCCTTCCAGCGATTTCGCCGCGGAATCCGCGGTCTCCACGCTGCGCTGGATCACGCTGTGCGCGGAAAGCCCGTCGCCGCGCACGCCATGCAGCGCGGTGCACGCGCTGCGCAGGCGCGCGCGCGAGCGGTCGAGCGTCGCAGCGACCGAATCAAACTGCCGCGATCCAGGCGCGGCGCGCGCCTCGACCTCGTCGAGCGAGCGCTTGATCTGCGCGACAAAGCTCGGCTTGGTCGCGTGGTCCGCATGAAGGTCGAGCGCGAACGAACCGAGCCCCGCCTTGCGGAGACGGTCGCTCACGACCTCGAGCGCCGCGCCCTTCTCGGCGATGAACAGCACGCGCTTGCCGCGCGCGAGGCATTCGCTCAGGAGATTGGTGATGGTCTGGCTCTTGCCCGTTCCCGGCGGACCCTGCAGCACGAAGGTCGAGCCAGCGGTCGCCGAGCAGATCGCCGCGATCTGCGAGCTGTCGGCCGCGAGCGGAAGGCGCACGGTCGCGAACGGCGCGGCCGCGTCGACGGCCTCGGGATCGACGAGCTGCGAGCGACGGATCGTCTCCGACGCCGTGCGGTCGAGCAGCGAGCGCACGACGGGATGATCGGCGAGCGGCTTGGCGCGCGCGCGCATCTCCTCGAACAGAGGAAGCTTCTTGAACGAGTAGTTGCCGAGCTTCGCGGCGGCGACGATGCGCGCGCCGGGCACATCGACCACGGTCTTGCGCACGCGCGCGAGCAGGGCTGGCACGTCGATGCCCTTGTCGTCGGACTCGAGCGCGCTCGCGAGATCGAGGTCGATCCCGTGGCTGTTGCGGAGATACTCGACGAGCGCGACGTTCGGCACGGTGTCTTCCGCGACCGGCACGACGCGGAATCCCTCGCTGCGCGAGATGCGCTCCATCTCGACGGGCACGAGCAGGATCGGCGCAAGCAGCGGCGTATCGCGCTGCTCGACGCGGTACTCGAGGAATCCAACCGCGACGTACAGCGAGCGCGCGCCGGTCTCCTCGAGCGAACTCTTCGCGTCGCGGAACGCCTTGGTCCCGCGCTTGAACAGCTCGGTTTCCTCGAGCGTCGCGCGCATCCAGCCGCGGTCGATCTCGGCGGTCATCGCGGCGGCGTCGGTGGTGCGCGTGCCGCCGCGGGCGACGAGCTTCATGGGCTTCTCGTCCCAGAGCACGTCCTCGAGGCGCGCGAGCGCGGCGTCGCCCTCGATGATCAGCGGAATGCCCGCCTTGTCGCGGTCGTTGAGCAGGCGGTTGCGCAGCGTGAGGTCGAGCAGGCGCTTCTTCCACTGCTCGAGGCGCAGCTCGTGCGGCGCGCGCTTGACCTTGGGCAGCGGGGGAAGGCCCGCGGGCTGCACAGGCGCCCACTCGGTCGTGCGCGGCTTGCGGCGCGTGTCGAGCGTGGGCTTGCCGCCGGATTCGGCGATGCGTTCGGGCAGCGGGTGGAATCCCGCGCGTCGCGCCGCACGCACGTCGAGCACGCGCAGGTGATCGCTCGCGGTGCGGAGGAACCGCTCGCCCTCCGCGAGCGCCTCGCCGTACGCGAGTCGCGCGCCGCATGCGCCCGTCGCCTCGATCATGCGGAATTCGCCGAGCTCGATGCGGTTCACGAGCCGCGACGGTCCGTTGTGCACGACCTCCGCGAAGGTCGTGTCGGTGGTCGCGAACCCGACGACCGCGTGCCCGTCGCCGAGCGCGATCACGGGCGAAAGCCCGCACATCTCGAGGAGCGCCGCGAGCGTGAGCGAGACATCGAGGCAGTTGCCCGCGGCGTCGGCGGTGAGTTCGGTCGCGGTGCGCACCTTCTGGCCCGCCTGCTCGAAGCTCGGCTGCACGGTGATGTAGGTCACGCCGCGCGCGGTGAGCGCCTCGTAGCACGCTTCGGCGATGCGCTGCACGCGCTCGGCGCTGCCCGAGAGATAGCCGTCGAGCGCGCCGTTCTTGGTGCGCGCCTCGAGGCGCTTCGACGCGTCGTGCAGGAGCGGCGTGAGCGCGGACGCGTTCGGCGTCACGAACGACGCGAGCGATTCGCATGCTTCGGCCGCGCCGCACCAGTGCGATGCGGGCACGATCACAAGGCGATGACGCGTGCTCGCGAGCACGCGGCCGTTGGCGTCGCGGAGCGAGGCGATCAGGTCGAGCACCTCGCGCTCGGTCGACTGGCGGAGGATCTGCGCGGGGATCATGAAGTCCGCGGTGTCGACCGCGATCGACGCGCCCGCGGCGATGGTCTCGACGCCGCGCTCGTACGCGGTCGCGGCAACGCCGTCGATGTCGATGCGGAGCACGCACGACGAGAGGCGCTCGGTCGCGGTCACGGTGATGCCGCGCACGCAGGGGACGCCGTTCATCTCGAGCGATGCAGCCGTCGTCGTCGCGGCCTCGAAGGCCAGGTGCGCCACGCGGGCGTCATCGCCCGGCTGTCCGTTTCCCGCTGTCGTTGCTTCAGGCATGGGGGCGCATTATGGCGATCTCGCGGCGCTCCGCAGGACGCAGCGCCCGCGCCGCGCGGGGTTATCTGCAGCCGATCGAGCATGGGCCGCGCACCTGCACCGCATGGAAGCGACCGCCTGAGGTGCTATTCTCCGTGACTTCGCTGGCATCCGCCCGCGACGCGACAGAGGACCCCCGCATGACCACCGCGAACAGCCACGCAGCAGCCAGCGCCGCATCCTCCTCGACCTCGTCGAAGGTCGACCCCGAGACCGTCACGATCTCCGGCTACGTCGTCGGCGAGCGCTACGGCCCCGAGACCGTGCTCACGCACGATCCGGCCGATCCGACCAAGCCGCACGCGCGCATCGGCGAAGCGGGGCAGTACCCGTTCACGCGCGGCGTGCACAAGACGATGTACCGCTCGCGCCTCTGGACCATGCGCCAGTTCGCGGGCTTCGGCTCGGCCGACGACACCAACAACCGCTTCAAGTACCTGCTCGAGAACGCGAAGGGCACGAAGGCCAACACCGGCCTCTCGACCGCGTTCGACCTGCCGACGCTCATGGGCCGCGATTCCGACGATCCGCTGTCGGCGGGCGAGGTCGGCCGCTGCGGCGTCGCCATCGCGTCGATCGAGGACATGCACCGCCTCTACGCCGACATTCCGATCGGCGAGGTGACCGTCTCGCAGACGATCAACGCGCCCGCCGCGGTGATCTGGGGCATGTATCTCGCGCACGCCAAGGAGCGCAACATCCCGTGGACCTCGCTCGGCGGCACGCTGCAGAACGACATCCTCAAGGAGTTCCACGCGCAGAACGAGTTCATCTATCCGCCCGAGCCGCATGTCAAGCTCGTGGTCGACACGATCGAATTCGCGTCGCAGCACCTGCCCAAGTGGAACTCGGTGTCGATCTCGGGCTACCACATCCGCGAGGCCGGCTCGTCCGCCACGCAGGAGCTCGCGTTCACGCTGCGCGACGGCATGGAGTACGTCGAGGAGTGCATGAAGCGCGGCCTCGACGTCGACGGCTTCGGCCCTCGCCTGTCGTTCTTCTTCAACAGCCACAACGAGTTCTTCGAGGAGATCTGCAAACTCCGCGCCGCGCGCCGCATCTGGGCCAAGGCGATGAAGGAGCGCTACGGCGCCAAGAGCGAGCGCTCGCTCCTCATGCGCACGCACGTGCAGACCGCGGGTTGCTCGCTCACCGAGCAGCAGCCGCTCAACAACATCGTGCGCGTCGCGATGCAGGCGCTCGCGGGCGTGCTCGGCGGCTGCCAGAGCCTGCACACGGACTCGATGGACGAGACGCTCGGCCTGCCCACCGAGCAGGCGGTGCGCGTCGCGCTCCGCACGCAGCAGATCATCGCGCATGAGTCTGGCGTCCACCGCACGGTCGATCCGCTCGGCGGCTCGTGGTTTGTCGAGGCGCTCACCGACCAGATGGAGAAGGACGCCAACACGATCATCAAGGAGATCGACGACATGGGCGGCGTCGTGGCGGGCATCCACAAGGGCTACTTCCGCCGCTCGATCGCCGAGGCGAGCTACCGCTTTGGCCAGGAGATGGAGGCGGGCGACCGCATCGTGGTCGGCATGAACGCCTACACCGACGGCAACGACGAGAAGCAGGTCGAGATCCTCGAGATCCCGCACACCGTCGAGACCGAGCAGTGCGAGCGCATGGCGAAGATGCGCAAGTCGCGTTCGAACGACGACGTCAAGCGCGCGCTCAACGCGATCCGCGAGTCGGCGCGCAAGGGCGAGAACGTCATGCCCGCGCTGGTCGATGCGTCGCTCGCGCGCTGCACGCTCGGCGAGCAGGTGCAGGCGATGGCGGATGTGTTTGGCCGGTACTCGGGCGGACCGGAGTGGTGAGCCGGCGTCGGCATGGTGAAAACGCCTGATTTGCAGGCGTTTCCCAGCAAGTTGAGACTTCACGAGGCGCCCGCATGCGGGCGCCTTGTTCTTTTCGCTAGTTTGCGCGTTCAGGGCACGTCCAACAACGGAGGATCCATGCGTCATCTGCTCGCTGCGCTCGTCGGTGCCGTCGTCGTCTTCATGTGGGGTTTCACGGCGTGGGCCGCGGCCGACATCTGGGGCTTTGCGTTCGCGAAGACCACCGACGAGGTCGCCGCGCACGACACGATCCGCGCGCAGTTCCCGCAGGACGGCGCGTACTTCATTCCCCGCATGCCCAAGCCGAGCGAGTGCGATCAGTCGACGCCCGAAGGCAAGGCGCAGTGGGACGCGTTCGAGAAGCGCCTCAAGGACGGACCGACCGCGCTCGTGCTCGTGCGCCGCGACGGGCTCGCGCCGATCGAGGTCAAGGAGCTCGTGCGCGGCTTCGGCATCGAGTTCGGCGCGTCGCTGCTGTTCGCGTGCATCCTGTCGGCGGTGGCGGGGGGCTTCGTGCGCAGGGTGTTCCTCGGCTTCACGGTCGCGGCGTTCATGGCGACGGCGACGTGGGGCGTGTCGTGGAACTTCTTCCACCTGCCCAACGGATTCGCGCTCGCGGAGTGGTTCGACACCGTGATCGGCTGGACGCTGTGCGCCGCCGTGATCGCGTTCATCCTGCCCAAGTCGAAGCGCGCCACGGCGTGACGGTTGGCGGTACTCTCCGCTGACGATGGCTTCTCACTCCTACCAGGCTCCGAAGGGCACGCGCGACTTCTATCCAGGCGACCTCGCCGTGCGCAGGCACATCGAGAACGCGTGGCGCAGCGCGTCCATCGACTGCGGCTTCGACGAGGTCGAGGGCCCGACCTTCGAGCACCTTGAGCTCTACACGGCGAAGTCGGGCGAAGGCATCGTGAACGAGCTCTTCAGCTTCCGCCGCGCGGGCGGCGAGAACGACTACGCCCTGCGTCCCGAGTTCACGCCCACGCTCGCGCGCATGGTCGCGGCGCGCGCGGGTTCGCTGCCGGTGCCGGTCAAGTGGTTCGCGATCCCGAACATGTTCCGCGCCGAGCGTCCGCAGCGCGGGCGCCTGCGCGAGTTCGTGCAGTGGAACATCGACGTCTGCGGCGTCGAGGGCGCGGCGACCGACATCGACGTGATCTCCTGCGCGATCCTCGCGCTCGAGCGGCTCGGCCTCACGCCGAACGACGTGCAGGTGCGGCTCTCGCACCGCGTGGCGATCGCGCGCATGCTCGGCGCGCTCGGCGTTTCGGCCGAGAAATCCGCCGACGCGATGACGCTGCTCGACCGTCGCGACAAGCTCAAGCCGGAAGAATTCGCACAGCGTGCCTCCGCGCTCGGACTTTCCACTGACGCCGTCGCGCGCTTCGACACCGCCGCGCGCGCCACGCAGCGGCTGTCCGATCCGCTCACCGCGCTCGCGGCGAAGATCGGCGTCTCCGTCGAGGAATTCGCCGCGCTCGACGAAGTCCGCGCCGCCGCTGACCGCGCGGGCATCCTCGACTGGTGCTCGGTCGACGTCGGCATCGTGCGCGGACTCGCGTACTACACGGGCACGGTGTTCGAGGTCCACGAGATCTCCGGCGCCGAGCGCGCGGTGGCAGGGGGCGGCCGCTACGACGGTCTCGTCGAACTGTTCGGCGGCCCCAAGATGCCCGCCTGCGGCTTCGGCATGGGCGATGTCGTGCTCGCGAACGTCCTGCGCGACCGCAAGCTGCTCCCTGAGGACGGCGCGACGCTCATGCCGCGGCCCGATGTGTTCGTGATCTCCGCGGGCGGCGAGCTTGCCGACGCGGAGCTCCCGCGGCTCGTGATGTCGCTGCGGCGGCAGGGGCTGCACGCGCGCTCGAGCTCCAAGGCCACGCGCAATGTCGGCAAGCTTCTCGGCGATGCGGGGAAGAACCGCGCGCGCATGGCGGTGATTCTCGGAGCGGAGCTCGCCGAAGGCAGTGTCGCGCTCAAGGACCTCGATGCGGGAACGCAGCAGGTCGTGCCGCTTGCGACGGTTGTGGCCGCGATCAAGGCCGCGCGCGGATCGTGACCGCACGGATGGCGCAGGCTGGCCGCGCCCATTATCGGCGTGCTTCGCCGCCCTCAACCATTGTGAACCACGGGTGATTTCGCTCTGCAACGCGTAGCGCGGCGGCTTCGTCGCGCTTCTCGGGCAGGCGCCTCACTTCGTCCTTGTTTCTGACCGATCACCGAGCGTCCGGACCCGTTTCCCGGATTCAGTCCCTCGCTTGGGAGGTCGTCGCGATGCCCTTCGGCATGTTCCGCTCGAATCAATCACCAATCCTCGCAGACTTCGGAAGCTCCGGCGTCAAGCTCCTGCAGGCAACCGGTGGCGACACGCCGTCGGTGAGCGCCTGCGCGTTCATCCCGTTCAGCGACGAGCTTCGCGCCCGTCCGGTCGAGGAACGCTTCGAGCACCTTGCGCGCCAGTTCCCCGAGACGCTTCGCGAGAACGGGTTCCGCGGCAGCCGCCTGGTGCTTGCGCCGTTCTCGCAGCACATGCTTGTCCAGCACATCGGCGTGCCTGCGGCCGAGGCCGAGCGCGCCGAGAGCGTGATCCGCCTGCAGATCGCCATCGCGCTTGGCTGCGATCCTTCGGCGCTCGTCGTGCGCACCAACTCGGTGTGCGAGACCAGCCGCGACGGAACCGCCAAGGTCGAGCACATCGCCTTCGCCATGTCGCGCGAGGACGTGATGCGCTACGTCGACCTCGCCCGCCGCGCCAAGCTGTCCGTCGTCGGCGTGCACGGAGAGATCTCCGCGCTCGTCCACGCGTTCGATCACGTCAACCGCCGCGCTGAGGACGAGAGCATCACCACGATGTACGTCGATCTCGGCTACGGCGGCACCAAGGTCGCGATCTGCCACGGCTCCAAGCTCGTGTTCGCCAAGTCGATCACGATCGCCGGCCGCACGCTCGATGCGCGCATCGCCGAGACGCGCCGCTGCTCGCTCGCCGACGCACGCGCCGCGCGCCTCGCCGAGGGCATCAAGCCGATCCGCATCGGCGCGCCGAACCAGTACAACCACGCAGCCGCGGCCTCGGCCGACGGCGGCATGGCGATCCTGCGCGCCGCCGTCACCAAGGTGAACGGCGACGACTCGGGCAACGACGGCGTCGGCATGGTCACCGCCGTCGACCGCCGCGGAACTTCGAGCGCGCCCGCGCTCGGCTCGCCGCTTCCGGCCGATCCCACGCGCAGCGTCACCAACGAGGCGCGCGAGACCGTCGAGAGCCTCGCCGACGAACTCAGCATGTGCACCCGCTACCACGGCACGCTCTTCCGCGACACGCGGATCGACCGCGTCGTGTTCCTCGGCGGCGAGGCCCGTGACACGGGTCTCTGCCAGTCGCTCGCTTCGGGCCTCCGCCTGCCTGCCAAGGTCGGCGATCCGATGGCGCGCTTTCTCACCAGCGGAAAGGCTCCGATGGGCCTTCCCGATCCCCAGTCCCCTCATCCGGGGTGGGCCGTCGCATGCGGCCTTGCCTCTTCGCCTACCGACCTCTGATCTACGAGGAATCCGATGCCAAGCAAGAAGAGCTTTCTTCCCGAGGACTATGTGCGCGAGGCGCGCGAACGACGCAGCGGACTTGTCGCGCTGGTGCTGTTCATCGTCGTCATGGGCGCGGTCTTCTCCGCGTTCCTGGTGACGAACCGCCAGTGGGCGGCCGTCCGCTCCGAGCAGAACCAGATCAACGAGCAGACCGAGAGCGCCGCGAAGCAGATCGCCGAGATGAAGCGCCTCGAGGGCATGCGCTCGCAGATGGTCGAGAAGGCCGAGCTCGCGCGCGGCCTGATCGAGCCGGTTCCGCGCTCGGTGCTTCTCGCGTGCATGGTCAACACGATGCCGGCGAACCTCTCGCTGCTCGAGTTCGACATGAAGAGCGAGGAACTCCGCAGCAACAAGCAGGCCGCGCAGGTCAAGGCCGACGCCAAGGCGCGTCGCATGACCAAGGGTCCCGCCCAGCCCGAGACCCCGGCGAAGCCCGAGGCGGTCCGCCGCCGCGTGGTCGTCACCGTGACGGGCGTCGCTCCCGACGACCTCGACGTCAGCCGCTGGATGGGTGCGCTCGCGCGCATTCCGTTCCTCTCGGGCATCCGCCTGGAGGTCAGCGAGGAGAAGGAGCTCAAGGGCGTCGCGCTCCGTCAGTTCAAGATCTCGATGCGCATCGAGCCCGAGGCGGACGTGCGCGGCTGGGAAGGCCTCAAGGACATCCGCACGCCGCAGGATCCGCTGGTCAACGGCGCGCTCCAGGGCGCGAAGATCACCACCGCCCCGACCGAGACGCCTGCCGCCGAGATCGCGCCCGTGGTCAGCCCCGCGCTGATTCCCGAGGGTGGCGAGTCGAAGCAGGTCAGCGATCCGGGCGTCGAGCAGGGACACGAGCAGGCGACCAAGCCCGAAGGCACTTCGCCCGCGACCAAGGAAAACGAGGTGCAGGAATGAGTACGCAGCAACGTGGCTTCCGTGATCTGGCGTTCGTGGCCGTCCTGATGGCCGTTCCGATCGCGTCGTATTTCTTCGTCTTCGCGCCGCGCAACGAGGAGATCCTCCGCGCCCGCAGCGAGATCACCACCAAGAACGCGCGCCTCGAGAACCTGCACCGCCTCACTTCGCGCATCGGCGACCTCGGTCGCGAGATCGCGGAGCGCGAGGAGGAGCTCGAGAAGCTCAACCAGAAGCTTCCCGACCGCGAAGGCGTCGACCGCATCCTCGAGCAGGTCACCCAGCTCGCGCAGAAGTCGGACCTCGCGGTCCGCTCGGTCAAGGGCGAGAAGGTCGCACCCGCCGGCATGGCGATGGAGCTTCCGCTCAAGACGGTCATCGAGGGCAACTTCGACGGCTTCTACCAGTTCCTGCTCGACCTTGAGTCGCTGCCGCGCATCACGCGCGTCCACCAGCTCAAGATCCTGAAGCTCGGCATGGGTCCGCGCGACAACGACCAGATCACGGTCGGCGGCGCGATGCGCGCAGAGTTCACGCTCAGCATCTACTTCAACGATGGCGCCGGCAACACTGGCGACGACGCAGCACGGAGCAAGTGATGACCAACCAGAACACCCACATGAACGACGCGTCCAACATGGCCGACGACGAGCCGCGGAGCATTCCGCTCTCGTTCGAGGACGGCAAGGAAGCGATCACCGTCGCAGCGGGCACGTCCCGCCGGCGCCTCGGGTTCGGCGCGATGCTCTTCACGGGCGTCGCGGCGATCGCGGTGGTCAGCCTGTTCTCGATGCGTGCGATCGGCCGGGCCAGCGCGAGCACGACTCCGCCGTCCGAGGCCGAGGCCCTGATCACGACCTGGCTCAAGGACCGCGAGGGCAAGAGCGAATCCAAGTGCGATCCGCTGCAGCCCGACACGTACAACAAGTTCCAGATTCCCCGCGAGCAGCTGGTGAAGAACCCCTTCATCCTCGCTGGCGAGGAGATGGTGCTCCGCAGCGCTCCCGCGACCGCGACCAAGGTCGAGTCGAAGAGCAACAGCACCGACGAGCGGACCTTCGTGCGCTCGGCCTCGTGGGAGCAGACCGCCGCCGCGGCCGCGGGCACGATCCGCGTGCAGTCGGCGATGGTCAGCTCGATCGCCGCGAACTCCATGGCCCACATCAACGGCCAGGTGCTCCGCGTCGGCGAGACGCTCTCGATCGACGGCGCGAACATGATGTTCACCGTCAAGGAAGTCACGCCGGATGGCGTGGTTCTCCGCACCTACAGCGACGAACTGCAGCGCGAGGCTCTGTTCAAGATCCTCGTCAAGCGCGATTGACCACTGACTGAGATGGAGGTCCGGATGGGCAGGTTCAACATCGATGACATCCTCAAGCAGCTCGGCGCGCCGAACGCGAAGGCGCCGGCGCAGTCCGGCGACCAGCAGGCAGCTGCGAAGCCGGCGGCTGCCGCCACCGACCCGGCGGCTGCCGCCAGCGGCAAGGGCTCGCACGAGCTCTCGGTGCCGGCCAACGTGATCGATGCGCTGAACCTCGTCGAGACTTCCCTCGGGACGTCGGCCGAGAAGTCGATCGAGGCGGCTTTCGAGCCGCCGTTTGAGGGCGCGACCGCTGAGAAGCCCAAGCAGGCCGCTCCCGCGCCGGCT
>CAITDI010000034.1 GCA_903891095.1 uncultured bacterium | reverse complement strand
GCCGATGCCGAGCGTGCGCGCGCCGACGAGCAGTCGCGTGCACGCGCGAAGGCCGAGCAGGAGGCGAAGGTCCTCGAGTCGAGCCTGGCCGAACGCGAGGCGGCGACGGCGAAGCTCCTGGCCGAGCGCGAGAAGTCGATCAACGAGCTCCGCGCGACGGTCGAACAAGCGAAGGGCGCGCTCAACGACGCGTTCAAGGCGACGGGCGCGGACGTGCTCAAGGCCACCGCGGAGACGCTGATCAAGCAGGCGAAGGAGCAGTTCGAGGGCCAGCAGAAGCTCTCGTCGCAGGAGCTCGAGGCGCGGCAGAAGTCGATCGACGCCACGATCGCGCCGCTGCGCGAGCAGCTCGCCAAGCAGGAGGAGCTCGTCAAGGCGCTCGGCGAGAAGCGTGAGGGCGACGCGAAGACGCTCGGCGAGCAGCTGCGGCAGATCGCGACCTTGCAGCAGCAGGCGTCGAGCGCGGCGCAGACGCTGTCGAGCGCGCTGCGCGACAACCGCCAGCGCGGCCGCTGGGGCGAGGTGTCGCTGCGGAACATCGCCGAGATGGCGGGGCTCGTCGACAATGTCGACTTCAGCGAGCAGACGAGCGTCGACGGCGACGAGGGCAACAAGCTGCGTCCCGACATGACGGTGCGGCTGCCGGGCGGGCGCTTCGTGCCGATCGACGCGAAGGTGCCGATGAACGCGTATCTCGACTCGCTCGATCCCGCGCTGTCGGATGCGGATCGGCTTGCGCGCCGCGTCTCGCACGCGCAGGCGCTGCGCGGGCACGTGCGCGCGCTCGCCTCGCGCGAGTACGCGAAGGCGATGGGCGAGGGCGTCGAGATCACGGTGCTGTTCGTGCCGCTCGAGAGCGGACTGATCGCGGCGCTGGAGGAGGATGGCGCGATCTATCAGGAGGCGCTCGATTCGCGCGTGATCATCTGCACATCGTCGACGCTGCTCGCGCTCCTCCGGACTTGCGCGCTGCAGTGGCAGCAGGCGAAGCTCAACGAGAACGCGCGCAAGATCGGCGACAGTGCCAAGGAGCTGCTCACCCGCATCCAGACCTTCGCCGAGCATCTCGAGAAGGTCGGCAAGGGGCTCGAGTCCGCGACGAAGGGCTACAACAGCGCGGTTGCGTCGTTCAACTCGCGGTTGCTGCCGGGCGCGCGGGATACTGCGGAACTCGCGGGCGACCTTGAACGCGTTCCGGACGAGCTCGAGCCTGCGAACACGGCGCTGCGCGAGGTGCAGGGCAAGCTCCTCCCCAGCGACTGAAACGGTGCCTGGCACCAACCGCGCACCAACCTGGCACCAACCGCTCACGTGACAGGCGAACCTGGTTGGTGCCGTGCACGCGGCGCCGTTGCGCGCAAGCGCTTGTCCGCGCAATCGATGTGGATCGGCAGTGGTGGTGCCAGCGGACAACCGTGCTGGCATGGTTGGTGCGTGGTTGGTGCGCGGTTGGTGCCAGGTTGGTGCCAGGTTGGTGCCTGGCACCGGTTAGTGCGCGTGGCGGGCGCCGAGGCCGAGCAGCGGCTTGATCACGAGCAGCAGCGCCACCGTCGCGATCGATGCGACGATCGCCTTCCAGCCGCCTTCCATCACGCTCGCCACGATGCTCCACGCGGCCAGCGCGAGGTACACGATCGGCGTGATCGGATACAGCGGCACGCGGAACGGCCGCACCGCGTCCGGCATCTTGTAGCGCAGCACGATCACCGCGCCGACCGACAGCGACGAGAACACGTTGATCAGCACCGTCAGCAGGCCGAAGATGTCGTCGAGGTTGCCGATCGCGAGCGACGCCAGGCTCGCGACGACCGTCACGATCAGCCCGCGCAACGGCACGCCCGCAGCGGTGCGCACGCCGATCGCCGCGGGAATCTCGCCCGCCACCGCCATCGACTCGAGGATGCGCGCGGCGGTGATCGTCCCCGACACGATCGTCGAGAAGAACAAGAGCGCGATCACGCCCGCAAGCGCGCGGCCAACCGCGGCACCAAACAGGTGCGTCGCCGCGACGGCGCCGATCGCCTGCATCGGCGCGCCGTCGGGCTCGGTCATCGCCGACGGCGGCATGACGCGCAGGTAGACGAGATTCACGCCGATGTACAGGACGAACACGATCCCAATCGCGCCGAGGATGCCGATTGGCACGTTGCGGCCCGGGCGCTCGATGTCGCCGGCGATGTCGGCGC
Source organism: uncultured bacterium (assembly GCA_903891095.1). Classification (GTDB taxonomy): domain Bacteria; phylum Planctomycetota; class Phycisphaerae; order Phycisphaerales; family SM1A02; genus QWPT01. The sequence goes on along the minus strand of CAITDI010000034.1, from coordinate 16,554 downwards.
CCGTCGACCAGCCGAGGTACGCGAAGCTCACCGACAGCGTGGCGCTTGCGACGGCCGCGGAGAACAGCCCGGGGTGCGCGCTGGCCGCCGTTGCCGCAGCCTCGGGCAAGCGCGCGTCGAACGGCCACACGAGCCCCGCGACCACGAACACCGCGACGAACGCGATCTTGACGAGCGACAGCGCGGTGTTGAACGCGTACCCCGCGCGCAGCCCGGGAACCTGCGACACAAACGCCAGCACGATCGACGCGACCGCGACGCCCGTGAGGCTCAGCGGCTCGGGCGCGACCTTGTTCACGTACTCGGCGAGCATCAGCCCGACCGCCGCGATCGACAGGAAGTAGCCCGACAGGATCGTGACCATCGCCACGAGGTAGCCCGTGGTCTTGCCGAACGCGCGGCGCGCGAACTCGACGCTGCCGCCGGAGCAGGGAATCATCGCGCCGAGCTCGGCGAGCGACAGTCCGCCGCAGAGCGCGAGCACGCCGCCGATCACCCACGCGGCGAGCACGTTCTCCTCGGTGCCGACCTTCGCGCCGAACTTGCCGGTGAGCGTGAAGATCCCGCTGCCGACCATCGACGCGACGATGATGCCGATCGCGCCCACGGGACCGACCACGCGAAAGCGGTCGGAGCTCGCAGGTTGTGTCTTCGCGTCCGTGCCGCTCACGACTGCAGCCTGCACGAAGGCTCGAGCGCGCGGACCTCATCGACCATCGGCGTGAGGTCGCGCAGCAGGCCGTCGGCCACGTCGTAGATCCAGCCGTGGACCTTCACGCCGCGGTTGCGCGCGGCAAGCAGGATCGGCGACTCGCGCACGTGCACGACCTGCACGGCGACGTTGAGCTCGCACAGGCGGCGCGACTGCGCGGCCGCGGTGGTCTCGCGCTCGATCTCGTCCTTGTAGAACTTGGCGATGTCGCGCACATGGCGGATCCAGTGGTCGACCACGCGGCCCTCGCTCGGCGCGAGCGCGGCGTTGATGCCGCCGCAGCCGTAGTGGCCGCAGACGATGATGTCCTGTACTCCGAGCGCGTTGACCGCGAAATCCAGCACGGAAAGGCAGTTGAGGTCGCTATGCACCACGAGGTTCGCCACGTTGCGGTGGACGAACACCTCGCCCGGCGGCAGGTCGATGATCTCGTTCGCGGGCACGCGGCTGTCGGAGCAGCCGACCCAGAGGTAGCGCGGCTGCTGCTGCGACGCGAGGCCCTTGAAGAAGCCGGGGCGCTCGCGCTCCATGCGCTCGGCCCACGCGCGGTTGTTCGCGAGAAGGTGCTTGAGGTCGGGCATGGGTCGCATCCTAGCGGAATCGCTGCGGCTGTCGGCGGACGCGCGCGCATGCGCATGCCGGCGCGCAGATCCCTTACGCTGCGGCGATGCCTTCGACGGGCCCCAACATCGCTCCCGAAAAGCTCGCGCGCCTCGGTCGCCTGTCGATCGAGCTTCCGTCGTGGGGGTTCGCGGACACGGGCACGCGGTTCGGCAAGTTTCTCCAGGACGCGGCGGCGCTCACGCTCGAGGACAAGCTCGACGATGCCGCGCAGGTGCACAAGCTCACGGGCGCGTGCCCGAGCGTCGCGATCCATGTGCTGTGGGATCTCGCCGACGGCGATGCGCGCGCGCTGATGTCGGCGGCGCAGTCGCGCGGGCTGCGCATCGGCTCGATCAACCCGAACATCTTCCAGGACCAGTGCTACAAGCACGGTTCGATCGCCAACGAGGACGCGTCGGTGCGCCGGCGCGCGATCGACCACATGCTCGCGTCGGTCGAGGTCGGCCGCGCGGTCGGCTCGACCGCGCTCGCGCCGTGGATCGCCGACGGAACCAACTATCCCGGCCAAGGCAGCATCGCGCGGCGCAAGCGCTGGATCGGCGAGGCGCTGCGCGAGGTCCACGACGCGATGCCCGCGTCGATGCAGCTGCTCGTCGAATACAAGCCCTTCGAGCCTGCGTTCTATCACACCGATGTCGCCGACTGGGGCATGGCGTATGTGTTCGCCAAGCACGCGGGCGCGCGCGCGAAGGTGCTCGTCGACACGGGCCACCACCTGCTCGGGCAGAACATCGAGCACATCGTGTCGTTCCTCGCCGACGAGGGAATGCTCGGCGGATTCCACTTCAACGACCGGCATTACGCGGATGACGACCTCACGATGGGCTCGATCGATCCGTACCGCACGTTCCGCATCATGCTCGCGATCTGCGAGGCGGAGCGCGCGCTCGGGCGCGACCTGCCGATCGAGTTCATGGTCGACCAGTCGCACAACATGAAGCCCAAGGTCGAGGCGATGGTGCAGACGGTGATGACCGCGCAGGAGCTCTTCGCGAAGGCGTTGCTCGTCGATCTCGACGCGCTCGACGCGGCGCGCGGACGCAACGACATCGTCGCGGCCGAGGAATGCCTGCGCGGCGCGTTCGCGACCGATGTCCGCGCGGCGCTCGCGGCGTGGCGCGGGGCGCGTGGGCTTCCGCGCGATCCGCTGGCGGCGCATCGCGAGTCTGGCTACGAGGCGCGCGCGGCCGCGGCGCGGTTGCCGAGAAAGCGCGCGTCGGGAGGGTCGTACGCATGAGCTTCGAGAATACGGGCGGTGAACGCCGCCACATCGCCATCGATCTCGGCGCCTCGAGCGGCCGCGTGATGGAAGTGCGTGTGTCCGCCGATTCGCTCGCGGTGCGCGAGCTGCATCGCTTTGCCAACGCGCCCGTCGCGGCGTCGCGCACGGGCAACGTGCGGCTGTGCTGGCCGTTCGAGTCGATGTTCGAGCACATCCTCGAGGGACTGCGCCGCGCGGCGGAGGACGGCGAGGTCGACTCGATCGGCGTCGATTCGTGGGCCGTGGACTACGCGCTCGTCGACGACGAAGGCGAGCTCGTGCGGCCGATCGCGGCGTACCGCGACGCGCGCACGCAGGAGCCGTTCGCGCGCATGCGCGAGACGCTCGGCGACGCGACGATCTACGGCGCGACGGGCATCGCGTTCCAGCCGTTCAACACGCTGTACCAGCTCGCGGCCGACGCGGCGGATCCGATCCGGCCGTTCGAGCGCGCGCAGCGGATGCTCATGCTGCCCGATTTCGTCGCGCATCGGCTGTGCGGTTCGAGCGCCTGCGAGCGCACGAACGCGAGCTCGACGCAGATGCTCGACACGCACACGCGCGCGTGGAGCAGGCAGCTCGTCGCGGCGGCGGGCGTGCCCGCGCGCGTGCTGCCCGCGCTCGTCGATGCAGGGAGCAGCGAGCCGCTCGGCACGCTGCTCCACGAAATCGCCGATGAAACAGGCCTTCCCGCGTCGACGCCCGTGATCGCCACGGCGACGCACGACACCGCGGCCGCGGTCGTCGCGGCGCCGATCGATCCGAAGCACGACCTGTATGTCTCGAGCGGAACCTGGTCGCTCGTCGGCGCGGAGCTGCCGCGCGCGGTCGTGTCCGACGCGGCGCGCGCCGCGAACATCACCAACGAGCTCGGCGCGTTCGGCACGGTGCGGTTCCTCAAGAACGTCGCGGGACTCTGGCTCGTGCAGCAGTGCGAGGCGGCGTTCGAGCGTGCGGGCCATGCGCGCTCGTGGGCGGAGCTCGAGCAGCTCGCGCGCGGCGCGGAGCAGCTGCGGAGCATCGTCGATCCGAATGACCCTGCGTTCTTCGAGCCGGGCGACATGCCTGCGCGCATTCGCGCTGCGTGCGCGGCGCGCGGCGAGCCCGTGCCCGAGAGCGACGCGGCGGTGATCCGCTGCGCGCTCGACAGCGTGGCGCTCGCGACTGCGCAGGCTGCGCGCGAGGTCGCGTCGATCGCTTCGCTCGACGCGCGGCGCATCGTGATCGTCGGCGGCGGAAGCGCGAACGCGCTCCTCAACCAGCTCATCGCCGACGCGTCGGGCCTGCCTGTCGAGGCGGGGCCGACCGAGTGCACCGCGATCGGCAACGCGCTCATGCAGTACGCGGCGCTCGAGGGCATCGCGTCGGCCGCGCCGCTGCGCGATATCGTCCGCCGCTCGTCGGCGTTGCGCCGTTTCGAGCCTGATTTCCACGCGACTTCGCGCATGCGCGCCGCAGCGGCGCGGCTCGTGCGCTAGCCTCTGCGCTTCCCGTTGGTTTCGATCGAGAACATCATGTCCAGCAGCGCCACCATGTCTTCTTCGTCCTCGCCCTCGCCCTCGTCCTCGTCCTCGTCCTCGTCCTCGCCCTCGTCGTCGTTCGTCACCCGCTACTGGAACGACGCCGACGCCGCGAAACTCGATCCCGTCGGTCTCCTGGTCTACCGCTCGAACCGCCTCGGCGACGACCAGCGCGTGACCAACACCGGCGGCGGCAACACCTCGAGCAAGATCATGGAGAAGGATCCGCTGACCGGCAAGACCGAGCAGGTCCTGTGGGTCAAGGGCTCTGGCGGCGACCTGCGGACGGCGGGCCGCGAGTTCTTCTCGTCGCTCTCGATGGCGAAGCTCGAGCAGCTCAAGTCGGTGTACGCCGCGCGCACGCCGAAGGGCATCAAGACGCAGGCCGAGGACGACATGGTCGACCTCTACCGCCACTGCACGTGGAACCTCAATCCGCGCGCGACGTCGATCGACACGCCGCTGCACGCGTTCGTGCCGCGCGCGCACGTCGACCACACGCATCCGAACGCGCTGATCGCGATCGCCGCCTGCGTGCGCGGCGAGGAGGTCATGCGCGAGGTGTTCGGCAAGCAGCTCGAGTGGCTGCCGTGGATGCGCCCGGGCTTCGAGCTCGGCCTCGCGCTCGAGAAGCTGTGCAAGGACCACCCGACCGCCGACGGCGCGATCATGGGCCAGCACGGCCTCATCAACTGGTCCGACGATCCGGTCAAGTGCTACGACCTCACGCTGTCGCTGATCTCGCGCGCGGCGGAATACCTCGCGGCGCACGACAAGGGCGCGATGACCTTCGGCGGGCAGAGGATCAAGCCCGTGTCCGACGACGCGCGGCGCGCGCTGCTCGTGAAGTTCCTGCCGTTCCTGCGTGGAAAGGTCTCGTCGCGCCGCCGCATGATCGCGACCGTGCAGCACGACGACGCGATGCTGCGCTTCGTGTCGAGCCACGACGCGGCGCGGCTCGCGGAGCTCGGCACCTCGTGCCCCGATCACTTCCTGCGCACCAAGATCAAGCCGCTGTTCGTCGAGTTCGATCCGAACACCGAGGATTTCGCGGCGCTCTGCGCGAAGACCGAGGCCGGCCTCGCGCAGTACGTGAAGGACTACGCCGCGTACTACGAGGCGTGCAAGCACGCGGACAGCCCCGCGATGCGCGCGCCCGAGCCGACGGTGATCCTGATCCCGGGCATCGGCATGATCGCGTGGGGCTCGTCGAAGTCCGAGTCGCGCACGACGGCGGAGTTCTACCGCTGCGCGGTCGAGGTCATGCGCGGCGCCGAGAGCATCGGCGGCTACCGCGCGCTGCCGCGGCAGGAGGCGTTCGACATCGAGTACTGGCGCCTCGAGGAGGCGAAGCTGCAGCGCATGCCCAAGCCGAAGCCGCTCGCGGGCCATGTGAGCGTGATCGTCGGCGCGGGCAGCGGCATCGGCCGCGTGACGGGCGCGTATTTCACCGCGGACGACGCGTGCGTCGCGTGCGTCGATCTCGACGCGAAGAGCGCGGAGAGCGCGGCGAAGGATCTCGAGAAGTCGGTCGGCACGGGCATCGGCGTGGCGGGCAGCGGGATTTCCGCGTGCGGCCCGGCGATCGCGCTGTCGTGTGACGCGACCGATCGCGCCGCGGTGCGTCGCACGCTCGACGACGTGGTGATCGCGTACGGCGGCATCGACGAGATCGTGGTGACGGCGGGGTTGTTCCCGACGCCGGGCGCCGACGGCAAGACGAGCGACAGCGACTTCATGCGCGCGATGCAGGTGAACGTCCTCGCGCCGGCGGTGCTGGTCGAGGAGGTCGCCGCCGTGATGACCGCGCAGAAGCTCCCGTGCAGCGCGGTCGTGACCACCAGCGTGAACGCCGTCGTGTCGAAGAAGGGCTCGAGCGCGTACGACGCGTCGAAGGCTGCTGCGAACCACCTCGTGCGTTCGCTCGCGGTGACGTTCGCGCCGTTCGTTCGCGTGAACGCGGTTGCGCCGGCGACGGTGATCGAGGGCAGCACGATGTTCCCGCGCGCGCGCGTGATCGCGAGCCTCAAGAAGTACGCGATCGCCCACGACGAGTCGATGACCGACGCGCAGCTCGTCGAGTGCCTCGGGCGGTTCTACGCGGACCGCACGCTGCTCAAGACGACGATCACGCCGCGCGACCAGGCTGCGGCGATTCGGTTCCTCGCGGGGCCTGAGAGTTCGCGCACGACGGGGCAGGTGCTGCATGTCGACGGCGGGCTGGCGGATGCGTTCGTGCGGTGACGGCGGTCAACAGGAGATTTCGACGATGCAACGAGTGTGCTTCACGCTGCGGGTCAAGCCCGATCGACTGGCCGAGTACCGCGAGAGCCACAAGGCCGTGTGGCCGGAGATGCTCGCCGCGCTGTCGCGCCACGGGTGGACGAACTACTCGATCTTTCTCCGCGAGGACGGGCTGCTGATCGGCTACCTCGAGACGCCTGACTTTAAGAAGGCCGTCGCGGGGATGCAGAGCGAGGAAGTCAATGCTCGCTGGCAGAAGGGCATGGTGCAGTACTTCGAGGAGCTGCCGGGCGGCCGCGCGGATACGTCGATCGTGCCGCTGGAGGAAGTCTTCCGCCTGGATTGAGCGGATGGCGGTGCACGGCACGTGCCACGCAGTGCCAGGCACAGCGCGGCACGTGCCGTGCACAACTTCCACTCGTATCTCTGGGGGTCGTGCGCGGAACGTGCCATGCAGTGCCAGGCACAGGACGGCACGTGCCGTGCACAGTTAGGTGAGCGCGGGCATCGGGACGTCGAGTGCGTCGGCGACCGAGCGGATCACGAGGTGCTCGTCCACCGACACCCGGCCGTCCTGCGCCGCCGCGACCGCGCACGCCTCGAGCAGCCGCTGGCGATCCGCGAACGTCAGCGTCGCGAGCGACTTGACCGCGCCATTCAGCGCGTCGAGCGTGCGTGCGCTCGGGGCCGGCATCGTCGCAGCGCGAATCCCCGCACGCTGCGCCGCACCCGCGAACGCGTTCGACGCGACCGGCTCCGCATGCGTGGCCGACGCGATCACCGCCAGCACCGTGCACGCCTCGGGCTCGTGGTTCATCAGCGCGCCGTTCGCGCGCGCGGGCGCCTGCGCGAACCGCCGCTCGACGTTGCGCTCGAGGCACTTCACGAGCGACCACTCGCGCAGGTCGATCTGCCCGTCGGTGCGGATCGCGCGCGCGAGCAGCTCGCGGAAGATCGCGTAGTTCTGCGCGCCGAGCCGGAACAGCGCCGGCGCCGCAAGATCCGCAAGTGCGATCTGCATGTCGCCGCGCAGCTGTGCCACCTGCACCGCGAGCTGCGCGTACGTCGCGTACGCGGCCTTGTCGCTGTTCGCGATCACCTTGTCGCACTCCTCGTGGCCCGCGGTGCGCCGCGCGATCGCGTAGCACAGTGCGCGCGCGCCGACCGCCGTCTGCGCCGCATCGACGAGTTCGGCGGGCAAACTCGACTTGAACGCCCGCGCCCGCGCGATCGCATCCGCGTCGAGCGTGCCAGCGGCCGCGACGGGATTCGCAGCGACGGGATTCGCCGCAGCAACACGCTGCGGCGCGGCGGCCGTCGCTCGCGCCGTCGCCCCCGCAAGCCCCGCGACCGCAACGCCCGCAGGCATCGCCGAACCGTTCGCCTGGTTCGCCTGCCCGCCGCCCGCCTGCACGCGCTTCGCCTCGCGCGCGCCGACGCCGACCGCACCCATCGCCACGATGCGCTTGATGCGCTCGTCGATCGGCGGATGCGTCGCGAACAGCGTGTTCAGCGAACTGCAGAAGAAGAAGTGGTTGAGCTCGCTCGCGGCGGGGCTCTCGATGCGCGCGGTCGCGACGTGGTCGCGGATCTTCGTCAGCGCGCCGCCGATGCCGTCGGGATTGCGCGTGTACTGCACCGCGCTCGCGTCGGCGAGGAACTCGCGCTGCCTGCTGATCGCGGCCTGGATCATGCGGCCGAACAGCATGCCCAGCGAGCCGATCGCCCACACGGCGAGGCCGATGACGATGATCGCGAGACCGAGCGCGGGGCCGGGGTTGTTCTTGCCGCGGCCGCCCGAGGAGGACCGCGCGATCGCAGGCCCGACGAACCGGAACATGATGTAGCCGATCACGCCGACCGCCATGATTCCCGCGATCACCGCCGTCGTGCGCGCGTTGATGCGCGTGTCGCCATGAAAGATATGGCTGTACTCGTGCGCGATCACGCCCTGCAGCTCGTCGCGCGAGAGCAGGTCGATGCAGCCGCGCGTGACGCCGATCACCGAGCGCGACGGATCGGGCCCGGCCGCGAACGCGTTCACCGAGTGGTCGTCGAGCAGGTATACCGGCGGCACGGGCACGCCGGATGCGATCGACATCTCCTCGACGATGTTCAGCAGCTCGCGTTCCCTCGCATCGCGCGTCGCGGGATCGATCGGGCGACCGCCGAGCATCTCTGCGATCTTCGCGCCGCCCTGCGACAGCTGCGCGAGCTTGACCAGCGTCGCGACGCCGACGATCGAGCCGACCACGACGACCACGCCGAGCAGCAGCCGCCAGTTGCCGAACGCGCCGGCCCAGTCGGGTTGCCCGCCGTTCTGCTTCGCGCCCGAGAGCGCGGCGGGGATCACGAGCACGAGCCACAGCGACACCATCGTGGCCGCGACGCCGAAGATGAACAGCGCGACGAGCCGCCCCGTCTGCTTGCGCGCGTTGTCCTGGCTGGTGAAGAAGTCGGTGGACATCGTGTTCTCCCCGGGCGGTCGCTCAGAACTTCACCGCGACGCTGCCACGCTCACCCGCCGTCGCCTCGAACAGCCCCATCGGCTCGACGCCGAAGAACCCCGCGATGAGGCTCGACGGGAACACGACGATCGACTCGTTGAGGCGCATCACCGCGTCGTTGTACGCCTGGCGCGCGAACGCGATCCGGTTCTCCGTGCTCGCGAGTTCCTCCTGGAGCTGCAGCGCGTTGACGTTCGCCTTGAGCTCGGGGTAGCGCTCCGCGATGCCGATCAGCCGGTTGAGCGCGCCGTCGAGCGCGCCCGATGCGTTCGCGAGCGCGCCGATGCTCGCGGCGCCCATCATGGTTCCGCCGCCGACCGCGCCGAGTGCGTTCGCGCACTGCGCGCGCGCGGCGATGACCGCCTCGAGCGTGCCGCGCTCGTGCGCCATGTAGCCCTTCACGCTCTCGACGAGGTTCGGGATCAGGTCGAAGCGCCGCTTGAGCTGCACGTCGATCTGGCTGAACGCGTTCTGCGCGCGGACCTGCGCGCGGCGAAGGCCGTTGTAGACGCTGATCACGAAGATCGTCGGCACGAGCAGCACGAGGCCGAGGACGACCGCGGCCGTGATCAGCAGCGGATTTGCAGCAACGATGAGCGGAAGCGATGACATGGCGCGAAGTGTAGCCGTGGTGCGCGCGATGGAGCGAAGAAGTACGTCCAGTGTTCCGCGGGCTTCCGCCCAAAGTCTTCAGTCCTCGGGCATTCACGCGACGCGCAACCGCGAGCCCGAGCAGACCGTGAATGCCCGTCAGGCGCAAGCCTGCGGCACGGGTTGCGTGAGCCTTCGATGCTTCGACTCCCGCGTCCAGTGTTCCGCGGGCTTCCGCCCAAAGTCCGCAGTCCTCGGGCATTCACGCGACGCGCAATCGCGAGCCCAAGCAGACCGTGAACGCCCCTCAGGCATCAGCCTTCCATCGCCGCCGATCACGCCTCGCCGAGCGGCGTCCACTTGCCGAGCAGCGCGCGGCTTCGTGCGCGGCGCACCTGCGTGCGCGCGAGCAGATCCTCGACAAACCGCACGGTGTCCACCATGAACGGCCCGATGCCGAGCATGATCGCATCCGCGCGCGCGGCGTCGGCCGCATCGGTCACCTCGCCGCGCGTCGGGAATCCGTGCTCGGTCATCGACTCGAGCACCTGCGTCGCCCAGATCACCGGCACATGCGCGGCTTCGCACAGCGCGAGGATCTCGTCCTGCGCCTCGGGCAGATGCTCGAAGCCGATCTCGACGCCGAGGTCGCCGCGCGCGAGCATCACGCCGCAGGGCGGGCACTTCATGAGTTCGAGCAGGATGTCGGGCAGCGCGCGGCAGGCCTGCGGAGTCTCGACCTTCGCGACCACGCCGATCGTGCGCTGCGTGCGCGCGGCGAGCGCGCGCTGGAGATCCGCGATGTCCCGCGCGCTGCGCACGAAGCTCATCGCCACGATGTCGACATGCTCCGCGATGAAGTCGAGCGTCACGAGATCCTCGTCCGTGAGCGCCGCGATCGGCATGTCGGTGTCGGGCACGTTCACGCCCTTGCGGTCCTTGAGCGGCCACGCGCCCGCGCGCACGGCCTCGACCTCGACCGTGACTTCGCCGCGCGCGCGATCGACCGCCGTGCAGCGCGCGCGGATGTTTCCGTCGTCGAACATCACGCGGTCGCCGGGCTTGACATGCTCGACGACCTCGCGCGGACGCACGGCCACGCGCGCGGTGGCGAGTTTGGTCGCAAGCACGCTCGTGTTGTCATCCGCGTGCAGCGTGAGCACATCGCCCGCGACGAGCGGAATCGGCCCGTCCGCGCACACGCCCGTGCGCACCTTCGGCCCCGCGAGATCGACGCACACGGGCACGCGCCGCCCGCGCGCGGCTGCCGCGGTGCGCAGCGACTCGATCGACGCGAGCCATTGCCGCGCGTCGCCGTGCGAGGCGTTGATGCGCGCGACATCCATGCCGGCGTCGACGAGCGAGCCCATGAACGCGACATCGCCTGCGGCCCACGGCGGAATCGTGACCACGATGCGCGTCATGTGCGGCATCGGCGTCTCGAGGAGTTCGGTCGCGTGGCGCGCGAGGAGCTGCGCGCCGTCGTCGATCGTCATGCTCGCGCGCGCGGGTTCCGCGGCGACGCCGCACATCGCGGAAAGCGCGCGCTCGACCGCGTCAAGCGTCGGCATGACATGCGCCTCGCGCCGCGAAAGCGACGAGAGGCCGTTGCGCACGAGCTCGCCCTGCAGCTGCGAGTGATCGGTCGCGCGCAACGCGAGATAGTGCGCGAGATTCGCCGCGCTGCGTCGCCACGCGACGGGAAGTGCGTCCATCGCCTGCGAAAACGCATGCTCGCGCGCAACCGCCTCGCCGCGCAGCGCGCGCACGGACGCGAGGAGCTGCTGCACTTCGGTCGTCGCGTTCACACCCATGCGTCATCCTTCGAACGGAAGCGTGCTGATCTCGACCTCAGGCAGCCGCTTCTGGAAGTTGCGGATCGACCACTCGTCGCTGAAGAAGATCACGCGGCGTCCCGACGCGTCGATTCCGTGCGTCGAGTCGGAGAGGAGGTCGGGCATCCAGTCCTCGGCCGCGCCGGGCTTGCGCCACCAGCGCACATGCTGCCAGCGCGCCTTCTCGAGCCGCGATTCCGCGCCGTATTCGGCCTTGAGGCGGTACTGCACGACTTCGAACTGCAGCGGGCCGACGGCGGCGAGGATCGCGGTCTTCACCTGGCCGGTGCCGATCTCCATCTGCTGCACGACGCCTTCCTTCAACAGCTGGTCGACGCCGAGGCGGTACTTCTTCGAGTTGCCGGGCTGCGGATTGGTGAGGTACGCGAAGACCTCGGGCGTGAACTGCGGGATCTCGTTGAACTTGATCGTGCGGTCCTCGGCGAGCGTGTCGCCGATCTGCAGGATGTCGTGGCCGATGATGCCGATCACGTCGCCGGCCTCGCCTTCCTCGACGGTCTCGCGCTCCTGGCCGAAGAGCTTCTGCGCGCTCGAGAGGCGGATCTTCTTGCCGCTCTGGACGTGCACGACGCTCATCTCGCGCTCGAACTTGCCGCTGACGACGCGGATGAACGCGATGCGGTCGCGGTGCTTCGGATCCATGTTGGCCTGGATCTTGAACACGAATCCGCTGAACTCGGGGTCCTTCGGCTCGATGATCCGCTCGCCCGACACGCGCGGCCCCGGATCGGCCGAATGCTCGAGGAATCCGTCGAGCAGCAGCTGCACGCCGAAGTTGTTCGCCGCGCTGCCGAAGTACACCGGCGTGATCTGTCCCGCGAGCACGCGCGCGCGGTCGAAGTCCGCGCCCGCGCCCTCGAGCATCTCGAGCTCGTCGCGGCCCTGGCGGTAGATGTCGTCGTCGATGCGCGAGGTGATCGCGGGGTCGTCGAGGCCGAGCACCTGCACGGGCGCCTCGCGCATGCCGCCCTTGGTGCGCTCGAACAGGTGGAGCCGCTTGTCGAGCCGGTCGTACACGCCGCGGAACTCGGGCCCGTTGCCGAACGGCCAGTTCACGGGGAACGCGCCGATCCCGAGCACGCTCTCGAGCTCGTCGAGCAGCGCGATCGGATCCTTGGTCGGCCGGTCGCACTTGTTCATGAAGGTGAAGATCGGCACGCCGCGACGGCGGCAGACCTCGAACAGCTTGCGCGTCTGCGGCTCGATGCCCTTGCCGGCGTCGATGACCATGACCGCCGCGTCGACCGCGGTGAGCACGCGGTAGGTGTCCTCGCTGAAGTCCTTGTGGCCCGGCGTGTCGAGCAGGTTGACGCGGTAGCCGTTGTAGTCGAACTGCAGCACGGTCGACGAGATCGAGATGCCGCGCTGCTTCTCGAGCTCCATCCAGTCCGACGCCGTCGAGCGCTGGTCCTTGCGCGCGGTGACCGAGCCCGCGAGCGCGACGGCGCCGCCGTAGAGAAGGAACTTCTCGGTGAGCGTGGTCTTACCGGCGTCGGGGTGCGAGATGATCGCGAAGGTGCGGCGGGGGAGATGCTGCGGCATTTGGGCGCGGGATTCTCGCAGATTTTGCGGCGGAGAGGGGTGGAGCGAGAACCCTCGAAAGCACTCGACAGCGATCAACAATCGTGAATGCCCGTCAGGCGGAAGCCTGGGTGCCCGTCAGGCGGAAGCCTGCGGCACGGGTTGCGTGAGCCTTCGATGGTTTGACTCCCACGTCCAACGTTCCGCGGGCTTGCGCCCAAAGTCTTCAGTCCTTGGGCATTCATGCAACTGGTGGTCGTGCGGCGGCCATCGAAAGCACTCGACAGCCATCAACAACCGTGAATGCCCGTCAGGCGGAAGCCTGCGGCACGGGTTGCGCCCACCTCCCGCGATCGTTCAAATGCGCTGATGTCCATTCGGTCATTCGCCGTCGTCGTCCTCGCTGCTGCCGCATCCCTCTTTGCCAGCGCCGTCGCCGCGCACGCGCAGGACACGCAGCCGCCCGCGCCCGCCGCGGAATCCGCCGACGCCGCGCTCCGCAAGTCGGTCGTGCAGATCGCCGTCAAGCAGGAGCTCCGCCGTCCGTCGACCCCGTGGAAGCGCGAAAGCCCCGAGCGTTTCGGCGGTTCCGGCGTCGTCGTCGCGCCAGGCCGCGTGCTCACCAACTCCCACGTCGTCGAGCAGTCGAGCGAGATCCTCGTCGAGAGCTCGCAGACCGCGCTGCCGATCCAGTTCGACCTCATCGCGATCGACACCACGCGCGACCTCGCGCTGCTCGGCACGACCGACGAGGCGTTCATCAAGAACCACGCGCCGATCGCGCTGCTCGATGGGCTTCCCAAGGAAGGCTCGCGCGTGACCGTGATGGGATTCCCGATGGGCGGCGAGGCGCTTTCGACGACGAGCGGCGTGATCTCGCGCATCGAATGGGCCGAGATCGGCCGCAACGAGGAGCTCGGCATGCGCGTGCAGGTCGACGCCGCGATCAACTTCGGCAACTCGGGCGGCCCCGCGTTCGTCGACGGCAAGATCGCGGGCCTCGCCTTCAGCGGGCTCGACAACTCCAAGGCCGACAACATCTCGTACCTGCTGGCGACCGAGGAAATCAAGCGTTTCCTCGATGAATCCGCCGCGGGCAAGGTCGACGGCAACACCGTCACCGATGTCACCATCCAGACGCTCGAGAACCCCGCGCTGCGCGCGAAGCTCGGCGTGGCGAGCGATGTCGCGGGCGTGGTCGTGATCGATCAGAAGGGCGGCCCGCTGCTGGCGTGGGACATCATCACGCGCCTCAACGGTTCCGCCGTCGACAACAAGGGCCAGATCGCGATCGAGGAAGGCCGCAAGGTCCACATGGACTGCGCGGTGGGCCGCTTCGTGCCGACGGCCACCGACAAGACCTACGCCGTCGAGGTCATCCGCGCGGGCAAGCCGATGAAGTTCGACCTGCCCGCGTACACGCGCGCGGACCGCGTGGTCGCGGAGATTTCCGACGGCAATTTCCCGTATCTCGTGTACGGACCGCTGGTATTCAGCCCGATGCACATGGACCTCCTGCGCGAGACCGGCGGCTGGATGATCATGGCGCAGAGCCCGATCACGCCGTTCATCGGCGACGACCGTCCGAGCGGCGGCAAGCAGTTCGTCGCGATCGCGAGCCCGCTGCTCTCGAGCCCGCTCGCGCGCGGCTACGAGGTCGAGCCCGGGCAGACGGTCAAGTCGGTCAACGGCAAGACCTTTGCGAATTTCCGCGAATTCGTGCAGGTTCTCGCGGGCCTCAAGGACGAGTTCGTGGTGTTCGAGTTCAACGAGAGCGGCTGCGAGCGCGTCGTGTTCAAGCGCAGCGAGGTCGAGGCCGCGACGGAGAAGCTGATGGACTCGAACGGCATCCGCCGGCAGTGCTCGAAGGACGTGCGGGACATCTGGGACAAGGATTGATGCACCGCCCCTCGCAGCGAGCAGGATGAACCGCGCAACTCACCGCGCCATGCGCGGATCCCGCGCGCGGCTATCCTCCCGCCCGTGCATCCGCAGACCTCCGACCTTCATGAACGTTTCGCCGCACGCGACGCCGACTGGCGCGCGGGTGCGGTCGTCTACCAGGTGTTCGTCGATCGCTTCGCGCAGAGCGACGATCTCAACGCCAAGCTCCATCTCTATCCCGAGCCCAAGCGGCTGCGGCACTGGCACGAGAATCCGTCGAAGGGCCACTTCGTCGAGAGCGCGGGCGTGTGGAGCCACGAGATCGACTTCTGGGGCGGCGACCTGCAGAGCGTGCGCCGCCGCCTGTCGCACCTCGAGGCGATGAACGCGGATGTGCTCTATCTGAACCCGATCCACCGCGCGTACACCAACCACAAGTACGACGCCGCGGATTACCTCGAGATCAGCCCCGAATACGGCACGCGCGCCGACCTGCGCATGCTGATCGGCGACGCGCACGCGCGCGGCCTCAAGGTCGTGCTCGACGGCGTGTTCAACCATGTCGGCAAGCGGCACCGCTACTTCGAGGAGGCGATGCGCGATCCGAACAGCCCGTATCGCTCGTGGTTCTTCATCGGCAGCGAGTACCAGAACGGCTACCGCGGATGGGCCGATGTGCCGAACCTGCCCGACCTCCATGTCGAGCGCGACGAGGTGCGCAAGCATCTCTGGCTCGACGCCGACAGCGCCGTGCGCTCGTACCTGCGCGACGGGATCGACGGCTGGCGCCTCGACGTCGCGTGCGACCTCGGGCCGCATTTCCTGCGCGAACTCACGGAAAGCGCCCACGAGGAGAAGCCCGGCTCGCTCGTCGTCGGCGAGATCTGGAACACGCCCGCCGGCTGGGACCGCTCGCTCGACGGCATCCTGAACATGCACATGCGCATGGCGCTGCTCGACTACAGCTGCGGCCGCGCCGACGCGGTCGCCACCGCCGATCGCCTGCGCGACATGGTCGACGACGCGGGCATCGAGTTCGTCCTGCGCTGCTGGAGCACGCTCGAGAACCACGACACCGACCGCCTCGCGCATCTCGTGCCCGACTCCGACGCGCGGCGCGTCGCGCACGCGCTGCAGGCCGCGCTGCCTGGATCGCCGAACCTCTACTACGGCCAGGAAATCGGCGCGCCCGGCTCCGCCGACCCCGTGAATCGCGCGCCGATGCGCTGGGAGCATGTCCACGACGGCAACAGCGACTGGAGCTACATGCGCCATCTCTACGAGATGCGCCGCACGATGCGCGCGATGTCGAAGGGCGACATCGTGTTCCTGCGCGCGAAGCGGCTACTCGCGTTCCTGCGCACGACCGACCGCGCGCTTGAGACCGTGCTCGTGCTCGCGAACATGGAGGAGGTGCCGGTCACCGAGACGATCGGCATGCGCGACGGCCGCATCATGGCGGGCACGGATTTCCGCGACGCGCTCGCGTACAACGGCCACGACGCGATGCAGGTGAACGTGCAGATGGGCTTCGCGACGGTGACGATGCCGCCGAAGGCCGTGCGCGTCCTGCGCGTGGTCCCGCCGCGCCCTGGGCAGCATTCGCCGTACAAGCGGATGGGGTGAGGCTTCGGTGGTTTGACTCCCACGTCCTGCGTTCCGCGGGCTTCCGCCCAAAGTCTTCAGTGCTCGGGCATTCATGCAACTGGTGGTCGTGAGCTTGCAGCCGTCAGCCACCAACGTGAGCCTTCGAGAATCATGAATGCCCGTCAGGCGCAAGCCTGCGGCACGGGTTGCGTGAGCCTTCATCCCATCGCAAAAACAACCGCGGGTC
>CAITDI010000033.1 GCA_903891095.1 uncultured bacterium | reverse complement strand
CGCTTCTCGAAGGCGCGCACGCAGAGCGTGATCGAACTGCAGCAGAACATCTGCGATCCCGCGATGGGACTGCTCGCCGCCAAGGGCCTCGTGCTCTACGCGACCTGCTCGATCGAGCACTCGGAGAACGAGGCGCAGGCGCGCAGGCTCTGCAGCCGTCACGGGCTCTCACCCGTGTTCGACCGCACGATCATGCCCGCGGGCATGCCGGGCGAGCCAGCGGCGCGGTACCGCGACGGCGGCTTCCACACGCTGCTTGCGAAGATCTGATCCCGCGGCCGGCGCGCATCGATTCGGCGCGGAATCCACCGCCTCGCGAAGCGCGCGGGCGTTGCTACCATCTCCGCTTCCAACTCGAACGGAAGCCCGCGCCATGCGCATCCTCGACATCCTCTCTCCGAGCACCGTGAAAGTCCCGCTTGCGGCGACGGAGAAGCACCCTGTCATCGACGAACTCGTCGACCTCCTGGCTGCGAACGGCCTCTGCCCCGATCCCGCGAGCGTGAAGCGCGCGGTGTGGGAGCGCGAGTCGCAGCGATCGACCGGCATCGGCGAAGGCCTCGCGATCCCGCACGGCAAGTGCGGCGGAACGCAGGGACTCGTGATGGCGATGGGCAAGCCCGCGACTCCGATCGAGTTCGGCTCGATCGACAAGAAGCCGGTGCAGCTCGTGATCCTGCTCGTCTCCCCGCCGGAGAAGAAGGACGAGCACATCCAGGCGCTCGGCAAGATCTCGAAGATCATGACGAGCCCGGAATTCCGCCAGCGCGCCTACGCGGCGCAGACGGCGACGGAGCTGTACGGGCTCTTCCGCGAAGCGGAGTCGTAAGGCGTGATTGAGCGGTCGCAGCTTGCGGCTTGCGGCTGCTTCCGCTGGTGACGACTACGCCTACGCGAGCGCGCGCACGGCGCGGGCGCGACGAGTTTGAGCGGTCGCAGCTTGCGGCTGCTTCCTCTGGCGTGACTCACGCCAACGCCAACTCGGGAATCACCGCTTCACGCGCAGGTCGCCCGCGCGCTTGAGGATCGACGCTGCTTCCTTCTGGCGGTCGGTCGCCATGAGCAGCATTCCCAGCGCTTGGTGCGGCTGCCATTCGTCGGGCGCGATCTCGATCGCCTTGCGGAGGCTCGCCTCGGCGCCCGCGATGTCGCCGAGCGTCTGCTGGCCGCGCGCGCGCGCTGCCAGCGCGGACGCGTTGCGCGGATCGGACTGGAGAAGCCGATCGATCAGCGCGATGCCTTCGCGCACCTGCTCGGGGTCGAGCGACTCGACGAGGATCGCGGAGAGCCGACGCTGGGCGCCGACATCGCTTGGATCGCGTGCGATCGCCGAGCGCGTGACGGCGAGCGCGTCTGCGCGCGATTCATCGGCGAGCAGCCAGCCGACGAGTTCCTCGCGCAGGCCATGCCACGCGGGATTCGCCTCGTACTGCGCGCGCGCGAAGGCGTTGCCGCCCTGCGCATCGCCGCTGCCGCGGATCAACCGCGCGATGCCGAGGGCAAGTCCTTCGTTCATGCCGTCGCGCGCGGCGGAAGCGCGGAGAAGCTGCTCGCCATGCTTGAAATCGCCTGCAACCGCATCGAGCCAGGCGATGCGCGACTCGACGCCTTGGCGGATCGGCGCGGCGATGCCGACGGCCTCGCTCCACGCGAGCGCGTGCTCGTAGCGCGCACGCGCGCGCGATGCGAGCGCGAGGTTGGCGCCGTCGACCTTGGTGCCCGCGCCGCTGAGGACGACCTGGGCCGAAGAGGTCACGCGCGCCTCGTCGCTCTCGGCAAGCGCGAAGAGCGTGTTGATCGCGCCGATGCCCGCGACCGCGGCGAGTGCCGCGAGCGCGACGAGCGCGACCGCGATGCCCTGCCCCGTCGCGCGTCCGGCGCGCTTGAGCTGCATGCGGTGCAGGCGGGCGTCGGGTGCGGTGACGATCTGCGCGAGCATCCACGCGAGGTAGGTGGCGCACGCGGCGATTCCCGATGCAAACAGCAGAGGCACGCCGATCGCGCCGCGCACCGCGAAGAAACTCGCGATGGCGACGGCAGCGAGCGCGAGCTCGGCGTTCCACGAAAGATCCCACTTGTTCGGACGCGCGGGCGCATCGCTCGCGCGCCTGGCCATGAACGCAGGCGCGCCCCAGCCGACGCGCAGCGCCTGCTCGGGGCACGCGCTCACGCAGTCGAGGCACTTCATGCAGCCTTGGTCGACGACCATGCGGAAATCGCGGACTTCCTCGTGCACGCGCACGTTCGACGTGCAGACCGCGGTGCAGTGTCCGCATTGCGTGCACGCGTCGCTTACGCGGATGCGCACGGGCGCGAGCTCATCGAGCGGCGCGAAGAATCCGCCGTACGGACACGCGTAGGTGCAGTAGCCCTTCGCGCCGAGCAGGTACACCGTGAGGAATCCGCACACGAGCAAGAACGGCACCGCGATCGCGACGCCTGGGAACGTCGCCCAGAAATCGCTGGTGACGAGGCTCGCGCTGAAGCCAGGCCAGCGCAGGTCGGGCCGCGTGAACGGCGCGATCGCGAAGCGATACACCACCGGCCAGAGGAACATGTACGTCGCGAGCGCGAGCGGCAGCCACAGCAGCAGCCGCGAGCGGAAGAGCCTGGGGCGGATGCCGGCGCGCTTCATGAGGTAGCCGCAGAAATCCTGCAGCATGACGACGTGGCAGCCCCAGCCGCAGAACCAGCGGCCGAGGACCGCGGTCGACGCGAGCGCGAGCACGAAGAAGATCGTGCCGACGGTGACGATGCCGTCCTTGGTCGTCTCCATCGTCTCCGAAGGCTCGATGGGCTTGATCGTGCTGCCGGTCCAGAGCCACTGCACGACATGCGCGACCATGAGCAGCTGGATGACGATGAGGACGGTGGCGCGGCGCCAGCCCATCCGAGAATGTGGCACTGAATGTGGCACTGAATGTGGCACTGAATGTGGAGTTGAATGCGGCGCACGCGTCCCCTTCGGGGCATGCTCGCCCGAGCCGCCGCCGGCGATCACGGGCAGTGAAAGCGCCACCGCGGGGTGCCGCGTTTCGCAGTGCTTGGCGCCGCTTCCGGCGCGTGGGGCGTTCTCGCTCGACATCGGGCGCATCCTACGCGCACGTGCGCGCTCGGTTTCGTTGCGCGGAGCGTTCTATACTCACCGCCCATGCCCGCGCGCGACTACTACGAAGTCCTTGGTTTGAGCCGGACCGCCACTGCGGCGGACGTTCGCAGCGCGCACCGCAAGCTGGTGCTGCAGTACCACCCCGACCGCAACAAGGAGAAGACCGCGGCCGCGCGCTTTGCCGAGGTCCAGCAGGCGTACGAAGTGCTGTCCGACGACGACAAGCGCAAGCAGTACGACGAGTGGATCCGCGTGGGTGGGACGACCGAGTCGTTCGCGTCGGGCAGCGGACAGGCCGGCGCGCAGAATCCCCACTCTCAAGGTCCCTCGGCAGGCAATCCCTCGGCAGGGAATCCTTGGGCAGGCGCCGCACGCGGCCAACCGCGCGGCGCCGAGCAGTGGACGACCTCCGACAACGCGACCTTTGAATCGATCTTCGGCGACATCTTCGGCGGCGGGCGTGGTGGTCCGCGCGGCGCGGGAGCCGCTGGCGCCGCGGGAGGCAGAGGCTCGCGCGCGCGACGCCAGGAGCATGCCGAGTACGAGATCGCGATCCCGCTCGAGAAGATCATCCGCGGCGGCAAGCACTCGATCTCGATCGACAACCAGCGCTACGAGCTCGACATCCCGATCGGCGCCGAAGACGGCGAACTGCTGTCGGTGTCCGGCCGCCTCGATGCCGTCGTGCGCATCCACGCCGACGCGCACGCGTGGCTCACCCGCGACGAGCGCGACCTCTCGTACGACCTGCCGTTGTCGATCGTCGAAGCGACGCTCGGTGCGACCGTCGATGCCCCGCTGCCGACTGGCGGAACCGTCGCGCTCAAGATTCCCGCAGGCACGCCGAGCGGCAAGAAGATGCGCATCGCGGGCAAGGGCATCCCCGCTGCGGGCGGCAAGCCTGCAGGCGACCTGTTCGTGGTGATCCAGATCGTTCCGCCCAAGGAGCCGAACGACCTCACCAAGCAACTGCTCGAGGAAATCGGCCGCGCCAGCGAGAACCCGCGCGCGCGGATCGCTCACCTGCGCTCGTAAGGCAAGGTGCGGCTCAACGACGGCCGTAGCGCTGGATCGTCTCGAGCACCTTGCGGTGCACTTCGAACGGCGACGCGATCGACTCCCAGAATGCATCGAACGTGCCGCGGCCGGCGGTCGCGAAACCAAGCGTGCCGAGGCCGCACAGGCGCTCGCGCATGCTCTGCACGACGATCGTGTTCTGGATGCGCGTGAGCGGCGCCTCGTAGAGCGCGGTGCGCATGATGCCGCGACGCGCGATCACGCGGCGGTCGGTGAGCGCGTAGGCATGGTTGATCCAGTCGAGCCACGCCCACGCGAGGCGCATGCACGCAAGGCCGCCGCCAAAGAGCACCGCGTGCGACTCGCGCCACGGGCTCCACGCAAACTGCGCGGAATACGCGAGCACGAGCCCGATCACGAGGCTCGCGACCAGCGTCCCGAGCGACGACAGCACGATGTAGAGGACGCTCGGCCGAAGCAGCAGCACGATGACTTCATCGGGCCCGAGCACGGCCTGCAGCGCGTGCGGGATGTGCTGGGTGGTGGGGACGGCGGCAGGCGCGGCCGCAATTCGGTCAGGCGCGGCCGCAATGCGATCAGGCGCGGCCGCTATACGGTCAGGCGCGGCCGCAATTCGGTCAGGCGCGGGATCGCTCACGCGCGCAACTCCCGGCCGATCGCTTCCTTGCGGAGCGTTCCGACGTACGGAAGATTGCGATAGAGATCGTCGTAGTCGAGCCCGTATCCCACGACGAACTCGTCGTCGATGTCGAATCCGACATACTCGCACGGCGTGTTCATCGCGCTCGGGATGCGCTTGCGGAGCAGCATGCAGGCGCGCACATCGGCGGCACCACGCGCCATGAACTCGCTGCGCAGCAGACGCAGCGTGCCGCCCGAATCGAGGATGTCGTCGACGATGAGAATGTGATGACCTTCGAGATGCTTGGGCAGCGCGCCGACGATCGAACTACCGCGCGACGCAGTCGCCGTGCCGCCGTAGCTCGAGACGGTCGTGAGCTGGATGCGCATGCGCCGCTGCGGCAGCGCGCGCACGAGATCGGCCGCGAACAGCAGGCTGCCCGTCATCACGGGAACCACGGTCAGGCGGCCGTCGGCGTGGCTGTAGTCCTCGCCAATCGTCGCGGCGAGCGCGCGCACGCGCGCAGCGATCGCGGCGCTCGGTACGAGCACCTTCTCGATGTCCTCGTGAAGGCGGTCCTCGTGAAGGCGGTCCTCGTGAAGGCGGTCCTCATGCGGGCGGCTTTCGTGCAGGTGTTCTTCGATCACGCGTCGACTCCGTTTCCTGAGCGGGAGATCACTGGCCGAGGCGCGACTTGATCGCGTCGTTCACGCTCTTCGCATCGACCTTGCCGCCGGAGAGCTTCATCACCGAGCCGACGATGCGGCCGATCGCAGCCATCTTGCCTGCGCGCACATCGTTGGCGGCGGCTTCGTTCGCGGCGATCGCGGCGTCGACCCACGCGAGGAGCTGGCCTTCGTCGCGCACCATCACGAAACCGCTGCGCTCGGCGACGGCCAGCGCGGTGTCGCTGCTGCCGATGAGCGCACCGAAGAGCGCATCGACCGACTGCGCGCCGACGGTGCCCTGCTCGCGCAGCGCGAGGATTCCCGCGACCTGCTCGGCGGCGATGCCGACGGCATGCACGGCGACGCCGCGCTCGTTGGCATGCTTGGCGCCGATGTTGAGGACGAGCTTGCCTGCGGCGTATCCCGCGTCCTTCTCGCTCTTGAACGCGCCTGTGGCCATCGCGGCCTTGACGCACGCCTCGAAGAAGAGGCACGTGTTGCGGTCGTCGACGAGATTGCGCACGTCGATGTCGGCGAGGCCGTACGCGGCGAGATAGCGGTTGCGGCGCGCCATCGGCAATTCGGGAACGCGCGCGGCGACCTCGTCGCGCCACGCGGCGCTCACCTCGACCGGCACGAGGTCCGGCTCGGGGAAATAGCGGTAGTCGTGCGCGTCTTCCTTCTCGCGCTGGAGGACGGTCTTGAGCGCGATGTCGTCCCAGCCGCGCGTCTGCTTCATGCCGCGGCCCATCACGCGGCCGGTCGCGCGCCATTCCTCGACCTGGCGCACGGCCTCGTGCTCGATCGCGCCCTTGACGGCGCGGAAGCTGTTGAGGTTCTTGACCTCGACGATCGGCGTCTTGATCGTCTCGCCGCCCATCCCTCCCACACCCTCGAGCTCGAGCACCATGTTGATGTTCGGCTCGAAGCGCATGTGGCCCTTCTGCATGATGCCTTCGGTCACGCCGAGGAAGCGGCAGATGTTGCGAAGCTCCTCGGCGAAGGTCACCACGTCGTCGGCGCAGTCGAAGTCGGGCGCGGTGACGACCTCGAGCAGCGGCGTGCCCGCGCGGTTGAGGTCGACGAGCGAACCCGCGTACTCGTGGCCGCCGGGAAGCTCGTGGCCGAGCTTGCCGGTGTCTTCCTCGAGGTGGGCGCGGATGATTCCGATCCCGCGCATGCCGCCCGCGACGGCGGGGATCTCGACGTGGCCGTCATGGCAGAGCGGCAGGTCGTACTGCGAGATCTGGTAGCCCTTGGGCAGGTCGGGGTAGTAGTAGTTCTTGCGGTCCCACTTGGAGTAGCCCGCGATCTGGCAGCCGAGCGCGATGCCGACCATCATCGACATCTCGACGGCGGCCTTGTTCATCACGGGCAGCGCGCCTGGCAGCGCGCACACGACCGGATCGATGAGCGTGTTCGGCGCCTCGTCGTAGTGCGACGGGTGCGCGGCGTTGGGAACGCGCGTGAACATCTTGGTGCGGGTCGCGAGCTCGATGTGGATCTCGAGGCCGACCTTGATGGTCGAGCGGACGATGCGGGCGGTTTTTGGATCGACGGTGGTCGCCATAGGTGGATCGTAAGGGGGAGATAGTACGGGACAGGCGCACGATCGGAAGGCTCTCGCCATAATGCGGGAATGCCCGCCGCGCTCCTGCTTGCATCGGCCGTGATGACTTCCGCAACCCTCACCCCCAGGACTGAGTTCGCCAAGCCGACCGGGCCGATGGTCGTGCGGCTGTCGGACATCGACCAGCCGTGCAAGCTCGTGCTGCTCGACAAGGACGCGGCGGAGCTCGCACGCGCGACCGCGGCTGCGGGCGACGTCGACCTGACGGTGCTCTTTCCCAAGATCCGCGAGGCGGGTGGCGTCGTGCGCGTGCAGGCGGTGGTGGCGGGTTCGCCCGAGGGCGCGCCGCTCTTGGTGATTCCGCTCAATCCGCGGCCGGCGATCCGCACGACGAGCGACCTGCGCCCCGACGGCAAGACCACGTACACGCGCGTGATCGGCTGGGGCGAGACGCTGCTCGACCCGAAGAACGAAGCGCACGCCAAGCTGCAGGCGTCGTGGGCGAAGTCGGATCCGACGCCGCTCTCGGGCTTCCGGCTCGCGCGCGACCTCGATGTCGTGTTCGAGACGACCGCGGGGCGCATCCGCTTTGCCATGCGGCCCGACGAGGCGCCGAACACCGCGCGCAACTTTGTCGAGCTCGCGGAGAAGAGCTTCTACGACGGGACGATCGTGCATCGCATCGTGCCTGCGGATCGCAACGGCAAGCCGTTCGTGATCCAAGGCGGCGATCCGACGGGCACGGGCGACGGCGGTCCTGGCTACGACCTGCCGCTCGAGCCGTCGAAGCTCGCGCATGACTTTGGCGTCGTGTCGATGGCGCGCAGCGATTGGCCCGACAGCGCGGGCAGCCAGTGGTTCATCTGCCTGTCGCGCGAGGCGACGGCACGGCTCGACGGGCAGTACTGCGCGTTCGGCTACGCGGTCGAAGGCGCGGACGCGATCCTCAAGATCGCGGGCGGCGAGCTGGCCGACCCCGCGACGGGACGGCCGAAGGAACCGCAGACGGTGCTGCGCGCGTTCACCGAGCCCGCGCCTGCGTGGATCCCCGGCAAGGGCCGGCCCGATGCGCGCGTGACCGCGGTCGCGACGCCCGAAGCCAAGCGCGAATCGAGCGACCGGTGAACACGAGCGAGCCGAACTCGGCACGCGCGCCGCTGTGGAACCGCGGCTTTGTTTCGCTGCTGTTCACGCAGTTTTTCGAGGCGGCGAGCGACAACATCATCAAGGACACGATCGTGTTCGCGGCGGCCGTCGCGGGCCCGTGGGAGAAGGTCTTCGGCGAAGGCGGCAGCGGGCTGATCGCGGTGATCTTCTCCGCGCCGTTCATCCTGCTGTCGGCGTTCGGCGGGCGCATCGCGGACCGCTACTCGAAGTCGCGCATCACGGTGATCCTCAAGACGCTGTCGCTCGCGGTGTGCGCGCTGTGCGCGATCGAGTTCGCGCGCGGTTCGGCGTACGGCGCGATCGCGGCGCTGGTCGCGTTCGCGACGGTGAGCTCGTTCTTCGGCCCCGTGAAGTACGGCATGATCGCGGAGCTCGTCGACACGAAGGAACTCTCGCGCGCGAACGGCATCCTCAACATGGCGACCAACGTCGCGGTGATCGTCGGCGGCATCGTCGCGGGCATCGTCGTGACCGACTGGAAGGACAGCTTTGTCGACGGCAGTCCGACGGGCGTCGCAGCGTGGCATCCGGGCATCGCGATGGCCGTCGCGGTCGTGCTCGGGTTCCTCACCTGCCTCACGCTGCCGAAGCTCAAGCCGCAGAACCCGTCGCTGCCGGTCGACCTCAATCCGTTCTCGACGTACATCGCGACGCTGCGCGAGATGGCGAAGTCGCCGCTCCTCGCGGTGTGCGCGGCGTGGACGTTCTTCTACTTCGTGGCGTCGGTGGTGCTCCTGATCCTGCCCGACTACTCGAGCTTTCTCGCGGTCAAGGACAACGAGACGGCGCTGCTCAAGGCGGGACTCGGCGTTGCGATCGGCGTCGGCTGCGTGCTGGCGGCGTATCTCGACAGCCCCGCGCGGCGCTGGATGTTCGTGCCCGCGGGCGCGGGCGGGCTCGCGCTGTCGTTCATCCTGCTCGGGCTCGCGCCGCCGAACTACTGGCTCACGATGGGCCTGCTGGTGCTGACGGGACTGACGGCGGGCTTCTACATCATCCCGCTGCAGTCGATGCTGCAGGAGTACGCGCCCGACGTGTCGCGCGGCCGCGTGCTGGGGACGGCGAACGGGGTCAGCTTCCTCATGGGGCTGCTGGGCGGGGTGCTGTTCTTCGCGCTGCGGGGCGGCGTGCACATGGAGTCGCACCGCGTGTTCTTGGTCGTGGGCGGGCTGTGCGCGGCGGCGGCGTGGGTGACGCTCGCGTGGCTGCGGCGGCACCAGCGGACTGCGCCCTGAAACCGATGGTGGCGTTGGTGACGGACGGCGCAGCGCGACCCCGCAGCGGGAGTTTGTCGAGATTTCCCCCGAATCCCCTTCCCAATCCGCAAGCATTCGCCGATCCTCACGTAGTTCTCGCGTAGATACTGGTTCAGGGTGCTGAGCAAGCGCCCATCAGGAGAGCCGATTAGGAGAGCCCATTAGGAGAGCCCATGCGTCAGCGACCGATCGCCGCCATCTGCATCCTCAGCGCCGGAATCACGACGACGGTGTTCGCGCAGGCGACCCCGCCGATCTTTCCTGGCTCGCTGCCGGCGCCAGCGCGTCCGTCGCAGCAGGAGCCGGTCTCACCGGAGAAGCCCCTGCCTGAGGTGCTTCCCGGCCAGCGCGAACCCAGCGACCCCGTGAACCCAGAGAAGCCCGCGCCCGTCGTGCTGCCCGGTCAGCGCGAACCTGGCGATCCGATCAACCCAGGCCGTGACGGCAAGCCGACCGCGAAGCCGAGCAAGCGCATGCCTGGCGACCCGATCAAGGCACCCAAGCCGCCAGGATTCGGCTCGACGCCCGGCAAGAACGAGCCAGGTCGACCCATTGAGGCGCCGCGTCCGCCAGGATTTGGCTCCACCCCGGGCCGCAACGAGCCGGGCGCGCCGATCCGCGCGCCGAAGCCGCCGGGATTCGGCAGCACTCCAGGCCGCAACGAGCCAGGTCGACCCATTGAGGCGCCGCGTGCGCCGGGGTTCGGTTCCAACCCGGGCGGTCGCAATCCGCCCGATGCGCCGATCGCGCCGCCGCGCGCGCCAGGATTCGGCTCCGACCCAGGTGGTCGCAACCCGCCCGATGCGCCGATCGCGCCGCCGCGCGCGCCAGGATTCGGATCGCCAGGAACGACGCCCGGCACCAACCCGCCGCGCACGCCGACCGATCCGCCGCATCCGCCGATCTTCCGGTGAGCGCGTGATGAGGGTCAGCCCAACAGCCACGACCACACGAACACACCCGCGTCCCGCCCAACGGCGGGACGCTTTGTTTTTCCCGTTGAGGATGCTGCCGAAGCGCGGGAGCGGAGCGAGCCCAATCGCAAGCCGACCAACGAAAGCCCCGCCTGACAGCCGGGCGCCAGAAAGGTCGCGGTGGGATTTGAACTCCACGAGGCGAAGCCGACCAATCCCAACGCGACCAAAGAAAAGCCCCGCCTATCGGCGGGGCTTCAGAAAGGTCGCGGTGGGATTTGAACCCACGAATCACGGATTTGCAATCCGTTCCCTTAGGCCACTTGGGTACGCGACCGTGGCGCTGGCCAGGATCCTGAACTGGATGCTGGCGAGGAGTAGGACTATCGCACCAATCGATCGGCTCGTCAACGCGAAGACCTGAGAACCGAAATGGGCGCGCCGTCACAATCGAACCTCCTACGCTCGGATGGCTTGCTTGATCGCGCGCGCCGCCCGAAACTGACCCGAACCTCCATGCTTCGCACCCCATCCACCATCCTCGCCGCATGCGCCTGCGTCGTTGCCCCGAGCAACCTTCTCGCGAACGCGCAGACGACACCCGCGACCACGGTGGCTCCTGCCAAGGCCGCGACGACCCCGCCGGTGACGGACCTCGGCGGCTACCGCCTGCCGCTGCTGCGCGAAGGCAGCGTGATCTCGCGCTTGGTCGGCGACTTGATGCAGGACCCCGACGAGAAGGTGTGGATCTTCCGACCGATCGAACCCGAGCCAGGTGGACTGCGCCGCGAGTTCCTGCTGCTTCCGTCGCCGGTGCTCGAGGACCTCGTCCGCACCGCGCGCGTCGCGGGCGCGCCCGTGCAGTTCGAGATGACCGGCCGCGTGTTCATCTATCGCGGGCGCAACTTCCTGCTGCCCGACTTTGCGCCGACGGTGATGCGCTTCGACACCAAGCCAGGCGACACGCCGAAGGCCGACGCAGCGACGCAGCCCACGCCGAATGGCGAGGACAAGTTCGTCGCGCCGAAGCCGACCGTTGATGCGAAGGACGACCAGACTGTCCGCGACATCGAGCGTCGCCTCGAGGAGCGCGTTGGCCGCGCGCCGCAGTCGCGCACGGGCGACGCGCATGCTTCAGCGTCAAGCCACGCTGCCAAGGAGTCCGCGCCGATCGCCAGCGGCACGCGCCTCTCGCTGCGCGCGGGTCGGCTCTCGCGCGACCCGCAGGCGGGCTCGTGGCGCTTCGTGCCCGAGCAGGCCACGGGCTCGGGCGATCCGTCGATCGAGATCCTTCCGTGTCTGCTGCTCGAGAAGCTCGAGAACGCCGCGCGCGAGAACGACATCGCTCCCGAGATCCTCATCTCAGGCACGGTGTACGCGTACGAAGGCCGCAGCTACCTGCTGCCGTCGAGCTTCCGCCGCATGCGCGAGGGCCGTGGTCTCGGGGGTTGAAGTCTTCGCGAGCCGGTCGCTTGCAGCCGATCAGCCGGTCCACGCCGTGAGCAGCGCGGCGAGATCCTGCGGACCGACGATGCCGTCGGCGATCAGATCCGCGGAGCCCGGACCACCCCACTGCGAGAGCAGCACGGTGATGTCGCGCGCGTTGACCAGGCCGTCGCCATCAAGATCGCCGTAGACAGGCGGCGGAACGCCGATCGTGCCGTCGCTGTTGACGCGCGCGCCCCAGAGGTCGCTGGCGCCCGTCGAGAGCGCGCCCTGCCAGAACACGACGCTGCCGTTCATCACCGCATCGGCCATCGCGTAGCGGGACTTGTTGCCGGTGTTGGTCGCGATGTCCTTGCGCGAGAGAATCGTGCCCGACGGATTGAGCGAGGCGCAGCGGAGGAAGTCCTGCACCGCGCTGGTCGAATCGTTGTAGCTGCAGGCGACGTTGTCGCCGAGGCGCATCGCGCGCGCAAAGCTGCGCGAGTACGCGACGGTGGCCATGGCCTCGACGGCCGCGCCGTCGTTGCCCCACTGACGCACGCCCTTGGCAAAGCACTGGCCGTAGATGCCGTAGTTGAAGGTGTTGGCCTGGTGCTGCGTCCAGAAGACGTAGAGGCGGCCATCGGTGCCGAGCGTCATCGACGGATCGGTGCGCTCAAAGGTCGAGGTCGAGGTCACGGCGACGCCGTTGGTGCCGTAGAGCGGCGTGCCGTTCTGATCGATGCGCTGGACCCACGACTGCAGCGGACCGGTCGTGTACCACGTGAAGTACGCGCCGCCCTGGCCGTCCGAGATGAAGTACGGGAAGTTGCCGAACTGCAGCGAGCTCGTGGTGAAGACCGGCACGCCGGCCGCCGCCCACGGACGCGTTCCGTCAACGTTGATGCGGTGCGCGCGAAGGAGCTTCGCACTGGTGAAGCCGGCCTGACGCACGGTCGACACGATCACCGCGCCGTTGATGCTGGGCTGGATGTCGGCGAGCCACTGGTTCTGGCCGGTCTCGCTGATGACGACGGGCGCGGCGAACGACTGCGCGCCCGTCGCGGGATCGAGGCGCTGCACGCGGGTGGTCGCGTCCTGCAGGTGCGCGGCCCACACGAAGCCGTCGCTCGCGACGGTGACATGCGCGGGACCGATGCTCGCGGTCGCGCTCTGATCGACGACGGCGTTCCAGAGGATCGTGCCCGCGGGCGAGATCGCCGTGACTTCGCTCGAAGGCACGCCAGCTGCGGTGCGGCCCTCGTACGCGACATAGGCGTTGCCGAGCGCATCGCTGGCGAGGCCGTAGTCAACGGTCGACGAAAGCGCGCGGTCCTCGGCGATGACCCAGACGGACTTCCACATCGGACGGCCGTTGCGGTCGACGCGCATCACGGCGACGTCGTAGCCGGCACCCGTGAGGCAGCTGACGTAGTGGCCGCCATCCGGCCCGGCGACGACCTTTGCCTGCACATCGTCGAAGCCCGTCGCCTGGAACGACGCCGGCAAGCCCGGATCGCCGGAGTAGTCCGCATGCGCGGCGCTCGCGAAAGCCAGGATTGCGGTCGGCAGAGCCAAAGCCCTGAGGATTCGATTCTTCGAGAACTGCATGGGTGGAAGATGACCGACCGCACCGCGCCTGCCAAGAGGCGAGTTCGCAGTCGGTCAACTTTCCTCGGTTGACGGTGGAGCTGGTTGGGCGAATCGCGAATCTCGGACGGAGTCGCACGATTGTCGGGAATCAGTCTGCAGCGAACCCGCTCAATCTGCGGCTCGCGGCTGAATTCGGGGTACTCTTCAGAGACTTCGTCGCAGCCGAGTTCGAGCGAAAGGACCTGCAAATGCGCACCCTGCCCCGGCTCCTGTCCATGTCGACCATCTCCGCAACCCGCGGGTCGGGTGTCGGCGCCGCCGCTGCGCTCGTCGCTTCGGTGGTGATCGCGTCCGCAGCGCTCGCCGCGCCGCCGATGTTGCCCGCAAACGGCGCGAACAACGGCGCGACGAAGCAAGGCGGCGGAGGCGGATCGCATGGCGGCGCGATGCAGCCGTCGCCGAGCGCGCCGATGCGCGACGCGCCGCGGCAGGAGTCGAAGCCGCAGTTTCAATCGCCAAGCCATGCGCCAAGTCATGCGCCAAGCCATGCGCCAAGCGCGCCCGCTGCAGCCCCCACGCGCGCCGAGCCGTCGCAGCGACCGGTGGCGGCGCCTTCACCGGCGCCACGGCAAGAATCGCGACAAGAGCCACGGCAAGACACCAAGCCGCGCATGCCTGAGCCGCGCATGCCTGAGCCGAGCGTGAAGACGCCGAGCGCGACGCCGTCGAATGCCACTCCGTCGGGTGGGTCCGTCCGCGTGCCCTCCGCAGAGCCGACGCGGCCGGCGTCAAGGCCCGTGCAGAGTCCGCCGGTTGTGAGGCCGTCGTCGCCCTCTTCGTCGTCGCCATCAAAGACTCCGAGCGCCAAGCAGCCGAGTCAGACGACCTCGCAAGAGACGACCACGCACGGACGGTCGTCGCTGCCGACGCGGGACGCGGGTCGCGAGGAGCCGCAGCGCACGCCCGTGATTCGCCCGACAAATCCAACGCCATCGCGCGACCAGGGCGCGAAGCCCGGCTCGCAGGCGAACGACAACAGCCAAAGCAACAACAACCCGCGCGTACCTGTGCCGGAGGACAACAAGCCGTCGCGAAACAACGGGCGCGACGAGCCGACCAAGCCGCAGGCGAAGCCCGAAGCGAAGCCCCAGCCCAAGCCTGAGACTAAGCCTGAGGCCAAGCCTGCGGCCAAGCCCCAGCCCAAGCCTGAGACCAGGCCTGAAACCAAGCCTGAAGCCAGGCCTGAACCCAAGCCCGAGACCAAGCCCGACCGCAAGCCCGACCGCAAGCCGACCAGCGGCTCGCGCAATGGATCGCGCGACAGCGCTGACACCGGCACGACGACGACTGCGCCGACGACCACCACCAAGCCGCATCGCGACGAACCTTCGATCAAGCCCAGCGCGCCGCGCGATGAGCGCCCCGCGTCGCCGAGCGCGACGACCAAGCAGCCTCCCGCGCGCGACGCGTCTTCAACCAACGCAACGCCGCGCAAGCCTGAGCGCGTCGAGACAACGCCGCAGGCTGCGCGCGGATCGGAGCACTTTGTCGCCGACACCGTGCATGGCGTTCCCGTGCGCAAGCCGAGCGAGGGTCCGTCGCAGCGCGGCGGTTCGCATGGCGCTGAGCCCGCGGTGTATCGCGAACGCGGATCCAACGTCGCCTACTCCGCAGGCATCGCCCGCTGCAACGGCTGGAACTCCGGCGGTCGCTGGTCGAGCTGCGGCCCGTGCCACACGTGGCAACCGTACGAATGCCACAGCGGCGTGTCGGTCGCGATCGGCTTCGGCGGCGGCTTCAGCTTCGGGTTCTTCTACGGGTCGAGCTGCGCACCGCTCTGCTCGAGTTGGGCGAATCCGTGGTGGGACGGCTACGCCTCGTGCTGGAGCTGCGGCCCGGATCCGTGGTGCCATTCGTGGTATCGCCCGATCTACTGGTCGCCGTGCGCGCCGTACCGCCCGTGGTGGGACCGCTGCTACACGTGCGGCCCGTGCCCGTACCCCGCGTGGACGCCGTGCTACACGTACGCGTGGGCGCCTGTCTACACGCCGGTGTACTACCCCGTGACGTACACAACGACATACGTCGCGCCGCCCGCGCCTTCGCTGCCGAACCCTGACGCGATGTGGAGCTTCCTCGCCGACGGCTACGACCGCGATGCCGAGGAAGGCTTCATCCTGCTCGAGGCTGCGGAGCCGAGCGACCAGCGCTGGGTCGTTGGCCAGGCCGTGGCGCGTGCGTTCCGCGGCGAGACGGCGCGCGCGTCGGATCTGCTGCGCGAGGCGTTCCGCAGGGATTCGTCGAGCATCGACCACATCTCGCACGACGCGAAGTTCGTGGCGCGGCTTGAGGCGCTCGAGCGTTCGCTTGAGCCGCTCAACAATGCGACGCCGCCGCATGTCGACGCGCTGCTGGTGACTGCGGCATCGCAGGCCGCGCGCGGCGATCTCTCCGCGGCCTACCTCAACGCGACCACCGCGCAGTCGGAAGGCGATCGCTCGTCGGGAACGGCGGCGTTCGTGGCGTGGCTCCGCGCAGAACTGCGCCGCCGCATCTGATCGGCGTGTCATGTGATCCGCGGGTTGAGATCCGAGGGTTCAGCTCAAAGGGTCCACGCAGCGAGCAGCGCGCTCAAGTCCGGCGCGCCCACGACGCCATCGCCGTCGAAGTCGCCAGGGCCCGTCGCGCCCCAAGCGGCGATCAGCACCGCGAGATCCGCGGCATTGACCTTTCCATCGCCGGTGAGATCGAAGCGCGGCACAGCCGTGTAGACCACGGTGAGCTGCGGCTTGGAAGTCGCGCCGCCCGATTCGCGGCTGTCGAATCGCTTGACCGACTGCAGCGTGACCTCGTTGCCGACCACGCACCAGCCGAAGTTGCTCGCGGGAGTCGCGATCATCTGCTGCACGTCGGTCACGAACTGCGCGCTCGTCGGCCACACATAGAGCCCCACGCCCGTGACCGATCGCGAGCTGCTCGCCGTCGCGGCGAACTCGCCGCCCGGCGTGGCCCACAGCGTGCTCGGATAGTGCCGATGCAGCCAGGTGACGTCGTTCGGCTGGGCAGGTGCGCCGCCGCCACCGAACGCGACGCTCGCGCCCTCGCCCCACGATGCCGTGAAGCGCTTGAGGCTCACCGTCTCCGCCGCGGTGTGACCGGCGGCCGAGCAGTTCATGCGCAGCGTGACCGAGGTCACGATCGCGCCGGCGGGGATCGACGAGAAGTCAAAGCGCAGCGCACCGCGGCGCAAGAGGCTGGAGCCGTTCACACCGACGCGACCCACGAAGAAGTACTGCGCGCCGCCGCCGCTGTATGCGCCAGCGGCGTCCTCGATGATCGTGTTGTCCGCGACGCTGGTGAGGACCGCGGTATCAGCCGAAACAACTGCGCAGACCGCGCTCGCGATCAGGGTGACGAAGGCGACGTGCTGTGGGGTGCGAATCATCCTGGGACTCCGTAACTCGAACGCCCGGCGCCGGACGAGCGCGCGGTTCGAGGACCGTATCAACTCGAAGGCCGCATCAACTCCACGCATTGAGCAGCGCGCCGAGATCCGAACCGCCGACGATACCGTCGTGGTCGATGTCGGCGCTGCCCGAGGTGCCCCACTGATTCAGCAGGATTGCAAGGTCCGCAGCGTCGACGCGACCGTCGCCGTTGAGGTCCGCGGCGTTGCCGCCCGAAACCGTCACCTGCATCGTGAGCGTGAGCGATCCGTTGGTCGCGCCGGCGAGGTTCTCGTCGCTGGTGAGGACGGTCACGGTCTTGGAGTAGACGCCCGGAGCAAGGCCGTTCGCGTTGAAGGCGAAGGTGACGGAGCCTGGCGTCGCGGCGATGTTGGTCTCGACCGCGTCGACCGTCGAGAACGGAGCGCTCACGCCGGTCGCGCCGTCGACATCGAGCCGCGCCTGGAGCGCGGAGTAGCCGAAGTTGTAGACCGGCGCCGGGATCTGCGTCGCGCCGCTGTTGGCAGCGACCGTGATCGCGATCTTGATCGAAGGCATGAGCGACGTGGAGACCCACGACGGGCGCGCGTGCGCGAGCACCGTGCCCGTGAGCGTGCGGGTGATCGACGCGTTCTGCGCGCCTTCGACGGCTGTGGTCACGGTCGCGGTGCCGGTGACGCTGGCCGCCGACGCCGTGTTGACCGTGAGATTGACGTTCGCGCTCGAGGGCGCGAGCGGCGCGGTGATGGTCTGCGATCCGACCAGCGCGCCAGACCCGGTGACGGTCGACTGGAGCACATCGCTGCCAAGCGCGCTGACGACATTCGCGCTGTTCGAGACGGCGACGGGGATCACGACCGACGCACCCACGATCACGGGGCCGAAAGTCGACTGCATCGTCGCAGTCTGGATCGGCGGAACCTGGTAGTCGGCGACGACCGGCATGTGGTCGGTCGCGGCGAAGAGCATGTCGGCGATCGCATTCGACCGCACGATGTCGCTCGGGTAGTACGAGTTGTTGCCCGTGTTGATGGCGAGGTTGTAGTGGTTGCCGTCGTTGCCGAACGTGCGGTAGGTGCCGGGGATCAACGAAAGCCCGTTGCCATCCTGAAACGCCGCCGTCGAGAGCTGGAAGTCAAAGCGATCGTCGACGCCGCCGCCGACGAGCGCGCCCGCGATGTCGCGCGGAGACTGCGTGTGCTTGAGCGCGCCTGCCGCGCTGTTCCAGTTGACCGGACCGAGCGGATCGACGCACTGCGCGTTGCCGGCCGAGACCATCGTCAGATACGCGGGCTCGGTGTTGGTGTACAGGTTGTAGTCGCCGCAGAAGATCGCGTGCACGCCCGCGCCGAGCGCGTCGGCGTTGCTGCGGAGCGCGATCGCGCCCGTGTTGCGCGTGGTCGCGTCGGCCGCGGTGTTGCTCGCCTTGAGGTGCGACCCGTAGATGTAGAAGCGCACGGGCGGGTTGGTGTACCCGTTGACCTGCAGCAGCCAGCGATCGCTGTTGCGCGACGCGCCGGTCGCGATGTCGGCGTGGCCCGAGACGACCTCGGTCAGGAGATCGGTGCGGTAGTACATGGCCTGCGCGCCGCCGGCGCCGTCCTCGGTGCCCGAGGTCGTGTAGGTCCCGCGCGCGTACGGCACGCCGGGGAACGCCGAAAGCACCAGCGCATCGACCGACGCGATGACCGTGTTGGGGATCTCCTGGAAGCACATCACGGCGGGCGCGGTCGCGAAGCCGAACTTGTCGTCCTGCCCGATCGCGGCCAGCACCCCGCGCGCCGACGGCGTGTCGCCGATCAGCTTGGCGAGGTTGTAGTCCACCACGCGCAGCTGCGCGACAGCGGCGCTGCAAAGGGACAACGCAAGGCCAGCCACAGCGACGAAATGATGTAGGCGCATAACTGTCGAACCTCGTATGGAGATCGAGCCGCATCGACGACGCGACTCAACGAGCCCGAATGTACGCCTGATTCGCCCATTCGGAAGCACGGATCTGACGGAAGCCCATCGATCGCGAGGCGATGCGCCTGTAAGTCCCGCGATCGCACGCTCGCCACGCCACATGCCCGCAACGCGGACCGCTCCACGGCTACGATCCGCGCCCCCCTTTCGGGATACAGGAGTCACGCATGCGTCAAGTCCTTTGCGCGGTCGCCGCGCTCGCCATCTCTGCACCGGTCCTCGCTCAGCAGGTCGCACCCGAGGTCTTCACCCTCGACAACGGGATGAAGTTCCTCCTCCTCCCGCGCACCGACCAGCCCAACGTCATCGCGGCCGGCTGGGTCGCCAAGGTCGGCTCGGTCAACGAGCGCCCGGGCATCACCGGCATCAGCCACTTCTTCGAGCACATGATGTTCAAGGGCACGGACACGATCGGCACCGCCGACGCCGGCGCCGACTCGAAGTACCGCGAGCAGCAGAAGGCGCTCCGCGCGCGCATGAACGAGATCACCTGGAACCAGCAGTACCGCCGGTTCTTCAACGGCGAGATCGACGATCCGTGGTCGGCCGCCAACGACACGCCCGAGCTCGCGAAGCTCCGCGCCGACCTCAAGAGCGCGATGGACTCGCAGCAGGGTCGCCTCGACGCCGACCGCATCGCCGAGCTCCAGAAGGACCTCACCGCCGCGACCGCGGAGGCGAAGCCGCGCCTCGAGGCGCAGATCGCGCTCCTCAAGGGCAAGCAGGACGCCGCGCGCACCGTCGTCAAGGACGAGTTCGACAAGATCTACACGGGCCAGGGCGGCTCGGGCATGAACGCGTTCACCACGAACGACCTCACCTTCTACTTCATCAACGTCCCGTCGAACAAGTTCGAGCTGTGGGCGTGGATGGAGTCGGACCGCCTGTCGAACTCGGTGTTCCGCGAGTTCTTCAGCGAGCGCGACGTCGTGCACGAGGAGCGCCGCCTGCGCACCGAGAGCACGCCGACGGGCGTGTTCCAGGAGCAGTTCGAGGCGATGTTCTACGCATCGAGCGGCTACTCGTGGCCCGTCATCGGCTGGTCGAGCGACCTCAACAGCTACACGATGGAAGAGGCGATGAAGTACTTCAACATCTACTACCGGCCGAACAACCTGTGCGGCGTGGTGGTCGGTGACTTCAAGCCCGCCGAGGTCAAGGCGACGATCACGAACTACTTCAGCCGCCTCAAGCGCGGCGAGCAGGCGCCGCCGCCGGTGGTCACGCTCGAGGTCCCGCAGCTCGCCGAGATGCGCATGAACGCCGAGTGCGACTGCCAGCCGTCGGTCGAGGTGCGCTACCACACCGTGCCGTTCCGTCACAAGGACGGCTACGCGCTCGAGGTCATGGCCGCGGTCCTCAACGGCCGCACGGGTCGCCTCTACAAGTCGATGGTCGAGGGCAGCGAGATCGCTTCGGGCGCGAGCGCGCAGCAAGAGGGCCGCAAGTACGCGGGCGCGTTCAGCTTCAGCGCCGAGGTCAAGGGCGAGACCGATCCCCGCGAGCTCGAGCAGTCGTGGTACACCGAGCTCAAGCGCATCCAGGACGAGGCCGTTCCCGCGAACGAGCTGCAGAAGGTCAAGAACCAGTTCGCTGCGTCGAACTTCCGCCGGCTCAAGAGCAACTTCTTCCTGCTGGTCCAGCTCGGCTACGCCGAGGGCCTGGGCACTTGGGAGGAGATCAACGACTCGCCGCGCCGCATCGAGGCCGTGACCGCCGCCGACATCCAGCGCGTGGCCAAGATGTACTTCGGCGAGAAGAACCGCTCCGTCGCGGTGTACACGCGCAAGGCCGGCGCTGCGGCTCCTGCCGATGCCGCGCTCGCCGCGCTGCCCGGTCCGATGCAGGCGCAGGCGCGCATGCTCGGCCAGCAGATCGGCAAGGAGACCGATGCGGCCAAGCTGCGCACGAACCTCGAGCGCA
Source organism: uncultured bacterium (assembly GCA_903891095.1). Lineage (GTDB taxonomy): Bacteria > Planctomycetota > Phycisphaerae > Phycisphaerales > SM1A02 > QWPT01. The sequence continues at coordinate 24,056 of CAITDI010000033.1, read as the reverse complement.
TGAAGGGCCAGGCCGCGCAGGTTCCGCCCGAGGCGAAGCCGCTGTTTGACTACCTCGTGAGCAAGGTCGAGGCCCGCATCGCGGAACTCGACGGCAAGAAGTGACCCGGCAACACGTGAAGAAGAGAACGGAGAACACTCCCATGAAGAACACCATCACCATCCTCGCGCTTGCCGCCGCCGTCGCTGGAATCGCAGCCGCCCCCGCCGCTGCCCAGACGCTTCCCAAGCGCCCCGAAGAGATCAAGTACAAGCCGCTGACCTTCAACCCGCCGAAGGCCGCGGACTACCGCCACGTGCTTTCGAACGGCATCGTCGTCTACCTCGCGCCGAGCAAGGAGCTCCCGCTGGTCGACCTGACGATGACCTTCAAGGGCGGCGACTACCTCGAGCCCGCGGACCGCGTCGGCCTCTCGGGCATGACCGCCGAGATGCTGCGCACCGGCGGCACCGAAGGCCTCGCGCCGAACGAGCTCGACGAGAAGCTCGACTTCCTCGCGACCGACATCAAGATCGCCACGCGCGAGACGGTGTCGAGCGCGTCGATCGACTGCCTCAAGTCGAACTTCGACGAGAGCCTCAAGCTGCTCATGGACATGCTGCTCCGCCCGCGCTTTGACGAGGGCAAGATGAAGATCGCCGTCGACGACGCGCTCGAGCAGATGAAGCAGCGCAACGACGACGCCGATCCGATCCTGTCGCGCGAGTGGAACATCGCCATGTACGGCGAGAACCACTTCGAGGCGCGCATGGAGACCGAGGCGTCGATCCGCGCGATCACCAAGGACGACATGAAGGCGTTCGCGTCGCGCGTGTTCAACGCGAACAACGTGATCGTCTCGGTGAGCGGCGACTTCGAGCCCAAGGACATGCTCGCCAAGCTCGAGGCGGCGTTCGCCGCGTGGCCGAAGGGCGAGCGCATGGCCGACCCGCCGGCGCCGACCGTCGCGGTCAAGCCCGGCGTGTACCACGTCGAGAAGCAGATCCCGCAGGGCAAGGTCTACATCGGACGCCGCTCGCTCCAGCGCGACGACCCCGACTACTTCGCCGCGCTCGTGATGAACGAGATCCTCGGCGGCGGCGGCTTCACCAGCCGCATCATGAAGACCGTGCGCTCGGACGAAGGCCTCGCGTACTCCGCGGGCAGCAAGCTCGACGCGGGCGTGTACTACCCGGGCGAGTTCCGCGCGGGCTTCCAGTCGAAGAACGAGACGGTCGCGCTCGCGATCAAGCTCATCAACGGCGAGTTCACGCGCATGCGCGACGCCGAAGTGAGCCCCGAGGAGCTCGAGGTCGCGAAGAAGTCGTTCATCGAGACCTTCCCGCGCGCGTTCGAGTCGAAGGACGCGATGCTGCGGATCTTCGTGGGCGACGAGTGGACGGGCCGCGATGCTTCGTACTGGCAGACCTACCGCGACAACGTGTCCAAGGTCAGCGCCGCCGACGTGCAGCGCGTCGCGAAGCGCATGCTCGACCCGAAGGAGATGGCGATCTTCATCGTGGGCGACTGGGGTCCGATCTCGCAGGGCGACGCGACGAAGCGCGCGAAGATGGCGGACTTCTTCGACGACAAGGCGGAGCACCTGCCGATGCGGGATCCGATGACGATGCAGCCGGCGAAGAATTGAGCGGTCGCAGCTGCGGCTGCGTGGATTGAGCGGTCGCAGCTGCGGCTGCTTCCTCTGGCGGGCATGATGGTGAGCGGGTTTGCCGAGACGATGTGGTTTGTGTGGGGCCTGGCGCTCACCCTCAGGCTTCGCCGCCGGAGTCGTGCCGAGATCCACGTCAGCTGACTCGGCGGCCTGAGGGCACCCGAGTCCATGGCGGGATCGACCGTTCACCGCGCGACAAAACGAACGGACGCCGTCCCCCCAAAGGACGGCGTCTGTCGTTTTGATTCGGTTGGTTGCGTGCGGTCAGGCGGCGCGTGGGCCGTTGCCGTCTTCGCCGGCGGCGTTGTTGACCGCGTCGAGCGCGGCGCGCAGCTTGGCGAGCGAGAACTCCACGTGATCCATCGCGTCGAGCGCGGGGTGGCCGTGGCCACCGCGCGGCAGGTTGCGAACGCATGTGGGAAAGGGAAGCGGCTTCGGGAAGTCGTCCTTCGGGCACTCTTCAATGCCGTCGATTGGCGTTGTCCCTACGAGCCTCAGTCGAGCGAATCCATGCACGATGGCTTCCCTTTCCGGTGCCGTTCCGTGGCACCTGCGTAGGTGATGGATCGGCGCGGTACCTGGTCGACTTGGGGCAGTCATGCGGATTCGTCCGCGAAATCGCGGTTGGTGCGAATGCTGCGCCTGCTGCGGCGATAAATGACGCGATCAGTCGGCGGCGAGCGCAGGATCGGCGTGCTTGGGCGCGTGGCGCATCATGACCATGAGGATCGCGACCAGGCCGCCGGCGACGAGCACCATCGTGGCGAGCAACGCGCCAGCGCGCGTGAGCTGCTGAGGATCGGGCACGGGCACGACCGTCGAGAAGACCGTGCGGCCGACGTCCTGCTGCGCGTTGGCGATGCCGATGCGGAGCATGTCGGTGCGGCGCACGGGCATCGCCTTGAAGGTCGCGATCGCGGAAGACGCGACCGAGTCCAGCGTGACCTGCGTGTTGGCGTCGCCCTCGCCGCGCAGCGCGAGACGGAGCGTGGAGTCCTCGGAGTGGATCTCGAGACGGTCGCCGATGTCCTTGACCATCGCGTCGCTCTCGGCGTGCGAACGGCCACGCTCGGCGATGCGCGACGAGACCATGCCCGCGAACGCGGGATCCTTGATCGCCTCGCCGAGCCATGCGGCGATCGGCGCGGCCTCGGCGTTGCCGTCGGACTTGCCTTCAACCGCGCGAGTGGTCGCCTGCAGTTCGCAGGTCGCGACGACGGTCTTGGGACCGAGCGCGCCCGAGAGATGCCAGGCGCACACCGAGCCGAGCGCGAGCATCGCTGCGACGAGCGACGCCGCGGTGATGAAGCGCGTGCCTGCGGCGCGTCGTGCGACGGACGCCTCGCTGTGCGCGAGCATCTCGCGAAGCTCGACGATCTCCTTGCGCTCGCGTGCGAGTTCCTCGCGCTGCGCTTCGATTTCGGGCGACGGGACGCTGCTTGCGGGCAGGATGGCCGTTGTGCCGGCGGCAGCGGCGGCCGACTTGAGCTTGAGCTCGGTCTCGCGCAGCGCGCGTGCCTTGCGCTTGAGCCCAAGGCGAAGCGCGTTGAGACGCTCGCGGCGGGTCTTGAGGAACGACGCGACCTGCGAGAGCTGCGCGAGCTTGGGCTGGATGAGCTCGGCGATGCGCGCGTCGGCGAGCGCGTCGATCTCGAGCGCGCTGTGCGTCGAGGTGTTCGACTGCGCGGCGGTGAGCGCCGCGCGCGTCGACTCGAGCGTCTGCTCGAGCTCGAGCATCTGCGAGGCCTGCTTGTCGGCGAGCTCGGTGAGCGACTGGAGGCGCTTGCCCGCGGCGTCGCACTGCGTGCGGAGCGCATCGCGCTCGCGCTCGACGACGGCGATGCGGCCGCGCTCGGCGTCGAGCGCCGCGCGTGCGGAAACGGCCTGCGAATCGAGGGCGCGCGCGTGCGCGGTCTCGAGCTGGGACTTGAGCGACGTGCGCGCCGCATCGGCCTCGCGCTCGATGCGCGTGCACTCGTCGGTCGCGAGACGAGCGAGCTCGTCGGATTCGCGCTTGTCGGATTCGGCCTTGGCGAGCGACTTCTGCAGCGACTCGGTCGCGGTACGCGCAGCGTCGAGCTGGGCGCGCATCTCGGTCACGGTCTTGCGCGCGGTCGCGAGCTCGCCCTCGAGCGTGGCGATGGCCTTGCGTGCCGCGGCGAGATCGGCGCTGCTCGACGACGCGCCGGTGCGCGCCTCGGCGAGATCGTGGTTGAACTGCTGCGTCGCCTTGGCGGCGGCGGCCTTCGCGTCGGAGAGTTCCTTCTCGAGGCGCGACGAAGCGCTCTTGGCCGAAGCCAGCGCGGTCGAGAGATCGGACTCGAGCTGCTTCGACGCCTGCTTGGCGGCGGCGAGCTCGGACTCGAGCTTCTGCGCGGCGGCCTTCGAGCTGTTCAGCTCGGTCGCGAATTCGTTGTTGAACGCCTCGGCTTCGGCGAGCTCGGACTGGAACTTCGCGCGGGCTGCGTTCGCGGCTTCGATCGAGCGCGCGAGTTCGGACTGAAGGCGGGTGCTCTCGTTGCGGGCGTTGGTTGCCTCGCTGCGCGCGGCCGTGGTTTCGCTGCGGGAGGTCGTGAGTTCGCTGCGCGCGGCCTTGGTTTCGCTGCGCGAGGCCGTGAGTTCGCTGCGCGATGCTTCGAGCGCCTTCCGCGCCTCAGCCAGCTGCGACTCGAACTTGGCGTTGTTCGTGCGCGACTCGGCGAGCTGCTGCTCGAGGTCTGTCGCGGCCTTGCGCGCCTCCGCGAGCTGCGACTCGAGCTTGCTCGATGCCTGCTGCGCGGTGGCGAGCGACGACTCGAGCTTGGCGCTGCGCGCGGAGAACTCCGCGAACTGCGCCTTCATGTCGGACTTGAGTTTCTGCGTCTCGCCGGCGAGGGACTGCGCCTGCTTGCGCGAATCGGCGAGTTCGGCGCCGAGCTTCGACTCGGAGGCGCGGGATGCTGCGAGGTTCGTCTCGGCGGACACCGCCGACGCGCGTGCGGTCGCGACCTGCGACTCGAGCACGACCTGGCGCTCGAGCAGGCGAGCGCGCTCATCCTCGAGCGACTTCAGCTCGCGGTCGAGGCGTGCGGCCTCTTCAGCGCGCGATGCGTCGTCGCCGGCGCTCTGGCGCAGCTTGGCGAGCGAACGCTCAACCTCGGCGAGAAGTGCAAGAGTGTCGCCCGAGTTGAGCGCAGACGAGTTGGATGATGAAGTCCCCAGCATTTGGACGAAACGCCTCCTGTCGCAGGGATCGACGCAATTTCGGCGCTGCTGAAGGACAGTTGGAGATTCGGGACCTGCCGAATGCGCGGGCTGATCCGATATCGGCGGACCGGTCAGCTGCCGGCCGGCGGATCGCCAGGCGCGCGGCGACCGAGAGCCCACGGGAGTTCCGGCATGCGCATGAACCGCGCGACCAGCACGTAAACCCCTGCTCCCACCACGATCTTCGCGACGAGCGCGACGAGCATTCCGCCCGTTCCGTGGCCGCGCGGGAGCGCGAATCCGACCGCAAGCAGCGCCGCGCCCATGACCGCCACCGCGATCGCGGAGCGCGCGCAGCTCGCGAAGACCTCGCGGTCGACGATGTTCGGGACTTCCTTCGCGAGGACGCGCGCGAGGATCGCCGCCTGCAGCATCGCGCAGATCGCGGTCGACCACGCGAGGCCCGCCTCGCGCAGCGGCGTGAAGATCAGCGTGATGTTGAGCAGGAAGTTGAGCGCGACCATCGACACCGCGACGGCCACGGGCTTCATCGGCTTCTTGAGCGCGTAGAAGGCGCGCGTGAGGATGTGGATCGACTGGTACGCCCAGATCGCGGGCGCGAATCCGACCAGCACCCACGCGACGCGCGCGGTGTCGTCGGCGCTGAACTCGCCGCGCTGGAAGAGCACGCCGACCGCCTCGCGCGCGACGAGGATGAGCCCGACGCTCGCGGGAAGTCCGATGAACACCGTCTGCCGCAGCCCGCGGCGCACGGTGGCGGCGAACGCGGGAAGGTCGTTGTTCTGCCGCGAAAGCAGCGGAAAGATCGCCGTCGCGATCGAGATGCCGAAGACGCCAAGCGGGAACTCGTAGATGCGCGCGGCGTTGGTGACCGTGGTCATCGCGCCTTCCGCGAGCGGATACTGCATGCCGAGGATCGTCGGACCGAACACGCTCGGCCAGCTGGCGATGAAGCCGTCGACGAGGATGTTGATCTGCAGCACGCCGAGACCGAGCATCATCGGGCCCGCGCCGCGCAGGGTCGCGCGCATCGATGCCCACGCGGCGGGATCGCGCGGCGCAAAGACCGGCTTGATGCGGCGAAGCGCAACGTAGGTCCACAGCATCTGCAGGATTCCTGCGATCACGACCGCGGCCGAGACCGCGCGCAGGTGCGTCTCGGCGTCGATCGAACCGCGCAGCGCAAACGGCAGCAAGCCGAGAATCGCCGCGATCATGAGGATGTTGAGGATGATCGGGCTGCCCGCGGTCGGGCCGAATCGCCCGTGCGTCTGCAGCGCCGCGCCGCCGACGGCGACGAGGCAGACCATCGGCATGTACGGCAGCATCACGGCGGCAAGCTCGTACGCGAGGCGCGCGTAGTGCACGCCCATCGTCGGCAGCAGCACGCCGCCGACATGCATCGACGGACCAACGGTGAAGCGGATCTCGGGCGCGTCCTTCCACAGCATGAAGATGACGATTTCGCCGAGGATCACGATCGACCACAGGAACACGGCGAGCGCGCCGAGCAAGAGGCCCGAATAGCGGCGCGCCGCCTCGGGATCGTCGCGCACGAGTTCGGTGTAGCGCGGAATGAACGCCGCGGAGATCGCGCCTTCGCCGAACAGCCTGCGGAAGAGGTTCGGGATCTGGAACGCGAAGTTGAACGCGTCGGTGAACGGGCTGATGCCGAACACGCTCGCGAGCGCGGCGTCACGCACCAGGCCGGTGATGCGGCTGATGAGCGTCAGGATGCTGAGCGTGCGCGCGTGTTGTTCGAATCTCTCGGCCATCGGAATCCGTTCCTGCGGCGTACGGTCGTGCTTCCTTGTCGCGGTCGCGTGGTCGCGGTCGCGTGTTCGCGGCTACTTGCCGGCTGACTTGACCTCGAGCATGCCCGTCGACATCTCCGGCGTGAGCGCGCGGCGGCGCAGCGTGATCTCGGCGATGCGGTCGTCCTTGCGGAACACGCCCGTCGCGAGGTCGAGTCCCCCGCTTGCGCGGACGATCGTCCAGCCGTTGTCGCGGTAGATCTCGGCGGTCTCGGTGATCGCGTCGTGCGCGTCGTTGACGTCGCCAGCGAGCAGGAACTTGCCGCCGCTCACCGTGCCGTCGGTGCGGCGAATGTCGGAGCTGCGGATCGTGCTCATGCCGTTCGGAAGCGGCACGTCGCTCTCGAGCAGCATCGTTGCGCGCGAGCAGCCGCAGAGTGACGCCAGCAGGAGCGACGCCGGCAGAAGCGTCGTGAGCGAGAGCATGGTTGCGAATGGCCGGGCGGAAGGCATCGGCGCAGGATAGCGAAGCCGCGTTCAGCCGATCGCGGCGAGGCACGATTCGGCGGCCTTGCGGCCCGAGCGCATCGCGCCGTTGATCGAGGAATCCTCGAGGTGGTCGCCGGCGACCAACGCGCGCGCGCCGAGCTGCGCAGGAAGGCGCGCGGCGATGTCGGCGGTCCACTGGCGCGGGATCGCGTGCGGGATGCGCTGCGTGGCCAGGAGCTCCCAGCCGTCGGTCGCGGCGGCGCCGAGGATCTCGCGCAGCGTGCGGTGCATGTCCTCCGCGGTATCGGCGGCGGTGTCGGGATTCGCGGGGAGCGACGTCGTGTTCGCGACGAAGAGGCCGCGGCCAGCGGCGCCAGCGCAATAGCTCGGCGCGATCGAGCTCATCGCGGCGCCGTGGTTGAACGAGCCGATGGCATCGCCGCCGCGCCCTGTACCGTTGAGCACGAGCCACGGCGAAAGCAGCGAGGCATCGGGCGTGGCGAACCAAGCCGACAGCGTGCTGCACCACGGAATCTCGGGCAAATCGCGCACAAATCGCCGCAGCGCGTGCGCGTCGGTCGCGACGATCACGGCGTCGGCGTCGAGCCGTTCGCCGGACGCGAGCGTGACGCGCGTGCCGTCGATCGCGTCGGCCGCGGTGTTGAGGCGCACGCGCACGCGGCCTGCGGGCATGGCGCGCAGCATCGCCGCGGGAATCTCACCCATGCCGCGCGCGGGAACGCACGCGAAACCCTCGGCAAACATGCGCAGCAGGAAGTCCAATCGGCTCGCGTCGGTCGCAAGCGTGCGGTCGAAGAACACGCCGCCGAAGAAGCTGCGGAAGAAGCCGTCGATCGTGCGGTCGGAGATGCCCGCGCCGCGGAGACGCTCCAACGACGAACCGCGCGAGGCGCCCGGCGCATCGGCTGGTCCGCGCAACGCCGCGCTCGCGAAGGGAATCATGCGCAGCGCGTCGGACGGCGGCACGACTCCGCGCACGACGCCGGCGATCGCCGCGAGCGGCTCGCGCATCGGATGCGCGATGGTCGCGGAACGCGCGCCGTTCCACACCAGCGCGCCCGGCATGAACGGCTTGAGATCGAGCGACTTGAGGTCGAGAAAGCGCTTGCCCTCGGGATACGCCGAGAGATAGATCTGGAACCCACGGTCGAGCGTGAAGCCGCCGACCGTGTCGCTCGCGACGCGGCCGCCGATGCGGTCGCTCGACTCGATGAGTTCGACGGTCGCGCCGGCGTCGGCAAGCGTGCGTGCGGCGGCGAGGCCAGCGATGCCGGCGCCGATGATCGTGACGTGTCGTGATGCGTTCGACATGGTTGCGAAGGAGCGGATGCTAGCGCCGCTCGGCGAGCGATGGATCGCGGCGCGCGCGCAGCCGCACGGCGATCAGGTCGCCGACCGCAAGCGAGAGCAGCGCGGCGCCGATCGGGAAGCCGCTGTTGCCGAGCACGCGGAATCCCTCGAGATCCGTCGCGAGATCCTCGGAAACAGGCGCGCCGAAGATCGCCGCGACGAACACGCGGAACGCGAAACCAAGCGCGACGAGAAACGGAAGCGCGAGCACGAACGGCGCCCATCGCGGGACCGCGACCACGACCGCGCGACGCGACATCGCCTGCTCGAACTGCCTGCGGCCGATGCTGGTCACCGCGCTCGTGGCGATCGCCGCGCCGATCAGGCCGGCGAACGCGATCGCGTAGACGAACGTGCCGAGATACAGCGCCCCCTCGCGGGAATACTGCATGTACGCGAGCACGCCGCCGCCCGTGACCACGACGAACACCGTCTGCGCCGCGGCAATCGCCCAGTTGCGGCCGCGCATGTAGGTCGTGTCGTCGATCGCCCAGGCGTCGGCGCGCGCGGCGCTCTGCGCCGGGCAGCGGTAGCGGATCGCGGCGTAAAGCGCGCCGCACATCGCGACGCCGACCCAGCCGGCGATCATGTCGTACGCGCTGAAGGTTCGACCGAGGAACTCGAACGACTGCGTCCACTCGTCAACGAACACCCACGCTGCGGCGAACGCGAAGCCGATCGACGCGCGCCCCCACGGCTTGGCGTGCATCCACAGCCACGCGAGCGTGCCGAACGCGAGAAAGTGCACGAACTTATCGATGATGCCGCCGCCGCCGAAACCAAGGCGCGGCCAGTGCGTCGCGACGCTCACGGGCACGAGGTACGAGACGAGCGCAATGCGCCATGCGCGCACGGCGCGCGCGGCGAACTCGCGAAAGCGCGTGGGCTCGTCGACGGCGTCCGCGATCGAAGTCATCGATCAGCGCGCCCGCGGCGTCGCCGCTCGGAACGGATGGCTCGGATCGACTTGCTCGGCGACGGTCTCGACGACCGGCGCAGGCGCGGCGCTCGCACGCGGTGGCGCAGGCGAAGCGGCCTCGACGGTGCGGACGGGCTTGGTGGACTTCGTCGGCGCGGGTTTCGCGGCAGCGGTCTTTGCAGCGGTCGGCGTCGCTGCGGAAGACTTGCTGACTGCGGCGGGCTTCGTCGACTTCGCTTCCGATGCCTTCGCTTCGATGGCCTTCGCGTCCGGTGCCTTCGCTTCGACGGGCTTCACTTCGATCTGCTTCGCGGCGACGGGCGCGACGGAGGCAACGGACTTCGCTGCGGCACCGACCTTCGCGGCGACCATCGGCGTGGCTGCAGCGGCCGTCGGCTTGGTGCCGGTCTTGGCGAGTCGCGCGGCGCGCGCGGCGGCTGCGGTCTCTGGCGTGAAGCGCGTGTTCACGACTGCTGCAGCAGCTGCTGCTGCCGCGGCTGCAGCGGCGGCGGCGGCTGCGGCCGCGGCTGCCGGCGTCGGCTTGCCCGCGATCGCATCGGCCACGCCAAACGCGAGTTCCCACTCGCGCACGAAGCGCTCGGCGAGCGCGCGGTAGTCGATCGCGCCCGGGCACCACGGCGCGTAGTCGAAGATCGTCTGGCCGAAGCTCGGGGCCTCGGCGAGCTTGATGTTGCGGCGCACGGCGGGCGTGAAGACCTTTGCGCCGTCCCACGGAAGCCCGCTGCCCGCGCTTTCATCGAAGAACGTCGAGAGTTCCTGCACGACCTCGCGGCTGTGCGCGGTCTGCGTCTCGTGCATGCAGAGGACGACTCCGCCGACCTTGAGCGACGGATTCAGGCCCTGCGAGAGCAGCTGCACGGTCTCGAGCAGCTTGGTGAGTCCCTGCATCGCGAGGAACTGCGCCTGCATCGGGACGACGACTTCCTCCGCGAGGCAGAGGCCGTTGAGCGTGAGCACGCCGAGGCTCGGCGGGCAGTCGATGAGCACGAAGTCGAACTCGTCCGCGATCACGTCGAATCGCTCGCGCAGGATGCGGTTGCGGTCGGGATGCGAGGCAAGCTCGGTCTCGGCGCCGGCGAGGTCGGTGGTCGCGGGCAGGAGCCAGAGGTTGTCGCGCACCTGCACGAGGCAATCGCGCAGCGCCATCTCGGGCTCGACGAGCGCGTCGTACGCGGTGCGGCCGACGGTCGCGCCGTCGACGCCAAGATGCAGTGAAAGGTGCGACTGCGGATCGAGGTCGATCAGCAGCGTGCGGCGGCCGAGCGACGCGATCGCGGCGCCGATGTTCACGGTGGAGGTCGTCTTCCCGACTCCGCCCTTCTGGTTGAGGAAGGCGGTGATGCGCGGCGGAACTTGCGTCATGGGCGCGGAGTATAGGGAAATCCGCGCTATTCCCGAGGCATGATGTCGATCGCCTGCGTGCGCGGGCGGGTGCGCCACGGGACAGTCGGGAACGGCGCGTCGACGAAACCCGCGCGCCACGCGCGGCGGAATCCGACCTCGACGATCGTCGCGTCGTCCGTGCGCTTGGTCCAGCCCGACGGAACGACGAAGCCGCCGCGGAAACGGTCGGGGAAATGCGCGAACTCGACCGCGTCGGGCGCGAGGTCGTCGCAGGATTCCTTGGTGACCGCGCCGAGGGCGTCGATGCGGATCATGCGGCCGGCGGGTCCGTAGGCGGCGATCCAGTTCGATGCCTCGGCGAGCGTGGCCGCGGTGCGCGCTTCGACGAACAGCTCCCATCCCGCAAGTCGCGGGCGCAGCGCGGCGTACGAACCGCCGACCGGCTCGGGCGGCGTGCGATCCTCGCCTGAAACGGTGACGAGATTGAGCGGCGCGAAGAAGTCCTTGAGTTCGAACCCCTGCGGCTCGCTCGGCTGCGTGCCCTTCGGGAGATCGATCTTCTTGGCGCCCGTCGAGAATTCGACGCGCAGCGACTCGATGCGTTCGTCCTGCTCGGCGCCGAGAACGTTCACGGCGACCGTCGGTCGGGCGATGCGGACGCGGAGGACTTCGGCGGGCTGCACGGTTTCGGGTCGCACGACCATGTCGCTCTCGCTGCCCACGAGCCAGACGAAGCGCACGAGTTGGGCGCGCGTGGTCGGATTCGCGAGGGCGATGGTGACCGAGGTGCGGTCGGAGTCCTCGATCCACCAGAGGACAGGCGTGCGATGACGGAGGAACTCGTCGATGCGGTTCGCAGCGCCCTGCGCGGAAAGCTCGCGATCGAGCACGAGGTCGAGGATGGCGACGAGTTCGCGCTCGTCGGCGATCCACGCCGCGATCGGCGCACGGGCGGTCGAGTCGCTGCAGGACGCGACGAGTTGCTCGGCGAGTTCGATCGCGGGCCCGGGGCTCGACGCCATGACGCGCCAGAGTGCAGCGCGCCAAAGCGCGGAGACCGCGCGGGAAGCAAGGTCGTTGCCGCTGCCGGGATCGAATGCCTGCATGCGCGGCCAGTGACGCATCGGCACGCCGATGTCGTAGCGGAAACGCTCGAACGGAAGCGCATGATCGGGCAGCGTGAGCAGCGCATCGGGTTCGCCGAGCGGCGTGAGCATGCTCGCGCGCAGGGCGATCTGGTCGTAGAGATCGGCGGGCCCGGCGTCGAACACGCTGAGCGCGACGCTGACGCCCGCGATGTCGACGCGGGCGCGGTCGGGAAGTGACGCGGGAACGTCGATCGCGAGGAACGCCTCGGTCGCGCCCTCGGGGCGATCGGTGGCGAAGGTGAAGTTGCGCGAGGAGGCGGCCCAGCGCAGGAGGTCGTCATCGCGCAAAGGGACAGGCATGCGCCAGATCAAGCGCCCGCCGCCTGGCTGCCGCGCGCCGGATGGACCCGACGCGAACTCGATCAAGCCGACGAGCGCGTCAGGCGTCACTTGGACGGGAATGAGCATGGGCGCGCCCCGCACGGCGAAAGTGCTGCGGACGAGCGGAACCGCATCGGCGTTGGCCGAGCCGCAGATGGCGGCGACCGCGGCGGTCGCGAGGAGCACGACGGCACGGACGCGGGCGGAAGCTGTGCGAGGGTGGAGCCTCATGGGAGGACGCGGCTGCGCGGGCCGGGATCGTACGCGGAGTGGTTCACCCAACGGATGGCTGGCGTATGCTGACGCGCCTGCAATGCCTGTCCTTTCAGTGAACCCCACCAGGCGAACCCCACCATGAGCACGAACCGACTCCGCGTTCCGGTCACCACCGCCCTCCTCGTCGCGAGCCCCCTGCTGGCCGCGTGGATCGCTGGCTGCGAGAAGCCGTCGGCGGCGCCGGCACCAGCGCCGGCACCGCAAACGCAGTCGCAACCGGACATGCCTGTCCCTTCAGACACGAAGCCTGTCGAGCCGAGCCCGGCCGACGCCAAGCCCGCCGACGGGATGAAGGTCATGAAGGAGTTCTGGCCGAACGGAAAGCTCAAGTACTACAACGAGATGCGTCGGAACGCCGCCGGCAAGTGGATGAAGAACGGCATCGGGCGCGCGTACTACGACCACGGCGTCCTCGAGCGCGAGGGGACATACAAGGACGACGTCCGCGTCGGGCAGTGGAAGTACTACGACCAGGAAGGCAAGCTCAACCGCACTGAAGAGCGTGGCGACGGCGTGGCGCACTGACAATGCCTGTCCCTTCAGCGTTGCTGGCTGGACGCCCGTTTATTCGCGCACGACGCGCGCCGGGCCCAGCCGCAGATCGCTGAGATCAAGCTTCGCCGGCGCAGACGCCGGATCCGCAGGCGGGACACGCGGCGCATCGGAAATCGGCGGCATGGGATCCGCGGGAGTTTCGGCCTCGCTGCCCGCGCGATCGCTGTTCGACACACCAATCTGCAACGGCTTCGCCTGATCGATCGGCGTCAGACGCACGCGTCGATCGACGCGCGTGGCGATGCGTGGATCGGTCGGCGGCATCTCATTGCCGAGCGTGCTTCCGGGGAACACCATCCCGCCCGGCATGCCGATGTGATAGACCACGCCCGCGGGCGCGATCGGGATCATGCCGATCGCAGTGCGGCGATACACGCTCTTCGGGAACACCGCGAACAGCGCGCCGTTGCCGCGCATCATCTTGTCGTCGCTGCCAGGCACGCGGTACACGTCGGTAAAGCCCGTTGGCAACCGCATGTCGAGCGGCATCAGGCGAAAGCTCGTCATGAGTCCGCCGCGGTCGGCGGTTCCTTGATCGATCAGCTGAAGCGGCGGATGAAGCTGGCCGGCGGCGGCGGTGTTGTTCGCGCTGGTTCCCGCGGCGCCGGACTGCTGCGCGCCCGACTGTCGTGGCGCCGACGACCCGCCGCTTGGCGGCGTCGCGAGCAGCGCGCAGAGGATGAGCGGAGTCACACCAGGCACGCCACGGATATCGGTCGGCGCAACGGCCCCACTTGAGGCAGTCCCCCGCCGCGACCCGAGGTCACAGCGCGCGAACCCGGCGGCCGCCCCACTCGGCAACGCTCGTCGAGCCCGCAGGCAAGAATCGCTCGCCCGAGTCGGTGCGCACGACAAGCCCGCGCATCGGATCGACGGAACGAACCTCGCCTTCGACCGGACCCTCGGGCGTCGCGAACAACGCCCGCGTCCCGCGCAGCGCGTCGCGCGCGAGGAACTGCTCGACCAGCGCGGCGTCGCTCGACGCGAGCGCGCGGTCGATCGCCGAGACAAGCGCACACAGCACATCGATCCGATCCGCGCGCGCGCCAAGCATCGCCAGGCTGGTCGCGCGCGACTCGAGCTCGCCCTCGAAACGCTCGTGCGCCACGTTGATGCCGATGCCGATGAACGCCCGCGGTCCGCGCGTCTCGATGAGCGCGCCTGCGAGCTTGCGCCCGCCGACGACGACGTCGTTCGGCCACTTGATGCCGACGCGCGCGCCGAGCGCGCTTTCCGCGGCATCCGCGGCGGCGATCGCGCCCGCGAGCGCAAGGCGCTCCGCAGGCTGCACGTCGACGACAAAGGTCGCGGCGATTCCCGCAGTGGCCGTGTCGGCCCATGCGCGGCCGAAGCGACCGCGGCCGGCGGTCTGCTTCCATGCGGTGACGACGGTGCCAGGCAGAGCGTCGCGCGTCTCGGGTGCATCCTGCGTCGACGGCGTCTCATCGAGCGCGAACGCGCGCCGCACGAGCGTCGTTCCCGCGCACGCGGCGTCGAGCCGCGCGCGCCACGCCGAGAACGGCGCGGCACCCGTCACGCGCCGCGCTCCGTGACCGCGTCGAGATCGAGCCCGAGATCGAGCGCAAGCGCCGAGTGCGTGATCGCGCCGACCGAGATGCGGTCGACGCCCGTCGCGGCGATGCGCTTGACCGTGTCGAGGCGCACGCCACCCGAGGCCTCGAGCAGCACGCGCGGCGCGCGCGCATCGCGACGGCGCACGGCCTCGGCGAGCGTGCCCGCGTCCATGTTGTCGAGGAGGATCATGTCGAGCACGCCCTGCTCGAGCGCGAGCAGTTCATCGAGCTGCGCGAGCGCATCGACCTCGCACTCGACGAACGCGATGCGTGCGCTCGCGCGCGCATGCGCGGAGGCCGCGCGGACGCGCTCCGCGAGCGTGCCCGACTCGAACGCGCCGAGATGGTTGTCCTTGAGCAGCACCGCGTCGAACAACCCGATGCGATGCAGCGAAGCGCCGCCGCAACGGGTCGCGTACTTCTGCAGCGTGCGAAGGCCGGGGACGGTCTTGCGCGTGTCGCAGATGCGCGCGCGCGTTCCACGCGCGGCGTCGACGAACTGCGCCGCGAGCGACGCGTTGCCCGAGAGCAGCGTGAGGAAGTTGAGGATCGTCCGCTCATGCGTGAGGATCGACGCGAGCGGACCCTCGAGCGTCGCGACGCGCGTGCCGCGCACGAGGCGCGCGCCGTCGTCGACGCGCACATCGATGCGCAGCCCCGCGCGACGCGCGACGATCTCGGCCACGCGCACGCCCGCAAGCACGCCGTCCGCGCGACTCACGATGGTCGCGCGGCCCTGCATCGCCGCAGGAATCGACGCCAGGCTCGTCACATCCCCCGCGCCGCCAAAGCGCGCGCCAAGGTCCTCGTCGAGCGCGCGCGCGACGGCGTCCTCCGCGTCAGGCCGCGCGAGCGCGTCGAACAGCGCCGGAAGCGTCATCGCATTCCAGTCCTGCACCGGATCGTGGATCGTGCGTGGGTCGGGCATCATGCGCGCAACGCCGCCTGCATCTTGGTCACGAGGTCCTTCGCGCGAGCGCCGTCGAGCTTGCCCGAGTTCCATCCCACGCCGAGCCCCGCGGAGCCGATCCTGGGAATGATGTGGAAATGCACGTGGAACACGGCCTGGTGCGCGTCGGCACCGTTGTTCTGCAGGATGTTGTAGTCCTTCGCGCCGGTCGCGGCCATCACCGCGCGCGCGAGCCGCGGAAGCACGCGACCAACCGCGGCCGCGCTCTCATCGGAAAGCTCGTGCAGGAAGGCCTTCGGCTCCTTCGGAATGACAAGCAAGTGCCCGTCGGAAACCGGGCCGATGTCGAGGAACGCAAGCACATGCTCGTCCTCGTACACGCGATGACAGGGAATCTCGCCAGCGATGATCTTGGAAAAAACCGTCATGCCGCGAGTGTAGCGAACACCCACGCGCAATTCGCCCGAGCCCCACCAGCCACCATTCACACCAGAGGAAGCAGCCGCAGCTGCGACCGCTTCAAACACGCGTTACGGAAACACCCCGCGCAAATCGTAGATCTTGCCAATGCGCTCGAGTCCCGCGCACAAAGCCGCGAGCCGGAGGTCGCACTCGTAGCGCGTGCGCGCCACG
Source organism: uncultured bacterium (assembly GCA_903891095.1). GTDB lineage: Bacteria > Planctomycetota > Phycisphaerae > Phycisphaerales > SM1A02 > QWPT01. The sequence goes on along the minus strand of CAITDI010000033.1, from coordinate 7,883 downwards.
CGCACGCGGCGTGCGGCGCGCTTCATCTGCCTCCGCACGTGCGCGTCGAGATCCGCCTTGCGGAACGCAGGATCGAGCCGCGCCTCGCGCCACTCGAGCGCGCTCGCGAGATCGGCCGACGCGCCAGCGAGCACGTCGGGCACGATCTCGATGCCCTGCCGGAGCAGCACTTCCTCGGCGCCGGCCGTGATGTTCGCACTGCCGACCTCGACCACGACGCGCGCGCGGCACAGTTCGGCGCGCGCGATGTCGAGGCAGCCGTCGTCGGCGCAGAGCACGACGATCTCGGCGGGCGCCGACCAGAAGTCGCGCTCGAGCACGGTCGTCGCGCCCGTGAATCCCTCGATGTCGCCCGTCGCCGCGCGATGCTGCGCGAGCGCCATCACGTCGATGCCGCTCGGCTCGTACAGCGCGCTGCCGGTCGCGAGCACCGCGGTCACGCGCGCGCCGCGCATCGCGAGCGCCTTCGCGACCGCCGTGCCGATCTGGCCGAAGCCGACGACCGCGACGCGCGCGGTGCCGAGCTCCATCATCGAGTCACCGAGGATCTCCTCGAGGATCGTCGCGACGCCGAGGCCGATCACGCGTCCGCGCGAGCCGAATCCGCCGAGTTCCGAAGGCTTTCCCATCACCGTGCGCGACTGGTCCTGGCGCGTGGGCTCGGGCGTGGTCTGCGCGAGCGTGTCGAAGAACCACGCCATGACCTGCCCACCCGCGCCGGCCTCCGGCGAGACGATGTCGTACGCGGGGCCGAGCTGGTGGCTGATCGCGCTGCAATAGCGGCGCGTGAGGCGCATGAGTTCGTTGCGCGAGAGCTCGCGCGGATTCGCCTTCACGCCGCCGAAAGCGCCGCCAAACGGCACGCGCACGAGCGCGGAGCGCAGCGTGGCGAGCATCGCGTGGCCCTTGACGGTGTCGAGCGCAAGCCGCGGCGCAAGGCGCACGCCGCCGAGATACGGACCGAGCGCGTTCGAATGCTGCACGCGGTAGCCCTTGAAGAGCCTGTGCCGTCCGTCGTCCATCTCGACGGGAAACTGCACCATGACCTCGCTCTTCGGCTGCGCGAGGATGATCTGCTGGTGATGGCGGAGGCCGACCATCTCCGACGCGAGCAGCAGCCGCTCCGCCGTCTCGTGGAAGAGGTTGCCGGCCTGCGGCACGACTCCGATCTCCTCGAAGATCCGAGCGGCGGCGGTCCGCGTGGTGCGTGTGACGGTCGTCCGTTCCATCTCGCTCGAAGATACGCATGCTTCGCGGCGAGGCTGCCGAAACGCGGAAGTTCTGCGGAGATGCACGCAGCCGCCGTCGCAAATGGCGAAGTGCGTCGATGACGCAGGCGCCTTATCGGCAACGCGCGCGTGCCGTCAGCGCCACATCACTTCTTCATGAACTTCACGCGGCCCCACCAGCGCGGATCGTGCATGTCGATCTGCCACTGCGGCGTCCAGACCCAGTTGTCCTCGGGCTTTCCCGCGGTTTTCTCATACTTCGGCAGCGCGGGCGCGGAGCCGGGCGCGGGCGGTTCCTGCTTGTAGCTGTCGTTGATCGGCTTCTCCGGCGGCTTCGGCGCGGTCTTGCCCTCGAAGTTGTGCAGCCACTGCACGCGCGAGAAGTTGAGGCGCCACTCCTCGCCGTCCTTCGGCGCAGCGGCGGCGCGTTCCTTCTCGCCGAATCCGGGCTTGTCCCAGTTCGGCGGCTTGAACGCGCTCCACGGGATCGCCCACTCGAGCGTCCAGCCCTTGTCGGTGTCGGTCGGATCGTTGAGCGTGCCGTTCACGTGCACGAAGGTCTTGAGGCCTTCGGCGTTCCACCCGTGCTCCGCAGGACCATCCTCCTTGTAGCGGCGATGCAGGAAGAGATCGAACACCGTGCCGAGCGCGTTGACCTCGAGCTCGTAGTACTCGCGCGCGTCGCCGTTCGGATCGATGAAGACCTCGAAGTCGTTGTCGTGGAACACGATCTCGTCGTGCCTGGTCAGCGTGCCCCACACGTGCGGATCGCTGATCTCGGCGGCGATGTAGAAGTACTCCGCGTCCCACAGCATCTTCGCGCGCGTGCGGTAGCGCGGCGCGGGACGCGCGGGGCCCTCGATGTCGAGAAAGTCGTCCGTCCACGCGGCCTTCGACCAGACATCGTCGTCCAGCTTGCCGTCGAGCTTGGGCGCAACCGTGGCGAACGCGCAGTCGTAGCTCCGCTGCGCGAACTCAGGCTTGCGCGGCGTGGCGTCGCCCGGAGGCGGGAAAGGCTGCGGCGGCGTTGCAGCAAGAAGACCTGAAGCGAGCGCGGTTGCGGCGAGGAGGGTCGTGCGTGCGAGCATGGCGCGAAGGATAGTCGAGCCCTAAGCACGCAGCGCGAGAAACGCCGCCTGCTCATCGGCGACAAGTCGGTCGATGGCGGGCTTTCGGGTCACCAGCAGTTCGGCCAGACCCGCGTTGCTCATGTTGTGCACGCCGATCCAGACGACCTTTGGCGGCGAGCCATACATCATGCTCATGCGTTCGAAGTCGCCATCGCGCGTCACGAGCACCAGCTGCTCACGCCGTGCGAATCACCAGATATCGTCATCCGCGACGCCGGTTCCAAGCACCGTCCTCACGTGCAGAACCCTGCCGAACGCGGTCTCGATGCGCGCAGCAACCGACTCCGAGACGTTCTCGTCGAGAATGACGCGGTAGGCATTCACGCGGCCGGGTCGATGAGGATGCGATTCTCACGCACCGACGCAAACGCCAGGCACTCGCGGATGTCCTCGCTCGTGAGCTGCGGGAAGTCCGCCAGGACCTCCGATTCGCTCATCCCGGATGCAAGGAAACCGAGCACGTCGCCGACGGAAATGCGCGTCCCGCGGACGCATGGTCGCCCGAAGCGGACTGCGGGGTCGATCGTGATGCAACGGAACTCGCTCATGGCGCCGAGTATACGCGCACCCCCGCGATTTCCATCATTCACCGCCGATTCCCTTGCGTTCGCGCGGCGCCTCCGTCAGACTCGCCGCGATGTCCCGCGCCCGATCGGTCACCTCGCTCGCTGTGTTTCCCGTGCTTTGCGCTGCCTTCGCCGCGCCCGCCGTCGCGGAGAAGACGCACTTCACCTACCTCTGGCATCTCGAGCAGCCGATCTACTGGCCCGACCGCCAGGCGGGAACGCAGCGATACGAGCGCGCGTGGCAGTCGACCCTGCGCCGCGACGCGGGCGGCGCGCATCCTCAGAACGACCTGCGCGCGATCTTCGGCCTCGCCGACCGCGTGGCTGCGTACCAGTTCCGCCCGCGCGACACGGTGAGCGCGATCTCGTGGGCGTCGGAGGCCGGCGCGCAGGTGAGCTTCAGCGGCGGACTGATCGAGAACATCCAGAGCTTTGCCGAAGCGGGCGGGCAGCTCGGCTACTCGACCAACTGGTACGGACCGTGGCGCGAGTCGCGCGGATGGAGCACCGCGGCCGCAGGCGCGAACTTCCCGCGCATGGATCTCGTGATGTTCTCGCATCACCACGCGCTGCTGCCGCTCGTCGACGGCGACGCGGTGCGCAAGGAACTCGCGGTCTTCAAGGCGATCTACCCGCAGGCGTTCGGCGCGGCGCCCGCGGTGTCGAAGGGATTCTTCCCGAGCGAGATGGCGTTCTCGACGCGGATCATCCCGTATCTCGCCGAGGCGGGCATCGAGTGGAGCTTCGTCTCGGGCGAGAAGCTTTCGCGCGCGTGCGCGGGATTTCCCGTGGTCTACGGCTCGGGCGGCATCAACTGCGATCCGCCGAACAAGGCCGACCAGCTCAACGCGTCGCAGGCGAACTACCGCCGCATCACGATCTCGCGCGGATGCGCGCCCGCCGAGGCCGTGCCGTTCGCGTACACGCCGCACCGCGCGAAGTACGTCGATCCGAACACAGGCGTCGAGAGCTTCGTCACCGTCGTCCCCTGCTCCCAGCATCTCGGCTGGATGGACGGCTACAACCCGATCTCGACCGGCGAGCTCACGACGCTCGACGCGTACAACGATCCGAATCGCCCGATGCTCGTGGTGTTCGCGCACGACGGCGACAACGCGTGGGGCGGCGGCTTCTCGTACTACATGGAGGCGGTGCCGAACTTCGTGTCGACCGCCGAAGGACAGGGCTACAAGTCGACGGTCGTGCAGAAGTACCTCAACGACCACGCGGTGCCCGCGGCCGACATCGTGCATGTCGAGGACGGCGCGTGGGTCAACGCCGACGGCGACTTCGGCAGCCCGCAGTTCCTCAACTGGAACTGGCCGCCCGTGCTTGCGAACGGCACGGTCGACATCGCCAACGGCTGGGCCGAGGACATCCGCAACTGGGCCGTGATCACGGCCGCGCAGAACTTCGTGTCGACCGCGGAGCAGATCCACGCAGGACAAGGCCTCGCGACGCGCGCGAGCGAGATCCTGAACCCGACCGGCGCGAGCCGCGCGAGCGAGCGAGCGTGGCACTTCTTCCTCGGGAGCCTGAACTCGGGCTACATGTACTACGGCACCGACCTTGACATGGAGGTCAAGCCGACGGTCGCGTGCAACGAGGCCGTCGCCGAGGCGCAGACGGTGATCGGCGCGGGCACGCTCGACGCGACCGGGCCGACGGTGTGGATTCCCCAGCGTTTTCCGTGGAATCCGGGCTCGACCAACTTCGGCGCGCAGTACGGCTACCAGCAGTCGCAGTCGAACGGCGACTTCAAGGTGTGGACGTTCGTGCACGATGTCTCGGGCACGGGGAGCGTCACGCTCAAGTACCGCGTCGACGACGACGGCGCGAATCCGCTCGCCGACAACGCGAACGAGCTGTACGCGCAGACCGCGGGCGTGGGCGCGTGGCAGTCGATCGCGATGACGCGCCGCGCGTTCCCCGCGGGCAACTTCTTCAACAGCCCGAGCATCGACTTCTTCGAGATGCCGACGGCGATCGCCGACGAGTTCTACGCCGACATCACGGGCATCCGCAGCAAGCTCGTCGACTACTACGTCGAGGCGAGCGACACGCGCGGCAACATCCGCAAGAGCCCGATCCAGCATGTGTGGGTCGGCGACGGCGCGGGCGCGGGTGGCGGCGGCGGAACGGGCGATGTCGTCACCGTCACGCCGAGTCCGCTCGTCGCAGGCGCGTCTGCGACGGTGTCGTACAACCCCGCGAACCGTCCGCTCGCGGGCGCGGCGACGGTCAAGCTGCACTACGGCTACAACGCGTGGGCGCAGGTCGCGAGCCCCGACGCGACGATGACATGGAATGCGAAGACGCAACGCTGGACCGCGACCGTGCCGCTGCTTGCGACGGCGACGCAGTTCGACATCGTGTTCAACAACGGCGCGAACGCGTGGGACAACAACGGCGGCGCCGACTGGCATGTCGCCGTGACGGGCGCGCAGGCACCGAACACCTGGACGATGGACGGCTCGCTCGACAGCGACGCGGTGCTCGTCGCGTCGAACGGCGCGCGCCACTTGTGGGCGGGCATCAAGGGCAACGAGCTCTACGTCGCCACCGAGGACGCGGGCGAAGGCGACGATGTGTTCGTGTTCGTCGGCGCGCCCGCGGGTGCGCCGATCGCGGCGCCGTGGGCGAAGGCGGGGCAGGTCGCCGCGTGGAGCGCGTTCCTGGCCGACGAGAACGACAACGCGTACTCGGGCTGGTTCAACCAGCTCGGCAACACGATCGCGGGCGCGGGTGCGCCGCGGAGCGCGACGGGCGCCAACGGCGGCGTGATCGAGGGCACGCTCGACCTCGCGGCGTATCTCGGCGCGATGCCCGCGAACCTGAGCCTCGCGGTCGGACCGTTCGGCAACGCCAACGGCGGCGCGCTCAAGCCCGCAGGACAGGCGCCCGCGAGCGTGAACGGCAACGGCACGCTCGACGCGAGCGAGTTCGTCTCGGTGCGCAGCTGCGCGATCACGATCCCCTCGGCGGGCTCGACGGCGGGCACCTGCTGCCCCGCCGACGTCGACCACAGCGGCGCGGTCGATGCAGCGGATCTCTCGCTGATCCTCGGCGCGTGGGGCTCGTCGAACGCGCTCGCAGACGTCGACCGCAGCGGGACCGTGGACGCCGCGGATCTCTCGCTCGTACTCGGCGCGTGGGGTCCGTGCTGATTCACGCTAGAGTCTCGCCTTCGGAACCAAGCACCAAACATGGCCGCACGCGAGACACCTGCCGAAACCATCGAACGCCTGCTGCGCGCGGGCGACAACGTCGGCGCGCTGCGCGCGTGCGACGAGCTCCTGGCGAAGGCGCCGAACAGCTTCGTCGCGCGCCTCGGCCGCGCGCGCGCGTTCACCGAGCTCGGCCGCGGCATCGAGGCCGAGCGCGAGCTTGACGCCGCGCTCAGGCTCTCGCCGCGCGACGAGCATGCGAACCTGCTGCGCGCGAGCGTCGACGCCGAGCGCGGGCGCGCCGACGACGCGACCGCGCGCCTGCGCCCGATCGCGTCGGGCCGCGGACCGCACGCCGTGGGCGCGAGCGTCGTGCTCTTCGACATCCTCTACAACTCGAACAAGCGCGAGGAAATGCGCGACCTCGTGCAGGCCGGCGTGAAGTCCGGCGCCGCGTGGACCAAGGACCAGCGCGCGCCGCTGCACATCGCGCGCGCCCTCGTGGTCGACGATCCCGCCGCAGGCGCGGCCGCGCTCGGCGCGATCGCGCGCGACCTCAGGCTGCATCCGCTGCTGCGGCGCATCACGGGCTTCGAGGCGGCGGGACTCCTCGACAAGGCCGGCCAGTACCGCGAGGCTTTCGAGACCGCGAAGTTCACGCACGCGACGACCTCGCGCGACTTCGACATCGATGCGTTCCTGCGGCCGATGCAGGAGCAGCTCGCGCGCTTCGGGTCCGGCGAGAACTGGATCAAGCCCGCCGTCGACAAGGTGGAGGGCGTCGCGCTCATCGTCGCGATGCCGCGCTCGGGCACCACGCTCCTCGAGCAGATGCTCGACCGCCATCCGGCGATCAGCGGCATCGGCGAGTTCGAGGGCGTGAAGGAGTTCTGCCTCGACCTCGAGTCGACGGGCGCGTGGCCGCGCAGGCCTGCGTCGGTTCCGCAGCAGGCGTACGCCGCGGCGCAGAAGCTCTACCTCGAGGGCGCGCACCGCATCCGCCGCGACGGCGCGTCGTGGACCTTCGACAAGTCGCTGCGCGTGTGGCGCTCGCTGCCCGAGATCGCCGCGGTGCTGCCCGGCGCGGTGTGCATCGATGTCCATCGCGATCCGCGCGACATGGCCACGAGCTGCTTCCTGTCGTACTTCCACACGAGCGCCATGGCGTGGGCGCACAGCCTCGCATCGATGCGCCGCGTGATCGAGATGCAGCGCAGCCTCGTGCCGCGCGGCATGGAAGTGCTGGGAATCCCGCATGAAACGGTCGTGTACGAGGATCTCGTCGAGGATCCCGCGGGCCACGCCGAGCGCTGCCTGAAGCTGATGGGCCTCGCGATGGACGAGCGCGTGCTCGCGCCCGAAGGCAACACGCGCGCGTCGTTCACGCTGTCGGCGCTCCAGGTGCGCAAGCCGATCAACCGCAGCTCCATCGGCCGCTGGAAGAACTACGAGTTCGCGTTCGACGCATCGTGGGACAAGCTCGTCGACGCGCATGAGGCGATGCGCGCGCGCACGGCGCGGCCGGCAGTGTGAAGATCGCGCCCGCCGCCCGAAGGGCGGGTGCCACTTCCCCGAAGGGGCATCATGGTCGCGGCGCGCAGCGCCGGTCGGCACCGGCGCTCCGCGCCACGGAGTTCCGAACTCGAATGTCCCGCGACCACTACCTCCGCTCCGCGGAGGAAGTGGCACCCGCGCCTCCGGCGCGGCGGGTTGTGTGATGGGCACGATCTCGGCGCGCGTGGCTTGAAGAGTTGTGTGACCACCACGCCCCCGCCGCCCGTGGCGTGAAGG
>CAITDI010000032.1 GCA_903891095.1 uncultured bacterium | reverse complement strand
CCCGCGCCCGCGCGCGCGGCGGTCGCGATGCTGCTGCGCGCGACGCCGCGCCACGCGATGAACTCGGTCGGTCGCGCGCTGGCGCGCGTGCTTCCCGCGCGGCTCGCGATGGATCGCGCGGGCGACCGCGCGCACAAGCTCGCGGGAATCCTGCAGCACGGCGATCCGTGGTCGATCTACCTCGGGCTCGTCGCCACGATCTCCGATGCGCCTGCGCTCGTGATCGGCGGAAGCGCGCCGATGACCGCCCTCACGGATCCCTCGGAACTCGCGGGGAGCACCGCCGCCGGCCTCGACCTCGAAACCCGCATGATGCAGGCCGACATCGCGAGCTACCTCGTGGACGACATCCTGGTCAAGGTCGACCGCGCGAGCATGGCGTGCGGACTCGAGGCGCGCGAGCCGCTGCTCGACCGCGAGCTCGCGACGCTCGCGTTCCGCCTCCCGCTCGCGATGAAGATCCGCGGCGGCGAGCGCAAGTGGGTGCTGCGGCGCGTGCTCGAGCGACGCGTGCCACGCGCGCTGTTCGACCGGCCGAAGATGGGCTTCGGCGTGCCGCTCGCCGAGTGGCTCCGCGGTCCGCTGCGCGACTGGGCCGAAGCGCTGCTCGCCGAGGACCGCCTGCGCGCCGCCGGCTACGTCGATCCCGTGGCCGCGCGCGCGATCTGGGCGCGGACGCTCGATCCGCGGGCGGGCTCGAGCGGCTACGAAGCGTGGAACCTGCTGATGTTCGAGGCGTGGCGCGAACGCTGGCGCTGCTGAGCGCCGGGGCCGAACCCTCGGCATGGACGAAACACGCCGAAATCGCCGATAGATCCGCCCGCGCCGCGGATTCTCCCAACGCCGATCGACGAGCCCGCAATGACCGCATCCGACGCAAGCCACCCGATCCTGCTCTCGCCGCCGCACATGACCGGCGACGAGCGGCGATTTGTCGAGGATGCGTTCCGCACCAACTGGATCGCGCCGCTTGGTCCGAACGTCGACGCGTTCGAGCGCGAGATGTCCGCGCAGCTCGGCGACATGCACTGCTGCGCGACCTCGTCGGGCACCGCCGCGATCCACCTCGCGCTGATCATGCTCGGCGTGCGTCCGGGCGACACCGTGCTCTGCTCGAGCTTTACCTTTGTCGCGACGGCGAATCCGATCCGCCAGCTCGGCGCGGAGCCCGTGTTCATCGACAGCGACGACGCGAGCTGGAACATGTCCCCCGCCGCGCTCCGCCGCGCGCTCGAGACGCTGCGCGCCGAAGGCCGCACCGTGCGCGCGTGCGTGACCGTCGACCTCTACGGCCAGGGCTGCGACTACGCGGCGATCGCGCCGATCTGCGCCGAGTTCGGCGTGCCGATCCTCGAGGACGCCGCGGAGGCGCTCGGTGCGACCGTGCATGGACGCCCTTGCGGAACGTTCGGCCGCATGGCGATCCTGAGCTTCAACGGCAACAAGATCATCACGACGTCGGGCGGCGGCATGCTGGTCTCGGCCGACCGCACGCTGACCGATCACGCGCGGTTTCTCGCGACGCAGGCGCGCGATCCCGCGCCGCACTACGAGCACTCGGTGTCGGGCTTCAACTACCGCCTCTCGAACATCTGCGCCGGCGTGGGCCGCGGCCAGCTGATGACGCTCGCCGACCGCGTGGCGCGGCGCCGCGAGATCTTCGCGCGCTACAGCGCCGCGCTCGTCTCGCTGCCTGGCGTGGCGTTCATGCCAGAACCGACATGGAGCCGCTCGACGCGCTGGCTCACCGCGCTCACGCTCGACCCGCGCCGCGCGCATTGCACGCGCGACGCGCTCATGGCCGCGCTCGCCGCCGACCGCATCGAGTCGCGCCCGACGTGGAAGCCGATGCACCAGCAGCCGCTGTTCGCGGGCACGCGCATGTTCGCCCATGATCCGGCGCGCGCGCCCGTCTGCGAGCGCCTGTTCGCCGAAGGCGTGTGCCTGCCGTCGGGCAGCTCGATGAGCGATGCGGACCTCGAGCGCGTGATCTCGGTCGCGCGCGCCGCGCTTGCGCCTGCGGCGGCGCCCTCGTCCACGCGCACGCATGAACCGAGCCCCGCGCGGTAGGATTCGCGCCCTCATGCCAGCAAGCTCGTCAGCAAGCTCGACCGTCCTCGTCACCGGCGCCGCGGGATTCATCGGATCGCACGTCTCGCACTACCTGCTGGACCGCGGCGAGGAAGTCGTCGGCCTCGACGATCTCAACGACTACTACGACCCGCGCCTCAAGCACGCGCGCCTCGACCGGCTCACGCCCAAGCGCGGCTTCTCCTTCGTGAAGATGGACGTCGCCGACCGCGCGGGCATGGAGGCGCTGTTCGCGAAGCACCGCTTTGGCCGCGTCGTGCATCTCGCCGCGCAGGCGGGCGTGCGCTACTCGATCACCAATCCGCACGCGTACGTGCATTCGAACATCGTCGGGTTCCAGAACATCCTCGAGGGCTGCCGCCACAACGGCTGCGCGCACCTCGTGTACGCGAGCTCGAGCTCGGTCTACGGCGGCAACGCGAAACTGCCGTTCTCGGTGAACGACTCGGTCGACCATCCGCTCTCGCTCTACGCGGCGAGCAAGAAGGCCAACGAGCTCTTCGCGCACACGTACTCGCATCTCTTCGGGCTGCCGACGACGGGGCTGCGCTTCTTCACGGTGTACGGACCGTGGGGCCGGCCCGACATGGCGCTGTTCCTGTTCACCAAGAACATCCTCGCGGGCAAGCCGATCGACGTGTTCAACCACGGACATCACCGCCGCGACTTCACCTACGTCGACGACATCGTTGAGGGAATCATCCGCACGCTCGACCGCCCCGCGAAGGCGAATCCCGCGTTTGACGCGGCGAATCCCGATCCCGGGACCTCGAGCGCGCCGTGGCGTGTCTACAACATCGGCAATTCTCGCCCGGTCGAGCTGCTCGACTACATCGCGGCCATCGAGCGCTGCACGGGCAGGAAGGCCACGATGAACCTGCTTCCGCTGCAGCCAGGCGACGTGCCCGACACGATGGCCGACGTCGAGGCGCTCGAGCGCGACACCGGTTACCGACCATCGACGACGGTCGAGACGGGCATCGCGCGATTCATCGATTGGTACCGCGCGTATCACGGCGTTTGACACAAGCCCTCACGGGCTCGGTTACGCTGCGCGAATGGCAAGCGTCTGCTTCTACTTCGAGCTCCATCAGCCGTACCGCCTCCGCCGCTACTCGGTGTTCTCGAAGGATCCGTTCTACTTCGACAACGAGGCGAACGAGCGCATCATGCGCAAGGTCGCCGACAAGTGCTATCGCCCGGCGACGCAGAAGATGCTCGACCTCGTGCGCAGGCATGACAAGCGCTTCCGCTGCTCGTACTCGATCACCGGCACCGCGCTCGAGCAGCTGCAGATGTGGGCGCCCGACGTCGTCGACACGCTCAAGGCGCTCGTCGACACCGGCGCGTGCGAGCTGATCGGCGAGACGAGCCACCACTCGCTGTCGTTCCTCTTCTCGCGCGCGGAGTTCGACGCGCAGGTCGACGCGCACAACCGCAAGATGCGCGAGGTCTTCGGCGTGACGCCGAAGATCTTCCGCAACACCGAGCTCATCTACTCGAACGAGCTCGCGCAGCACATCGCGCGGCGCGGCCAGCACAACGCGATCATCTGCGAGGGCGTCGACCGGCTGCTCGGCTTCCGTTCGCCGAACTATCTCTACGCGCCGCCGGCCGAGGCCGTCGGCGAAGGCGATCTCGCCGAGCGCCCGATCAAGCTGCTGCTCAAGAACTACCGCCTCTCCGACGACATCGCGTTCCGCTTCTCGAACCGCGGATGGAAGGAATGGCCGCTCTCCGCCGAGAAATTCGCGGGTTGGGTCAACCAGATCAACGGCGACGGCTACATCTGCAACCTGTTCATGGACTACGAGACGTTCGGCGAGCACCAGTGGGCCGACACGGGGATCTTCGAGTTCCTCGACGCGCTCCCGGGCGCGGTCTACGACACGAACCACGGGCACAACAACTTCCTCACGCCGAGCCAGATCGTGGACATGCACGAGCCGGTCGGCGAGTACGACGTCGACAAGTTCATCTCGTGGGCCGACAGCGAGCGCGACCTGAGCGCGTGGCTCGGCAATCCGATCCAGGACGGAGCCGCGAAGGAGCTCTACGACCTCGAGGCCGCGGTCAAGGACCGCCACAAGGCCGGCGACCCGTACATCCTCGAGGACTGGCGCAAGCTCACCACGAGCGACCACCTCTACTACATGTGCACGAAGTACTGGTCGGACGGCGATGTCCACAAGTACTTCTCTCCGTACGACTCGCCGTACGACGCGTACATCAACTTCATGAACGTGCTCGACAACCTCAAGTCGCGCGCGGGCGTGAAGAGCCACGCGCGGCCGATCGCGTGACGACGGCTTGATCACTGCGTGACGGACGGAGCGAGCGCACGCTTGCGGTTGTAGTGCACGAGCGCGAGGATCGCGGTGATGCCGATCGGCGTCATCACGATGAGCTCGGCCACGCGGTGCACGAGCTCGGCGACGATCGCCTGGCTCGTCGACACGGGCGCGTGCGAGATCATCGGCGCGAGAAGGCCGATCACCCATTCGCGGATGCCGAGGCCGTTCGACACGATCGGCAGCAGCGTCGCGATCACGCTCACGCTGCCGAGGACGATCGCCGTCTCGAGGTCGATCGGCGCGCCGACGAGGCGAAACACGGCCCAGTAGCGCAGCGTCCAGAGCGCGAGCTCGAGTTGCCGCACGAGCAGCGCCTGCGAGAGCGAGCGCACCTTGGGGAGATACGCGCCGATGCCGAGCACCGCGGGCGCGAGCAGCGCCCACTCGCCGGGCAGGCCCATCGCGCGAAACGCGACGAGGCCGAGCAGGAACATCGACGCGACCGTGCCGCTGAGCGCGATCGCCTCGATGATCGTGCGCACCGTGTGCGCCGTGCGGATGTCGTGACGCAGCCGGTGATACGCGACGCGCCCGACGAATCCCGGCTTGAGCGGCAGGTAGTTCGCGAACGCCGTCGCCGAGATCAGCGCCTGCATCTCCCAGAACGGCACCTTGCCGAAGCGCCGCATGAGGATGTGGAACAGCAGCCCGCTGAGCAGCGCGCCGACCGCGATCGACGCGAGCACGAGCGCGACCGCGAGCGGCGGCGGATCGCGCAGCGCGTCGATCGCCTTGGCGAACTCGTCCTTCTCGCGCACCGCGGTGTAGACCGCGCCGGCAAAGCACGCGAGCCCGAACGCAAGACCCGCGACGCGCAGCCAGCGACGCGCGCTCGCCGCCGGCGGATCGCCGTTTGCGCGCGCCTTCGGTCGTGTGTTGCCCTCGCTGCTCATGGAGATTCGCGCCGCGGCCCGCTCACTGCTTGAGGTGCAGTTCCTTCGCGCGCTCGTCGCGCGCCTCGGTCAGCCACTGCTTGCAGCTCTCGGCGAACTTACGCACGGCGGGATCGGCCGACGCAAGCGATGCGACCAACGCCAGATCCTCGGGCTGCTCAACGCGCACGGCCATCCACGACATGCGCGTGAGCGCGGAATCGTCGGCGCGGAGCACGGCGTCGAGCGCCTCGAGATCAGGAACGGTCGCGGTGGTTCCGGCGTTGGCCGTGGTGTCAGCGGCCGCCTTGCCATCGGCGCCGGGCATCGGACGCTTGCCCTTGGGGCACGCGAAGACCAGCCATGCGCGCCCGTCGGGCCACAGCCGCTTGGCTGCGTCGGCGAGCACCGCGCCTGCTCCGTCGAGCGCGGCGGCGGCGTCGGCGGGGATCGTCGCGGACGCATTCGTGCGCCGCACGATCGCCGACGCGATCATCGGAATGAGCTCGGGGTTCGGCACCTGCTTGACATCGCGCAGCTGCGCGAGCGATGCCTCGACCCACTCCTTGGTGACTCGCTCGCCGCTCACATGCACGACGGGCGACTCGACCTCGACGCCGAGCGGCGACGGCTCGAAGCCCACGGCGGTCGTGCGCCAGTTGACGATCGCGTGCAGCGAGATGAACGCGCCCGAAAGCAAGTCGTCGCGCAACATCGGACTCGCGTCCGTGAGCGAGAGATCGATGGGCACGCGGACAGACTCACCCGGAGCCAGCACGAACTTGCGGTCGATCGGCAGCAGCACGACCTGCGGCGGCCTGGGCATTTCGCCAGGGATGTTGATGGACGCGCTCACGGTCGCGGCGTCCTTGATCGGTCCGTCGGGCCCGATGCCGAGCGGCCATGCGCTGCGGTTGGTGAGGTCGACATCGAAGTACATGGGATCCCATGGCTTCATGTCGAGGTCACGCGGCGTCACGCGCAGCAGAAGCGCCGAGCCGCCCATGCGCATCATCTGCAGGAACTGCGGCGGCAGCGCGGCGGCAGCCTCGACGGCCTCCGCCTCGGGAATGACCTGCGGCGCTGCGCCGACGAGCGCGTACAGCCTGGCGCGCGCCCACAATCCCATCGCAGTCTCGGGCTGGTCGCGGATGATCTCGAGCAGGTTCTTCGCGGCGTCGCGCTTCTCGCCGAGCTCCTGCTGCGCGAGCGCGAGACCGAGCTTGGCGGTGATGTCGTCCTTCGCCGCAAGCGGCGCGAGGAGTTCGCGCGCCTTCGCCGCATCCTTTCGACGCAGCGCGATCCATCCGTCGAAGCGCGCCTTGGCGTCGTCGGAGAGCGGAGCGAGCGTGCCTGCCTTCTGCACCAGGATCTGCGCGCGGTCGGTGTCGCCGCTGAGCCACAGCTGGACGAGCGCGGACTGCAGCAGCAGCGGCGCGATGTCCTCCTTGAGCTCCTTGCGCTTCTCCATCTGCGAGATGACGGTGTCGAACGCGGTCGCTGCGTTGGCAACGCCGATGGGTGCATCCTTGCGCCCGACCGCGTTGGAGAGCGCGGCGACCGCGGTCGCGAGCGCGGGAGCGGGCGGCAGGTGCGTGCTGGCGCGCTCATCGGTGGTCATCGACATGCCCTGGCGCTCGATCTCGGCGCGGAGCGTGGCGTCGAGCAGTTCCTGGCGATGCTGCACGATGCTGAACGCAAGCTCGGGCCTGCCGGATCCCCAGAGCGCCACGAGGTAGTCGGTGAGGATGCCGTCGTAGTCGGCGTCCGGCATGCGCGTCTCGCCGAGCCGCGCGTGGATCTCGAGGACGTCGGCGGCGGCGCGATACGCGCCGTGCTCGAGGCACAGCTGCGCGAGGCCGATGCCGAGTTCGTACGCGGTCGGGTTGGCGAGCATCGCCGCGCGCACGGCCTGCGTTTCAGCGGCGGCGTTCGGCGCGGTCATGCGGAAATAGCCGGCGGCGAGCTCGACGGCATCGGGGTATGACGGATCGAGGTCGCACGCCTGCAGGAGCATGTCCTGAAAGCCGCGCATGTCGCCGGTCTGGCGGAGCAGCACGGCGAGGTCGTAGGCGATGCGCGCGGCGAGCGGCGCGCCGAGCGTCTCGATCGACTCGGGGGTGAGCAGCTTGCGAGCGGCGGCGATGCGCTCCTCGGCGGTCTGCTTCTTGGAGACCACGTCGAGCACGCGGCGCATGCGGGTGACCTGGTCGGTCGGGTCGAGCTTGGAGACGCGGGTGATCGACTCGGACAGCCAGGCGGCGGCCTGTTCGTCGCCGTCCTCGAGGATCGCGGCAAGCGCGGTCGCGAGGCGCCAGATCTCGACGTTGTCGGGCTCGAGGGCGATCGCGGCCTTCATCAGGTCGCGTGAGTTGTCGAGGACGCCGAGAAAGACCTGCTGGCGCTCGAGCACGAAACGCGCGCGGGCGGCGAGGCTACGGGACAGACGCTCGCGCATCTGCTCGCGGGCCTCGTCGGTGGGCTGGGGACCGGCGGGCGCGGCTGCTGCGGGGGCAGGCTCGCCCTGGCGCGGGTGCGCGAACGCCTGGGGGGCGGTTGCCAGCACGGTTGCGAGGGAGAGGGCGGCGAGGACGCGGGTCGGACGCATGAGTTTCCTTGCGAGGGGTTTCCTTGCGGGGTGCCCGCAAAGATCTCTGGAGCGGCTGGTTCGGGCGCGGTCCGAAGGGAGTTCCTTCATCGGCTCGGGACGGTAGAACCGTGGAGCGGGCGGGGCGGGCTGAACATGCCTGTCCTGTGACGGAAGGGTCGGCGGGGTTTGGAAAGGTTGGGGTCGGACAGGTTGGGGTCGGAAAGCACGGGTGTCGGGGCCGCGGGGCTGCCTTGCCGTGCATGCCTGTCCTTTCAGCCTGTCCTTTCAGCCCGCCTTGCCGGCGTTGTGGCGGGTCAGCTCGCGGGAGGTTGGTCGGCCGGACTGCACATGCCTGTCCCGTCAAGAACTGTCCAGTCAAGAACCCGCGACGGGGCCGCGACCCTGCCCCGCCGTACATGCCTGTCCTTTCAGTCGGCCTCGCGGGTGTCGTTGCTGGCTAGCTCGCGGAGCGGTTGGTCAGCTGGACTGCACATGCCTGTCCCGTCAGGCTTCGGAGGGCGTGCAGCGGCCTCGGTTCATTGACAGTCCGCCCCCGTTGGATTAGCGTCCAACGCCCCGCGCACCGAATAGCCGGGGCCGTCGTTGCCGGTCCTGGACCTGCACCGTCGGAGCCGTCGGCAAGGTCTCCGCTCGCAGCGCAGCCCGAACCCGCCGGCCCGTCATGAACCTGCGCCTGGACCCCTGATCCCGGCAGACCGCTGCACGCGGATCGAGAATCGACATGAACCTGCGCCCCCAGATCACCACCGTCCTCGCAGCCTGCCTTGGCCTGACCATGGCCTTTGGCTCGACCGCCCTCGCACAGTCGTCGCTCGACCGTGCCGTCCTGGGCACGACGACCCCGCTGACCGAAGCGCAGAAGACCGCTGTCGAGGCCTACATCTCGAAGTCCGTCGACGCGATCAAGGACGGCCACAACGCCGCGGCCATCGAAGAGGCCCGCGCAGCGCTGATTTCCGCTGCCCGTGACCCCGCCTCGTCCCCGACCTTCCGCAAGGCCTACGCCGTCGCGCTGATCGCCGAGCTCGGCCCCGTCGTCAAGGGCGGCGACCTCCGCCGTTCGATCAACGCGATGCAGGTCCTGCGCTTCACGCGCACGACCGAAGGCGTCGACATGATCGTCGAGCGCGCGCTGCCGGCCTCCGAGACCGATGCGGGCAAGCGCATCGCCGCCGCGGGCCTCGTCGCGGACGCCTTCGAGGACCTCGACTCGAACAACACCTACTTCGAGACCGTCGCCCGCCGACTCAAGGACGGCATGGCCGCCGAGACCGACGTCCTCGCTCTTCAGCAGAAGCTCGCGGCGATCACCGCCGCCGCCCACCGCAAGGACCTGCCCGCCGAAAACGCGCGCGCCGTCCGCAAGAGCATGGTCGAGGCCATCGCGCTCGTCTCCAAGTCGATCCGCCAGTCGAGCACCCCGGACGCACGCGTCCAGGCGCTTCAGCGTGCGCTCGTGACGGTCCGCAACGACCTCCTCGCGATGTCGCAGGCCGAGCGTTCGGCGATGGCCAAGTCGCTTGCGCTGGCGCTCGCCGACCTTGTCGCCGCCGGAAGCACCCAGTGGGGCCCCGCGCACCAGGACCCGGCGATGTCGGCCTCGTACGCATCGGTCATGAACAACTGCGAGGTGCTGCTCCGTCTCATCGACCGCGGCGAGCGTCCGCAGGCCTACGCGGGCAGCAAGCCCGAAGGCGACCAGCGCGTGCTCGGTCCGAGCTGGGAGTCGAACGACAAGGCCAAGTTCGACGCCGAATCCAAGCGCTGGGCCGATGTGCTCGGCGCTGCGCCGTACAAGGGCTGAGCGGTCGAATCGGAGCGGTCGCAGCTGCGGCTGCTTCCTTTGGTGCTGATCACGACACGGCGAGCGCGCACGGCAACTGGCGTGATCCGCGCTCGCGTGTTCGCCCAACCCGCGTCGCCTGTCCCATCACGGCTACGACTATCCTCCGCGCGTGCGCGTTCTCGCCCCGCTGATCCTTCTCGTGCTTGCATTGCTCGCGGCGATCGCGCTCGATCGTCCGCTTCCGCCGGCCGACCTCGTGATCATCGAGAGCGCCGACTGCTACACGCTTGATCCGCAGCGCATGAGCTACCAGCAGGAGCTCCGCCGCGCGCGCGTGCTGTACGAACCGCTGCTCAATCTCCGCGCGACCGACTGCGCGATCGTTCCCGGCGTGGCCAAGTCGTGGGAGGTCTCCGATGACCGCCTCGCGTACGTGTTCCACCTGCGCGACGACGCGAAGTGGTCGAACGGCGATCCCGTCACGAGCGGCGACTTCGCGTACTCGTGGCGCCGCGCGATCATGCCCGACACCGCGGCCGACTACTCGGGGCTGTTCATGAATGTCCGCGGCGCGCATGCGTTCCACGCGCGGCGCACGGCAGCGCTCAAGGAATACGCGAAGAACCCCGCCGCGCGCACGCAAGCCGACGCCGACGCGCTCCTGCGCGAGAGCTTCGCCGATTTCCGCGACAACGTCGGGATCGAGACGCCCGATGCGCAGACGTTCGTCGTGCATCTCGAGCATCCCGTCGCGTACTTCCTCGACATCTGCTCGTTCCCGTGCCTCGCGCCGGTGCATCCCGCGACCGTCGAGAAGTTCGTCTCGCTCAACGCGGAATCGGGCCGCATCATCCAGCGCCACGGCTGGACCAAGCCCGGCTTCATCGTCACCAACGGCGCGTACGTTCCGACGGTGTGGCGCTACAAGCGCGACATGCGGCTCGAGGCGAATCCCTTCTACTGGCGCCGCGACGAGGTCGTCGCGAAGTCGATCGAGTGCCGCACGATCGAGAACCCCAACACCGCGGTGCTCAGCTTCGAGTCGGGCGCGGGCGACTGGCTCCCCGACGTCGGACCTGTGTACAAGGCCGAGCTGCTCGCGGAGCGAAAGGTGTACCTCGAGCGCTTCAAGGCCGAGTACGAGGCGGGCGTGGCGCTCGGACGCACGCACGACGACATCGTCGGCGCGCTGCCCGAGCCGCGCGACGGCGAGCGGCGCGATGTGCGCGGCATCAACGCGTTCGGCACCGACTTCTTCAGCTTCAACTGCAGGCCGACGCTCACGGGCGGAAAGCCGAATCCGTTTCACGACGCGCGCGTGCGCCGCGCGTTCGCGCTTGCGGTCGACAAGCAGGCGCTCGTCGACCGCGTGACGCGGCTCGGCGAGCGCGTGGCGTCGACGCTCGTGCCGCTGGGCTCGATCGCGGGCTATCCCGAGGTGCACGGACTCGGCTTCGATCCCGCGCGCGCGCGCGCCGAACTCAAGAGCGCCGGCTACGAGGACCGCAACGGCGACGGCGTCGTCGAGAGCGCGGGCGGCGAGCCCTTCCCCACCGTCGACATCCTGTACTCGACCGCGAGCCCGCGATTCCAGAACCTCGCGCTCGCGATGCGCGACATGTGGAAGCGCGAGCTCGGCGTCCCTGCCGAATGCCGCGGCAAGGACTCGAAGCTCTACAAGGACGACCTCAAGCAGGGCAACTTCATGATCGCGCGCGGCGGCTGGTACGGCGACTACGGCGATCCGACCACGTGGCTCGACCTGCAGCGCAAGGGCAACGGCAACAACGACCGCGGCTACGACAATCCCAGGTTCGACGCGATGATCGACGCCGCCGAAGCGGAGACCGATCCCGCCAAGCGCCTGCAGGCGCTCGCGCGCTGCGAGGAGTGGCTGTTCACCGAGGAGCTGCCGATCCTTCCGCTGTGTAACTACGTGACGGTCTACATGTACGACCCCGCGCGGCTCGGCGGCATCAGCGAGCACCCGCGGCTCGAGCAGGATCTCACCAAGCTCACGCGCCGCGACGGCGTCGTGCCCGCGGCTCCCGCAAAGGACTCGCAGCGATGAGCGCGTCGCAAGCTTCGTCGACCACCGCCGGGCTCATCGTGCGGCGGCTCATCCAGCTGCCGTTCATCGTGCTCGCGGTGTACACGCTCACCTTCGTGCTCGCGTGGAGCGTGCCGGGCAATCCGCTCGAGAACCCCGAAGGCCGCCGCCCCTCGCCCGAAGTCGTCGAGGCGATGAAGAAGCAGTACAAGCTCGACGATCCCGTCGCGTTCTACTTCGACTACCTCGGCAAGGCGAGCGGCGTGTCGTATCTGCTCGGCAAGGACGACAAGCCGTTCGACCTCGGCCCGTCGCTCAAGCAGCCCGACTGGAGCGTGAACGAGATCCTCGCGACCGGCCTGCCCGTGTCGATGACGCTCGGACTCTCGGCGATGCTCATCGCGCTCGTGCTCGGCATCGTCGCGGGCACGATCGGCGGACTCAAGCCTGGCTCGCCGATCGACGCGTTCACGCAGCTCCTCGCGATCGCGGGCATCAGCCTGCCGAGCTTCGTGATCGGCAGCGCGCTGCTCATGCTCTTCGCGGTCAAGCTCGGGATCTCGCCCGTCGGCGGCTGGGGCGGACTGTCGTTCGTCGCGCTGCCGGCGTTCACGCTGTCGCTGCCGTTCGCGGCGTACATCTCGCGGCTCATCCGCTTCGGCATGATCGAGGAGATGGGCGCCGACCACATCCGAACCGCGCGCGCGAAGGGCCTGCCGCGCTGGCGCGTCGCGTTCAAGCACGCGCTCAAGAACGCGTTCCTGCCCGTCCTCTCGTATCTCGGTCCCGCGACCGCAACGGCGCTCACGGGGTCGTTCGTCGTCGAAAAGGTGTTCGCGGTTCCGGGTATCGGACAGAACTTCGTCGACGGCGTGCTCGGCAAGGACATCACGCTCGTGATGGGCGTGGTGCTCGTCTACTCGACGATGATGGTCGTCTTCAACCTGGCGGTGGATGTGATGTATCGCTTTGTTGATCCACGGATTGCGTGAGCTGGTCGCGCGCCCCCCGCGACGAGCGGCACGCAGCATGCTTGCGCCCACGATCCGCCCTCAAAGGTGATTTCAGAGATTTTCGCTGCCGAAACGGACAGATTGTTTTCTTGTCTATCCGTTTTGCCTGTACAAATTTCTTTCCATCTGACGCATGTACACGGCGCGACGAGGTGCGGTCCCTGCACCTTCTTCGCCACTCCGTGTGGTGCCTCTCAAGCCAAGGACGAACGATGATGACGGTGCTCTCTGTCGCTTTTTCCCTTTCCGTGGCCTCCTCTGCAATGGCGCTTCCGCCTCTGCAGCCGAAGGCAGGCGATCCGATCGATGGCCTGAGCAGCTCGCAGCGGGCACAGTTCGATCTCGGAAGGCGCGCGTACAGCAGCCCGTTCGTCGCGTCGCAAGGTCTCGGACCGGCGTTCAACGGCACCAACTGCGGCGCATGTCATGAGTCGCCCATCGGCGGCTGGGGAGCAACGCGCGTCCAGCACTTCGGAAAGCTGCTGCCCAACGGCACGTACGACTTCCTCGAGCAGTTCGGCGGACCTGTTCGCCAGCGGTTCGCGATCTCGCCGTCGTGCGCCGAGTCGCTGCCATCTGCGGCGAATCACGTGCGCGACCGCGTGACGCCCAGCAGCCTGGCCTTCGGTCTTGTCGAAGCGCTTTCGGATGCGCAGATCGCCGCAAACGCGGATCCGCTCGACTCCGACGGCGACGGCGTCTCGGGCCGCGTGCACATGGTCCGACCGATCGAGGCAGCTCCCGATGCGCCGCTGCGCGCGGGCCGTTTCGGCTGGAAGGCGCAGATCGCCACCGTGCTCTCCTTCTCGGCTGACGCAGGTCGCACCGAGATGGGCATCACCAACCGCGTGGTTCGCGACGAAACGGCTCCAGGCGGTGATCCGGCGAAGCTGGCTGCGTGCGACAGCCTCGCCGATCCTGAGGACCGGCCGGGAGCGAACGGCGTCGAGTTCATCGATTCGATCACCGCATTCCAGCGCTATCTCTCGCCGCCGCCGCAGACGCCGCGATCGGGCATGTCCGGCGAGGCCGTGTTCAACACCCTCGGTTGCGTGAAGTGCCATGTCTCCACCTTCACGACGCCTGACGCTGCGACCCTCGAGCCCGCGCTCCGCAACAAGACCTTCCACCCCTACTCCGACTTCCTCCTCCACGACATGGGCGACATGGACGCAGGCGGCATCGGCGACGGCATTCCAGATGGCGACGCAGGCCGCTTCGAGATGAAGACGCCGCCGCTCTGGAACCTCCGTACGCGCCCCGTGATGCTCCATGACGGATCAGCCGACGAATCCACGCTCGCGGCGAAGGTCCTCCACGCAATCTCACGCCACGGCGGCGAAGCCAGCGCTTCGCGCAATGCGTTCAATGCCCTGAACGCGGACGACCGCACGAAGCTCATCGGCTTCCTCGACTCGCTCGGCCGCGATGAGTTCGACATCGACGGCAATGGCGAGATCGACGCGGACGACTACGGACTGCTTGTGTCCTGCTCGGGCAACCAGAACATCGGAGCAGACGACCCCTGCGCCGTGGCGGATATCAACGGCAACCACCAGATCGACGCGGACGAGCGCCAGTTCCTGGCGACCAAGCTGCGCATCGACACCGACTGCAACCAGAACCGCGTCGCGGACAACCTCGACATCCTCAGCGGACTGAGCGAAGACCTCAACGCAAACGGCGTCCCCGACGAGTGCGATGTGCTCGCTTGCGGCAGCCGCGTGGTGCGCATCAAGGGGACGGGCGGCACGATCCCCGACAACACCCTGAACGGCATCATCAGCACGATCGGTGCGAGCGCGATCCCACAGGCCGGCGTCATCCAGAAGGCCACCATCGGCATCCATCTCAGCCACACCTGGCTCAGCGACCTCCGCGTCACCATCCAGCGCGGCAGCGATACCGAGAAGTCGCTGCTCAATGGCACCATCTGCGGCGACTGCGACCGTTTCGCGTCCAACCTCAACGGCATGTACTGGTTCGGCGCCAACGCCGGCACGCTCACGCCGTGCGCGTCGTCGTCGTTCGATACGGATCACGAGGACGACGACTGCCAGACGCGCACGGACCTGCTCCCCGGCAACTACCGCGCCGCATCGAGCAGTTGGTTCAACGGCGGAAACTTCCAGGTCCAGTCCGCGTGGACGCTCCGCGTGGGCGACCAGCGACCGAGCGACACCGGCGCACTCGACTTCTGGGTGCTCAACCTCGTCTACACCCCCGACTCTTCGCCCGACTGCGACGGAGACGGCGTGGCCGATCGCTGCGCGATTGCGGACCTCGGCGAGCTCGATGAGGACGCCAACGGCGTTCCCGACTCATGCCAGATCCAGCAGAACGCTTCGCTCGACTGCAACGGCAACGGCCGACTCGACGCCATCGAGATCGCCTCGGGCAATGCATCCGACTGCAACCAGAACGGACGACCCGACTCCTGCGAGCTCGACACCGATCACGACGGCGTGATCGATGCCTGCGATGAATGTCCGCTCAACGCCGCGCGCGTCGTCGCCGGCGCCTGCGGCTGCGCCCCGGTCGTCGACAGCGATGGCGACGGCACGCCGGACTGCCTCGACTTCTGCCCGAACGATCCGTTCAAGACCGCTCCAGGCACCTGCGGCTGCGGCATTGCCGACACCGACAGCGACGGCGACGGAACGCCGAATTGCTCGGACGGGTGCCCGAACGATCCTTCGAAGACCTCGCCCGGAACCTGCGGTTGCGGCATCGCCGACACCGACAGCGACGGCGACGGAACGCCGGACTGCCGCGATGGCTGTCCGAACGATCCGGCCAAGTCGGCCGCTGGCGTCTGCGGCTGCGGCGTCCGCGACACGGACAGCGACGGAGATGGACGCGCGGACTGCCAGGACAACTGCGTGCATGTCGCCAATGCCGACCAGGCGGACTGCGACTCCGACGGCATCGGTGACGCATGCACACCCCTCGCGGCGGATTGCAACGCCAACGGCGTCCTCGACTCGTGCGACATCCTGAGCGGTGCGTCTTCGGACACCGATCACGACGGCATCCCCGACGAATGCGCGAACGACTGCAATGCCAACGGCATCCCCGACGATGTCGAGGTTGCAAGCGGCGCTCCCGACTGCAACGGAAACCTCCGCCCCGACTCATGCGACATCACCAACGGCACTTCCTCCGATCTCGACGCGGATGGCGTGCCTGACAGCTGCGACGGGCAGTTCGTTGTCGGCGGCACGGGCTATCCGACCATCCAGGACGCGGTCGCGGCGGCGCCGTCCGGCACCACCATTCACATCGGACCCGGCAACTACGCGGGACCGATCGAGCTCGGCGCCAAGCAGCTCCAGCTGGTCTCCACCGCAGGCTCGACATCGACCGTGATCTCAGGCGCAGGCCTCGACACGTCGATCCTCAGCGTCCGCGGCAACGCGGGAGAGCCGATCGTGATCGAAGGCTTCACCTTCGTCGGCGGCCTCACAGGCACGGCGGAATTCGAGTCGCAGGTGGGCGGCGCAATGCTGCTCGTCGATACCAACGCGACCATCCGGCACTGCGTGTTCCGCGGCAACTCCGCCGCCATCGGCGGCGCTCTGTGCGCGCACGGGTTCTCTGGATCGATCGAGGACTGCATCTTCGAGAACAACACCGCCAGCGGCAACGGCGGCGCGGTCGAGATCGGATTCGGCGGGTCGTGGACCTTCATGAACTGCACTCTGCTCAACAACAGCAGCGGCGGCGACGGCGGCGCGATCCATGTCGCGTCCGTCGGCGAAGGCAGCGCGGCGGGCAGCGGCCTCTCGGGCTGCATCTTCCGCGGCAATCACTCGACTGGCGACGGCGCCGCACTCGCGTGGCTCGCAACTTCCGGAACCAACCTCGCGGTCACGAACTGCACGGTCATCGGCAACAACGGAGCCAGCGCGGCATTCGTGCTCCGCACCGGCGCACTCTCCCCACTCGTCGCGTTCGACGTCGCGGACTCCAGGTTCTGCGGCAACGCGCCCGCACACATCGACGGTCCGTTCGTGGATCTCGGCGGCAACTCGTTCGGCAGCGACTGCAACAGCAACGGCATCTGCGATTCCGAGGAACTCGCCGATGGCAGCCAGTCGGACTGCGACGGCAACGGCACGCTCGACTCCTGCGACATCGCAGCCGGCGCGCTCGATTGCAACGGAAACGGCAAGCCCGACTCCTGCGATCTCGCCAGCGGCGAATCGCACGACATCGACCAGGACGGCATTCCCGACGAATGCGCCGCGGACTGCAACGCCAACGGCGTACCTGACCGGCTTGAGATTACGCAGGGACTCGCTCCCGACTGCAACCTGAACGGCGTGCCCGACTCCTGCGACATCGCGGATGGAAGCTCGTCCGACTTCAACGGCAACGGCATTCCGGACAGCTGCGCAGGCGAGCTCGTCGTCGGCGGTTCGGGCTTCCGCACGATCCAGGCGGCGGTCGCCATCGCACCGGGAGGATCGACGATCTTCGTCGGCCCCGGCAGCTATGCAGGTCCCATCGTTCTCGACACCAAGCCGCTCACGCTCCGCTCCAGCGCGGGTGCTGAACACACGGTGATCTCGGGCGCGGGACTGACGACGTCGACCATCGCGATCCGCGGCGCGGGCGCGAGCGGAACGACCATCGACGGATTCAAGTTCGTCGACGGCACCGCGGGCTCGGCTGAGTTCGGCACGCGACTCGGTGGCGCGATGCTGCTGATGAACACCGCGGCAAACATCCGCAACTGCCAGTTCATCGGGAATTCCTCGGCCTACGGCGGTGCGGTGTATGCCTACGGGTATTCGGGCAACATCGAGTTCTGCCTCTTCGACGGCAATCACGCCAGCGAAGACGCGGGCGCGATCCAGCTCGGCTTCGGCGGCTCGTTCGGCCTGCGGCAGAACGTGCTGCGTAACAACAGCGCTGGCCGCAATGGCGGAGCGATGCAGATCGTGCAGTGGTACGACGGCCCGGTCACGACCGCCGCAGTCGCACTCTGCACCTTCCGCGACAACCATTCGAACGGCGCAGGCAGCGCGCTCGCGTGGTACGCCGGCCTCGGGGTCGGACTGCCGATCGTGAACTGCACGGTCGAAGGCAACACCGGCGCGACGGCGGCATTCACGCGCCTCGCCAACTCGACGTCGCCGAACATCGGATTCCAGATCGCGCTCTCGCGCTTCTGCGTCAACTCACCCCGCAGCATCGACGGCATCTACACCGATCTCGGCGGCAATTCGTTCGGCACCGATTGCAACGCCAACGGCATCTGCGATTCGGATGAAATCGCCCAGGGTCTTGCCGTCGACTGCAACAACAACGGGCTCCTCGATTCGTGCGACATCACACTCGGCGCGCCCGACTGCAATGGCAACGGGCGCCTCGACTCGTGCGAGATCTCCAGCGGAACCTCGACGGACCTCAACTCGAACCAGCTGCCCGACGAGTGCGAACTCGTCGTCGGCGGATCGGGATATCCCAACATCCAGGCCGCCATCAATGCGGCGCCGGCATCCGGCGCGACGATCTTCGTCGGCCCTGGCCTGTATTCAGGCGTCAGCATCGACCTGACCGGCAAGTCGGTCGCGCTGCGTTCGATCCGCGGCCCGGTTGCGACGATCCTCGATGGAACGGGACTCTCGACACCGATCATCCGCGCACGCGGAGCCGGCTGCAACGGCTCGCTCATCAGCGGATTCACGCTCCGCAGCGGCTCGCACGGCGACGGATCCGAACCGAGCAAGGGCGGCGCGATCTACATCAGCGCTGGAAACGACGGCGAAATCGGCATCGAGATCGCGTCCTGCATCTTCCGGTCCAACAGCGCGGACCTCGGCGGCGCCATCTACGCCGAAGGCCTCGTCGGCGGCATTCGCAACTGCGACTTCCGCGGCAACGGCGCGATCGACGGCGCATCGTGCTACCTGGAGGGTGGATCGTGGTCCATCCAAGGCTGCTCGATCAACGGCGGCGCGGCGACCAATGGTGGCGGCGTCTTCGCGAGCGCTCCGCTCAACGCGTTCATCACGCAGTCTTCGATCGCTGGAAACACAGCGAACGCAGGCAGCGCGCTGTTCCTCGCGCAGGCCAGCAGCACCTCGCTCGTCATCCGCAACACCCTCATCGAGCTGAACAGCGGTCCCGCGGGCGCGGCGCTGCAGAACAGCAGCTCCACGCCGATCGTGATCGCAAGCGACCGTCTCTGCGGCAATACGCCGGAGAACTTCGCAGGACCGATCACCGACCTCGGTGGCAGCACCTTCTCTGGGGACTGCAACGCGAACGGAATCTGCGACGCGGACGAGATCGCCAGCGGCGCCGAGGGCGACTGCGACCTCAACGGACTACCCGACAGCTGCGACATCGCCGCCGGCGCCTCGGACATCAACAGCGACGGCGTGCCTGACAACTGCCAGCACCTCGGCGATCTCGATGGCGACGGTCGCGTCGGCGCGTCCGATCTCGCGGCACTGCTCACCGCATGGGGAACAGCCGATCCGAACGCCGACTTCAATGGCGACGGAAACGTGACCGCGGCGGACATCGCGCTTCTGCTTCAGCGCTGGGGGCTCTGAGCCGCCAATGCTGGGAGGTCAACGGCTGTGTGCCGTGCTCGTCGTGCGCTCCATGAGCGTCATGGCGACGTGAGTTGCTTCGCAATCCGCGCGATCAACTCCCGCTCAAGCCGTTCGTCGCGCGCCACTGGCGTCCACGTCGAGCGATCGCGCGCGATGGTCGGATCCGCGGGCGCCGTCACGTCGCGCGCATAGCTTCCGAGCGAGCGCGTGTACGCAGGGCCTTGGTATCCCGGCCGGAACTGGCGCTCGACGGACACCGTCACGCGCAGCTCGAGCTTGCCATCGGCAGAGGCCGACGCGGTGCCGCGCTCGGAACCCGGAAGCACCGGCCCGACCAGTGGCGCGGCTGCCTCAGCCGCCAACGGCTTGAACTCCGTCGGCACGAACTCGAAGTGCGCGCGGCGGCGCTCGAAGCCCAGCGTGGCCTCGACCACGTCGCCAGGCGTCGACGCACTCCACGACCACGGCTCCATCAACGACGGCGCGAACCGGCCGTGCGTGTCGATCAGCTTCGACTGGTGGTCGGCGACCTCGGGCACAAGTCCCTCATCGCGCGCGGCCTTGCACGCGGCGTCGAACGCCAGGTCGTATTGCGCGGCGGAGACGGTGAGGAACGTCGGGCCCTCGACCTGGTGCGCGCAACCCAAGCCCGAAAGCACGGATGCGACCGCGGAAAGCGCGAGGAACCTCTGGAAACAAGCCATTCGCCGAGTGTATCGGGGAGCGCATCGCCACGCGTCCGATACCGACACGGCTTCGGCCTGTGCGGGAGATTCAGGGCAAAGTCCGTCCGAACTCCAAGGTCCGCCTTGTCGATGATCCGCGCTGATTTACTCTGTCGTTCTCGGGCGAACAGAGGAGATTTCGGAACGACTCGCGGCGCGCTGCGAACGGACTGACCTCCTCGGGCTCGGATGGCCGCCCGAGATGGACGACAGACGAGATGGACGACAGACAACTCGGCAGGCACGCCCCATCCTGCCGGTGCTCTTAGGACGACGACAGTCATGCAGATCAACTCGGATCACTCCAACGACGGTGCGGAGTCGCACCTCGCCCCAGCCAAGCGCAGCCGTGATGTCAATCCCGGCTTCGCGCTCGGCCGCGTCACGACCACCACGCTCATCGCAGTCGCGGTCGCCGTGCTCGGCTCGTCCGTCGCGACCGTGCTCGCGCGCGGCGGCGGCGGAACGCAGAACAAGGTCGCGACCACGGCCGCGGACTTCCACCAGCCCGGCACGCAGCCTGAGCCTGATCCGTCGGTGTTCACGCCGATCGAGATCAGCATGAACTGCACGTACTGCCACTCGGGCTACGGCAACGCCATCGCGCCGTACGACACCTGGGTCGCCAGCCTCATGGCGCAGAGCGCGCGCGACCCCGTGTGGCACGCGGCCGTCGCGATCGCCAACCAGGACGCGAACATCGGCGGCGAGACCTGCATCCGCTGCCACGCGCCGGGCGCTTGGCTCGGCGGCCGCTCGTCGACCGGCACCACGAAGAACTTCATCCCCGACGACTTCGACGGCATCACCTGCAACTTCTGCCACCGCGCGGTCAATCCGCAACTCGGTGCGAACAGCGCCGTGGGTTACCCGGGCGACGATCCGGCGCCAGACGTGCCGATCATCAGCGCGCTCGCCGCGCAGGGCAACATCCCGAGCGGCGCGGGCAACGCGCGCTACGTGGTCGACCCCGCGAGCAGCCGCCGCGGTCCGTTTGACGACGTGCCGATGAACCTCCACGGCTACGACGCCAAGCTCATCACCTCGCCGTACCACAAGTCGAGCGAGTTCTGCGGCACCTGCCACGACGTGAGCAACCCGATCTACTCGAAGAACGCGAAGACCGGCGAGTTCCAGCTCAACGCGCTCGCCGCCGCGCATCCCACGCAGAATCCGGGCGACATGTTCCCCGAGCAGCGCACGTACAGCGAGTGGCTCAACAGCGCGTTCCCGAACGGCGTCGCGTACGCGGATCACCGCTTCGGCGGCAATGACGCCGACGGCGTCGTGTCGAGCTGCCAGGACTGCCACATGCCGAAGGTCATCGCCGGCGGCTGCCGCTTCTACGAGTACGGCCCGCCGTTCTTCGAGCGCCCCGACATGCCGCAGCACTCGTTCGCCGGCGCGAACACGTGGGTGGTGCAGGCCGTTCGCAACCTGATGGGTCCGGACGACGCCGACGCGATGTCGCTCACGCAGGACGCCGTCGACCAGGCTTCGGCGCGCACGATCCAGATGCTGCAGAACGGCTCGGACATGTTGGTCACCCAGACCGGCAGCAAGATCAAGGTGCGCGTGACCAACGAGTCCGGCCACAAGCTGCCGACGGGCTACCCCGAAGGCCGCCGCATGTGGATCAACGTGAAGTTCACCAACGCCGCCGGAACCGTGATCGCCGAGCGCGGCGCGTACGACAACGCCAGCGCGGTGCTTTCCGCCGCCGACACGAAGGTGTACGAGGCGCGCCAGGGCATCACGCAGGCGATCGCGAAGCTCACCGGCCTGACGGTCGGACCGGGCTTCCACCTCGCGCTGGCGAACAAGGTGTACTTCGACAACCGCATCCCGCCGCGCGGGTTCACCAACGCGGGGTTCCAGGCGATCGGCTCGCAGCCGGTTGGCTACGCGTACGCCGACGGCCAGCATTGGGATGACACGCTGTTCGACATCCCCGCGGGTGCGACCGGCGCGACCGCCACGCTCTTCTACCAGACGAGCACGAAGGAGTACATGGAGTTCCTCCGCGACCGGAACGTGACCGACACGACGGGCCTGACCGCGTACAACGCGTGGGTCGCGGCGGGCAAGAGCGCGCCGGTGGCGATGGACTCGGCGACGATCGCGGTGACGACGGCGGTGCCGGGCGACATCAACGGCGACGGGCTGGTCAACGCGAGCGATCTCGCGATCCTGCTTGGCAACTGGGGCAGCTCGGGAAGCGGCGACATCAACGGCGACGGCACGGTCAACGGCAGCGACCTCGCGATCCTGCTCGGCAACTGGAGCTGATCGCAACCACACGCTCAACCGCAGGCCCGACGCGACCCGTCGGGCCTGTTTCGTTTTGCGCCGTAGGATGCGCGCGTGCAGACGCAGTCCGACATCCGTGCCATCCTCACCGCGCGCGGGCTCTCGCCCAAGCATCGCTTCGGGCAGAACTTTCTCGTCGACCACAACCTGCTCAAGCGGCTTGTCGACGCGAGCGCGATCGGCGCGGGGTCGCTCGTCGTCGAGATCGGTCCGGGGACAGGCACGATGAGCGAGGAGATCCTCGCGCGCGGCGCGGAACTGATCGCGATCGAGCTCGACCGCGATCTCGCGGCGCACCTGCGCGAGCATTTCGCGGGCGAGCCGCGGTTCACGCTGATCGAGGGCGACTGCCTCGACGGAAAGCGCGCGCTGAACGCGGAGGCGCTTGCGCGCATCGCGGGGCGGCCGTTCACGCTGGTCGCGAACCTTCCGTATCAGGCGGCGAGTCCGGTGATGGCGATCTGCGCGTCGACGCCGCAGTGCCTTGGGCAGTTCGTGACGATCCAGCGCGAGGTCGGCGACCGCTTGCGCGCGGGCCCGGGCACGGGTGAGTACGGGCCGCTGACGATCATCGTGCAGGCGTTCGCGGAGGTCGAGCAGATCGCGGTGCTGTCGTCGGGGTGCTTCTGGCCGCCACCGGATGTGACGAGCGCGATGATCGCGATCCGTCCGCGCGCGGTGCCGGCGATCGCGCATGGCGAGGCGGATGCGTTCGGCGCGTTCGTGCACACGCTGTTCTCGAAGCGCCGCAAGCAGCTCGGCGCGATCCTCGGCCGCGCGCGCGCGTGGCCCGAGGGGATCGACCCGAGCGCGCGGCCGGAGTCGCTGGCGATTGCGGATCTCGTGCGGCTCTGGCGCTCATCCTGAAACGGTGCCTGGCACGTGCCATGCAGTGCCAGGCACTCCGCGGCACGTGCCGTGCACCAACCACCAGCGAATGAAAGCGCCTCCCCCCCGCTGAGCGGAGGAGAGGCGCTGCTGTGCGCGGCACGTGCCGT
>CAITDI010000031.1 GCA_903891095.1 uncultured bacterium | reverse complement strand
TACTCGCCGCCCGCGGCCCGTCCGCGCGAGCGAGCAGCGCCTGCACATCGAGAGGGAAAAGACCATGAGCACCGCCGTGTCCATTTCGTCGTCGGCAACCGACCATCTCCAGCAAACGCCGCGCGTGGTGCGCGTGCTCGATGCGTCGCGCGCGCTGTCGGACGCGATGTGCGAGGTGCTGGTCGCTCATCACGATGCGGATCATGCCGGCGAGCCGTTCGACTTCGAGCGCACGATGGTGCTCGTGCCGGGCGGCCGCCTCGCGCATGCGATCGAGCGCAACCTGCTCGCGCGCGCGGCAAAGGCGGGCGTCCCGCTGATCGCACCGACGATCGTCACGCCGCTGATGCTGGCGGGGCGCTTTGTGGAACCAAAGCTGCCCGTCCTGAGCGCGCTCGGCGCGAAGCTGTCGTGGCGCGAGACGCTCGACGCCGCGCTTGAGGATGCTGCGCTGGCCAAGCGCGTCGCTGCGTTGTTCTCGGCAGGCGAAGCGATTCCCGCGCACGCGCGGCCCCGCATCGCGTCGCGCCTCGCGCGCCTTGCGAGCGAGACCGCGACGTCGCTGCTCTCCGCGGCGGACATCGTCGGGCGTCTTGGCAACCTCGCCGAGCGCGGCGACCTGCCCGCGATCGTCGCCGAGCGCTGGTCGACGCTGGCCGAGCTCTTCGCACGCCGCAGCGCGCTGCTTGCGCGCGCAGGTGCGTGCGATCGCGACGAATTGCTGCGCGACGCGGTGCTTGCGGGCGAGGTCTCGGCGGGTGCATTCCAGCGGATCGTCGTGCTCTTCGCGGATCCCGAGCCCGTGCAGCGCCAGCTGCTCGCGTGCCTCGGCGATCGCGGCGTGCGCGTCGAGGTCTGCGTGCACACGCGCGATGGCGTCGATGCGGCGGGGTTTCCCGTGCTGGCCACGTGGGAGGAACGCCTGTTCGCATCGTCGCGCATTCCGTCCGCGGCGATCCGCATGGCCGAAGGTCCCGACGAGTCGGGCAGGGCCGTGGTCGACGCGATTCGCGCGATTCCCGCGCCGCGGCAGAGCGACGAGATCGCGGTGATGGCGCCCGACGACGAGACGCGTCGCGCGGTCGAGCGTGCGCTCGCTGGTGCGGGCACGCGTGCGGTCCGCACCGAGTCGCGCAAGTTCGCGGCGACGCGCCTCGGCACGCTGCTCGCGCGGCTGCATGAGCTGCTCGCAGATCCGACGGCGGAGTCGTTGTCGGCGTTCATCCGCCACGCCGACGTCGCGCGTCGTCTGGCCGGCGAACTCGATGAAGCCGAGATCGCGCGGTATCGCGCGGAGACGCTTGTCGGCTCGTGGCGCGATGAGGTTGCTTCCAAGGCCAGCGGCGCGAAGGAATTCGCACGCGCGCGCAAGGCAGTGCTCGCGCTTGTCGCGCCGCTCGAGGCGCAGCGCAGCGCGCATGAGTGGGCGCGTCCGCTGCGCGCGGTGCTCGCCGATATCGTGGGGGAAGACGCGGGGTCTCAAAGCACGGGCCCTCAAAGCACGGGCCCTCAACACACCTCCCGCGCGTTCCCGCAGGAGCGCGCGCGCACCGTGCGCGCGCTCGATCGCGCGCTCGGCGAACTCGCCGATGTTCCGCACGCCTTCGCAAGCGCGCTCGACGCGCACGAAGTCCTCGCGCTCCTCAACGACATGCTCGCCTCCACCGACATCCGCGGCGACGGATTCGACGACGGCGTCTCGGTCGTGCGCTGGCTCGACGCGGGCATCGCCGATGAACGCCATCTCGTCCTCGCGGGATTCGCCGACGGCCTCGTGCCCGAGGGCGCGGTGTCCGATCCGCTGCTGCCTGACGATGCGCGGCGACGCATCGGCATGCCGTCGAGTCTGCGCCGCGCCGCGCGCGATGCGTGGATCCTCGATGGCATCCTCGATCGCGCCACCGCACGCGGCGGCAGCCTCTCCTTCGTCGTCCCGCGCCGCACCGCAGAGGGCGATCCGCAGCGGCCGTCGCGGTTTCTCCTGCGCGTCGCGCCTGCGGATCTGCCCGCGCGCGTCGTGCACCTGTTTGAAGAGCCGAAGATCGCCGCAGTCCAGCGCATCGAGGCCACCGATCCCGGCGCCGCGAGGTTCCCCAGGACGCCGCCGATCGCCGCGCCCGCGTTCGAGTCGATCCGCGTGACGGCGTTCAAGACCTACATCAAGTGCCCGTATCTCTTCCTGCTGCAGAACGAGCCGCGGCTCAAGCTCGACTCGCACGACGAACGCGCGCGCGAGCTTGATCCGCGCGGATTCGGCACGCTCCTGCACGCCGCCGTCGAAGGCTGGGGCCGCGAGGAACTCACGCGTCCGCGCCCGACCACCGACGCCGCCGCGATCGAGCGCGAGCTGTGCGCCCATCTCGACGCGTGGGTGCGCACGCACTTTCCCAAGTCGCTCGCGTCGAGCGTGCGCGTGCAGATCGAGCTTGTCCGCCGCCGCCTGCGTCGGCTCGCGACGCTGCAGGCCGAGCAGGCCAAGAGCGGCTGGCGCGTGCACGCGATCGAGATGTCGTTCGAGAAGCCGCCCGCGCGAGAAGGAGCCGTGTCCTCTCCTCGCATCGGCGGCGAAGCGGGGCTCTACCTCACGGGCCGCATCGATCGCGTCGATGTGAACGAGTCCACCGGCGAGTTCCGCGCGCTCGACTACAAGTCGGCCGCCGACGCCGATCCGCCGACCAGGACCCACCGCATCCTTCGTGGCCCGAACAAGGACCAGTGGAAGGACCTGCAGCTCCCGCTGTACCGCGTGCTGCTCGCGAGCCTGAGCACGCCGATCCGCGTGGCGCCGACCGCGCTCGGCTACATCAACCTCGCGCCCAACGACGAGAAGAGCGGCTTCGCGTTCCTCGAGTGCAGCGACGACCAGGCCGAACGCGCCGAGGAGCGCGCGCGCGAGATCGTGGCAAGCGTGATGGCCGGTGAATTCACGCCGAGCGATCGCGTGCCCGTCGACGCGCGCGATCCGCTCGCGGCGGTGTGGGGCCTCGGGCTCCGCATCACCAACGAGGAGGATGAGCCCGAGTCTGGGGCCGAGTCCGGCGGCGACTCCGAAGCGCAGGGCGGAGGTGACGCATGAGCGCGCCCCGTTCGATCGTGATCGCCAACGCAGGTTCGGGCAAGACCTTCACGCTTGCCAACCGCATCATCGCCTGGTGCATCGAGGAAATCCGCGCAGCCCGCGAACCCAAGCCGTCGCGCATCCTCGCCGTGACCTTCACGCGCAAGGCCGCGGGCGAGATCCTCGCGCGCATCCTCGCGAACGCCGCCGAGGGCGCGGCCGACAACGAGTCCGGCGCCAAGGCGCGCGCGAAGTTCGAAGTCGTCGTCGGTCCCGCGACGGCGGCCGAGTACCAGGGCGTGCTCGTCGCGCTGTGCAGCGAGCTGCACCGCATGCAGGTCGGCACCATCGACGGGTTCTTTCACCGCATCGCGAGCGCGCTGCCTGACGAGGTCGGCCTGCCGCCCGAGTGGACGGTGGGCGACGACCAGGACATCGACGAACTCCGCGCGGAGGTCGCCGCCGAGATCCTCGCCGACGAACACGCAGGCGAACTCATCAACATGCTCGAGGATGGCGCGCCCAAGCCGTCGGTGCTGCGGTCGATCGCCGATCTGCTCGGCGGCTCGACGATCTCGGTGCTCGACATCTACCGCGCGACCGCGGCGGCGGGTGATGAGGGCATCAAGAGTGCGTGGGGCTGGATCGAGCGGATCCCGTCTGGCGCCGAACCGAAGAAGGCCGAGTACGACGATCTCGTCGAGCTGTTCGCGCGGCTCGAGGCCGACATCCCGCGCACCGCCAAGGGCAAGGGTCCGCCGAGCAAGTCTTGGGTCACGCAGCACGCGAAGCTGCTCGGGCTGCTGCGCGCTC
Organism: uncultured bacterium; assembly: GCA_903891095.1. Classification (GTDB taxonomy): domain Bacteria; phylum Planctomycetota; class Phycisphaerae; order Phycisphaerales; family SM1A02; genus QWPT01. The sequence continues at coordinate 26,605 of CAITDI010000031.1, read as the reverse complement.
GTGATTTCCGCAGCATTTCCGAGGTGGGCTTCCTCGCGTCGCTTCACGCGGCCGCGGGTTCGGAGGCGGGCGGCTCGTATCAGCGGATGACGGTGCCTGATTCCTTCTGCGACTTCGCGCGCCGTTTCGTGCCGCATCTTCGCGCGGCGCTGCTGCGCGACATCGCCACGCGCATGCACGGCGCGTTGCGCGTGCTGCCGATGGCCGATCGCGCGCTGCGTGCAGCGCAGGAAGAATCCGGCATCTACAGCTTCAGCGACATCGGCCGCGGCGTCTCGCTTGCGGCGCAGCGCGCGGGTTCGCGCGTGGCCAGCGCGAGCGCGCTGCGCGAGGCGCTCGGCGCCGACATCCGCGACCTCGCCATCGACGAGGCGCAGGACACGTCGGCGGAGCAGTTCCTCGCGATGCGTCCGATGCTGCAGGATGTGCTCGGCGTTCCAAACGCGGCCAGCGCGGGGCGTTTCCTGCTCGTCGGCGACCCCAAGCAGTCGATCTACGGATGGCGCGGCGGCACGCCCGGCCTGATCGCGGAGATTCGTCAGGACTACGCGGGCCAGCTCGGCGACGGCTCCGCGCTCACGCGCAGCTTCCGTTCGTCGCCGATCGTGATGGACTTCGTCAATCGCGTGTTCGGCACGCTCGAGCGCGACCTGATTCCGCTGGTCGAGGCCGAGCATCTCGCGGACTGCGTCGGCCTGTGCGACTTCGTCAAGCGCGAGGAACTCCCCGATTCCGCCACCGAAAGCGCGTTCAAGCGCGCGATCGCGCAATGGGAGTTCACGCCGCACGAGGCCGACAAGAAGACGCTGCCTGGTCGCATCGAGGCCTACGCCTTTGGAAAGCCCAAGGCCGAGAAGAAGAAGCCAGGCAACAAGGGCGCATCAGCGCCAAAGGAGGCGGATGCGGATGCGGAGGCGGATGCGTCGCCATCTCCGGAAGTCGAGGAACTCAAGTCCACCGCATGCGCCGCGAGCGTCGCCGCGCGCATCCACCGCGACTTCCCCGATCGCTCGATCGGCATCCTCGTTCGCACCAACAGGGAGATCAGCGACATCATCGCGCGGCTCAAGGCGCTCGGCGTGCCCGCCAGCGACGAAGGCCGCTCGACGCTGCTCGATTCGCCTGCGGTCGCGGGCGTCGTTGCGCTGCTTCGCCTGATCGACGACCCGAGCGACCGCGTGTCGCACTTCCTCGTCTCGCGCGGTCCGCTGCAGAAGTTCACGGGCCTCGCCGAGCTCGAGTCGCGCACGCCGAAGGACTCGCGCAAGGCCGCCGAGGTTCTCGCGCAGACGCTGCGCGGCAGGCTCGCCGACATCGGGCTCGCCGCGCTGCTGCGCGAGGTCTGCGACGCGCTTGTCGCCGCAGGCATCGGTTCGCGCGACCGCGCGCGGCTCGAGCGCGTGATCGCGATTGCCGAGGATTTCGCCGATCTGCCGCACGCGCGCACGATCGACTTCCTCGATGCGATCGCCGCCGACAAGGCCGACTCGAGTTCATCCGACAAGGTGCGCGTGATGACCGTGCACAAGTCGAAGGGCCTCGAGTTCGACGAGGTCGTGCTTGCATCGCTCGACGGCGGCTGGGGCTCCGCGCCCAAGGGCTGGGGCATGCTCGCGATCGATCCGAAGGAGCCGCCGCAGCTGGTCGCGCCGCTCGCGAGCGAGGCGATCCGTGCGTGGATTCCCGAGCTCGTCGTGCTTGAGCGCGATGGTCGGCGACGGCAGTTGCTGGACGACCTCTCCGCGCTCTACGTCGCGATCACGCGCGCGCGTTGCGGGCTGCACCTGCTGATGGACATCAACGAGCCAGGCGAACTGCCCACGGCGTCGAAGCTCATTCGCGCGGCGGTGTCGGCCGCGGCCGAGGGCAGCTCCGACACGCTGGCGTCTGCGCCGTCGATCGGCACGGCGTTCGTCGGCGCGATGCCCGATGCGAGCGTGCCGTTCTGGAGCGCGACCTTTGGCGACCAGGCGGCTGCGTCGACCGCACAGGTTGCTGCGGCGGATCACGCGACGGCGCCAGACACCGACCCGCAGCCGCTGGTCGCGATCGTCGCGCGCCACGCGGGCAGCGCCAAGTCGCCGTCCACGCACGACTCCGCGAGCCTCTGGCAGACCGATCCCTTCACCAACGACGACATCGCGGTGCGCGGCGTGGTTGTGCACGAGTGTTTCCGTGAGATCCAGACCGCGAGCGACTACGACACCGACGACAAGCGTGCCGCGCTGCTCACACGCGCGGTACGCCGCGCGGCGGTGGAGAAGGGGACGCCGATCGCGGGCGAAATCGTCGATGGTGTGCGCGCGCTCTTCGCGCGCATCGCGGCAGGGCCGATTGCCGACGCGCTGCGGCCCGCGGCCGGCACGCGCGTGCGCACCGAGCTGCCGTTTGTTCGTGCGACGGCCGAAGGGCTCGTGCACGGGCGCATCGATCGACTCGAATTGCTCGAGCGCGACGGCAGGGTGGTGGGAGCGGTGATCGTCGACTTCAAGACGGGCGCGACGGGCGCTTCCCAGGCGGACCTTGCGAAGAAGGTTTCCGACTACACCGAGCAGCTGCGCGGGTATCAAGGTGCGGTGGCCGAGATGTATGGACTCGAGCCGGCGTCGATCGCGTTGAGGCTGCTCTTCGTCGACCGCGGCGAAGTGGTGTCCAGCGGCTGAGGTGCGTTGGCTTTCGCCTTCGTCAACCGTGAATGCCCGTCAGGCGGAAGCCTGCGGCACGGGTTGCGTGAGCGTTCGATCGCTCGCATCCCACGTCCAACCATGTCACTGGCGGCCGTGAGCCTTCGGACACCGTGAATGCCCGTCAGGCGGAAGCCTGCGGCACGGGTTGCGTGAGCGTTCGGCCTCTTGACTCCGACGTCCAACGTTCCGCGGGCTTCCGCCCAAAGTCTTCAGGTCTTCAGGTCTTCAGGCCTTGGGCATTCATGCACGCACAGCCCAAAACGGCATCGACCGTCGGGGAGATGAACTCCTCGACGGTCGATATGGCTCGAAGTTGCAAATCGTTAGTTCCAGTTCACGCAGCGGTTCCGCCTCCGCGCTCACTGGCCCAGGCAGTGTCCTAGGTCCCTTTTCCAAAGCCTCCGCCCGAGCATTCTTCGAGTTTGCCGGGCGAGTGTTGATTCGCCACAGGGGAATAGTCGGCCGCCCCCGACTTCTGCGCAAGATCGCTCGATTTGGTTGGCGGTTCGCGCGACACCGCCCTTCAACGCCCGGCGGGTGCTTGGTTCGCGGGCGTGAGAATGCCGTCGATCCCCATTTGCAGGGTTGGAACGCGGTTCGAGGGCGTTATAGTTCGATTCGTGCCGTCCTCACGATCCACCTTCGTCGTCGCCGCGATCGGGGCTGCCCTGGTCAGCGGACTCGTCATCTACCCACGGGCCATGGAGTTCCACCCGCTCGCCGCCTTTGAGGGCGGCGATTCTGTTTCTGGTGGGGCTCAAAGCGTCTCCCTCCACGGCGGCGGCGCCGGCAAGTCGATGACGCTCCTCGCGCCGGTCCTCGGACCGTCCGCCACCGAGCCGATCCGCTACGGCCGCGACATCCGCCCGATCCTGTCCGACCGCTGCTTCCTGTGCCACGGCCCAGACCGCGCCAAGCAGCAGGCGGGCCTTCGCCTCGACATCCGCGAGGAGGCGCTCGCGCAGCGCAAGGCCGGTGCGGCCATCGTGCCCGGCAACGTCGACGCGAGCCTGCTTTGGCAGCGCATCAACGAGCACGACCCCGCGCGCGTGATGCCGACTCCCGAGAGCGGCAAGCGCCCGATCTCCGCCGATGAGCGCGAGCTGCTGCGCCGTTGGATCACCGAAGGCGCTTCCTACGAGAAGCACTGGTCGTTCACGCCGCCCGTCGCGTCGGCCGTGCCGCAGGTGCGCGACGCATCGTGGCCGCGCAACGACATCGACCGGTTCGTGCTCGCGCGCATGGAGCGCGTGGGCGCGAAGCCGAGCGCCGAGGCCTCGCCCGAGGATCTCGTGCGCCGCGTGTTCCTCGATCTCACGGGTCTTCCGCCGACGCCCGAGGAGACCGACGCGTACCTCGCCGACACGAGCGCCGACACGAGCGCCGACACGAGCGCCGACCGCTTCGAGAAGCTCGTCGACCGCTTGCTCACCGAGGAGCCGTACGCGTCGCGTCACGCCGAGCGCGCCGCCGTGCCGTGGCTCGACATCGCGCGCTACGCCGACACGAGCGGCATCCACATGGATGCGGGCCGCCAGATGTACCTCTGGCGCGACTGGGTGCTCAAGGCGTTCCGCGACAACAAGCCGTACGACCAGTTCGTGATCGAGCAGCTCGCGGGCGATCTGATTCCGAACGCGACGCCCGACCAGGTGATCGGCAGCGGCTTCAACCGCGCGCACGTGACCAGCGACGAAGGCGGCGCGATCAACGAGGAGTACCTGCTCGAGTACGCCGTCGACCGCGTGAACACGACAGGCGCCGCGTTCCTCGGCCTCTCGGTCGGCTGCGCGCGCTGCCATGACCACAAGTTCGATCCGGTCACGACCGAGGACTTCTACTCGCTCATCGCGTTCTTCAACTCGAACGAGGAGCCGGGCATCTACGGCCAGTCGCCCGATGCGTTCCGCGCGCTCGAGCCGTTTATCGAGGTGCCGCGCGAGGAGGACAAGGCGCGCCTCGCCGTCCTCGCCGACGCCGAGAAGGCCGCGCTCGCCGAGCAGGCGAACGCCGGCGAATCCGAGAAGGCCGAGCTCGCCGCATTCGTCGCGAAGGTTCGCGCGGGCTTCGCGCCCGTCACCACGAAGTTCGTCTCGGCCGCGAGCCGCGACGGCGCCACGCTTGCCGCGCAGCCCGACGGCTCCGTGCTCGCGAGCGGCGCGAATCCCAACGCCGACGAGCACACGATCGTCCTCCGCACCGACGCGCGCGACATGCGCGTGATCCTGTTCGAGGCGCTCACCGACCCGTCGCTCGCGGGCGGACGCATCGGCCGCGCGCCCAACGGCAACGCGGTGCTCGATGCGATCTCGGTCGAGGCCGTCTCCGTCGCCGATCCATCGAAGAAGGAGCCCGTCCAGATCACCTGGGCCTGGGGCGACTACGAGCAGGGCAACGCCGACTACCGCGTGGTCAACGCGCTCACCAAGGGCGAAGGTCGTCAGTGGGCGGTCGGCGGCCACGAGGCGGGCGGCGCGCGCGCGGCGGTGTTCACCGCGGCCAAGCCGTTCGGCTTCGAAGGCGGCACCGAGCTGCGCATCACGCTCAACTACGACTCGCCGTACGCGCAGCATGTGTTTGGCCGCGTGCGCCTCACGCCGATGACGGCGACCGATGCGGCGCTTGCCGCGCTGCCCGAGGCGACCAGCGCGTGGTACATCGCGGGACCCTTCATGGGCGAGGCGGGCGCCGCGTATGGCATCGAGTACGGACCTGAGAAGGCGGTGCGCTTCGACCGCCGCGCCAAGTTCGGCAGCAAGGAAACTCCCGGCGAATGGCGCTACGCGCCTGGCGTGCTCGAGGCGCAGGCAGTCGGTCTGGCCGCGAGCGTGGGCTGCGAGTTTGTCGCGCGCCAGATCTACTCGCCCGACGCGCGCAAGCTCGACCTCTCGTTCGGCTCCGACGACGGCCTCGTGCTGTACCTCAACGGCAAGAAGGTCTACGAGAACCAGTCGCAGCGCGGCGTCGCGCCCGATCAGGACCGCGTGTCGCTCGACCTGGTTCCTGGCGAGAACTTCCTCGTGTGCAAGGTCGTGAACACCGGCGGACAGGCCGGCTTCTACCACCGCGTCGTGCCGAAGGACGGCGTGTTCGAGCGGCCGATGGTCGCGCTCATCGCGCCCGAAGGCTCGATGCGCGCCGAAGCCGTCGAGGCCGCGAAGAACGGCTGGCGCATCCGCTTCTCGCCGACCTACATCGCCGCGACCAAGAAGCTCGACGAGGCCAAGTCCGAGCGTGCGAAGCTCATGGCCGGCACGCCCAAGACGATGGTCATGAAGGAACGCGACATGCCGCGCGAGACCTTCGTGCAGATGCGCGGCGCGTACGACCATCCCGACAAGAACCGTCCCGTCACGCGCCGCGTGCCGACCGTGCTCGGCGCGCTGCCCGACGATGCGCCCAAGAACCGCCTCGGCCTCGCGCGCTGGCTCGTCTCCGCGCAGAACCCGATCACCGCGCGCGTCACCGTGAACCGCGTGTGGGAAGGCTTCTTCGGCGCGGGCCTCGTGCGGACGAGCGACGACTTCGGCCTGCAGGGCGAGTGGCCCACGCATCCCGAGCTGCTCGACACGCTCGCGGTGCAGTTCCGCGACGGCGGCTGGGACCTGCGCGCGCTCGTGCGCCAGATCGTGACCAGCTCGACGTATCGCCAGCCCTCGCGCGTGCGCACGGAGGTCGTGAACGCCGATCCCGGCAACCGCCTGCTCTCGTACTTCCCGCGCCAGCGGCTTTCGGCCGAGGCGATCCGCGACCAGGCGCTCTATGTCGGCGGCCTGCTCAAGGAGAAGCTCGGCGGCCCGAGCGTGAAGCCGTATCAGCCCGAGGGCCTGTGGCAGGAAGTCGCGATGCTCCAGTCGAACACGCGCGTGTACATGGAGGGCACCGGCGACGACCTCTGGCGCCGCAGCCTCTACACGTACTGGAAGCGCGCGGCGCCGCCGCCGACGATGCTGACCTTCGATGCGCCGACGCGCGAGTTCTGCGCTCCCAAGCGTATCGCCACCAACACGCCATTGCAGGCGCTCGCGCTGTGGAACGATCCGCAGTTCGTCGAGGCCGCGCGCGGCGCCGCCGAGCGCACGATGCGCATGGCGGGCGATGACCGCACGCGCGTCGAGACGCTCTACCGCCGCGCGACGGGCACGCATCCCACCGACGCGATGCTCGCCCGCATGGAAGGCGTGCTCGGCGAGAACCGCAAGCACTACACCACCAGGCCCGACGACGCGAAGCAGCTTCTCGCCGTCGGCGCAGCACCCAAGCCCGAAGACCTCGACCCCGCGGAACTCGCCGCGTGGACGCTGCTCGCGAACGCCGTTCTCTCGAGCGACGCCACGATCGTGAAGGACTGAACCATGCCGAAGCCACAGAAGATCAGCGCCACTCCCGCCGACGGACTCGAGGAGTACCTGCTCAACCTCACGCGTCGCCGCTTCTTCGGACAGCTCGCCGCGGGCACGCTCGGCGCGGGGCTGGGCGGCATCGCGTTGTCGCAGCTGCTTGGCGGGCGGAGTGCGGCTGGCGCGGGAATCCTCGGTGCGGATGGCGCGCCGGCGGCTGCGCCGTCCCCGGCTGCGGGCTTCATGCCCGGTCCGCACTTCGCGCCCAAGGCCAAGCGCGTGATCTACATGCACATGGAGGGCGCGCCGAGCCAGCTCGACTTGTACGACTACAAGCCCGAGCTCGCGAAGCGCTTCAACGAGGACCTGCCCGACTCGATCCGCAATGGCCAGCGCATCACGACGATGACGAGCGGTCAGTCGCGCTTTCCCGTCGCGCCGACGAAGTTCCGCTTCGATCGCTTTGAGAACAACGAGGACGGCCTGTGGCTGTCCGAGCTCCTTCCGCACACGGGCACGGTGGCGAAGGAGATCTGCATGATCAACTCGATGCACACGCAGGCGATCAACCACGAGCCTGGCATCACGTTCTTCCAGACGGGCACCGAGCAGCCGGGCCGCCCCAGCTTTGGCTCGTGGATGAGCTACGGCCTCGGAAGCATGAACGCGAACCTTCCGAGCTTTGTCGTGATGATCACGCAGGGCGTGGGCAACATGCAGGCGCTGAGCGCGCGTTTCTGGGGCAGCGGGTTTTTGCCGAGCGAGCACCAGGGATGCCGGCTGCGTTCGGGGAAGGACCCGGTGCTGTACCTCCGCGATCCTGACGGCGTGTCGCGCGCGGACCGTCGCCGCATGCTCGACCTCGTCGACGAGCTCAACGAGGAGGAGTTCAAGGAGAGCCTCGACCCCGAGGTGAAGGCGCGCATCGCGCAGCACGAGATGGCGTACCGCATGCAGATGTCGGTGCCCGAGCTGACGGATTTCTCCACCGAGGACGCGGCGACGCTCGAGATGTACGGCCCCGATGTGCACACGGCGGGATCGTTCGCGGCGAACTGCCTGCTGGCGCGGCGGCTGGCGGAGCGTGACGTGCGGTTCATCCAGCTGTACATGCGCGGCTGGGACCAGCACGGAAACCTGCCGGGCGAGCTCAGCGCGCAGACGCGCGCCGTCGACCAGGCGCAGGCCGCGCTGATCAAGGACCTCAAGCGCCGCGGAATGCTCGACGACACGCTCGTGCTGTGGGCTGGCGAGTTCGGCCGCACGGTGTACTCGCAGGGCCAGCTCGCGCGCGACAACTATGGCCGCGACCACCATCCGCGGTGCTTCAGCGTGTGGATGGCCGGCGGCGGCGTGAAGCCTGGCATCACGTACGGAAAGACCGACGACTACTCGTACAACATCGTCGAGAACCCGGTCGAGGTGCACGACCTTCACGCGACGATGCTGAACCTGCTCGGCCTCGACCACAAGCGCCTGACCTACCGCGCGCAGGGCCGCGACTACCGGCTCACCGACGTGAAGGGCAACGCCATCCCCGCGCTCATGGCCTGACCCCGCCGTGCACGGCACGTGCCGTCCAGTGCCTGGCACTGCATGGCACATGCCGTGCACCCGCCCGCCGGTGCGTCCGACCCTTGCCGCGCAGCAAACGCCGTTGCCTCGCATCGTGCCCGGCACGTGCCGTCGAGTGCCTGGCACCGCACGGCACATGCCGTGCACCCGCCCGCCGGTGCGTCCGGCCCTCGCCGCGCAGCAAACGCCGTCGCCTGGGATCGTGCACGGCACGTGCCGTCGAGTGCCTGGCACTGCGTGGCACGTGCCGTGCACCCGCCCGCCGGTGCGTCCGGCCCTTTCCGCGCGGCAAACGCCGTCGCCTCACATCGTGCACGGCACGTGCCGTCGAGTGCCTGGCACTGCATGGCACGTGCCAGGCACAGGTCGTCAAAAGGGCGAACGCCCCGGCGCAGGGCCGGGGCGTTCGCTTCAATCGTGGATGGTCGGATCAGGCGCGACGGCGGCGGGACATGCCCACGCCCGCGAGGCCGAGCAGCGCGATCGCGCTCGGAGCCGGGACGGTTCCGATCAGCGACGAGTCGATCGCCAGGAAGTGCGCGTTGGTGTCGAAGCCAACCGAGCTGCTGATGGTCGTCGCGTTGGTTCCGTTGTACAGATCCGGGCCGCTCGGCCAGGTCGTGAAGCCAGTCACGACGCCGCCGACGACGTTCGAGCCGTAGTAGGTGCCGTCGTACGCCCAGAACTGGTTCGCGCCGTCCACCGCGCCCGCGGTGAAGCCGTTGGCGTAGAAGTACGTGTTGGCCAGCAGGTTGGCCATGTCGTTGAACGCGTACATACCGACGTTCGTGCCACCTCCGAACGAAGCCGTCCGGAAGATCCAGCCGTTGGTTCCGCCAGCGATGACGTCCTCGTTGTAGTACATGCCCTGAGTCATGTTGATCACCGTGCCGCCGGTGTCAGAGTTCAGGTCAGCGAGGGTGTTGTAGCGAACGTAGATGTTGTTGTAGCTGCCGCCGATGCCGATCGCATCAGCAGTGGTCTTGTAGACGTACGAGCCGTCGGTCCAGACGCCGTCGGTGTTGAGGACAGAGCCAGACGAGCCAGCCGCGCTGCCGCCGGTGTTGGCAGCCATGTCCGCGAGCGACGCGTACTGCGTCCAAGTCGTGGTGGAGCCAGAGCTCGTGCCGGCGAGGAAGACGACCGCGGCATTCGCGGAGGTCACGAGGCAGCCTGCGACCAACGCAGCCGACGTCAAAACAAAGCACTTGCGATTCATGATGGAAATGGACCTATGACAGGGACTTAGAGTGGCGTTTGGACGGCGCCACCACGGGACAGTCAGACAACAGGTACCCGTTGGACATCACCAACGGAGTCTGACCAAGGCAGACCATGGCACGGCTCCGACGGATCGCACGAAGGAACCGCGGTTTTTCCGAAAGAAACCTGAAGTCTCGGCCGCAAAAACAAGCGCGCAGGAGGCCCATCTGGACCTCCTGCGCGCGGAGTCTTGCAGTTGCGGCAGCGTGCTCTTTCAGCCGCTCACTGAGGGCAGACGCCCCAGTTGGACAGCAGGATCGCGAGGTCGGCAGCGTTGACCTCGCCGTCGGCGTTGAGATCGCCGGGGCACACCGGCGGCGGGATCATCGACGAGTCGACGGCCATGAAGCGCATCGAGCCCGGATAGCCCACCTTGCTCGGAATCGTCTGCGCGACGACGCCGTTGTACAGGTCGGCCGAGCTGTTGTAGACGTTGATGCCCGTCACCGTGGTGGCGCCGTTCTTGCCCGTCACGTTCGTGCGGTAGAACTTGCCGTCGACCGCCCAGAACTGGCAGTCGTACGCCACGGTCTGATTCTGGAAGCCGCTGGCGTAGAAGTAGTTGTTGTTGACCAGGTCGGCGAAGCTGTTGTACGCGTACATGCCGATCGTGACCGGGCTGTTGGGGTCGTACCGCGTCGTGCGGAAGAACCGGCCCGTCGCGCCGTCGGCGATGATCTCGTCGTCGTAGTACATGCCGTAGTTGACCATGTTGAACACTTCGCCACCGGTGCTGTGGTTCAGGTCGGCCAGGCTCTGGTAGCGGACGATCAGGTTGTTGTACTGACCGGCGTCGCCCTGCGCGTTCGAAGTGATCTTGTAGAAGAAGGTTCCGTCGGTGAACATGCTGTCCTTCGCCGCGATCGGCGGGGACATGTTGCCAGCGGCTGTGCCGTTGGAATTCGACGACATGTCCTCGATCGAGACATACGCGGTCCACGTCGAGTACGGCTTGCCGTTGGTGTGGAGGAACTCCACATACGCGCTGGCGGACGAGGCGATGCCGCCGATGATGATCGCGGCTGACGTCAGGGCTGCTTGGATTCGGTTCATGTGGCTCGCTGTTCGGCGTTGGGGTTCAGGGTCGGGTGACGCCCGCTGCATCGATGGCGTGCTCCGATGCACGCGCAAACGCAACGATGAAGGTCGTCCACCCTGCCGATCGGAGGACTATGCCTAATAAAGAGCCCGACGCAAGCCAGTCAAAGGCTTTGATCAAGAATCGATGGAGTCCCGGGTCTTTGAAGCCGCGCCGCGCGCCGTCCGAGTCAGCAATCGGCGGAATTATGAACTCGGCTGCCGATGCGCGATGAGTGCTGCAGCTGCACAGCGCACGCGGTCGGCGTGCAGCCACGGTGCGCGTTTGGTGATTGCGTGACACGCGGCGCGCGCATGTTCACAGTTGCGGCGCTTTCGCAGCGATGCAGCGTGCCGATGTCGCCCGTGTCGCACGCTTGCCGACAGTGAATTTGCGAGGATGGCGCGATGCGCGCGCTCGCCTTCTTCTTGCTCCTCATCGGCGTCCTCGGAGTGCTGTCGCTCGGGCAGCTGGGCGAGGGTCGCTCGGTGCGCGCGACATGGTGGCCCGAGCAGCGCGCGCCCCGCGGATTCGTGACGGTTCGCGCATCGGCCGCGTCCGCCGCACCGACCACCGTCGACATGCGTGAGGAGATGCTCTCCGCGTCCCTCGCCGGACTCGCGGCGCGCGCCGTGAATCTCGGCGAGTCCGACGAGCTCGTCTGGAACGACACCGTCGTCTACCGCTACGGCGAATGGAAGCAGCGCACGGTCGCGCGCCTCGGCCTCGAGGACCGCGGGACTTTCACGCCGTGGGAGCTGCTCGAGCGCGGCGTTCGCTCGGGGCTCGTGCGCGGCTACGTCGCGTACGCGCGCGACCCGAGCGGCCGCAAGGCGTACACGCCGATGATTGCGACGGCGTCGGCAACGACAGGTGCGCCGACGAATGCGTCGGTCAACACCGCGACCAGTCTCGCCGCGCTCCATCGCGCGGCGCTCATCGAGGAATCGCTCATCCCGCGCGCCGAGTCTCTCGGCCTGCGCATGCTCGCGGATGGCCGCGTGCCGATCAGCGACGACGATCTCGCGCGGCTCTCGCGCAGCGCGGTCGCGATGCTCGACCCAGGCGTGCAGCGCAACCGCGATATCGCGATCTCGCAGGCGTGCTGGGTCGGCTACGGCTCCGACGCCGAGGCTGCGCGCGTCGCGGCGCGCATGGTCGAGCGCCTCGACGACCTCGCGCCTGTCTTCGGCTGGAACGAGGGCGACGAGGCGATGAACACGCTCGCCGTGTCGGCGCGCGGGCACCCCAACACCGCGAGCAACTGGGTGCGCAACCAGCCGTTTCTCTCGGCGGGCGCGCTTGATGCGAGCTTTCCGCCCGTTGCGGGCCTCAAGGCGTCGTCGGTCGATTTCAACGATCGTCGTCCCTGCGTCGCGCTCGTCCTCAGCGATGGCGACAACCTGCAGTGGCTCTGCGGTGCGTTCTGGGGTCAAGGCGTGGGCACCGAGGCGCTTCCGCCGAAGCCTGCGCTCTACTGGGATCACCCGCGGCACGGATCGTTCGCGATCGGGTTCGGCGCGTGCCTTTCGCAGCTCTCGCAAGCGGCGCCGTGCGTGCTCGAGCGCATCGCCGAGACGCAGCCTGCGGGCACGGCGCTCATCGAGCAGTTCGCGGGCTACTGGTATCCCGACCGCTTCGCGGAGAACACGGGCCGCCGCGAGCAGCTGTTTCGCGAGTTCATGCGCAGGCTCAACGAGCAGAACCATCGCACCGGCGCCGTCATGGCCGGCATGCTCATGCTGCACTCCGACACGCCAGGCGCCGCGGAGGCGCGTCGCTGGATCGCGGAGGAACTGCATCCGCTGCTCGGCGCATTCGTCTGCGACTACGCGCCGTATCACGCGGGACACGGCCGCATCGACTGGACCGCCGATGGTCGCGGCGGCGAAGTGCCGTTCGTGACGGCGGGCTACTGCCTGTGGAACGACGCCGCGGCGAACCACGCCGGCATGGGCGGACCCGACGCAGTCGCCGACGCGATCGCGCGCGACGTCGCCGCGACTGCGGAGGCAGGCCAGTTTGCGCGCTGGGTTTCGGTGCACATCTGGTCGACGCACACGCTGCCCGACGGCACGAAGGTGACCGGCCTCGGCGCGGCCGCGGCGTTGGCCGATCGCCTCGAGGCGCGCGGCGTGCGCGTCGTGCGTCCGGATGAGCTCCTGCACCGCATTCGTCACGAACGCATGGCCGCGACCTCGCATTGAGGTGCGTTTGCATCGCGCTGAGCGTCGGCGGCCCGCGAGAACCTCGGTGATTTGTTTCGCCCCGCGGATTTTTGCGCGTATCTTGGATCGATGCGCCTGATTCGCGAGTTCGTCGTCTCACTGTTGGTCTTGATGTGCGCGGTCTCCGCGCATGCGCAGGGCGGCGCCACCTGCACGGCGGGCATCAACGAGTACTTCGTCACGCCGGCGTCGGGCACGTTCTACAGCCGCGCGCAGGCGGTCAACATCAACGGCTTCACGCGCTTGCGTCTCGTGCAGGACGCATTCCCGAGCACGTGGGGAACCTGGCGCTCCGCTCCCATCGCAGGCAAGGTGAAGGAGTTCACGGCTTCGTTCCGCTTCAGCCTTCGCAACAGCGCGGGCGGCGCGGGTGACGGCTTCTCGTTCCTGTGGGGCGATCTCTCGAACGCCTCGGGCACGCGCATGTCAGGCGGCGAGTGGGGCCTCGAGGGCTTCAACACCGATCAGGCGGGGCTCAGCGTTGGCTTCGTGACCTACACGGGCGCGGGCGCGAACGGCGTGAACGGCAAGTGGGGCGGGAATCAGTTCGCCTTCGTGCCGTATTCGTTTGCGCCAGTGACCTGGCTGACCACGACGCAGGCCGTCGACCGCATTCGCATGGCGACGGCCACCGTGTCGTGGACGCGCAGCACGGGCACGCGCGTGACGCTCGCCGTGCCGGGCAGCGTCGCTTCGACGATCTACCTCGACAAGGGCGCGCAGGAGATGGCGAACATCGACCCGACGGGTTGGTCGTTCGGCTTCGCCGGCCGCAACGGCGCCATCGATCAGGATGTGTACATCGGCGAGGTCGTGATCTCGGCGGTGATCGAGTGCCCCGATCCGCGCAGCCCCGCGGACATCAATCGCGACTGCCTCGTGAACGCTGAGGATCTCTCCGCGGTGCTTGGCTCGTGGGGACCGTGCGGCGCCGCGCCGTGCAGCGCCGACATCGACCACGATGGCCTGGTTGCCGGCAGCGACCTCGCGACCGTCCTCGGCGCGTGGGGCAACGCGGGCTGCGTGCCCGCCGTGTCGTCGGATCGCCTGACGATGCGCCCGGTCGGAACGACCACCGCGCAGCAGGGCTTCTGGGAGTACCTCCCCGCGGGATACGAAACGCGCAACGACTGGCCGCTGCTCGTGTGCCTGCACGGCGTCGGCGAGGACGGCAACGGAACTTCCGCGGAACTCACGCGCCTCACCTCGAACGGCGTGCCTGCGATCATCAAGGCGAACAACTGGCCCGTGGCGGCCTCGACCGCGGGCGACGCGTTCGTGGTGCTTGCGCCGCAGAACGCGCGCGGCGGGTGCCACATCCCGAGCGACGTCGATGCGTTCCTGCAGTGGGCGGCCGCGCACTATCACGTGGATCAGTCGCGCATCTACCTGACGGGCCTGAGCTGCGGCGCGATCGGCACGTGGGAGTACCTGCGCACGGTCGGGTCGAACGCGCTTCCCGCGGCGGTGGTGCCGATCTGCGGCGACGGCACGGCGGCGTGGAACCAGCGTGGTTGTCTGCTTGGCTTGATGCCGATCTGGGCGTTCCATGGCGACGCCGACGCGACCATTCCGGTGCAGGGATCGATCGTCCCGCTCACGGGCGTGCAGGGATGCAAGTCGCCGCGCGCGGTCGATGCGCGGCTCACGATCTACCCTGGCGTTGGCCACGATTCGTGGACGCAGACCTACAACCTCTCGGCCGGTCACGACATCTACGCGTGGTTGCTGACGCACACGCGCACGCCGTGATGCGCGTGTGACGGCCGCGCGCGCCTACGGCTCGAGCGGTTTGCCTGCGCGCGGATCGTTCGCGAGCGGATGCACGCGCGCGGTGCCGCCGCCCGGCATGCGGGCGAAGTACTCGATGCCGAATCGCGGCGATGGCGACGGGAAGTCCGTCGACACCACGACCGCGCCGCTCGCAAGCGCTTGCTCGCGACGCGCGGTGTTGCCGCTGCGCGGTTCGACGACGTTCTCGTCGGCGCGGGTTCGGATGACGACGCCGATCGCGGAGAGTTGCGCGATGCGCGCGGCATCGTCCATCGGGTTGTTGAGCACGCGGAACGCGCCGTCGGGCGAGGAATCGCCGGCATCGACGAAGAGCACGGTGCCGCGCAGCGCGGGCCGTCGCGCGAGCTGCTTGGCGACGACGTGGTCGTCGACCGTGATCACGAACATGAAGCGCCCGCGCACGTCGTCGACGAGCGGCCAGCCTGTCGCGGCGATCGCCTCGCGCACCGACGCGGCGTTGCCGCGCACGAGATCGGGCGTGATCAGTTGATTCGCGTCGAAGGTCGCTTGGATGAGTTGCTCGAGCGCCTCGACGTGGCGGGACTCCCACGGCGCGGGATGGGCGATGCCCGGCATGCTCTTGAGCAGGTCCTCGGCGACGCACTCGAGCTGCACGAACACGGGCAGGTGACGCGGATGCGCGGCGCTCCACGCGGCCATGTCGTTCAGGCAGCCCGCGAGCGTGGGGCACACGGAGTCCTGGTCGATGTTCGGGATGTGCAGCACCTTGAACCCAGGCGGGTCGAACCGCGCGTCGTGCGCGCCGCCGAGGAGCGCGGGGGGGTTGGCGAAACGCCCGCCTTCGTCGTCCACGAAGATGTCGAGCTCGAAGCCGCGGATGCCGGAGTCGAGTTGCGTGGGAAGCGGCGGGTGCTCGTAGCTCAGGAGCGCGAAGCGGGGGTCACGCCAGTTGGACGAGCCCTTGCCCGGCGCGACGTGATACGAGTTGTGCGACCCGAGCACCTGCACTTGGTTCATGCGCAGGCCGGCGGTGGAGGTGGCGGTGTTCGCGCAGCCGACCGAGGCGAGTGTCGAGATGACCAGCAGCAGCGCGGTGGACGATGTCGGGCGTGGGACCATTCGCGGCCGAGGTTAGCCGACCCACCCCCCGCCGTGCACGGCACGTGCCGTCCAGTGCCTGGCACTGCCTGGCACGTGCCGTTCACGCGACGAGACCCCTCGCGCAGGGCTGGACTAGGGCTCGAATTGGACTTCCCGCGGGTGCACGGCATGTGCCGTGCAGTGCCTGGCACTGCGCGGCACATGCCGTGCACCGGCCGTTTGTTTCCCTGATCCGTGCGGCGTGCTATGCCGATATGTTCGCCCTCATGTCGGCCGAACCCACCACGCTCATCCTCGACTTCGACTCGACCATCGTCGCCGCCGAGGGGCTCGATGAAATCGCCAAGCTCGCGCTCGCCGACGACCCCGACCACGAGGCCAAGGTCCTCGCGATCGAAGGCATCACCCGCGACGGCATGGAAGGCCGCATCGGGATCGACGAGTCGCTGCGCCGCCGCCTCGCGATGCTCAGGATCACCCGCGCGCACGTCGACGCGGTCGTCAAGCACCTCAAGAAGCACCTCGCGCCGAGCTTCCGCAAGCACAAGGCGGCGATCCGCCGCAACGCGGCGAACATCTACGTCGTGAGCTCGGGCTTTCGCGACTACGTCGTGCCCGTCTGCGCCGAGCTCGGCATCGCCGACGACCATGTCGTCGCCAACGACTTCGAGTGGTCGAAGGACGGCGCGACCGTCGTGGGCTACAACGCGCAGTCGCATCTCGCCAAGCCCAAGGGCAAGCCCGCCGCCGTCAAGGCGCTCTCGCTGTCGGGCACGGTGATCGCCGTCGGCGACGGCGCGACCGACTGCGAGATCCGCGACCTCGGCGCGGCGCAGGAGTTCGTCGCGTACTGCGAGAACATCACCCGCGACAACGTCGTCGCGCGCGCGGACCGCGTCGTGCGCAGCGTCGAGGAACTGCTCTGGATCTACGGCCTTCCCGGCGCGCCGAGCTTCCCCAAGTCGCGCATGGTCGCGCTGCTGCTCGAGAACATCCACGCCGATGCCGCCGCGCATCTCGCAAGCGAGGGCTACAAGGTCGAGACGCTGTCCGACGCGCTTCCCGAGGACGAGCTCATCCGCTCGCTCAAGGGCGTGTCGCTGCTCGGAATCCGCTCGAAGACCCGCGTTTCCGCGCGTGCGCTCGCCGCGGCCGACCGCCTGCTCGCGATCGGCTGCTTCTGCATCGGCACCGAGCAGGTCGATCTCGCGAGCGCGGGTGGGCGCGGCGTGGCCGTGTTCAATGCGCCGTACTCGAACACCCGCAGCGTGGTCGAGCTCGCGATCGGCGAGATCGTCATGCTCATGCGCCGCGCGGTCGAGAGCGACCGCATCCTTCACGCGGGCGGCTGGCGCAAGAGCGCGCAAGGCTGCGTGGAAGTCCGCGGCAAGACCCTCGGCATCATCGGCTACGGCCACATCGGCTCGCAGCTCTCGGTGCTCGCCGAGGCGATGGGCATGAACGTCCTCTACCACGATCTCGCCGAGGTCATGCCGCTCGGCAACGCGCGCAAGGCCAAGTCGCTCGGCGAACTCCTCGCGAAATCCGACGTCGTGAGCCTGCATGTCGACGGCCGCCGCGAGAACACCAACCTGATCGGCGAGCGCGAGCTCAAGAAGATGAAGCAGGGCGCGCATCTCCTCAATCTCTCGCGCGGGCACATCGTCGACCTCGCCGCGCTGGCTGCGAGCGTCAAGGCGGGCCACCTCGGCGGCGCCGCGGTCGATGTCTTTCCCGCCGAGCCGAACTCGAACAAGGAGCCGTTCGACACGCCGTTGCGCGGGATCCCGAACATCATCCTCACCGCGCACATCGGCGGCTCGACCGCGGAGGCGCAGCAGGGGATCGGCATGTTCGTCGCCAACCGCCTGGTCGACCATGTCAACACAGGCTCGACCGCGGGCAGCGTGAATCTCCCCGAAATCGCGCTTCCCCCGACGCCGCGGGCGCATCGGTTCCTGCACCTCCACTGCAACCAGCCGGGCGTGCTCGCCGAGATCAACGGCATCCTCGCCAAGCGCCGCATCAACATCCTCGGCCAGTCGCTGCGCACCAGCGAGTCGGTCGGCTACGTGGTGACCGACGTCAACAAGACCTACGACGACGCCGTGGTCGACGAATTGCGCGCGGTTGCGGGTACGATCCGTTTCCGCGTTCTCTACTGAAATCGCAGCGGTCGCTGACGGATCGGTCGGGTGCGCGCATCAGGTGCGCTCCATGCCCAAGATCCGAACCATCGCCGCCGTCGCGCTCTGCGCGCTCGCCACCTCGCCTCTCTGCGCGCAGATCATCGTGCCCGCGCGGCCGACGGTGCCCGCGGGCGGCGGCAGCGCTCCCGCGACCGAGCCCGCGACCAAGACCGCGACCAAGCCCGCGACGACGCCCGAGCACAAGATCGACGAGAAGGCGAAGGCCATCTACGACAAGGCCGTCGCCGCGGTCAAGGCCGCGAAGTCGATCCAGTTCACCGGGCAGATGACGATGGGCGGCGGCGACCCTGCCGCGCAGGTGATGATGCCCGCGGGCATGGGCGGCAAGACGCGCTACACCGTGCGCTTTGTCGACGCGAAGCCCGAAGCAAAGCCCGCCGCCGCGCCGCAGCAGGGCATGGGCCTCCCGCCCGTCCCCGCCGACTCGATCCGCGCGGAGTCCATCGACGGACCGAACAAGGGCTCCGTCCTCGTGGTCCACGGCGGCAAGGTGCTGCAGGTCAACGCCGACAAGAAGACCTACAACGAAGGCGGCGACCAGCCCGCGCTCGTCGCGCTCATCGCGATGCAGTCGTTCCCCGATTGGGTTCGTTCGTTCCGCGGCACGGGTTCCGGCGAGCCTGGGGTGAAGGAGTCCGCGCCGCTCTCGATCGAGTTGGCCGGCACCGCGACCGTCGACGAACTCGAGTGCGACGTGATCAAGATCGAGCGCGAGGTCGAGGTCAGCATGGGCGCCATGCCCAACGAGATGGCTGGCGACGACGACGACGCGCCCAAGATGCCCCAAGCCGCCCCGATGAAGCTCAGGATGCACGAAACCATCGCGATCGCGCGCATCGACGGACTTCCGCGTGAGCAGACGACCAAGCCGGAGGTCGACGGGCCCGAGGGCGCCGTCGCTGGCGGGCCCGGCGAGGACGGCAGCATGGCGATGCTCTCGCCCGCGATGACCTTCACCGCGTTCGGCCTCAAGGTCGAGCCCAAGATCGACGACGCGGCCTTCTCGCTCAAGGCGCCGGAAGGTTTCACCAAGGCCGAGCCCGAGATGCCCGGCATGGTGATGGCCGGCGACGAAGGCGAAATGCCCGAGCCGCCCGCGCTCGCCGTCAAGGTCGGCGACGCAGCGCCCGACTTCAAGCTCACGGACCTCGCCGGCAAGGAAGTCACCCTCGCCTCGCTCAAGGGCAAGGTCGTGCTGCTCGACTTCTGGGCGACGTGGTGCGGGCCGTGCAAGGCCGCGATGCCGACGATCCAGAAGATCAGCGAGGACTACAAGGGCAAGGACGTCGTCGTCCTCGGCGTCAACACCTGGGAGCAGAAGGCCGACGCCGCCAAGGAATATCTCGCCAAGAAGAAGTTCACCTACGGCTGCCTCCTCAAGGGCGACGAACTCGCGAAGACGTACGGCGTCACCGGCATCCCGACCCTCGTGATCATCGGCAAGGACGGCAAGCTCGCGAGCACCGAGGTCGGTCTCTCCGACGAGTCGGGCGCGGTGCTCCGCAAGGCGATCGACGCGGCGCTGGCCAAGTGAATCGAAGGCCGCGGCCGATGACGCGCGCGCGGGCGGGGTAGACTCGTCGCCCCATGCGCATCGCCCTCGTCCCGTCGTCTCTCTTGATCGCAGCGCTCGCTGCGGCGGTTGCTCCGTTCGCGCCCATCGCGGCGGGCGAGGCCGCAGCCTCCGTCGCGCTCGCGCCCGACAAGATCGACGAGAAGGCGAAGGCGATCTACGAAGCCGGCCTCGCCGCCGTCGCCAAGATCAAGTCGATCGAGCTCGTCGCCGAGTCGAAGCTCGACGGCATCGATCCGTCGCTGCTGCCGCCTGGCTTCGGCGGACGGTTCCTCGTGAAGCTCGACTTTGGCAAGGCGGCGCACGCGATGCGCTTTGAGGCCGCGCCTGGCGCCGCAAAGCGCGGGACGACGCTCATCACCGCTGGGCAGAAGTCGCTCGCGTTCGACGCCGACGCCAAGACCTACACCGAGGGCGGCAGCGACTGGTTCCGCATCGCGGGCAACATGACGACCGCTGCGCCCAACTGGATCCTCGAGAACCGCCTGCGCGCGGGCCAGGCCAACGCGCCCGTGTCCAAGCTGGTCGCCGCCGAGCTCGGCGAGCCGATCAAGCTCGACGGCGTCGACTGCGATGTGGTCAAGATCGTGCGCGTGCTCGACGCGGGCGGCGCGGGCGCGCCGATGGAACTGCGCTTTCACGAGACGATCGCCTTCGCGCGCACCGACGCGCTGCCGCGTCGCATCGAGATGCGCCCCGAGCTGCCCGAGGGCAACAACGTGCCCGCCGCGGGCGGACCGGTCGCGTACTACTCGGCGGTCAAGATCGATCCCGCGTTCGACGCCTCGGTGTTTGCGATGACGCCGCCCGAGGGCTACCGCAAGGTCGAGGTCGCCGCGCCGATCAAGCCGGCCGCGCCTGCGGGCTCCGAACTCGCGGTCAAGGTCGGCGACCCCGCGCCCGACTTCAAGCTCACGACCCTCGACGGTAAGGAAGTCACCCTCGCCTCGCTCAAGGGCAAGGTCGTGCTGCTCGACTTCTGGGCGACCTGGTGCGGCCCCTGTAAGGCCGCGATGCCGACGATCCAGAAGATCAGCGACGAGTACGCGGTCAAGGCCGGCGGCAATTCCGTCGCCGTCTTCGGCGTGAACACCTGGGAGCAGAAGCCCAACGCCGCCAAGGACTACTTCGCAAAGATGAAGTTCACGTACGGTTGCCTTCTCAAGGGCGACGATCTGGCGCAGGCCTACCGCATCAACGCCATCCCGACGCTGGTCGTGATCGGCACCGACGGCAAGGTCGTCGCGGCGGAGGTCGGCATGTCCGATCCGTCGGGCAAGTCGATTCGGAACGCGATCGAGCGGGCGCTTTCGAAGTAGTTCGCGGGGTAGCCCGTCAGCTAATCTGCATCCTCCCTCGCGCCCGCCACAAAGAGCCACCCACATGAACCGCCTCGTCGCCATCACGCTCTCGTCCACGCTCGCCGTCGCATCGCCGCTCTTCGCGCAGAAGGTCGTGCCCGCCGCGCCGCTCATGCGGCCCGCGTCTCCCGCCGAGAAGTCGGCGTCCGAGGCGAAGCCCGCCGCGCCCGACACCATCGACGAGAAGGCGAAGGCGATCTACGACGCCGGCATCGCCGCCGTGGCCAAGCTCAGCGCGATCGACTTCATGGGCGAGGTCAGCCAAGAGGCCGTCGCGACGAAGAAGTACGCCATCACCCTCGACTTCGGCGACCGCGCGAACACCACTCCCAAGCGCCTGCGCATCAGCGGCGTCGACGGCGGCAAGCCGCTCACGACGCTCATGACCGATGGCGCGACGTCATTCCGCCTCGACTTCAAGGCCAGCACCTATATGCAGGCGGGCGGCGACTGGATGTCGTTCGGAGGCGGCGAGCAGGATGCGCTCCCGATGTGGATGTTCCAGGCGCGCAGCGTCGCGGCCGCGAGCCCGGAGGAAGCGGCGCAGGCGCCGAAGCTCGTCGCTGCCACGATCGTCGGCACCGAGAAGCTCGACGGCGTCGATTGCGACGTGGTCCGGACCGTGCACGCGCTCGAGATCCAGGTCTTCGACGAGGCGCCCGCGGAAGGAAAGGAACCCAAGCCGACGATCAATGTCGTGCGCCTCATCGATGAGCTCGCGCTCTCGCAGAAGGACCACCTCCCGCGCCGCATCGTGCAGTCGGCGGTCGAGAAGAGTGGCAACATGGCGATGCCTCCGCGGACGACGTTGATGACCGTCGTCCGCGCCGATCCCAAGCTCGCGCCCGATCAGTTCACCATGACGCCGCCGGCGAACTTCACCAAGGTCGAGGTGCCGAAGCAGGAAGAACCGCAGCTCTCCGTCAAGGCCGGCGACGCCGCGCATGAGTTCGCGCTCAAGGATCTCGCGGGCAAGGAAGTCACGCTCGCCTCGCTCAAGGGCAAGGTCGTGCTGCTCGACTTCTGGGCGACCTGGTGCGGGCCGTGCAAGGCGGCGATGCCGACGATCCAGAAGATCAGCGAGGAGTACGCGGGCAAGCCCGTCGCGGTCTTCGGCGTCAACACCTGGGAAAGGACCGACGGCGCCGCCAAGAAGTACATCGAGAGCAAGAAGTACACCTACGGCTGCCTGCTCGCGGGCGACGAGCTTGCCAAGTCGTACGCGGTGCCCGGCATCCCGACGCTGATCGTCATCGGCAAGGACGGCAAGATCGCGTTCGCCGAGGTCGGCCTCGAGGACGACACGGGCAACGCGCTCCGCAAGATCATCGATGCCGAACTTGCGAAGTAACCTGCACCACGCGATGAGCCTGCTGTCGCTCGCGTCGGCGATCACGGTCGCCGGCTGCGATGCCGCGCGCCCGACGGCGGACGCGCAGTCCGCCTCGATCGAGCCCACGCCAGCGATCGACCCGCGCGCGAAGGCGATCTACGACGGCGCACTCGCGCGGATCGCCGCGCTGCAGTCGATCGAGTTCACCGTGCGGCCGTTCATCGGCTCGCTCGCGGCGTCTTCGGTTCCGCCCGGGTTCGACACGCCCGCGAGCGTGGCGATCGATTTCGCGGGCGTCGATGCGCCGCATGTCGTCGTCCGGCCGCGCGACACGCGTGCGTGGGAGGTCGTCTTCGACGCCAGGCACGCGCTGTTCGTCGACTTCGACCGCCGCATCTACCACGAGGGCGGCGCAAGCGCGGCGAGCGTCGCGCGCGAGGTGTCGCAGTCGCTGCCCAACTGGCTGCTGGCCGCGCATGAACACGCGCTGCATCCCGAGCGCGCGCCGCGCATCGCGTCGATCGCGTTCGTAAGCGAAGAGGAGATCGACGGCGTCGCCTGCGACGTCGTGCGCGTCGAGCTCGTGTCGTCGCCGGCGGTGCGCGGCGAGCAGGTTCGCGACAGCGAGGGCAAGAGCGCCGGCAAGCCAGCCGAGATCCGCGTGATCGACACGGTCGCCATCGCGCGCGTCGATCGGTTGCCACGCCGCGTCGAGAGCGCGCCCGAGATCGATGCGCTGCGCCACGCGCCCGGCGTGTCGACGGGCGCGCGCTACACCGACCTTCGCGTCGATGCCACGCTCGATCGCGCGAGGTTCGAGGTCGGCGTGCCCGAGGGGTTCGTCAAGTTGTCCACCGGTCCCGCCGCGAGCGCCGGGGCCGACACGTTTCGCACGCATGCGGGCGACCTCGTCCCCGACTTTGCGCTGCTCGATCTCGCGGGCACCTCGGTCTCGCGCGCGTCGCTGGCGGGCAAGGTCGTGCTGCTCGACTTCTGGGCGACCTGGTGCGGACCGTGCAAGGCCGCGATGCCCGAGGTCGAGGCGATCTACCAGCAGTACAAGGACCGCGGCGTGGTCGTCCTCGGCGTGAATACGTGGGAAAAAAAGCCCGACGCGGCCAAGACCTACCTCGCCGCGCACCACATTGGCTACGGCTGCCTGCTCAACGGCGACAAGCTGGCCGAGACGTGCGGCATCACCGGCATTCCCGCGATGATCGTCGTCGGCCGCGACGGCCGCGTGGCGTACATCGGCGGTCCGAGCCCGACCCTCCGCGAGACGATCGACGCCGCGCTCGCCAAGTAGCGGCGCGTGCGCACGCCGAAGCGCGCGACCCTGCGCTATGCTTGCCCCCATGCAGAGCCTGATCACGCCGAAGATCGTCGTCGTCGCCGTCGCTGTCGCCTCCACCGTCCCGTCTCTTGCGCTCTCCGCGTGCGCGTCCGCTGCGCCGCCGACGGCTCCGGCAACTGCGCCTGCCGCAACGCCAGCCGCGCCCGCGAACCTCGTCAAGGACGTCGTCAAGGACGTCGTCGACGCCAAGGCGATGGACATCATCAAGCGCGGCACCAAGGTCGCGACCGCTCTCGAGTCGATCGATCTGGTGACCACCACCAAGTTCGAGGGCGTTCCCGCCGAGGAGATGCCCGCGGGCGCCGACGGCACGTACCACGTGCTCCTGCAGTGGCCGTACAAGGATGTGCTCAGCCTCCCGCGCATGCGCGTCGAGGTCATGAAGCAGGGCGGTGTGAGCGCATGCTTTACCCATGACGGATCCAAGGCGCTCCTGGTCAATCCCGCCGCCAAGACCTTCCGCGAGGCGACCCGTGAGTGGCCCGCGATCGCGCCGTTCGCGCTGACTGCGCTGCCGTCGTGGATCATCACCGAGCGGCAGCGCGGTGCGAGCGCCGCCGCCGGCGGCAGCAGCGTGCAGCTCGGCCCCGTCGTGCTCGCTGCGACTATCACGGGCACCGAGACCATCGACGGCGTCGAGTGCGACGTCGTCCGTGCCGTGCACAACCTCGATGTCTACGCCGACGACACCGGCGGCGGCAAGCCCGGCATCGTCGATGCCAAGCGTATGGTCGTCGTGGTCGCCTACGCGCGTACCGATGGTCTGCCGCGCCGCATCTCGCAGGTCGAGGAAGGCACGAACACGAGCCGCATCGTCACCAGCTTCACGCAGGTCAAGGTCGGTCCGAAGCTCGACGCCGCGACGTTCTCCACGGTTCCGCCCGCGGGTTTCGCCAAGCAGACCGTTGCGAAGCCGGCGACGGAGTGAGGCGTTGCCGGCGTCGCGGGCGCGTGTCTCGCGGGAATCTCCTCGCGGCGACCGCAACACCCGCTTGATGCGCGCATGCAACCGCGCATGAATTGAAGCGCATGAATTGAAGCGCCTGGTTGAAGCACCGGGTCGACGCACCGGCACTGGCGAACACCGCCGCCGCGCGCGTCCGTTTCGCCGCCGAAATCTCGCTTTCCGCCGACTCGCGCGCGCGCGTGCGTTGACATGTCCGCGAGCAGGGTGCATCCTATGGAGATGCATGCTTTCGACGACCCTCGGCATCGCGTAGCCCCTTCGTTCATCGGCACCTGTGCGCGTCGCGCGGCGGGCTTCACGCTCGTCGAGCTGCTCGTCGTGATCGGCATCATCGCGCTGATCATGTCGCTGCTGCTGACGATCATCCCGCAGATCCAGCGCGAGTCGAAGTCGGCGCTCTGCCTCTCCAACCAGCGCCAGCTCAACATCGGGTTCGTCCAGTACTACGGCGACAATTCGGGCCGCTTCATGGGCGTCGACACCGGCCTCCACGAATGGGACTGGGTCCAGGGCCAGACCAACCTCAACGGCAACGGCTTTGAGACGGAGAACGCGGTCAAGAAGGGCCGCATGTGGTCGTACATCGGCAACCTCTCGGTCTACCGCAGCCCGTTCGATCCGTTCTCGCAGTTCCAGCGGATGCGCACCTACTCGTTCAACGCGTTCATCTCGACGGGCGAAGGCCCGATGTGGGGCGGACCTCCGAACTGGCAGGTCAACACGATGGGCAAGATCCCGCTGCCGTCGGAGACGATCGTCACCACGCTCGAGTACGACCACCGCGGCTACAACATCAACGGC
This sequence comes from uncultured bacterium, assembly GCA_903891095.1. Lineage (GTDB taxonomy): Bacteria > Planctomycetota > Phycisphaerae > Phycisphaerales > SM1A02 > QWPT01. The sequence goes on along the minus strand of CAITDI010000031.1, from coordinate 979 downwards.
TTCGGCATCAGCGTGAGCGGCAACGGCGACTGGGTCGACAAGATCGCCGCGTGGCACCCGGGTCACTGGAACTTCACCATGGCCGACGGCTCGACCTACTCGTACCAGCACGCCGCCAAGCAGGAAGTCGTCGACTACTACATGACGCTCCCGCAGAACGACTTCATCTGGCTCGGCCCTGACTACAACTGGCTCTCCAAGCACCTCGCGCCGGGGATGTTCCAGTGATGCGTGCAGCTCTCTCTTCTGCCTGCGTGATCGCAGCCGCGCTGCTCGCCGGTTGCGGCGACGGCCACAGCTACCCGCAGGGCTTCGCCGCCGAAGCCGCCAAGGGTGAGGAGGCGTTCAAGAACAACTCGGCCAAGCAAGCCGCCGCGCCGCGCGCGCCTGGGCTTTCGGCGTCGGGTTCGGGTTCCGCAGGGCAGCCTGCGGCGGACGCCTCTGCGACCGCGTCGGCGACCGCGTCGGCTGAGGGTGGCGCAGGCCTCGGCGCACCTCCGCGCATCGACTTCAACGCGCCGCCCACCGAAGGCAGCGAGGCGCCCGCCGCCGAAGCCCCGACCGTGACCACCGAAGCCGTCGTGACCGAACTGCACCTTCCGCCGCCGCCGCCGGTCACCACCGCGCCCGGCGAGGAGCCGTTCCAGAAACTCGCGCGCGACTCCAAGTTCGACCCGTTCCGCGCCAAGGCGGCGCGCTATGTCCAGCTGCGCGCGCAGTTGCTTCCGCTCGGCGTCAAGCTCGCCGAAGGCACGGCGACGCCCGCGGAGCGCGCGCTGCACTTCCGCATCGAGGACGCGATGGCGGAGCAGTTTCGCCCGATCAACCGCTACATGTGGGACACGCGCTGGACCGATCTCGATCGCGCCGCGATGGGCTGGATCCTGCACGGCGAAGACCCCGCCGCGCGCAAGAACAAGAAGAAGTGATTCGCGCCGATCCGTTCGGTTCGGTGAACGCGGGTCGTGAGTGCCCGCGG
>CAITDI010000030.1 GCA_903891095.1 uncultured bacterium | reverse complement strand
GGTTGATGTGGTGGTCACCAGAATCGCCGCGCGGAAACAGGTTGATGTGGTGGTCACCAGAATCGCCGCGCGGAAACAAGTTGGTGTGGTGGTCACCGAAGTCGCCGCGCGGAGACACGTTGATGTGGTGGTCACCAGAATCGCCGCGCGGAAACAGGTTGATGTGGTGGTCACCAGAATCGCCGCGCGGAAACAGGTTGATGTGGTGGTCACCAGACTCGCCGCGCGAAGACAGGTTGATGTGGTGGTCACCAGACTCGCCGCGCGGAGACACGTTGATGTGGTGGTCACCAGAATCGCCGCGCGGAGCGCGTTGATGTGGTGGTCACCAGAATCGCCGCGCGGAGCGCGGGTGCCACTTCCCCGAAGGGGTAGTGGTCGCGGAACATCCGATCTCGGTTCTCCGCGGCGCGAAGCGCCGATCCCCTCCCAATACGATGCCCCGCATGCCCTCGCCCACCCCCACCCCAACCGCCGTCACCGTCACCGCGAAGTTCAACCCGCTCTACCGCCCATACCTCGTGGTCACGATCGGCCTCGCGATGGTCTTCTCGATCATCGGCATCCCGCTCGCGCTGATCTGGTTCCTCGGCGTCGGCCAATGGTGGGCGCGGCACTACTTCGACAAGCTCGAGTGTCAGATCACCGACCGCGCGCTGCGCTTCCGCAAGGGCATCATCTTCCAGGTCGAGAAGACGATCCCGCTCGAGAACATCCAGGATGTGACCTTCATCGAGGGGCCGCTGCTCAAGAAGTTCCACCTCGCGACGCTCAAGTTCGAGACCGCGGGCCACAGCGCGGGGCAGGCGCACGACATGCAGCTCACGGGAATCATCGACGCGCATGAGTTCCGCAACCGGATCATCGAATCGCGCGACGCGCTGCGGCATGGCGCGCGGGGCGTTGCGGCGCAGGCGACGGGTGCTGAGGGACCGACGCAGGTCGAGCTGATGCAGGCGATGGTGGCGAAGCTGGATGAGATCGCGGCGTTGTTGCGCGAGCGGAGGTGAGATCGGCGCTGCGCGCCGCGCCCGCGTGACTTCATGCGCACGGCGACCACTACCTCCGCTTCGCGAGGAAGTGGCACCCGCGCCTGCGGCGCGGCGGATGTCGTGACCTCTACACCAATCGCCGCGCCAGGGCTCACGGTGGACGTGATCCCCAAACCGACCACTGCGGCGCGGCGGCGGTCGTGATCTCCACACCAATCGCCGCGCCAGGGATCACGGCGGACGTGATCCCCACACCAACCGCCGCCCGGCGGCCGGCGCGGTCATCAAGTCAATCGCCGCCCGAAGGGCGGGTGCCACTTCCCCGCAGGGGTAGTGGTCGCCCATCACCCGAGTTCACACGGGCGCGCCGGCACCGCCGGCGATCCTCACACCAACAACTCCCTCACCACCCGCGCCTTCTCGACCCCAGTCAGCTTCACATCCAACCCCCGAAACGGATACGTCAGGCGCTCATGGTCGATCCCCATGCAGTGCATGATCGTCGCGTGGAAGTCGCGCACATGCACGGGGTTCTCCACGATGTTGTACGAGAAGTCGTCCGTCTTCCCGTACTCCATGCCGCCCTTGATGCCGCCGCCCGCGAGCCACACGCTAAAGCACCGACCGTGGTGATCGCGCCCCGAGCTCGGATCACCGAACCCGCCCTGGCTGTACGCCGTGCGCCCGAACTCCGTCGCGAAGATCACCAGCGTGTCGTCAAGCATCCCGCGCGCCTTGAGGTCCTTGAGCACCGCCGCCGTCGGCTGGTCGACATCGCGGCACTGGTTCGGCAGCTGACGGTTGATCGCGATGTGCTGGTCCCACCCGCGGTGGAAGAGCTGCACGAAGCGCACGCCGCGCTCGAGCAATCGCCGCCCGAGCAGGCAGTTCGCCGCATACGAGCCAGGCCGCCGCACTTCGGGGCCGTACATCTCGAGCGTCTCGGGCTTCTCGTCGCTCGTGTCGGCGAGCTCGGGCACGCTCGACTGCATGCGGAACGCCATCTCGTACGCGTTGATGCGCGCGATCGTCTCGGGATCGCCGACCTCGTCGGCGTGCATCGCGTTGAGCTGCGCGAGTTCATCGAGCATCGCGCGGCGCTCGTCGCGGTCGACGCCGTCGGGATTCGCGAGGTACGGCACGGGATTGCCGCCAGGCCTGAACCCCACGCCCTGATGCGAGCTCGGCAAGAACCCGCTGCCCCAAAGGCGCGAGAAGATCGGCTGCCCAGGATTCTTGCCCGAACCCTGCGACACGAGCACGATGAACGCGGGCAGATTCGCGTTCTCGCTGCCGAGGCCGTAGCTCGCCCACGCGCCCATGCTCGCGTAGCCCGGGATCTGGTTGCCCGTGTTCATGAAGGTCACCGCGGGATCATGGTTGATCGCCTCGGTGTTCATGCTCTTGATGATGCAGAGCTCGTCGGCCACGGTCTGGAGATGCGGCATCAGGTCGCTGATCCACAGTCCGCTCTTGCCGCACAGCTTGCCGCCCGCGATCGGCGGCACGACGGGAAAGCTGCCCTGCCCCGACGTCATGCCCGTCACGCGCTGCGTGCCCTTGACCGACGCAGGAAGGTCCTTGCCCGCGTGGTCGTAGAGCGCCTGCTTCTGGTCGAAGAGATCGATGTGCGAGAAGCCCTCGCTCTGAAACAGGCACAGCACGCGCTTTGCCTTGGGCGCAAAGTGCGGCAGGCCGGGGAGGCCGGCATGCGTCGCCGTTCCGCCCGCCGCGAGCGCCTGCGCGCCGTACGCACTGCGCGCGCCGAACATCGACTCGAGCAGCAGCGCGCCCAGCGCCATCGAGCCCACGCCATGCGCGCTGCGTCCGATGAAGCTCCGCCGTGTGAGGAACGCGAGGCGCTGTTCGATGTGGTCGTTGGTCATGGTGGGTTTCCTCGTGTGCGCTGCGCTCAGTTCAATTCAATCGCGCGTGACCGTCTCGCTCAGGTTCAGGAGAAGCGCCGCCACCTGCGACCACGCCGCGTGCTCCGTCGCGGGCGCGAGCGACGCGTCGCGCGGCGATTCGCCGTGCGCGAGCAGCTTGTCGGCGGCCTCGGGGTTCATGGCAAAGTACGACCGCTCGCGCGCGAGCGCCGTCGCGAGCACCTCGGCCTCGGCGGGCTTGGGCGTGCGCGAGGTCGCCTCGGCAAACGCCCACACGAGCTTCTGCGCATCGCCGCCCTCGTGCCGCATGATCCGCTCGGCAAACGCGCGCGCGGCCTCGACAAACTGCGCATCGTTGAGCATCACCAGCGCCTGCAGCGGCGTGTTGGTGGTCGCGCGGTCGAATGTGCAGATCTCGCGGTTCGGCGCGTCGAAGAGCGCCATGTTCGGCGGCGGAAGCGTGCGCTTCCAGTACGTGTACATGCTGCGGCGGTAGAGCTTGTCGCCGTGATCCTGCACGAACGCCTGCGCCGTCGCGGGGCTCGAGCCGTAGTGGCTGATCTCGCGCCACGGGTCGCCAGGCGTGTACGGGTTCACGCTCGGTCCGCCGATCTGCGCAACGAGCAGTCCGCTCGTCTTGAGCGCCTCGTCGCGCACGAGCTCCGCAGGCAGGCGGAAGCGCGGCCCCCGCGCGAGCAACCGATTGTCGGGATCGCGCGCGAGCATGTCGGGCGTCGTGCGCGACGACTGCCGGTAGAGCGCGCTGGTCACGATCTCGCGCACGAGCCGCTTCACATTCCAGCCGTTGTCGCGGAAATCGGCGGCGAGGTCGTCGAGCAGTTCGCGATGCTCGGGCCAGTCGCCCTGCAGGCCGAAGTCGCTCGTCGTGCGCGCAAGCCCCGCGCCAAAGAACACGCTCCAGATGCGGTTGACCGCCACGCGCGCCGTCAGCGGATTGCGCGGATCGACCACCCACTGCGCGAGACCAAGGCGATCGCGCGGCGCGCCCTCCGCCATCGGCGGCAGAACCTCGGGCGTGCCCGCCTCGACCTTGTCGCGCGGATCGGCGTAGTTGCCGCGGTTGAGGATGAAGGTCTCGCGCGGCTTCGCAGCCGTGTCCATCACCATCGTCGAATGCGCGTCGGTGCGCGCCGACAAGCGCTCGCGCGCATTCGCGAGGTCGACGCGCGTCGGCTCCATCGCGGGCGCGTGCTTGCTGAAGTAGGCGCGCAACGCCGCGCGCTCGGCGTCGCTGCGCCTGGCCGCGTCCTTCTCCACGATCGCGACGATCTCGCCCGGCAGCGTCGTGCCGTCGTCGTTGCCGCTCACGAGGAAGAACTCCATGCGCCTGGCCGTGGGATTGCCGTAGCGGCCGAAGTTGACCTGCGCGGTCATGTTCGTCGCGTCGCGCGCGAGCGGCTCGTCGAAGGTCAGCGTGATGTGCGTCGGTCCGTCGTGGTCGATGTCGGGGATCCACGCGGTCTCCGCGCGCGTCTCGAGGACGCCCTCGGGCCGGTCGTCGCCGCGCCAGCAATCGGCGGTCGCGCCGCGGATGCCGAGCATGCGGTAGAGATTCACCTGGTCGCTCGAGACCGTCGCGGCCGAGACGGAGATGTTCGTGACGGCAAAGCTCTGCTTGCCGTTCTTCGCGCCGCATTCGTCGCCGCCCCAACCCCAGCCCGCGGCGGGCGCCTTGGGATCGGCGTGCATCACGATGCGCAGGCCCGTGACGGGCACCGGCGGCTGCGTGAACTCCATCGACACATCGAACGCGATGAACCCCATCGGCCGCTCGACGCGCGCGTACCGCGCGTCCTCGATCGAGAACCCGCTGCCCGTGTTCGGCGTGCTGATCTTGAGCAGCTTCACGGGATGCAGCCCGAGTCCGAGCCCGCGCCGCGCGAGCGCGACCTGCTGCTCGCGATCCCACGCGGCGACCGCGGCGTCGTCGGGCGCCGCGAGCCGCGCCTCGAGCGCGGCGATGCGCGCGCGCAGCGCGTCTTCCTCGCCCGTGCGCAGGACCGACTTCACGCTCGCCACGGGATTGGCGTTCACGCCGCCGTCGCCGCCGTTCGCGGGCTCGCTCGTCTGGTTGAAGAACGCAAACAGCCGGTAGTAGTCCTTCTGCGTGATCGGATCGAACTTGTGATCGTGGCACTGCGCGCAGCCGAGCGTGAGCCCGAGCACCGCCTCGCCGAATGTGCGCATGCGGTCGACGCCGTAGTTCACGAGGTTCTCCTCGGGAATGGTGCCGCCCTCGTGCGTGATCATCGCGTTGCGCTGGAAGCCCGTCGCGACCAGCGTCTCCTCGCTCTTGTCCGCCACGAGATCGCCCGCGAGCTGCTCGACCAGAAAGCGGTCGTACGGCTTGTTGGCGTTGAACGCGTTGATCACGTAGTCGCGCCACAGCCACATGTGCCTGCCGCCGTCGATCGAGAAGCCATTCGTGTCGGCGTAGCGCGCGGCGTCGAGCCACGGCATCGCCATGCGCTCGCCAAAGTGCGGGCTCGCGAGCAAACGCTCGACGGCGTGCTCGTACGCGGCAGGATCGGGATCGGCGATGAACGCCGCGACTTCCGCGGCGCTCGGCGGCAGGCCCGTGAGGTCGAGCGTCACGCGGCGCAGCAGCGTCGCGCGGTCGGCGGGCTCCGCCATGCGCAGGCCGAGTTCAGCGAGATGCCGCGACGCGATCGCATCGATCGGATCGGCAGCCCCATGCGCGGTCACCGACCGCGTCGGCGGCGTGAACGCCCAGTGCTCCCCATACACGGCGCCCTGCTCGATCCAGATGCGGATCTTGGTCTTCTGCTCCTCGGTCAGCACGCGGTGCGATGCGACGGGAGGCATGCGGACTTCGGGATCCTCGGCATTGATGCGCGCCCAGGCGAGGCTCACCGCGGGGTCGAACGGCTTGAACGCCGAGGTTCCATCGGTCTCGCCCTCGATCTGCGCGTGGGCCGACTCGGCACGGTCGAGCCGCAGCCCCGCCTTGCGCGCCTTCTCGTCGAATCCGTGGCACGCGAAGCAGTTCTGCGCGAGGATCGGACGGATGTCCCGGTTGTAGTCGATCGCCTCGCCGGTACCGGCGAGCATCACCGCGATTGGAAGCAGCGCGAAAGGCATGTCGCAAACGATAACGGTGGAGCGCTTCAGACCGAAGCGCTCCACCGTTGAATCTCAATTCTGCGTTGTCGTCAGACGCGGCGCGATGCCAGCCGCTCGGGCGCGGGGAGGCGGACCTTCTTGGCGAGGCCGAGCTTCTCGAGCGAGCGGATGACGACCCAGCTCGCGTCGAACTGCCACCACTTGAGGCCGTGGCGCGCGCTCGCGGGGAACGCGTGGTGGTTGTTGTGCCAGCCTTCGCCGAGCGCGAGGATGCCCATGACCGGGTTGTTGCGGCTCTCGTCGCCGGAGTTGTATTCCTTGGCGCCCCAGATGTGGCACACGCTGTTGACGCTCCAGGTGACGTGATGCAGCAGGCAGATGCGCACGATGCCGCCCCAGAGGAAGCCGAGCAGCGCGCCCATCCAGCTCATCGTGACCAGGCCGCCGATGACGGTCGGGATCGCGACGCCGAGCACAACCCACAGCGGGAAGAGCTTGCTGATGCGCACGGTCGTCTTGTCCGCCAGCAGGTCGGGGACGTAGCGCTTCATGTCGGGCGCGAGGTCGTTGAACAGCCAGCCGATGTGCGAGTGGGAGAAGCTCTTGACCCAACCGATCGCGCCGGGCTCGCGGCCCGCGTGCGGCGAGTGCGGATCATGCTCGTCGTCGGAGTGCTGGTGATGCTTGCGGTGCGTCGCGCACCACCAGATGATCGGTCCCTGCACGGCCATGCTGCCGCAGATCCCGAAGAACGCCGCGACCGGGCCGCGCGTCGCGAACGACTTGTGGGTGTAGAGCCGGTGGTAGCCGATCGTCACGCCGAGGCCGGTGATGACGTACATGCCGACCAGCAGCGCCACGTCGACCCAGTGGAACCAGCCGCCCCAGGCGAGGAACATGACCGCGACGAGCGCGATCGGCGGGAGCACCACCGCTGCGAACGTGGCGAGGCGCACGAACAGCGAAGTGTTCGGAGCCGGCTGCTCGGAGGCGTGGTCGAGCGGCGCCTCGTGGCGGCGCGCGTGGATCGCATGATCCGAGTCCGACGCGCTGACGATGTCGAGCGCCGACAGGACCTGGTTTTCAATCGAGTTGTCGAGCGTGAGCTGAGGCTCACCGATGGTGGACTGGTGCAAAGACACTCCAAACTTGCGGTCACGCGGATCGCGAAGAGAACAGATGGACACATGAGTAGACGCATGAGACGCAGAAGCAATCTGCTTGTGCGTGCTCGTGCGTGCTCTTGCGTGCGCGGCGTGGCTTGCACTCCGCGCAGGACACAGAGTTTAGCGGAGGACCCAAGGGAAGTCTGCGCGGTTTGGCGAAATCGCCCAACTCCCGCGGCCGCAACGCGACTTGCGCGATCTTCGCAAATGCAACGCGCCGCCCGAAAGAGGGCGGCGCGTCGCGTGAGACTGTGTCAAGCGCGCATCAGAAGTCGAGCTTGATGCCGCCGTAGATCTTGACGTCGTTCGACGTGCCGCCATCGCTCTCCACGTACGAGTCGTACTCGTCGCGCAGGCCGAAGGTGGCCTTCAGGTCGTTCTTCGCGGTGAGCGCGACTTCAAAGTCCACGCGCGCGACGAAGCGGTATTCGCCCGAGTTCTCGAGGTCGGGATAGAGTTCGAGCCCCTGGCGCAGCACGGAGCGATCGTTGAGCTTCCAGATCAGTTCGTCGGCGAAGAGAAGTTCGGGCGTCCACGTGCTCGACGAGAACTCGTAGCTCGCACCAGCACCGCCTCGCAGCCTGAGCTTGAAGGTGTCGCTGTCGAACAGACGGTAGCCAGGACCCGCGTACGCGCCGGCCCGCTGCTCCCAATCCTGGAACTCGTCGTACTGGTACGTGCCCTGTACGAAGCCTTCCCAGTTGGTGTCCTTGAAGAGGAACTCCTCGAGACCGCGGACAAGCAGGTTGTTGTCCGTGTTCTCGCCGTCGGTGCTCTTGAAGTAGTACTCGGCGCCGAACGTGGTGCGGTTCTGCTCGGTCTCGCTCCGTGCATCGAAGGCGGTGCGCAGGTCCTTGCTGCTGTTGGTGTCGTTCTTCGAGCCCGTGAACCCGAGGCTCAGCGAGTAGCGCCACTTTCCATCGGGCTTGGCCGGCGGCGGAGGCGCGGGCGCGGGGAGCACGGCGACGGGCGTGGTGTCGGGCTTGGTCTCGGCCTTGGTCTCGGCCTTGGTCTCCGCAGCCGGCGGAACCGCAACCGCGGCGGTGCCGGGAGTGATCTCGATCGACGCGATCTGCGCGCGCGCCACGGAGATGCGGCCGAGCGCGGCATGGTCAAGGACGACTGCGGCGTCGCTCTCGGACACGATCTTGCCCGTCAGGACGTTGCCGCCCACGAGGGTGATCGAGTCGGCGAGCGCGGGCGCCGCCACGAGGAGCACAGCTGCGATGGACGGAAGAATGTGGATGCGGGTCATGGGCTCAGGGGGTTAGCGTTGCGATCGATCGGACACGACAGGGCGGCGAAACTAGTGCATGCTCGACGGGCACGCAAGCGTTTTCCCCAAGATGATGCGAGACTGAACCCCATGACCGACGAGAAGCACACATATGACATCGAGGGCGACGACGAGCCTGCGGCCGCGCAGGTCAAGCCCGCCGCTGCGGTGCCCGCCACCGCGATTTCAAAGTCGAGCGCAACCGGTGACGAACGCAGCGGCCACGGTCACGGCCCCGACCACGACGACGAATCCGACGATGACCTGCTCCCCCCGCCGATCTCGCGCGAGTCGAACCCGACCACATGGCTGGTGATCGCCGGCACGTGCCTCGCGCTGCTCGCGATCAGCTGGCTCGCCGGCGCACGCGCGCTCGCACCGATCGAAGCGACCACCGAAGGCTCGGTCATCCGCGAGCTCGGCTTCATGGATCGCCTGATTGGTCTCGCGCGCATGCTGGTGTATGCGCCGCTCGCGACGCTGTCGATCGTGTTCGGCCTGCTTTCGCTTGCGTTCCTGCGCCAGCGTCCTGTGGGCGACGTTGCGGCGCTGTTCGCGCGCGCCGCGGCGATCACCGCGATCGGCCTGCTCGCGTGCCTCGTGCCGGTCGAGATCCGCTTTGCCAAGCAGATGATCAACCTGCTTGCGCCGCCGGCGATCGCGTGCGGTCTGATGGTCCCGCTGTTCCGCCTGCATCCGCGCGACGCCGCGCTCGCAACCGGCTGCGCGCTGCTGGGAATGGTGCTGCTCGTGCTCTCCGCGTGGGTCGTCGTGTGGGCGAGCGGACAGGCGTAACTCAGCCGATCGCGCGCGCGGGAACGCCGACGACCGTGGTGTTGGCAACGACATCGCGCACGACGACGGCGCCTGCGCCGACCATCGCGCCTTCGCCGATCCGCCGCACGGGAATCACGACCGCGCCCGCGCTCACTTGCGCGCGGCGTCCGACGCGCACCGAACCGCAGAGCACCGCGCCCGGCGCGATGTGCGCGAACGCCTCGACCGTGCAGTCGTGCTCGACCACGGCGCGGGTGTTGACGATGACGCATTCATGGAGAACCGCGCGCGCCTGGACGATCGCGCCCGCGCCGATGAAGCAGCCTGCGCCGATCGACGCGCTGGGGGAGACTACGGCCGCGGGATCGATGATCGTGGCGAACGTGCTGCTGCCGGCGATGCCTGTCCCTTGATGCCCTGTCCCCTGAAGCCCTGTCCTTTGAAGCCGCGCGAACCATCGCTCGCGCACCGCTCCGTCGCCAACCGCTGCGTGCAGCCGCGCGCCAGCGGCCACGAGGGCCGCGATGCGCTCGATGCCGGCGCCGTCGGGGTCGCCGATGAGCTCGACACCGCTGACAGGACAGGCATGTGCATCCGCGCCGGCCGAGGCCACCGCAACGACCGTCCACCCCGCGCGCATCGCGCTCTCCGCGACCACGGCCGCGTGTCCGCCGGCGCCCAAGATCACAAGCTGATGTTCGTTCATGCCTGTCCTCTCTCGGGCGATTTCTCGGGCGCTCGCTCGGCCCGCAACGCGGCCGGCAACTCCATCGGCTCTTTCGCGACCCGCTCCGCAACCGCGCGATCCCAGCGCCGGTGATAGCGCGCCACGCGCAGCGACGAGTACACCGCGCCGCAGCCGTAGCACACGAGCTGCCGCTTGGCGAGCAAGAGCGTGAGCGCATCGACCGTCAGCAGCGCCGCGAGCAGCGCGAACACGATCGGGTTCGCCGCATACCCCAGGAACGCCACGACCGTACCGGAGAACGCCAGCACCACGACAAACGGCGTGACCTGCGGCAGGCTCTTGCGCGCGTACAGGTCGCCGCAGCCGCAGACGACGCACTTTCGCAGCGCAGCGGCGTCGTCGATCGCCTCGTCCCAGCGCGGGAACAGGTCCTGTCCCGTCTCGGCGATCTGCACCCGAGCCGGACGCGCCCGTTCGTCGAGCTCGACGCGGGAGAGTCGTCGTCCGTTCGAATCGCGGAGCTCGATGCGCATGGGCGGCGGATGATACTTTGCGCGCGTGGGTCACACGATGCTCCAACCGCCCGAAGACACCATCCCCCCCGAAACCCCGACCGAAGCGATGCGCGCGTTCCTCTGCGGGCGCTTCGTCGTGTTCGACGGACCCGACGGCTGCGGCAAGAGCACGCAGTTCCGCCGCTTTGCCGACTGGGCGCACGCGCAGGGCGTGGTCGTGACCGAAGTGCGCGAACCAGGCGGCACCGACATCGGCGAACAGATCCGCGCGATCCTCCTCGACCCGCGCAACAAGGCGATGACGGTCAAGACCGAGATGCTCCTCTACATGGCGAGCCGCGCGCAGCTGCTCGAGCAGCGCATCCGCCCCGCCCTCGAGCGCGGCGAACTCGTGCTCGCCGACCGCTTCGTGAGCTCGACGCTCGCGTACCAAGGCACGGCGGGCGGCATCACGACCGACGACATCATGCGCGTCGCGCGCATCGCCGTCGGCGACATGTGGCCCGACGAGATCGTGATCTTCGACGTCGACACCGAGACCGCGTGGAAGCGCATGGCCGCCGGTCGCGCCAACTCCGCGCCCGACCGCATCGAGCTCAAGAGCGACGAGTACCACGAGCGCGTGCGCCAGGGCTACCTGCAGCAGTGCCGCGAGGATCCCGCGCGCTATGTCGCGATCGACGCGCGGCAGAATCCCGAGACGGTGTTCGCGCGGCTGGTCGAGGCGTTCGTGTCGCGCATGAAGGCGGGCATTGGGCCGCGCGTGCGGCGCTGATGCGCGCGTGATCTCACGCGCGCCTTCGCGCGCGGAGCGTGGTCTCACGCGCGCCTTCGCGCGCGGACGAGGTTTCAAGCGCGCCTTCGCGCGCGGACCAGATCACACACCTGATCGATCGCGATCTCGAGATCGTCGTTCACGATGAACGCGTCGTAGACGCCGCTGGTCCGCGCGAACTCGATCTCGACCTGCGCTTCGGCAAAGCGGCGCTGGATCGCGGCCTCGTCCTCGCGGCCGCGCGCGTGCAGGCGCTTGAGCAGCGTGTCCTCGCTCGGCGGCAGCACGAACAGGCAGAACGTCGCGGGCAGTCGGTCCTTGATGTTCTTCGCGCCCTGCACGTCGATGTCGAGCACGATCAGCTTGCCTTCGCCCAGCGCGTGCTCGACCTGCGACTGCAGCGTGCCGTACCACGAGCGCCCGAACACCTGCGCGAACTCGAGGAATCGCCCGTCGTCGATCCACTGCTGAAACGTCGCCTGGTCGACGAAGTGGTAGTCCACGCCGTCGCGCTCGCGATCGGTGCGCGCGCGCGTGGTCGCGCTCACGCTGAACTCGCCGCCAAGCCGGCGGATGACCTCGTGCACGATCGTGGTCTTGCCGACGCCCGAGGGGCCGGAGACGATGAGAAGTAGACCTTGAGGATTCGTTGTATTCACGGGTGCATCATCTCGGCGCGCATCACGACGCCAGCGGAACGACATCGTCCGCGTCGATCTCAAGCATCACGCGCTCGCCGATCGCGGGCGGGTGCTTCGGGTTCAGTTCAGCCACGCGCACAAGCGCGTCGCAGCCATCGAGCGCGATCTCGTGCTGCGCGGTGTCGCCGAGGTAGGTCGACGACTTGAGCTTGCCTGCGATCGCGTTGACCGTTGCTCCAGCGCCCCCGCCGCCGCGCACCATGCGCAACGCCTCGGGTCGCAGCGAAAGCGAGAGCTCGGTCGGCTTCGGAAACGGCGCCGCCGTCGAGCGCAGGTTTCCCGCCGCGGTCTGGTAGAGCGCCTCGTTCGCGTCGCCGCGCACGAGCATCGCGGGCATGAAGTTCGTGTCGCCCAGGAAGTCCGCGACAAAGCGCGAGTTCGGCCGGCGGTACATCGCGCGCGGCGCGCCCGTCTGCACGACCTTGCCCGCGCGCATGATCGCCATGCCGTCGGCGAGCGACAGCGCCTCGGCGCGGTCGTGGGTCACGTAGATCGTGGTGATCCTGAGCGTGTCGACGATGCGGCGGATCTCGTGGCGCATCTCCAGGCGCAGCTTCGCGTCGAGGTTCGACAGCGGCTCGTCGAGCAGCAGCACGCTCGGCTCGAACACCACCGCGCGCGCGAGCGCCACGCGCTGCTGCTGCCCGCCCGAAAGTTCCGACGGCTTGCGCTTGGCGTACTCGCCCATGCGCACGAGCTCGAGCGCGTCCTTGACCTTGGCGTCGACCGCGCTCTTCGACAGCTTGCGCACCTCGAGGCCGAACGCGACGTTCTCGGCGACGGTCATGTGCGGCCAGAGCGCGTAGTTCTGGAACACCATGCCGGTGTTCCGCTTGTTCGCCGGCACGCTCGCCACGTCTCGGTCGCCAAACAGGATGCGCCCGCTCGTCGGCTCGCTAAATCCCGCCACCATCCGCAGCAGCGTCGTCTTGCCGCAGCCCGACGGCCCGAGCAGGAAGAACAGGCTTCCCGACGCAATCGACAGGTCGACATCGCTCACGGCGGTTGTTTCGCCGAATCGCTTGACGAGTCCCTCGATGCGAATCGCGGTCATTCGCGCAAGGTACAGCACCACCGCACGGCTGTCGCAGCGAGCGCGGATAGGATGCGACCGTGGCAAAGCGCGTCAGAAAATACGAAGTCGAACCAAAGCCGGCCGAGCGGCCCGCGCCGCCGCCGCCGAGCGATCCGCGCCAGCTGTGGATCGACCAGATGCGCCAGTTCCGCGGCCGCCGCGAGCGCGATGTCTCGATCGATGCTTCGCTCATCGGCATGGAGCGCGAGTTCCGCGACCGTCAGAACGCGATCGGCGACATCATCGACGCGTGGAACGAACTCGCACCCGCCGCGGTGCGCGACGCCGCGACGATCTCCGGTCTCGCGCAAGGCACGCTCACGCTCACCGTCGCGAGTTCATCGGCGTCGTACGAGCTCTCGCGCGTCCTGCGCGACAGCCTCGAGCGCACGCTGATGCAACGCTTTCCCGCGCGCATCCGCCGCGTGAAGGTCCGCGTCGGCGGCGAAGCCTGAGCGCACGCTCCGCGCGCGCGCATGGCGCCGGGGTCCAACGACCCACCACCCCCGCCAGAGCGAGCGCGCGCACGGCGCGAGCGCCCCAAAACGACAACTCGCCGGCACAAGTTGGTCGAGTGCCGGCGAGTCGTTGAAATCTGCTTTGAATCAGGCGCTTACTCTTCGCCTTCGATGCCCTTGCGGACCTGCCAGTACTCGAGTTCGATCGGAGCCTGACGGCCGAAGATCGTGACGAGCACGCGCACGAGGCCCTTCTCGGGAAGGACTTCGTCGATCTCGCCCTGGTAGTTCTGGAACGGGCCGTCCGCGATGGTGACCTTGTCGCCCTTCGCGAACTCCATCTTGACCTGCGGAGCCTCTTCGGGCTTGCGCGAGTCGAAGAGCATCTTCTCGACCTCGTGCTGCGCCATCGGGGTCGGACGACCCGCGGTGCCGACGAAGTCGCCGACGCCATCGGTTTCCTTGATGAGGAAGAAGACGTCCTGCGGAATGCGGCCGTCCGGCTCGAGGCGCATCTCGACGAACACATAGCCCGGGTAGAGCATGGTCTCGGTGATGCGCGGCTTGTTGCCCTTGAGGGTCTTGACCTTCTCGGTCGGCACCATGATGCGGCCGACGAAACCTTCCATGCCCTCGATCTGCACCTTGCGGAGCAGGGTCTGGCGCACGGAGCGCTCCTTGTTGCTCGCAACGCGCAGCACGAACCAGTTCATGCCCTCGCGGAACATCGGGAGGTCGGTCGCAGGGTCGAAGGTCTCGGTCTGCTCGAGCTTGGACTTCTCGCCGGCCTTGCCCTTGCGGGTGTCGGCGAGAGCCTGCGTCGAAACGCCCATGACCTCATGCGGCCGCTCGACGGCCTTGCGTGCATCGGTGCCGCGCTTGAGGGTCTTCGGAGCTTCGTCCGAGCCGCTCTCCTGCGAATCTGCACGATTGGTGGTGTCAGTCATTCTGCCATCTCCCGCAGGTCGTCGACCTGCCGTAGCAAGTCATTGATTCAGGACTCGAGCACCTTGATCTGCTGGAAGAACCAGACAAACGCAAGTTCGAGACCCCAGCAGAACAGCGCGAGGAAGATCGCGTGGAAGATCACTGCGCCCGTCGAGCCGATCACTTCGCGACGCGTCGACCAGTTGACCTTCTTCATCTCCATCTCAGTGGCGACGAGGAAGTCCACGGACTTCGGCTTCACGAACACGAGGTAGTACACGAAGAACGTGATCAGGCCGCCGATGATGATCGAGCCGCCCGCCGCTGCGAGCAGCGGATTGAGGCTACCGATGCGCATCTTGATCAGGTAGCTCCACAGCCACAGGATGCCGAGCAGGCTGACCATCGTCGCGCCCACCACGGTGCCCATGCGGGTGTAGTAGCCCTGGCCCGGCTTGTAGATGCTGAGTCCACCGTGATGATCGACCACGGGAGAGTTCGTGATCGCGGTGTCGTTCGTGTCTGCCATGATCGAGCTCCTATCCGCGCCAGACGCCGGAGGCGCCTACACGAGTTGGTTGCCGCACCATCGATCGAATCGATGCGGTTCGTTCTAAACACGCCGGGGGGGGATCGAACCCACGACCTGCGGATTTGGAATCCGCTGCTCTACCAGCTGAGCTACCGGCGTAACACTCGAGAAAGCGACGGATGCGCGACCGAAGGGCCGCGCTTCACGCCATTACTTCCTCTTGATTTTGTGAAGCGTGTGCTTGCGGAGCTTGGGGCAGTACTTCATGTAGCCCTCCTTCACGCGCTCGAGGATGCCGCCCTTGACGCGGATGTTGGTGCGATAGTTCATATCGCCCGTCTCCGTGCACACGAGCCACACCCATTCACGGTCCATGGACTTCTTTGCCATTGTCTGCTCGCTTTCTCTAGACGATGCGCGCTGCGGGGCGAAAGTGCTCCGCCCCGCAGCGGCATCGATTCGAATCTGATTTCGCGACGGCGGAGATCACTCCGCCGGCGCACTTCCATTTTGGTCTTAGACCATGATCTCGGTGACGACGCCCGAACCGACGGTGCGGCCGCCTTCGCGGACTGCGAAGCGCACGCCAGCCTCCATCGCGACGCCCTTGCCTTCAAGGTCGACGATCATGAGGATGTTGTCGCCCGGCATGCACATCTCGGCGCCGACGAGTTCCTCGATCTTGCCCGTGATGTCGGTCGTGCGGAAGTAGAACTGCGGCTTGTAGCCCTTGAAGAACGGCGTGTGACGGCCGCCTTCGTCCTTGGTGAGGACGTAGACCTGAGCCTTGAACTTCGTGTGCGGCTTGATCGAGCCCGGCTTGCAGAGCACCTGGCCACGCTCGATGTCGGCCTTTTCAACGCCACGGAGGAGCAGACCGACGTTGTCGCCGGCGATGCCGCTGTCGAGGGTCTTCTGGAACATCTCGACGCCGGTGACGGTGGTCGTCTTGACGTCCGGACGGAGTCCGACGATCTCGACGGTGTCGCCGACCTTGACCATGCCGCGCTCGATACGACCAGTGGCCACGGTACCGCGGCCCTTGATCGAGAACACGTCTTCGATCGACATCAGCATCGGCTTGTCGGTCTCACGCTGCGGCTCGGGGATGAAGGTGTCGATCGCGTCCATGAGGTCGGCGATGCACTTGTTCGCGGTCGAGTCGCCGGGGTTCTGGAGCGCCGGGAAGGCAGCGCCGCGAACGACCGGGGTGTCGTCGCCCGGGTAGCCGTACTTGCTGAGGAGGTCGCGGATTTCCATCTCGACGAGGTCGAGGAGCTCGGCGTCGGCGATGTCGCACTTGTTGAGGAAGACGACGATCTTCGGAACGCCGACCTGGCGGCCGAGGAGGATGTGCTCGCGGGTCTGCGGCATGACGCCGTCGACGCCGGAGACGACGAGGATCGCGCCGTCCATCTGGGCAGCGCCGGTGATCATGTTCTTGACGTAGTCGGCGTGGCCGGGGCAGTCGACGTGCGCGTAGTGACGGTTGGCCGTCTCGTACTCGACGTGCGAGGTGGCGATGGTCACGATCTTGGTGGGGTCGCGGCGGCCCTCAGACTCAGACGCCTTGGCGACCTGGTCGTAGGAGACGGGCTTGCTGAAGCCACGCGCAGCCTGGACAGCGGTGATCGCCGCGGTGAGGGTGGTCTTACCGTGATCGACGTGGCCGATGGTGCCGACGTTGACGTGAGGCTTGGTACGGTTGAAGTTCTCTTTGGCCATGACTCTTGCTCCGGCTTTCGCCCGCCCGTCGCTTCGTCACTACAGGACGATTGCGGGCGGAAGTAGGAATTTCGGCTCACCCTTCATGGGAGACGCCAACTGGATTGATCGGCTCCGCCATCCACGACGTCGCCAAAGCCACCGAAGGGGATTGAACCCTCGACCTCACCCTTACCAAGGGTGTGCTCTACCACTGAGCTACGGTGGCGTGATTTGTCCTGATCCACCCTGTGACGCGCGCACGCTGAACGCGTGTGAGCATCGCAGTCCGGCCGTTCTGTCACGCACGCGCAGCCGGAGCGCGTGCGTTCATCGGTTCGTCGTCGCCAAAACTTTCGGCGCCGTCGCGTGCGATTCTGATCATGATCGACATCGCGATCGTGAGCATGCTTCGCCCGATGAAAAACCGTGCCAAAGGGCACGGTGGGACGGAGAGTGTAGCAATTCACCTTGCCCGTGCAAGGGGTCGAGTCGCTCACGCACGCGAGCGACCGTTCAGATCACGGGAAGAATCGGTTCTTGTCCAGGCCGAACACGCGGACGCCGAGGTCCTTCTCGAGCTCGAGCGCGTTGTCCCATTCACCAACGCTTCCGACATGGCCGTCGAGGAACAGCATCAGCGTGTTATTGCCCGAGTAGCGCCACTCGACACCGGTCAGGTTGAGCGTGGCGTTGGCGGTGAGGTTCGGATCGTTGACCGTGAGCAACTCGCCAACAGAGCTGTCGGTGCAGTACAGCGACGCCTCGGGTCGCTTGATCTGACCGGTAACCCAGAACGTGCCGGAGTACGGATGCTCCGCGGTCGGCGGACGCGCGTCGAAGAACGGGTTGCCGCCGAAGTAACCAGGCTCGCCCTTGTCCGCTTCGGTCGTGCCGGTGCCGAACGGCGTCGCGCCAGTGCCACCAGTGACGGTCTTGTTGACCTCGCCCGAGCGGAAGATGTTCTTGCCGCTCCAGCCACTCTCGTACAGCGGCTCGTCAGGCGAGTCGAAGCGGTAGTCCCATGTCGCGGTCGTGCCGTCGCCGACGTTGCTCGACACGGGGCCGAACTTGCCGGTGGTCCAGAGGATGTCCGTCCACGAGCCGTAGTTGAGCGCGCCAACCGGCGGCTGCAGTCCCGGCGGAGAGGCCGAACGCACCTTGCCGGGCGCGAGATTCGTGCGGTAATCGAAGGCCGTCGGCACGATGGCCTCGCGGTTCTCCGTCGAGTAGAGCACGAGCAGCTGACCGACTTCGCGCAGGTTCGCCTGGCTGGTTGCCCAGAGCGCATTGCGACGCGCGACATTGAGCGCAGGCAGCAGAATCGCGAGCAGAACGGCGATCACGCCGATGACGGCAAGCATCTCGACGATGGTGATGCCTCTGGTGATTCCGCGGCCGATGCCGCGGTGATGGTTGCGCTTGATCATGCGTAGCTCCTCGCTTGAGGGGTGAACCGACATCCTACATACGCAAGGCTGACGGCCGAAGAGGCACGAAGGCCCGAACGGCGTTTGGACTCCTGACCTGACGCCGACCCACGCCGGACGCCGCTGTCCAAACACGCCGCCAGCTCCACCAGAGGAAGCGGGCGCACGCCGCGACCGCTCAACCTTAGCCATGCGCCATCGTCATCAAGAACTCCGCGTTCGACTTGGTCTTCGCCACGCGGGTGCGCAGGAGTTCCATCGCGTCGACGACGTTCATGTCGCTCACGACCTTGCGGAGGCGAACGATGAGCTCGTGCTCCTTCGGATCGAGCAGCAGTTCCTCGCGGCGGGTGCCGGAGGCGCCGATGTTGATCGCGGGGTAGACGCGCTTCTCGACGAGCTTGCGGTCGAGGTGGAGCTCGGCGTTGCCCGTGCCCTTGAACTCCTCGAAGATCACTTCATCTGCGCGCGAGCCCGTGTCGACGAGCGCCGTGCCGAGGATGGTGAGCGAGCCGCCGTTCTCGATGTTGCGCGCGGAGCCGAAGAACTTCTTGGGCTTGATGAGCGCGGAGTTGTCGACGCCGCCCGAGCCGATCTTGCCAGAGCTCGGCATGGCGTTGTTGTAGCCACGCGCAAGACGCGTGATCGAGTCGAGCAGGATCACGACGTGCTGGCCGAACTCGACCATGCGGCGCGCCTTCTCCATGACCATCTCGGAGACCTGGATGTGGCGGATCGCCTCTTCATCGAAGGTGCTCGCGACGACCTCGACGTGCGCCGGGGTGTTGCGCTTGAAGTCCGTGACTTCTTCCGGGCGCTCGTCGACGAGGAGCACGATCACATGCACGTCGGGATGGTTGGTCGCGACGGCGTTGGTGATCTGCTGCAGGATGACGGTCTTACCCGTGCGCGGCGGCGCGACGATCAGCGCGCGCTGGCCGAAACCGAGCGGCGTGACCATGTCGATCACGCGCGTCTCGACCTTGCCCGAGCCGAGCATCTCGAGGTGGATGCGCTTGTTCGGGTGGAGCGGCGTGAGGTTCTCGAAGGTCGGAAGGTCGTGCAGGATCGCGGGATCCTTGCCGTTGACGCTCTCGACGCGGAGCAGCGCGAAGTAGACCTCCTGGTCCTTGGGCGGACGGACGAGGCCCTTCACGACATGGCCGCGGCGCAGGCCGAAATGCCTGATTTGCGCGGGAGAAACGTACACATCGTCGGGCGACGGGCAGTACGAGTAGTCGGCGCTGCGGAGGAAGCCGTAGCCATCGGGCGTGATCTCGAGGGTGCCCTCGGCGATCATCAGGCCCTGCTTCTGCGCGCGGGCCTTGAGGATCTCGAAGACGAGCTTCTGGCGCGCCTGGTTGATGTCCTCGATGCCCGACTGCTTGGCCAGCTTGTTGATCTGGTCGAGCGGCATCTTCTGCAGCTTGGCGAGATTGAGGTCGTCCTTCTTGGCGACGTCGTACTTGCCCTCGAGCTGCTTCTCGATCTCGGCAAGCTCCGCCGCGAGCTGCTCGTCGGTGGGCAGCTGGCCGGGCTCGAGGCGAATCGATGGGATCAGCGGGCGCGGGGCGCGTTCACCGCCGCCACCACCTCCACCGCCTCCTCCACCACCACCGCCGCCGCCCTCACCCTTGCCACCACGACGACGACGACCGGACTTATGACTCATCTCGAAACTCCTGCTTTCCCAACGCGCCGTGCGCGTCGTTGGCTTGGCTACTGCTCTGTGAGAGGGATGGCGCCTGATCGACCTGCGCGCCCGCCGAAACTGCGGGCGCTGGTGTTCGACGGAACCGCGGCAATCCGCGCCTTCCGGGGCACGCGACGCCTCGCGCACCCAACCGCCGCTTTCGCGACCGAGGGATCTTGACCGAACGCATGGCAAAGGTCAAGTGCAAGGGGCCAAGTGCGAGAGGTCAAGTGCGAGGGGTCAAGTGCAAGGGATCAGCAAGACGCCGCACGCGGTCCGCGGGCAATGATGCGCTCAAGCACCGTTGCGGTCGCGGCGAGGAGCCCCGCTGGATCACCGGTGTTCTCGACGACATCGGTGCTGCGACGGCGCTTCTCGTCGAGCGAGAGCTGGGACGCCTCGCGGCGCGCGAGCTCGGCGTCGTCCCAGCCGCGCGTGGAAATCACGCGTGAAATGCGCGTTTCCCGCGGCGTGTCGACGAAGATCACCGCATCGCACTCGCGCTCGAGGCCTACCTCGAAGAGCAGCGGCGCATCGATCACGAACGCGCGCGCCGACTCGGGCGCCGCGGCGAACTGCGCGCGCCGGCGGGCCTCGATGCGGGGATGCATGATCCGCTCGACATCGGCGCGGATCCCGGCATCTGCAAAGATCGCGCGGCCGAGCGCGACGCGGTCGATCGAGCCGTCGGGGCGCGCGATCTCGTGCACTGCCTCGCGGCCGACGCGTGCGATCAGCGCCGCACGGACCGCAGGCTCATCGAGCACCGCGCGCGCCGCGTCGTCGGAAATGCACACCTCGCAACCAAGCTCCGCGAGCGCGCGGGCCACGGCGCTCTTGCCGCTGCCGATGCCGCCGGCGATGCCGATGGTCGGGCGAAAGGGCAAGGAAGAAGCGGCGCGAGACATCGGCGTGAGAATACTCACATCGCGCGGCGGTTGTCGTACTGGCGTCCGATCGCGGCGGCGTCAGCGGGTCATTCAATCGCAACGGCCGAACAGCTCGTCGAGACCGCGCCGCACGCGGCCTCGGCCAAGGCGCAGGAACGCGCGGGCCGCATCCTCGACGCGCGCACCCGCCTCGAGCCGCGCAAGCCGCAGCGCATCGTCGATCGCGGCGGCGAGCGGCGAACCGCTGAGTTGCGACCGCGTGGCGCGCATCTCGACGTCCAGCAGCGCGAGATCGCGATCCTCGCCCAGCGCCGCGGCAAGCCGCTTGGCGCGCGCGCGCATGCGCCGCACCGACGACGGAAGCTCGTCCTCGAACGTCCGCATCGCCAGCGCCAGAAACGACGCTTTCTTGCGGCATTCATGCAGGCGCGCGAGATCGCTCTTGTTGAGCGCCGCGCTGAGCTCGTCGCGGCAATCGGCAAACGAACGCTGCATCAGCAACGCCGCATGGTCGCTATCGATGGTCGCATCGGGTCCGATCGACGACACCACCGCGCGCGCCGAGCGGATCGAGCGCTTGGCGCGATCGATCGACGCATCGCTGTACGCGGCGTCGTCGCGGCGATCGGCCTCGGCGAGGATCAGCGTCGCCAGCAGGATCGTGCGCGTGACGCGGCGCGTCTCCGCGTCGGCAAAGCGATCGGCCAGCCGGTGGATCGAGCGCGACAACGCGTCGCGGTCGCGCAGCGGTCCGAGCAGCTGGTTCGCCTTCGCGCTGAACTCGAGCACGCCGTCGATCGCGACATCGGTGGTGGCCGAACGGCACAGCGGCGCGATCGCGCGCACGGCCTTGAGCTCGCGGCGCGCGTTGCGCACGGCCTCGCGACGCGCGGTCGGCGTCGCGGTCAGCATCAGCGACGCATCGGCGACAAGCACGGACGATCGAAGCGCTCCCAGCAGCACGGACGATGCGCCGCTCGACGCACCACTTGCTGCGGAGTTCTTCTCGGGTTGCGTACCTTCGTCGTGAGCCACGCGGCGACTGTATCCCCGCGCGCGGTGATTTCCCGCGTTCCACCGATATTTCGGCGTTCGTGCTACCTTCTCGGTCCTGTCGCGATACAGATCGCGGCACCTTGATCGCGAGCAAATCCATGTCGAACCCCCAGTCGAATCCCCAGTCGAATCCCTCGTCCAACCAGAAGCAACCCGCCGCCCCCACCACCGCCATCACGCCGACCCGCGCGGAGAACTACCCCGAGTGGTACCAGCAGGTTGTGCGCGCGGCCGAACTCGCGGAGAACAGCGATGTCCGCGGCTGCATGGTCATCAAGCCGTGGGGCTACGCGCTGTGGGAGAACATCCAGCGCTCGCTCGACAAGATGTTCAAGGACACGGGCCACAAGAACGCGTACTTCCCGCTGTTCATCCCGCTGTCGTACTTCGAGAAGGAAGCCGAGCATGTCGAGGGCTTCGCCAAGGAATGCGCGGTCGTCACGCACCACCGCCTCAAGCCCGGCATCAAGGCCGACGGCAAGGAAGGCCTGATCCCCGACGGCGAGCTGCAGGAGCCGCTCGTCGTGCGTCCGACTTCGGAAACGATCATCGGCGCGAGCTTCGCCAAGTGGGTGCAGAGCTACCGCGACCTTCCGCTCCTCATCAACCAGTGGGCGAACGTCGTGCGCTGGGAGATGCGCACGCGACTCTTCCTGCGCACCGCGGAATTCCTCTGGCAGGAAGGCCACACCGCGCACGCCACCGAGAAGGAGGCGATGGAGGAGACGCTCAAGATGCTCGAGGTCTACGCGGATTTCGCGGAGAACTGGATGGCGATGCCCGTCATCAAGGGCGAGAAGACCGAGGGCGAGCGATTCCCTGGCGCGGTGAACACCTACTGCATCGAGGCGATGATGCAGGACCGCAAGGCGCTGCAGGCGGGTACCTCGCACTTCCTCGGCCAGAACTTCGCGCACGCGAGCGACATCAAGTTCAGCGACGCCGAGGGCAAGATCTCGTTCGCATGGACGACCTCGTGGGGCGTGTCGACGCGCCTCATCGGCGGCATGATCATGACCCACGCCGATGACGACGGCATGGTGCTTCCGCCGCGCCTCGCGCCGTCGCATGTGGTGATCATCCCCGTCACGCACAAGCCCGAGACCGCGCAGGCGGTGCTCGACTACTGCACCAAGCTCGCGGCGGATCTCCGCAAGATTCCGTACGCCGGCCGCACGATCGACGTCGAGGTCGACAACCGCGACATCCGCGGCGGCGACAAGGCCTGGCAGTGGATCAAGAAGGGCATCCCGCTGCGCGTCGAGGTCGGACCGCGCGACATGGAGCAGGACTCGGTGTTCATGGCGCGCCGCGACCGCGCGCACAAGGACAAGCAGTCGCTCAAGCGCGACGACTTCGTCGCGACGATCACCACGATCCTCGAGGACATGCAGTCGGGTCTCTTCGCACGCGCGAAGGCGCACCGCGAGGCGAACACCAAGCGCATCGACTCGCGCGCGGAGTTCGATGCGTTCTTCGGCGCGAAGAACGAGGCCGAAGGCGAAGACGGCTCCGGCGGCGCCGTGAAGGGCGGCTTCGCGCTCGTCCACTACTCGCCCGATCCGAAGGTCGAGGACGAGCTCAAGACCAAGTTCGCCGTGACCTGCCGCTGCATCCCCGTCGAGGGCGACGCCGAGGCGGGCACGTGCATCTTCAGCGGCAAGCCGAGCGCGCGGCGCGCGGTGTTTGCCAAGAGTTATTGAGTGACGAGCCGTTGCGTGACGAGCTGCTGAACTACGAACGCAAAAACTACGGGTGCCATCGCCGCTTGGCGATGGCACCCGTTTCAGTTTTCCGTTGGCGTCACTCGCCTTACTTCGACGAGTCAGCCGGCGCGCTCTGCGACTCGACTTCGGCGGCAGCGGCGTTGGAATCCGCAGCCTTCTGCTCGTCTGCGACGCGCTGCAGCGGATCGTTGGCGACGGGCTTGGTCGCGGGAATCATCCAGCGGTACGCCCACTCGACGCGCCAGTCCATCAGCATGCCGCCGCTGAACTTGACGGTCATCAGCTGATACACGCCGTGATCGGGATAGACGATGTCGACTTCCGCCGCGCCGCCGCCGATGCGCAGCTGCTGGACCGAGTAGACGCCTTCATCGCCCGGCTCCATCGCGCGTGCGTTGTCGGGCAGGAGACCTGCGACGCGGTTCCATGTGTTCTCAGCGAGTCCAACCGGAAGGTTGAAGATGATCTTCGAGTTCGGCGCGGTGAGTCGGTGCGCTTCCTTGATCGCGCCCGCCATGACTTCGGGTCCAGGCGTGACATTGGGCGTCGAGACGGTGTGCCCCGCGGTCGGCGGATACGTCGACATCGCAGTGCAGGAAACCGGAACGAGTGCGAGAACAAAGAGCGCCGCGAGGGAACGGATCTGCATGGCGCGCATCCTAGCGATGCACTCCGCGGCGATTTCGATGCAATGCAAAAACATCGCCGGCGCCACAGAAATCTGAGGCGCCGGCGATGCAAACGTGGAATTCGGTCTGCGGCGAGGACGGGAATCCAATCAGCCGCAAGCTCGAGGGACTAACTTTCAGCGACACGTCATCGCATCAGTCAGTTGTGTCCCACACGAAGGGGGTCGTGTGGGCCCTACAGGTCTTGCTTTCGCTTGACCTGCTTTACGTGTCAGGGCCGACAAAGGGGGGGGAGTTGGGAGGAAGCCAACCCTGACACCTGAGAAAAGAGTTTCAGACCAAGACTCTGCGCAAGCGGAGCGCTATTTCGGCGAATTCCTGACAGTCGAGGGCGTTTGGCGGCGCTTAAGGGCATGCGGGGATGGTGTTTGCGCCGACTTCGACTTCAAGCACCAATTTGCAGCCCTGGCGGGATTTGGCACGCCGACCCGCTCCGATCGAGGCACGCCAGGGTCGTTCGGGCCTCGGCGACGAGCTCATCGCCGCGAAACAGCTCGTACGAATGCTCGATCTTGACCGGTCCAGCGACCAGAAGGCTGGTTCGAAGGCGCAGCACATCGTCGTACCGAGCGGGTCGGCGGTAGCGGACCTCGAGCCGGACGACCGCCAGGAACACCCCCGCCGCCTCGAGGTCGCGGTAGTTGCCGCCCGTCGCGCGGAGCATCTCCGTCCGGCCGATCTCGAACCAGACGGGGTAGGTCGCATGGTGGGCGACGCCCATCGGGTCGCACTCGGGGTAGCGAACGCGGATCTCGGTCTCGTGCGTCGAGAGCGGCGTGGGGCTGTCGGATCCTGCGCCGGAGCGGCTCGGGGATGGGCGATTGGTCATGGCGGTCACTTTCCAATGCAGAAGCGGGAGAACACGAGGCCGAGGACGTCGTCGGGGTGCATCGGGCCGGCGACTTCGCCGAGGGCGTCGAGTGCGGCGCGGAGAAGGCTGGCCACCAGCTCGACGTCGTCGAGGCGGCGACCGCGGCTGGCGGACGCGGAGGCATGCGACGCCGTCTCGGTCAGCGCGGCATGGGCGGCGGCGAACGCGGCGTCGTGGCGCGGGAGGATCGTCGCGAGTCGCGCTCGGCGCAGCGCGCGGTCGCGGCGAATGCGCGCGGCGATGGCGATGCGGAGCGGCTCGATGCCGGTGCCGGTGCGTGCGCTCACGCTCAAGGTAGAGGTCGAGGTAGAGCTCAGCCCAGCGAGCTCATCCGCGACCGGCGCGAGATCCGCCATCGTCGCGACATCGATCAGGTCGGCCGCGGTCGCAAGCTCCACGCGCGCGCCGCCGGGCGGCGTGCAGCGCACCACGATGTCCGCGGCCGCGAGCATCTCCTGCGCGCGGCGCTGCATGGCGCGTTCGATCGGGCCTGCGCCATCGACGCCGTCGAGACCTGCGAGGTCCGCGAGGTCGACTTCAAGCCCGGCACCCAGCGCGATGCGCTCGACGATCGCGTCGCGCGTCGTGCCCGCGAGGTCGCTCGCCACGCTGCGCGCGCGGCCGAGCAGCGCGTTGAACAGCGTGCTCTTGCCCGCATTCGGCGCGCCCGCGAGCACCACCAGCGCCACCGCGTTCGCGCGCGCCGACTGCTGCCCGCCGCGCAGCGACTCGCACGCCGCCGCGATCGCGCCCGCGCGCCGCGCGAGCTCATCGGCGGCGATCGCGACCACATCGTCCTGATCGGTGAAGTCGATCCCCGCCTCGACCAGCGCGAGCGCCTCGGCCGTGCGCGCGAGCAGTTCCGCCGCGCGCGCGCCGAACACGCCGTGCGCGATCTCGTCCGACGCCGCGATCTCCGCGTCGCTCGTCGCCGCGATGCGCGCGGCAATCGCCTCGGCCTCGTCGACCGAGATGCGCCCCGCGAGATGCGCGCGGAACGCGAACTCACCAGCGCGCGCGAGCCGCGCGCCAAAGCCGCCCGCGCGCGAGCCGTCGATCAGCGCCGTCGCGACGCACTCGACCACCGCGGGCGCGCCGACGCACGAGACCTCGAGCGAATCCTCACCGGTAAAGCTCGCGCCCGACTCCATCCACATCGCGAGCACGGGCACGCTCGAGCACGCGCCGTCACCGGTCGCGATCCGCGCACGCGCGCGCGTCACGCCGCGGCGCGCAGGCACCGCGCCGAGCACGCGCTCGGCGGCCGCGCGCGCACCTGGCCCCGAAAGACGAACAAGCGCGCGCACCCCGCGGCCCGGCGGCGATGCCGTGGCCACGATCGTGTCGCGCGCGAGTTCGTTGTGCGTCACGCCCACCATGCCGGCCGCTCAGCGGCCCTTGGGCTTCTTCTTCGTGCCCTGCTGCTGGCGCTGCTGCGCGCGCTCGAGCGCCTGCTCGTACAGACGGCCGAGGAAGCCGCTCTGCTGCTTGCCCGCGGCGGGCTTGGCGCTGAGGTCCATCGCGTCGACCTGCTTCTTGATGATGCGGCCTTCGATGATGCCGATGCACGTCGAAGTCAGGATGTACAGCGTGAGTCCGCTCGGAACCGTGTAGGTCATGAGCGGGAACATCAGCACCATCATCCACTTCATCATCTTCTGCTGCGCGATCTGGTCCTCGCTGGTGCTCGCCGTGACCGGCGGCGCGGTGTACTTCTGCTGGATGAAGAACACGATGCCCATGAGCACGGGCAGCAGGTTGATCGACGCGAGCGAGAAGAGCGTGTAGACGCCGGGGATGCCGATCGGAATCGGATTCGCGAACGCGATGAAGTGGTCGGGCGACGAGAGGTCGGCGAGGAAGCTCCAGTTGCCGAAGTTCTGGAACACGCCGAAGAACGGCGCCTGCTGGCGCAGCGGGAACGCGAAGTAGAGCACCGCGTACAGCGCCATCCAGATCGGCATCTGCGCGAAGGTCGGCAGCATGCCGCCGACGCAACCCGCGGGGCTCACGCCGCGCTCCTTGAACATGCGCATCTGCTCGGCCTGCATGCGCTGCGGATCGTCCTTGAACTTCTTCTGCAGCTGGTCGAGCTCGGGCTTCATCGCGGCCATCGCGCGCGAGAAGCGCTGCATCGAGATCTGCGACTTCTTCTGGATCGGGTGCAGGACAAGGCGCACGACGACCACGAGGCCGATGATCGCGAAGCCCCAGTCGAACACGAGGTAGTTGTGGATGAACGACAGGAACCACAGCAGCGCGTTGGCGAGCCACGCGAAGGTGCACCACGAGCAGCAGCCGCCCATCGCGTAGACGATGATGTCGCCCATGTTGAGCGACGAGTACGGCTCGATGCCCTCGAGGATCGTCGGATCGAGCGGACCCGCGTAGACGCCCATCGCGAGCGTGGTGGTTGCGCCCGCGTCGACGGTCGCCGCCGGGCTGATCATCTCGGTGAACACCGCGTCGTGCGGCGGAAGGACGCCGGCATCCTTGCTGTTGGTGATGCCGTGCACCTCGGAAACCGCGGAAAGCGCGCGCGAATCCGAGCCCAGCGGGCCGAACGGCGCGTGCACCGCGAGCGCGAAGTAGCGGTCGGTCGAGCCGTACCACGAGAGCTGGAACTTGCCTTCGGCCGCGTCGTGGTTCGGCCACATCGTCACGCGGTCGGCGTTGATCTCGCCGACCGTCTTGGAGCGGTCGAACATCTGGCCGTTGGCGGTCACGAAGCGCTGCGTCGGATCGCGCTGCGCGGGATAGAGGTAGCCGAAGTGGAAGCGCCGCGAATCGATGGCCGACGCGGGATCATGCGCGAGGTCGCCCGGGCCGTACTGGAGGAGACGCACGGTGTGCGCCTTGCCGTCGAGGCTCGTGATCGCGTGGTTGACGCCGAGCAGGTACTTGTTGGACGCGTCGCTGCCGACCTGCGTGTACGAGCGGACGATGCGGAGGACGGGCGCGCCTTCGGCGGTCACGATCTCGGTGGTGAACACGCCAGGGTGCGCCGCATCGGACGCCCACGCGTTGAACAGGCCGACCATCGCGCCATCGACCTCGATGCGGTGCGCGGCGAGCGCAGGAACGTCGTAGCCCTGCAGTTTGCGCGTTGCGGCGAGGATGTAGCGCTTGTTGTCGCCCGGCATCTTCGTCGCGTCGCCGCTGGCGCGGGCGGCCTTGGCTTCGCGCGCGGCATCGACGGTGGTCCAGAAGTCGGAGAAGAGGATCTCGCTCACGCCGCCACCGATGGGGCTGAAGCGAATCTCGAACGGCGCCTTCGCAGGATCGAGCGAGCCGATCGGCGCGGGCGCGGTCTCGGCGGACATGCCTTGCGGGACGCGCGCGGTGAGCGCGGCGGCGCCCATGCTCGGCGCAGCGGGTGCGGCGGCGGGCGTGGACTCGGGCGATGGCGTGGACCCGGTCGTGGACTCGGGCTTGGACCCGGTCTCGGCGGGTGCAGCAGCGGTCGGCGCGGCCGTGCCGGTCGACGCATCCTGCGGCTTCGTGCCCGAGCCGCGGGCCACGATCAGACCAAAGGCGACGACGGCGGCGACGAGACCGCTCGTGATGAGAAACTTCTTCAGGGTTGGAGACATGCTTGAAGGACCGGATGCCTCGGCTGGGTGCCGAGGTGTTGCGACCAGTATGGAGAACTACAGGTTTAGGACTGCGAGTTTGAGACTGCGGGGTTGAACTCAGGACTGCGAAGCGTACAGCAGCAGCCGACTTTCGGCGTTGCGCGCACCGTTGGATGCGATTGCGCCGCATTCGGCGCTCCGTCGGCCCTGCTCAACCGAGTCCTCAAATCCGAGTCCTCAAATCCGAGTCCTCAAAACCGACTCACTGCCCCAGTTCAAGGCGCTCAGCCAGCCACGGATCGAGGTCCGCACCCGCGGCGCGCAGGTCGTGGAGCTTCTTCTGCGTGCGGGCGATGTCGTACTCGACGC
This sequence comes from uncultured bacterium, assembly GCA_903891095.1. Classification (GTDB taxonomy): domain Bacteria; phylum Planctomycetota; class Phycisphaerae; order Phycisphaerales; family SM1A02; genus QWPT01. The sequence continues at coordinate 39,515 of CAITDI010000030.1, read as the reverse complement.
GGTGGAAGGTGAACCGGTCGTGGGAGGCGTCCGCGCCGGCGCCGTTTCCAGCGCCCGTCTCGAGGATCGCGTAGCTCGCGCGGGAATCACGGTCGCGCGGCTGGCCGACGGAACCCGGGTTGAGGATGAAGCGCATGCCGCGCGGCATCTCGTCCTCGCCGGGAGTCCACGAGTCGACGTCGGGCGGCAGGCCGACCCATTCGATGTTCGCCTCGACGCGCGAACGGGAGCCTGAAGAAGACGCCGGCCCCTCGTCGAGATCGCGGTCCTCGAGGAAGAACCCCGGCACATGCGTATGCCCGACCAGCGCGCTCACGCGGCGCGGCGTGCCGCCTGCGGAGTTCATCGTGAGCATGCGGAAGCTGCGCTCGATGCGGTGCACGTTCTGCTCGGCGTCGGTCGGGAAGAGGTACTCGTTCACGGGCCGCGTGGGCGAGCCGTGCACGCAGATGTAGCGGTCGAGCATCACATGCCGCGGCGAGATGCTGAAGAGGAAGTCGACGCGCGACTTGGGGTCGCGGAGCAGCCTGGCGCGCTGCTCGAAGTCGGCGGCGGTGATCTCGCCGGCGGCGCGACGCTTGTCGAGCAGCGCGACGGCCTTCTCGATCTCGTCGGGCTTGTTGGCGAAGACCTGCGCGCGCGTCCAGAACGCCGCGTTGCGCGCGACGGGGTTGAAGTTCGTCGGCTCGTAGAGCGCGGCGAAGTCATGGTTGCCGAGCAGCGACCACTCGCAGGTCGAGCGCACCAGGTCGACGCACTCGAGCGGATCGGGTCCGTAGCCGACCACATCGCCGAGGCAGATCATCGAGTCGTAGCCGACCGACTTCGCGTGGGCGATGACCGCCTCGAACGCGGCCAGGTTGGCGTGGATGTCGCTGACGATCGCGATGCGCATGCTGGTCACCATCACAGCGCTCTCGCCGACGGTGGTCGCGATGGACCGGGGTGAGCGACACCCGAAATCGTCTGCTCAAGAGCGAGGGCGGATCCTAGCAGGGTCCGCCGCGAACGACGGGAACTTGACCGCGCGGTTGAGCGAGACGCGCACCATTTCCTGCACGGCGTAGACCGTGTAGGGCTTGGCGATCACGCGCGTGCCCGCGGGGAGATCGTTGGGATCGGGGTTCACGCTCGCGAGCACGAGGCGCGTGCCTGGCGCGATGTCGTGGAACTCGACGCCCGATCCGTCGGGGAGCTTGCGCTCGCTGACGATCAGGTCGGGGCGCTGCTGCGAGATCAGGCCGCGCGCTTCGGCAAGCGACGACGCGGTCGCGACCTCGAGGCCGCAGTCATGGAGCAACTGCGAGAGCTGCGCCGCGGCGTCGGCGGAGCGATCGACGATCAGCGCGTGCAGCTTGCGCGCGTGGACATTGCGACGCGGCGCGGCCGGCATGCTCGGAGTTGGCGTGGGTGCGGGCGACGCGACGGGCTCGGGCTGCGGCTGGACGACGACGGCCTCGGCGGTCGGCTCGGTGCGGATCGCACGCTCCTCGCGCGGCGCGCGGTAGAGCGCACCGAAATCGTCGTCGGTCACCGAGAACGGCAGGACACCCTGCACCGGCGTCGGCGGCGGCAGAATCGAAGCGCCCATCGGCATGAAGCTCGACGGCGAACGCGGTGCGCGCGACGGCTCGGGGCGTGTTTCAGGCGAGGCTTCAGAGGAGGGCTCGGGGACTTGCGGAGTGGAAACCGCGTCGTCGGCCGCGATTTCTTGCGTCCATTCCGCGACGACTTCCTCGGCGACTTCCTCAGCGACTTCCTCGACGACGTCCTCAGCAACTTCCTCCGCGACCACCGGCGCGCAGATCTCCAGCGTGAACGCCGCGCCACCGCCATTGCGGTTGACGACGCTGACATCGCCGCCAAGCAGGCGCGCGCAGCGGCGCACGATCGCGAGACCGAGGCCAGCGCCATCCTTGGCGTTGCGCGCAGTGCGCTTGGACTGGGTGAACGGCTCGAAGATCGACTGCATCGCATCGGGATCGATGCCCGGCCCGTTGTCGAGCACGCGGAACGCGAGGGTGTGTTCGCCGATCCGCTCGACCTCGATGATCAGCGGTCCGCGCTCGGAGAACTTGATCGCGTTGACGAGCAGGTTGACCAGCGCCTGGCGGATGCGCACCAGGTCGGTCTCGACGAGCTGCTTGGGGTCCGTCTGCTCGCCGACCCAGCGGGTCTCGAGGGGGATGCGCTTCATGTGCGCCTTGGGCGCGACCACCGCGCGGGCATCGGCGACGATCTCGCAGATGCGCACCGGCTGCGGCTCGACGCGCCACTGGCCCGCGTCGGAGCGGATCAGCTCGAACAGGTCGTCGATCAGCGCGAGGCCGTGGCTCGAGGTGCGGCGGATCTCGCCGAGCCGCTCCAGCGAGGACGGGATGTCCTCGGCATGAAGGTCCATGTCGAGCATCTGCATCGAGGCATCGATCGAGACAAACGGCGCGCGCAGGTCGTGACCGAGCGCTTTCAGAAAGGTCGACAGCGTCTCGGTCGCGCGTTCAGCCTTTGCGCGGGCGAGCTCAAGCTCGTGTTGACGAGCATCAAGCTCCGCCCGCGCGAGTTCCAGTTCTCGGACGGTTTGCGACTGCTCGGTCAGCGTGGTCGACAGGCGGTCGATCAACTTCTCGATCTGCTCAGGCCCGATCAGCATCTGCCTCCAGGCCGCAGATGGCGACTGGGGTTGAGATGTGGAGTTGGGCTGCAGCCCTGCGGCAGCAGCCTGGCCTGAACCTGGATCCTTCGATTTCATGAGCGGTCGGCTCCTCGTTCGCTTTGGGTGCCCTTTGGGGGCGTCGGTGGATCGACCTACGCGGCCGCAGAGATAAGCCGCACCATGAATCGGCGTGTCGGATCGCCGCTATTCTCTCGACCCCTTCCGCACGAACGGAATCTTCGAACCCCCGCTTCGCGACGCGAAGCACTCCACAGCGAGCCTGAGGACCCAAACATGGCAGAGACCAAGCACTACGACCTCCTCGTCATCGGCAGCGGCCCCGGCGGCTATGTCGGCGCGATCCGCGCGGCACAAATGGGCATGAAGGTCTGCTGCATCGAGCGCGGCAAGCTCGGTGGCGTGTGCCTCAACTGGGGCTGCATCCCGACCAAGGCGCTCCTCCACAACGCGGAGCTCTACATGGAGGCGATCCGCCACGGCAAGGACTGGGGCTTTGAGTTCGCTCCCGACGCGGTCAAGGTCGACTGGGCGAAGGTCATCGGCCGCTCGCGCTCGATCACCGGCACGCTCAACAACGGCATCGCGTTCCTGTTCAAGAAGAACAAGATCGACCACGTCGAGGGCCACGCGAAGATCCTGAGCGGCAAGACCGCGTCGGGTCCGTGCCGCGTGCAGGTCACCAAGGCCGACGCCGACTACTACCACGGCACCGGCGGCGAGAAGATCTCCGAGATCACCGCCGACAAGATCATGATCTCGACCGGCGCCGCGCCGAACGAGCTGCCGTTCGCCAAGTGCGACGGCAAGACGATCCTCTCGAGCTACGACGCGCTCGCGATCCCGAAGCAGCCGAAGTCGATCGTGATCATCGGCTCGGGCGCGATCGGCATGGAGTTCGCGTACTTCTTCAACGCGTTCGGCACGAAGGTCACCGTCGTCGAGATGCTCGACCGGATCCTGCCGAACGAGGACGAGGACATCTCGGCCGCCGCGCTGCGCGCGTTCACCAAGCAGGGCATGGAGTTCAAGGTCGGCACGATGACGACCGCGATCGACAAGACCGCGACGGGCGCGAAGGTCACCCTCGCGCAGGCCGCCGACAAGACGAAGACCGAGACCGTCGAGGCCGAGTGCGTGATCGTCGCCATCGGCGTGAAGGCGCGCTACGAGGGCCTCTTCGACGAGAAGCTCGGCCTCAAGATCGAGAAGAACCACATCTGGACCGACTACAAGGACAAGAAGGAGCCGACGTACCAGACCTCGGTGCCCGGCATCTACGCGATCGGCGACTGCATCGGACCGCCGTGGCTCGCGCACATCGCGAGCGAGGAAGCCGTCGCGTGCGTCGAGCGCTTCAAGGGCCATCACACGCTCGGCGTCGACTACGCGTCGATCCCCGGCTGCACGTACTGCAACCCGCAGATCGCGTCGGTCGGCATGACCGAGAAGCAGGCGAAGGAGAAGGGCCTCAAGTACAAGGTCGGCAAGTACTCCTTCAAGGGCCACGGCAAGGCGATCGCGGTCGGCGCGACCGAAGGCCTCGTGAAGATCATCGTGAGCGAGCCGTACGGCGAGATCCTCGGCGCGCACATCATCGGCGAGGACGCGAGCGAGCTCATCGGCGAGATGGGCCTTGCCCGCCGCGTCGAGGCGACGATCGAGGACGTGATCTCGACGGTGCACGCGCACCCGACGATGCACGAGGCGCTGCACGAGGCGGCGCTGGCGACGGAGGGTCGCGCGATCCACGCGTGAGTTCTGGCGAGAGGTTTGAATCCCAAAGTTCAAAAAGCAGCGCGGCCCGGTCCCCGGGCCGCGCTGCTTTTTGGTGCCTGGCACCAACCTGGCACCATCCACACACCAACCGCGTTCGCACGGTTGGTGCCTGGCACCGTGTCGATGGTCCGCAGGGGCGATTGAGACGGCGGTACGCTGGACCCGCGCGCGCTGCCTGGCGCGTGACTGGTTCGCGTGGTTGGTGCCAGGTTGGTGCCAGGTTGGTGCCTGGCACCGTTTGGGTTTGGCTTGAGTGCGCCGGGAATTCGGACGATGTCTCCACGGCCCCACGCGAGTTATGGCTGAGTCTTCAAACGACCATTCCCCTGCGCCGCGCGACGCTGCCGTCGCACATCCCGAATCCATCGGCAGCTATCGCATTCGCGCGCTGCTCGGCGAGGGTGGGTTCGGCTACGTCTATCTCGCGGAGCAGTCGGCGCCCGTTCGCCGTCTCGTCGCGCTCAAGGTGCTCAAGCCCGGCATCGACAGCATGCGCGTGGTCGCGCGCTTTCAGGCCGAGCAGCAGGCGCTCGCACTGATGGACCACCCCAACGTCGCGCGCGTGTACGGCTCCGGCGTCACCGAAAGCGGCCGCCCGTACTTCGCGATGGAGTACATCGACGGCCCAGGCATCATCGCGTTCAGCAACCGCGAGAAGCTCACCGTCACCGAGCGCATCAAGATGTTCATCGCGGTGTGCGACGGCGTGCAGCACGCACACAAGCGCGGCATCGTGCATCGCGACCTCAAGCCGACCAACATCGTGGTGTCGACGAGCGGCATGCCGACACCGAAGGTCATCGACTTCGGCATCGCCAAGGCGCTCGACGACCACGATCCGAACATGCCCGAGCTGACGCACGTCGGGCACCTCGTGGGCACCGCGACCTACGCGAGTCCCGAGCAGATCCTCGGAGTCGCCGAGGGGCTCGACGCGCGTTCCGACGTCTACTCGCTCGGCGTCGTGCTTGCGGAACTCCTCGGCGGCGCGCTTCCGCTCGACCTGCGCGGACTTCGCGGCGCGCTGCTCACGCAGACCGTGATGTACGCCGAGCCCGTCAACGCAAGCCAGATGCTCGAAGGCATTCCCTACGAGCGCGCGAAGGCGATCGCGGAGGAGCGCGGCACGACGGTCGACGGCCTGCGGCGCGCGCTGCACGGCGACCTCGACGACATCATCTCGAAGGCGCTCGAGAAGGAGCCCGCCGAGCGATATCCGTCCGCGATCGAGCTCAGCGCGGATCTCGTGCGCACGCTGCACCAGCAGCCGATCCGCGCGCGGTCGCGCGGCCCGGTCTACCGCATCCGGAAGTTCACGCGTCGTCACGCGAAGTCCATCGCCGTCACGACGGTCGTCGCCGCGCTGCTCGCCAGCGCCGGCACCTACGCGCTCATCCGCAGCAATGAAGCAGACGCGGCGCGCGGCGAGTCGTTCGCCGCCATCAGGGCGCGCGCCGATGCGCAGGCCGAGGCCGTCGACATGCTCGAGCTGCTCGTCGGCCTGCTGCGCGACGAGAACTCCGAAGGCGCACCCGGCACACGCCGCATGGACCTCAAGACGCGCCTCGAGCAGATCTCCAATCGTGGCGCGCAGCTCGCGCTCGACCATCAGCTCGAGGCCGATCTTCGGCTGCACCTCGGGCGCGCGTTCCTGAGCCTGCGCGACTTCGAGCAAGCCGAGCGCGAGGCGCGGCGATGCGTGGAGATCGCCGACGGACTCGGGCGTGTCGATCCGCTCTTCACCAGCATGCGCGGCGAACTGTTGCTTGCCGCGGTCGAGCGAGAGGCGGGCGACCCGGCGCGTTCCAGCAGCGTGCTGCGTGGGGTCGAGGACCGCATGCGCCTGCTCGAGCTCAATGCCGAGAGCGCGCACTTTGACTTGCTCGAGCTCGCGTCGCTGCAGGCAAAGCTCGCGCTCGAGCAGGGACTGACCCAGCTCGCGCTCGGCAACGCCGACACCGCCGTGCTCGACTTCAACGAGGCGCTCGACCGCTCGCCGCCGAAATCGGTCAGCCACGTCGCGACCAGCAACGCCGCGCGCACGGGCAAGATCGACGCGCTGCTCACGCTCGGCCGCGCGCACGACGCCGAGCTGCTCGCACACGAGCTGCTTGCAGCGCAGACTGCGGTGCTTCCACCTGGTCACCGCTGGATCGCGGCCACGCGCAGCGCGCTGGGCGAGGCGCTCTACATGCAGGGCCGCGTTGCCGACGCGGAGCCGCTGATCGCGTCGTCGGACGCGCTGCTGTCATCGACCTTGAGCGCGGAGAGCTCGCTCGTGCGCGCATCGAGCCGCCGCGTGGACGAGCTCGCGCGGCGACTCGGACGCGCGGTCAGCCGTGGACCGACGGTTCCCGAGGTCACCTCGCAGCAGCGTGCGGCCGAAGGGCCGGCGCCGAAGCCTTAACCGCCTGCGGCGGCTTCGCGCCACCGCGGCCTCACTTCACGCGCACGAAACCAGTCGGCTTGTCCTTGCGGAGCTGCGCGATCAGCTCGTCGAGCGCGCGCGGGCGGAGCTGGCTTGCCGCGACATCGACGCCGACATCGCACCGCCGCGCGAGCGTCGCCCCGTGGCCGTGCACGTGCCCGTGCAGGTGAAAGCCGCCGTTCGGCCGCCCCTGCCACTGGTCGATCGGATAGTGGAACATCACGATGCGCTCGTCGACACCCGCGATGCCGCGCGCGGAGACGATGTCCTCGACCGCTTCGAAGAGCCCGTCGAAGCGCTTCTCGCCCGCGGGATCGTGGTTGCCGCGCACCAGCACGATGCGCTTGCACGCGATGCGGTCGCGCAGCGCGGCCACGCGGCGGAACTCCACGGCGCTCCACTCGCGCGGACCGGTGAAGTCGCCGATGTGCACGAGGATGTCCTTCGCGCCGACGACCTCGTTGATGCCCGCGATGAGCGCGTCGTCCATGGCGTCCGCCGTCGCGAACGGCCGCGCGAAGATCCTGAGCGCGTCGTCGTGGCCGAAGTGCGTGTCGGCGGTGACGAAGATGCGGCGCTTGGTCTTGATCAGGTCCTTCGCGGTCGACATGCGCGGGACAGTACCATTTCGCCCATGCTTCAAGCCGCAGCACTTGTCACCGTCCTCTCGCTCGCCGCGCCTCAGCAGGAACTCCCGCGCTACGGCGGCGTGAACCTCGTCAACGAGACGCCCGCGCAGCACGACGCGCGCATGCAGTGGTTCCGCGACGCGAAGCTCGGCATGTTCATCCACTGGGGCGCGTACTCGACCGCGGGCGGCGAGTGGCAAGGCAAGCGCGTGAACGGCGTCGGCGAGTGGCTGCTCACGAACGCAGGCATCAAGCCCGAGGACTACGAGGCGCTGCAGAAGCAGTTCAACCCCGTCAAGTTCGACGCCAAGCGCTGGGTCGCCATCGCGAAGAACGCGGGCATGAAGTACATCGTGATCACCTCGAAGCACCACGACGGCTTTGGCCTGTGGGACTCGGCGCTCACCGAGTGGGATGTCGGCGGCTCGCCGTTCGCGCCCCGCGATCCGCTCAAGGAACTCGCCGACGCGTGCACCGAGGCGGGCATCCGGCTGTGCTTCTACCACTCCATCATGGACTGGCACCATCCCGACTACCTGCCGCGCCGCGCGTGGGACAAGCGCCCGACCGACGGCGCGAGCTACGAGCGCTACGAGGAGTACATGAAGGGCCAGCTCAAGGAGCTCCTCAGCGGCCGCTACGGCAAGATCGGCATCGTGTGGTTCGACGGCGAGTGGGAAGGCACCTGGACGCACGAGAAGGGCATGAAGCTCTACGACTACGTGCGCAGCCTGCAGCCCGACGTGCTCGTCAACAACCGCGTCGACACCGGCCGCTCGGGTATGGAAGGCATCACGCGCGAGGGCGACTACCGCGGCGACTACGGCACGCCCGAGCAGCAGATCCCCGCGACCGGCCTCCCCGCCGGCGTCGACTGGGAGACCTGCATGACGATGAACGACACGTGGGGCTACAAGAAGCACGACAACAACTGGAAGTCCGCGGAGGATCTCGTCCGCAAGCTCGTCGACATCGCGTCGAAGGGCGGCAACTTCCTGCTCAATGTCGGGCCGACGGGCGAGGGCGAGATTCCCGCGCCGAGCGTCGAGCGCCTCGAGGCGATGGGCGCGTGGATGAAGACCAACTCGATCGCGATCTACGGGACGCAGGCGAATCCGTTTCCCGAGGCGCCGCCGTGGGGCCGCGTGACGCGCGCGAAGATGGCCGACGGCCACGACCGCCTGTACCTGCACGTGTTCGACTGGCCGACGGACGGAAAGCTCGCGCTCTCGGGCCTCTTGAGCAAGCCGATGGCCGTGCAGATCCTCGGGCAGAAGACGCGCAACATGTGGCCGAGCGAGCAGCACGACGATGTGACCGTGTTCAGCCTTCCCAGCAAGCCGATCGACGCGGTGTGCACCGTGGTCGCGGTCGATCTCGCCGAGCCGCTCGCGATCGCGACCGCGCCGGTGATCAGCGCGGGCGACGACAAGTTCTACGGCTCGATGCAGGTCGAGGTCGCGCAGCCCGCGGACACGAAGGTCGTCTACCACTACACGACCGACGGCAGCGAGCCGACGGCGAAGAGCGCCGCGGCGGGCAAGGCGTTCGCGCTCAGCGCGAGCGCGACCGTCAAGGCGCGCGGATTCCTCGGCGACAAGCCGGTCACGCGCACCGTCGCGCGCGCGTTCGAGGCGATGAAGCCGCTCACCGCGGTGCAGACGTTCAAGGCCGATCCGGGTCTCGCGTTCCGCGCGTACGAGGTGCCCGAGTCGATCAAGAAGTGCTCGGAGATCGACGCCGCGAAGATGGTCAAGGAAGGCGTCGCGCCCATGCCGAGCGAGTCGGTCAAGCCGCGCGAGGAGTTCTTCGGCCTCGTGTTCAACGGCTTCATCGAGGTGCCTGAGACGGGGCTGTATCGGTTCTTCGTCGATTCGGACGACGGCTCGGTGCTCAAGCTCCACGGCAACACCGTGGTCGACAACGACGGCCTGCACAGCGCGACGGAGAAGTCCGCCGCGATCGCGCTCGAGAAGGGACTGCACCCGATCGAGATCCGCATGCTCGAGGCCGCGGGGCAGGATCTGCTGCGCGTGTCGTGGCAAGGCCCGGGCATGAGCAAGAAGACGCTCGTTCCCGCGAAGGCGTACATCCACTGAGCGGGACGGGCACATCATCTGATGCGGCGTCTGGCTCGTCGCCTAATGCGCCCGCGCACGCGCGCGGGCGCGGGCTCACCACGCTCGGCGCGGATCTGCTGCTGCTCGCGGCCGCGCTGATCTGGGGCACGGGCTTCGTCGCGCAGAACCTCGGGAGCAAGCACCTCGGCGCGTTCGCGTTCACGGGCGTGCGGTTCACGATGGGCACGCTCTTGCTGCTGCCGCTGTTGCGGTTTGCGCCGTGGCCGAAGCATGTCGATCGCGCGACCTCGCGCCGCGCGACGCTGCGCGGCGGACTCATCGCGGGCACGGTGATGCTCATCGCCGCCAACGCGCAGCAATACGGGCTCGGCTTCACGACCGCGTCGAACGGCGCGTTCATCACGAGTCTGTACGTCGTGTTCGTGCCGTTCCTCGGGCTCCTCTCGAAGCACAAGGTCGGCTGGCCCGTGTGGGTCGGCGTCGCGCTCGCGGGCGTCGGGCTCGCGCTGATGGGCATCGAGCCGGGATTCACCGTGAACGCGGGCGACCCGTGGGTCCTGCTCTGTGCGGTCGTGTGGGCGGTGCATGTCACGGTCGTCGGGCGCTACTCGCGCGACGCGGAGCCGATCCGGCTCTCGCTGATCCAACTCGGGATGACGGGCGTCGGCGCGCTGCTGATCGCGGCCACGCGCGGCGAGATCACCGCCGAGGGCGTCGAAGGCGCAAAGTGGGCGCTGCTCTACGGCGCGGTGCTGCCGGTCGCGGTGGCGTTCACGCTGCAGGTCATCGCGCAGGCCAAGGCGCCGCCGACGCACACAGCCTTGATCCTTTCGCTCGAAAGCGTGTTCGGCATGGCCAGCGGCATCGCCTTCCTCGGCGAGCGGCCCGACCTGCAGAAGTACGCTGGCGCCGCCCTGATGCTCGGTGGCGTGGTGATCTCGCAGGTCATCCGGCCTGCCGCCGTCGCCGACGCTGATCAGTCGATCGCCGACGACCCGCAGCCGCGCTGAGGGTGATCTGACGATTTTTCCAATGTGCTGAGAGACGCGCCCGGCCCGCGCGGAGTGCTTGTGAGGAGCACGTCTCGCTCCTCGAAACCAATCACTCCTCTCAACACAGGAAACACTGCCATGCGCTCGATCATCGCTCTCGCCGTCGCCGCTCTCGCCTCCCTCGCCTCCACGGCCACCTCGCACGCCCAGGTCTACGGCGGCTTCACCATCGCTGCGGGTACGCCGCGCATCGTGTCGGTCGTGAACCAGAACGCGACCCCGGCGACCAATGCCACCAGCTACCTCACCGTGCAGCGCTGCAGCGGCGTGCTCCAGTACCCCGCGTTGGTCGTGACCAGCGCCACCACCTGCACCGCCGTGGGTCCCGACTACCAGATCACCATGACCGTCCTCAGCGCCACGCAGACCGCGGTCAAGATCGTCGCGACCGCTCCGACCTGCGCCATCAAGTCCGTCTCGTTTGGCACGCCGAACTCGCAGTGCGGCTACGACCTCACCAATCCGAATACGGGCACGGTCGGCTCGCTCGCCGGCGCCAATCCGGTCCCGGTCGCAGGCGGCATGGTCGGCATCTGGACCGCGAACATCAAGTTCGACAACGCCGTGAACATCGCCGGCACGGTTGCGCAGGGCGACCTCTTCAGCCGGATGACGGTCTTCTTCAGCTCCTGCTTCGATGCGGGCGACGTGTTCGCCTTCACCGTCGACACCGACAAGATCAGCTGAGTCCACGGGCCAGCTTCACACCGCGCACCAAACAACGCGGGCGGATCATCGCGAGATGATCCGCCCGTTGTTTGCTTGGTGGTTGGTTTCGCCTGCGGTCGGTGTTCGGATCGCGGCCGCGCGTTACTTGCTGCGGACCACGAGTTCGATCGCACCGGTTGTGGTTCGGATCTCCGAGTGACCGCCCGCTGCGCCGATCTCGACGGTCTTCGAGTGCTCCGTCGACGTCGGCATGCGCGCGCTCTTGCTGCCGTCGGTGAACTCGATCTCGCCGCTGGTGGTGTGCATCTTCACGACGCCGTCGAACGCGGCGCCGACCTCCACGCGGATCGCGCCACCCTTCGCCTCGACCTCGAACGGAAGGTCGTTCGCGTCGGCCATCGTGACCGTGACCTTGCCGGCGCCGCCGCTCACGCGGACTTCGGCGTTTGCGCCGACAACATCGATGGCGCCCTTGCCGCCGTTGACCTCGACGCTGCCGTCGTTGCGATCGATCTTGATCGCGCCTTCCTTGCTCTTCACGCGCAGCTTGCCTGCGGTCTTGATCGCGGTGATCGCGCCCTTGGTGCTGCGAAGGCTCGAGTCGCCGCACTTGGGCACGGTGATCTTGACCTTCGCGCTGTCGCGCGGCATCGCCTTGCCGGGATACACGACCTGCACGACGACGCTCTGGTCCGAGCTGCGCTCGGCGAACAAGCGCACGACTTCGGCACGACGCTTGACGTCCTTGTCGTCGGCGCCATCGACGGTGAACTCGACGTCGACCGTCGGTGCATCGATCGTCGGATCGACCACGAGCTCGAGCGAGCCATCGGTGATCTCCGCGACGACGCGCTCGGCGAAGTCCTTCTCGGCGGCCTTCGGGATGTCGACGTGACGCTCGACCTTGGCGGGCGTCACTTCGTCCTCGCGCGCGTGGGCGCGCTCGCCGAACGACGCAACAGTGAGAGCGAGCAGAACGAGAGGCGCGATGATTCGACGAGTCATGATTGAGGTCCTTCTGCGAGCGAGGCTTGCGTGGACGCCCCTGACGGGGTCCGACGCGAGCGTGTTCCATTATCGGCTTCGCTCCGCCCCTCCGTGAGAGGGTTATCAACTCAGGCAATCAGTTGTTGCGAATAGTTCCCTGTAGCGCCGAAACAGTGCTCGCCGCAGCACCGTGCAGCGGCAAGCGTCTGGAGGATCCCGACGCAGGCTCAAGATCAGCGCATGGCAGGTGGATGTGCCCGCGCGTCAGAGAATCGAAACGACCATGACCTCTATCCCGAACATCGAACGCGTCTCCGAGCAGCTCTTCTCGCACCTTGTCAGCGGCGAGCGTCGCGCGGCGCGCACCCTTGTCGATGCGGTCTTCGCGGCGGGCGTGACCCCCGAGACCGTCTCCAAGGACCTCTACTGGCCGCTGCTCGAGCAGATCTCGGCGATGTACCGCAAGGACCAGATCACGACGCTCTCGCACCACTACTCGACGCGCATGCTCCGCATGCTGGTCGACCAGGCGCAGGCGAACTACGCGATGGCGCCCGAGCGCAACAAGCGCATCGCCATGTTCTGCGGCCCGAACGAGACCGAGGAGCTCGCCGGCCAGATGGTCGCCGACCTTCTCGAGGCCGACGGCTACGAAGTGACCTTCGCCGGCGGCGGCGTGGCGAACGACGAGATCCGCGAGGAACTCAGCCAGCGCGAGCCGGACATCCTCCTCCTCTTCGCGTCGAGCGCCAAGGACGCGCCGTCGATCCGCGAGCTCATCGACAACATCCGCGAGAACGGCGGCCACCCCGACATGCAGATCGTCGTCGGCGGCGGCATCTTCAACCGCGCGCCCGGCCTCGATGAGGAGATCGGCGCGGACCTCTCGGCGACCTCGCCGCGCGACCTTCTCGAGAAGCTCGTCGAGTGCGGCAGCGAGCGCAACGCGCGCTGGACTTCGCGCACGGCCATGAAGCGCCGCGTCGCCTGAGCGCGCGCCGCCATCCACCAGACCTAGCGCAGCGGCGCCGCCTGTTTCGGGCGGCGCTGCTGTTTTTGCCGCGTGCGTCAAGCCCGCGCGGAATCGCTACTCTCCGCGCATGTCACAGGAAGCGTTCCCCGGCATCGATACCGTCCCGTTCGTCGAGCGCACTTCGAAGGAGCTGCTCGGCTTCCGCCACTACCGCCCCGACGAGATGGTCGAGGGCAAGTCGATGCGCGACCAGATGCGCTTCGCCTCGTGCTACTGGCACACGATGCGCAACGGCCTCGCCGATCCGTTCGGCTCCGCCACCGCCAAGATGCCGTGGGACGACGGCAGCGACTCGATCGACAACTGCAAGCGCCGCGCGGACGCGTTCTTCGAGTTCCTCCGCAAGTGCCGCATCGACTTCTACTGCTTCCATGACCGCGACATCGCGCCCGAGCGCGCGACGCTCGCCGAGTCGAACGCGGACCTCGACAAGGTCGTCGAGCACTTCGAGGTGCTCCAGCGCGCGAGCGGCAAGAAGCTCCTCTGGGGCACCGCGTGCCTGTTCGCGCATCCGCGCTACGTGTCGGGCGCCGCGACGAGCCCGCGCATCGAGGTCTTCGCGCACGCCGCCGCGCAGGTCAAGAAGGCGATGGAAGTGACCCACCGCCTCGGCGGCGAGGGCTACGTCTTCTGGGGCGGCCGCGAGGGCTACACGACGCTCCTCAACACCGACATGAAGCGCGAGCGCGAGCATCTCGCGCACCTGCTGCATATGGCGGTCGAGTACAAGAAGTCGATCGGCTTCAAGGGGCAGTTCTACATCGAGCCCAAGCCGCGCGAGCCGAGCGTGCACCAGTACGACTCCGACGCGGCGGCGTGCCTCGCGTTCCTTCGCGAGTTCGGCCTGCTCGGCCACTTCAAGATGAACATCGAGACCAACCACGCGACGCTCGCGGGCCACACGGTCGAGCACGAGCTCGCTGCGTGCCGCACGGCGGGCGCGCTCGGTTCGGTCGACGCGAACTCGGGCACGGAGAACTGCGGCTGGGACACCGACGAGTTCCCGACCGATCCGCGGCTCACGACCAAGATGATGCTCGAGATCCTCGCGATGGGCGGATTCACGACGGGCGGGCTCAACTTCGACGCCAAGCGCCGGCGCGAGAGCTTCGAGCCGGTCGATCTGTTCCACGCGCATGTCGCGGGCATGGATGCGTTCGCGCGCGGACTCAAGGCCGCCGCGGCGATCCGCGCCGATGGACGCATCGCGAACTTCGTCAAGCAGCGCTACGCGAGCTGGGACTCCGAGCTCGGCCGCCGCATCGAGAACGGCGACGCGACGCTCGAGGAACTCGAGCGCATGGCGCTCGCGCAGAAGTCGTGGCCCGTCGAGAGCGGTCGCCAGGAACTGCTCGAGCACATCCTGCACGAGCACATCTGATGCAGCTCGACCAAGCGCGCGCCATCCTGCACGAGTGGGTCGCGAACCCCGCGCTCCGCCATCACATGGAGACGGTCGCGGCGTGCATGGGTGCGTACGCCGATGTCGTCGCGCCCGCCGAGCGCGAGCGATGGATGCTCGCGGGCCTGCTGCACGACCTCGACTGGGAACGGCATCCGACGCAGGCGGAGCATCCGCGCGTGGGCGTGGCGTTCCTGCGGGGGCGCGGCGTGGATGAGGAGATCCTGCACGCGATCATGGCGCATGCGCCGTACACGGGCACCGCGCGCGACACGCCGATGGCGCGGCATCTCTTCGCGGTCGACGAGCTTGCGGGCTTTATCGTCGCGTGCGGAAAGGTCCGGCCCGACGGCGTCGCGACGCTCGAACCGTCGAGCGTGAAAAAGCGCCTCAAGAACGCGACGTTCGCCGCCGCCGTTTCACGCGAGGACATCGCGGCGGGCGTCGCCGAACTCGGCGTGGCCGAGGACGAGCACATCGCGCGCTGCATTGCGGCGATTCGCGCGGTGGCGTGAGTCCGGTCAAGTCAAGTCAAAGTCAAGTCAAGTCGAGCGACCGTCACGCGCTGCGGGCGATCACGGCGCTGCCGCCGAAGCCGCCGCCAGTCATGCGTGCGCCAAGCGCGCCGTCCGCACGCGCGCGTTCGACGATCGCGTCGAGTTCGGGCGTCGAGACGTCGAAGTCGTCGCGCAGCGAAGCATGGCTCTCGAAGAGAAGCGCGCCGAAACGCGCAATGTCGCGCGCACGCAGCGCCGCAACGGCCTCGCGCACGCGCGCGCATTCGCGCACGACGTGACGCGCGCGACGGGCAATGCGCGGTGGAAGCGCGTCGATCTCGTTCCAGCGCTCGCGCGGAAGTTCGGCAAGCAGCGCAACGCCGAGCAAGCGCGCGGCTTCCTCGACATCCGCGCGGCGCGCGGCGTATCCGCCATCGCGCAACGCGTGCCGCACGCCGGAGTCGACGACCTCGATCGCGAGCTCGCGTGGTAGCCCGCGCGGCAGCTCGACGCGCTCCCACGCAAGCGTCGCGCAGTCGAGAAGGATCGCGGCGGACGCCGAGGCCGGATCGTCCGCCGCATCGACATCCGCATGCGCGACGCACCACTGGTCCATGATTCCGCACGGCGTTCCCGCGTGCACATGCTCTGCGCGCTGACAGAGCAGCGCGATCTCGCGCGGCGTGAGCGATGCGCTCGCCGCAGCCAACGCCGCGCGCGCGACCGCGACTTCGAGCGCCGCGCTCGACGAGAGGCCCGCTCCAACCGGCACATCGCTCGCGACCGCAAGCGCAAGCGGCGGCACCGCGATACCCGCCGCGCGCAGCTCGATCAGCACGCCTTGTGCGTAGCGCATCCAACCTGCATCGCCGCTCCACTCGGATGCAAACTCGTCGCGCGAAGCCGCCGAGGACTCCGTCATGCGCGCAACCGCCACATGCGTGCGCGCCGCGATCGCCATCGGCAGCACGGGGCCGCCGGCGTAATCGATGTGGTCACCGATGAGGTTCACGCGCCCTGGCGCGCTCGCGCACGCGTCGGCTTCGCGGCCAAAGCACGCACGAAGCAGCAGCCTCGCGCGCGCGCCGCACGCGTCACTTGCCGGAAGCGCCAAGCCAGATGTCCTCGAGGAGCATGCGCTGCGTCTCGATCTGCTCGCCGCCCTTGATCACGGCGAGACCTTCCTCGACGAGCTTGCGGTCGCCGACCTGGTGCCCGATGTACGCAAGCACGAGGCCATAGCCCGGCGCGTCGTCGCCGCGGTCGATGCGCTGACGAATCAGCGCAATCGCGGCGTCGAGACGGTCCTGCTTGGGCAGCAGCGCACGGTCGTACTTCGCATCGATCAGCTCGGGGAACGACGTGAACATGCTCCGCAGCGTGAGCGACGCCGAGAGATACAGGCCAGCGCCGAGCTGCGCGTTGGCGATGCCGGCCTCGATGAGCGGGTTGTCCGATGCAAGCGACTGCGCCTGGTTAAAGCGCCGCTCGGCACGGAAATAGTCGCTGTCGCGCAGCGCGCTCTCGCCTTGCTTGATGAGCTCGTCGACGCGGCGACGATCGTCGCGGCCGAGCTCGGTGATCGTCTTGCCATGGCGGAGCACCGCGGCGGCGTCCTCCACCGACATGAGCTTGCCGCGCTGCTTGACGCGATCAGCTTCGCGCATGGCCTCGGCGTCGACCGGCTTGGTGACGGTGTCGGCGTTGGCGGGCTTGGTCGGGTCAGGCCTGGTTGCGTCAGGCTTGGTTGCGTCTGGTTTCGTGCCGTCCGACTTGGTGCCGTCGGACTGCATGTCGTCCTTGCCGCTGCCGTCCGGCTTCTTGTCGCCGGTCGCGGGCTTCACGCCGCGCGCGGCGTCAAGCGATTCGCGAATCTGTTCGAGCGGGGTCTTGGGCGCCTGCGCCGGCTTGTCGGGCTGTTGCGACTGCTGGTCGGTCTTGGCCTTCTTGTTGACCTCGTCGACGATGTCGAGATACGACTGCGGCAGCGACTTGGAACCGTCCACGCGCAGCCGATCGCCTTCGGACTTGGGCTTGAGCTTGGCGTCGACGCGCCGCGGATCGGGCGCTTCCGGCGCGTACATCGCGCGAGCGCGGAGATAGTCGTCAGACGTCGCGCGGCCGGCTGCGATGTCCTGTCGCGCGCGCGCGCGCTCGTACACGCTCAGGCCGCCGCGGGTCAGCGGGTCGGTCATGTTCTCGATCTGCATGCCGCGAAGCGGCGAGATCACGTACCGCACGGGTTCGCCGGTGGTCGTCGACGACGAGGCGATCGTCCGATCGCCGCCGATCTCCCAGTTCGAACGGCCGAGCGAGAGCAGCGAATTCGCACGGTCGATGCGGAGGCTGCTTTCGGCGCCGCCAGGACCAACCGACTGCGAGAGGATCGCGTTCGGACCCGGATCGCGGAGGTACTGGTACGCGCCAAGTCCCTGCGCGAGCAAGAAGCGGTCGCGCGAGATCGCCGACGCGGAGAACGCGGTGCTCGAGAACGCGCTGTCGGCGCGGAACGCAAACGTCGAGTCCGAGCCGAGCACGCCGCGGAAATCGGTCGCGGCGCTGTAGCCAACGGAACCACGGAAACCGCGGCCGCCGGGAACGCTGCCCGTCACGATGAGGTTGCGCGCGTTGTAGTCGGTCGGCGCGATGCCGCCGTTCACGCCGCCAGAGCCGTGCTGCGTGTTGGCATCGAGGCTGTTGCCGGCGCCAGCCGCCAGACCCGAGCCGCCCGAGCGGCCCCACGCGAACGTCTGCCCGCCGAGTGCGTTGCCATCACCGAGCGACTGCCCGCGGCCACCGAGGTAGTTGCCGCCGATCGGACCGCCCATCGAACCACCGACCTGATTGCCCGTGCGGTTGCCGCCAACCTGCGTGCCGACGCGGTTGGGCTGCACCAGCGTCTGCGCGGTCGCGGTCTCGGCCAGCACGATCGCGAGCGATACGGCGGCGAGGACCACGCAGGAGGTGGTTCGGCGGGAGACGGTGTTGCGTGGTTCGAACTGTCGCATGGCAGGTCGCAGAGGGACGGTTTCAAGCGGATTCGTCGGCACGGAACCGACGGTCAACTATCGGCTCTAACGGACAAAAGGCAAGAGATCTAAAGGGCAAGAGATCGTGGGCAAGAGGTCGTGGGCAAGAGGTCGTGGGCAAGCTCACTCAACCGCGGGGTGTTCCCCAGCCGGCCGGCGCGCGGCCGCGTACTGCAGCAGGGACGCCAAGGCATTCGCCTGATCCGCAGACCGCGCGTGCACCGCGAACACCAGGTCCCCGCGCCGAAACACCTCGACGGTCCCAGGCGGCACCCCGTGCGGGTCGTCGATCGAGAAGACCTCCCCTTCGGGCAGCGCAATCGGCCGGCCGAACCGGTCAAACACCGTGAAACGGTCCTCGTCGGTGAGCACCGCGATCGAAGCCACGAACTCCTTCGTGTCGGTGTCCTTATGGAAGACCGCGAATCCGCCGCTGCCACCAGGAAGCTTGACGCGATTCAGCGACGAAGGCCGCATCTTGAGGTCGTCGAACGAGGGCAGCGGCACGGATCGACCCGTGAGCACGTCGAGCCGCTCGCCAAACTCCGCCTCGTCGAGCACGGCGCCGCGGCCGGAGGCATCGCGATCCGCATAGGAACGCGACCGCGAGGTGATCGCCTCCGCGAGCTCGACCAGCGTCACACCCGCGGGAAGCTGCTGCCGATTGCCGATGCGCGGACCAAACACGCCGATAAACACCGAGAAGAGCACCAGCGCCACGGTCGCGGCGATCGCAAGACCGTTGGTGTCGCGAGGCTCGGCCGCGTCGTCGGGCTCGTGATCGGAAGCCTCAGCTGGTTCGGCACCCTCCGATGGATCGACCGCAGGCTCGATCTTCGCCTCGCGCTCGGAAGCGGGATCGAGATCGTCCTGCGGCTCGCTTGAAGGTGACGGCTCGGAACTCACGATCGCATCCTACGCAATCGTTCCGCGTTGGCTGCACCGCGGTCTGTAGGATTCCACCCATGTCCCGCCCGGCTCCTGCGTACATCACCACGCCCATCTATTACGTGAACGACCGCCCGCATATCGGCAGCGCGTACACGACCACGCTCTGCGACGTCTGGGCGCGCGCGATGCGGCTCGACGGCCGCGACGTGTTCTTCCTCACGGGAACCGACGAGCACGGCGGCAAGGTCGAGAAGAGCGCGAAGGACCGCGGCATGACCCCGCAGGCGCTCGCCGACGAGAACTCCGCCGAGTTCCGCAAGCTGCTCGGGCCGTTCAACCTCTCGAACGACGACTTCATCCGCACGACCGAGCCGCGCCACGAGTCTCAAGTGCAGGCGTTCGTCTCACGGCTGCTCGCGTCGGGCGACATCTACCTCGGCGAGTTCGTCGGCTGGTACGACGAGGGCCAGGAGGAGTACATCACCGACACGCGCGCGAAGGAGCTCGAATACAAGAGCCCGATCAGCGGCCGGCCGCTCGTGCGCGCGACGGAGAAGAACTACTACTTCCGGCTCAGCGCGTACCAGTCGAAGCTCGAGGCGTTCTTCGCAGCGAATCCCGGGTTCGTGCGCCCCGCCGGTCGCTTCAACGAGGTGCTCGGCCGCATGCGCGAGGGCCTGCAGGACGTGCCGGTCACGCGCACGAACTTCACGTGGGGCATTCCCATGCCGAACGCGCCCGAGCATGTGATCTACGTGTGGATCGACGCGCTCTTCAACTACGCGACGGCGCTCGGGCTCGGCGAGCCGAACGGCGCGCTCGCGAAGGACCGCGCGAAGTACTGGCCGCCCGAATACCACGTGATCGGCAAGGAGATCCTGTGGTTCCACGCGGTGATCTGGCCCGCGATGCTGATGGCGCTCGGCCTGCCGATGCCGAAGTGCGTGTACGCGCATTCGTTCTGGATCCGCAACGGCCAGAAGATGTCGAAGTCGCTCGGGAACTTCGTCGACCTGCCGACGATCGACGGTTTCTTCGCGAAGTACGGCGTCGACGCCTGGCGCTGGTACATGGCGACGCAGGGACCGCTCGGAACGCAGGACGCCGACTTCAGCGACAAGCATTTCCACGAGATCTACACCGCGCAGCTGGTGAACACGTTCGCCAACTGCGCGAGCCGCACGAGCTCGATGATCGAGAAGTATTTCGCCGGCGAGATGCCCGCGGCCGAGACGGCGACGATGCCGATCTCGGGCGCCGCCGGTTCGCCGACGTGGAGCGCGTTCACGCAGCAGGCTGCGGAGAATGCGCTCAAGCACTACGAGGACTTCGAGCTCGCGGAGGCGGCCGACACCGCGCTCTCGATCGTGCGCGCGGTGGATCTGCTGATCAACGAGACCGCGCCGTTCAAGCTCGCGAAGGATCCGGCGAACCTGCCGCGGGTCGCGCAGATCCTCGCCGCATGCGCCGAGGGCGTGCGCGTCGCGGCGGTGCTGCTGACGCCGATCATGCCGACGAAGTGCGACGAGGTGCTTGCGGCGTATGGATCGCAGGTCGAGACAAGCAGCGGGATGGTCGCCGCCGCGCGCTGGGGCGGGCTGAAGGCGGGCACGAAGATCGCCAAGTGCGCGCCGTTCATGCGGGTCGACGCACCGACGGCGTGAGCGCGTGAATTTCTCGAAATCGCAAGATCCCGCGACGCGTTCGCTCCGCGAGCGCGGTTTGTCCGTTGAAAGGTACACCTCTATGCGCCACTTCACCGCCATCCTCCTCAGCATCGTCCTGCTCGGCGTCCCCGCTCTCGCTCAGGAGCCGAACCCACCCACGCCGCCTGCCGCGACCGCAACGACCGAGCAACTCGTGCAGATCCGCGCCCGCATGCAGGCGCTCGGGGCAGAACTCGGCAGCCTGCCCCAGGATTCGCCCAGGCGCCAGGAAATCAAGGAGGAAGGCGCACGCCTGTCAGAACAGATGCGACGCTACTCGGAGCACACGACGCCATGCACGGTCCGCGTTCCAATCGACACGAGGCTCGTCGAGGTCTCGAACCGAATGTCGCCTGACTTCGGTCCTGAGCCGATGAAGGGCACGTCCCGCCGCACCTTCATCAACCATTTCGCCGACACGGTCGAACGAGACCTTCTGGCTCGCGGTTCGCACGCCAGCATCAGCGTCGATGTTCCCCTGGCGATGGTCACGATCACGGGGCCGCAATGGGAAGTGCAGGAGGCGAAGGGAGCGCTGCAGGAGGCGCTGCCGGCCTACCTTGAGCGCGTCCAGCTGCTTGAGGCGGTCGAGCTGACCAGTCGGGACGCCCAGCGGCTCCGTCGCGAACAAGAGCAGTTCATCCAACGCGAGCGCTCGACCGTCAACATCAACTGGGAGGGAGGTACGCTCGGCGACCTCGTGAAGGCCGTGCGGTCGACCGTGGAGTGCAATGTGGTGCTCGCCGAGCAATCGGTCGGCACACTCGCGATCCCCGCGCTCTCGGTGAACTGGGTCGCACCCGAGGTGTTCTTCCAGTCGCTGCAGTCGATCCCGCTGGCGGAGGGTCGTCAACTCTCCGTCTCGGTGATCGCACCCGAGCCACGCGCGACGGACGGCAAGTCGCCGACCCCGGTCGAGACGCGGCCCGTCATCGTGATCGCCGAGAAGCTCAGCGCGAATCCAATCGACCGGCCCGCCTCCATGACGCAGCGCATCTTCGACCTCGGCGACTGGCCCGGCGCGGAAGGCGCCGGCATGAAGGGGCTCATCGAGGCCATCGACTTCGCGATGCAGGCGAACGGCACCGCTGAGCAGATGAAGGTGCGCTTCTACGAGCCATCGCGGCTCCTCTTCGCGAAGGGACCTGCCGACTCCGTCCGGCTCATCGGCGAGATCGTCGACGCCATCCGAAACCAGAAGTGACCACCGATGCGCCCAGTGAATCCGACGACGAGTGGGCCGCGCGCGTCACGCGTGCGGTCCGCTCTGGTTCGCGCGAGGCGCTCGCCGAGATCTACGACCGCTGCGCGGAGGGGATCGTCAGCGCGATCGCGCGCATCACCCGCCGAGACGAATCGTTCGCACTCGACTGCCTGCAGGAGATGTTCATGAGGCTTGCCGCAAACCCGCCGATCGTCGATGCGCACGCCGCACTCCTCGTCTGGATGCGGGTGACGGCGCTGAACGTGGCGCGCACGACGATCGTGGCCGAGTCGCGGCGCGAGCGCCGCGAGCGTTCGCGCCTGCTGGGAACACCCGCCGCGGACAGTGCCGACGAAGCCGTCGAGTCGCTGCTCGCGCGGCTCGACGCCGAGGAAGTCGCATTGCTCCGCCTGCGCCACGTCGAAGGCATGCGTGTCAAGGCCATCGCCCGCGCGCTTGGCGCGACGCCGCATGCGGTCGAAAGCGCGCTCCGCCGGATCGTCGCCCGGCTCCGCGACGGAGGTGTCTCGTGAACGCGCATGATTCGGTGCACTCCCGACGTGCTGCGATCCTCGCGGCCGCTGGTGGCGAACTGCATCGTGCCCGCGCGCGGCGCGTCCGCAACGCGCGCATCGCGTCCGCCGCAGCGATCCTGGCGTTCGGTGCGATCGTGCTTTCCATGCTGTCGCGCAATGGGTCGACGAATGCCGATCCGCGCTCGCTTGCCTCCAACCACGCGATCGACTACGCCGCCGTCGGCCCTGGGCCGATCGTGGTCGACTTCGCGGTCGTCAGCTCCTCCGTGGTCCCGATGCTCGACACGCTCAGCGACGCCGAGGCCGAGCAGGCGCTCGCGGAGAGCGGGCGCTGCGTCAAGATCTTCCGCGTTGAGAACCGCCCGATGCTCGTCGACTGCGCGACGGGCAGGCTCGCGACGATTCGATAGACCCGACGGCAGGTCGCGCGCGGCGATTCAGAAGCCCAGCGCACTCGCCATATCCTCTTCGGCGGACATCCGGGCGAGCGAAAGCGCAGGGTCACCTCCGCCCACGCGTGCCGTGGTGCCGAAGCTGGACCATCCCAGCACGATGTGCTCGCCGAACTTGGGCGCGGCGTGATTCAGCGTCAGCATGAACAGCACGGGTAGGCTCGGCGGCGCCGCCGCCGGCAGCGGTCCGAATCCGTCCGTGCACACGATCAGCGCCGAGATCGACCGACCGTTCCGCCGCTGTTCGTCGACCCATTCGAACGGTCGGCGTAGATCGGTGCCACCACGGCCGAACATGCGCATGATGCGGGTCGATCCGATCGACGCGTCCTCCTGACCGTGGTGGGAGAACTCGGCGACCGCGTGGATCTCGGAGTCGAACTGCAGCACCGTGAGCTCGCAGGCGCACATCCGGCTGATCGCATCGATCTCACTCAGAATCATCCCCAGATCGCGATCCGACATCGATCCCGAAGTGTCGATCGCGACGACGAAGCGACCCGCCTCGAGCTCGCTCGGTCCTGGGAGATACAACCCGCGCCACAAGTGCTTTCGGTTCGGCCGCGCGAACGACCACGAACGGCCGATCCGCTCGCGCATGAACTGCGCGAGCAGTTGGAGCCACGGCACCTTGCTCGTCTGTGCAGCGTCGATCTCGGAACTGCCATCGCCCGCACTGCCGCCGGGCTTGGTCGACTTGACGCTGGTCGCAAAGCCCCGCGTCAATCGTTCCAGTTCGACCGCCGTCGGAGCCTCATCCTCCGAGGCGGCACGCTCGAACGACGCACGCTCGGACGCGTGGCGCTCCTCCGCGCTCCTACGGCTGCCGTCGTCGTCTTCATCATCGACCTTCGCACGCGCATCCGCCGCAGCGCTTGGTCGCAGCATCGCGTCCGCCGGATCCGAGAGCGGGCCGAGCGCGCGCGTCGGCTGCGATGCGAGCACCTCGTAGATCTCCTCGGCGGCGCGGCCCTCAAATTCTTTGAGCACGGGTTCGGAGCGCGCAGGACTCGCGCTCTGCTCACTCCCCTGCTCGCGGTCCATTCCGAAATCGCGGAGCAGCAGCTCGACTGCGATATCGCAGGCCACCGTCCAGCGATCCCAGTCCCTCGTCCCGCCCCGCTCGGGGTGGCGCAGCAGCGTGTGCGCGAGCGCATGCATGATCAGCCGTCGAATGGACGGTCGATCCAGCGCCGCCACCAGGTCGTGGCGGTACACGATTCGCTGTCCATCGGTGACGAGCGCCTTCGAGATCGCCCGCTCCGCGGTTCCACGCAGCGGGATCGCAAGGAGCGCCGTCGCGAAGTACGGATGCTCGAGCAGGATGTCGATGCGCGCGCGCTCCACGCGCGTACGCGCGATCGACTCGGTCTCGAAGGTGGTGACGTCCTCCGCCGCGTCTTCGCCCGCGAAAGCGCGTCCTCCCGCGCGGTGTGCATCGTGCATCATGCGAACGCCTCCCGGTGCTGCTCGATGAACGACTTGAAGTTCGCGTCGGTCACGAAGCGCGGCCATGCGCTGAGCAGGTCCTTCGCGAGCAGCGTCGCGATCTCGAGCGGCAGACGAGCCAGCAGCCGGCCCGCCGCCGCGCGGACCACGAGGTCGTCGCTCCGCCGCGCGATGTTGTTCACGAGCACGTAGAGGCTCGAGAGTTTCTTCGGGAGTTTCGCCGCGTCGGGATCCGCGAGCACCGCCTCGATCTCCGCCGCCGACAGCGCGCTCCCGATGAACTCCTGCAGCTCGACCGCGGCGCCCGTGCCGACCGTGCCCGCGAGGACCTCGTCGGTCGCGATGTCCGGACCGTACGCGTCGAGAATGTCCGCCGCGATCTCCCATGAACGCGGCGTCGGAAACGCGCGCTCGGTGCCGCCCGGCTTGTGGAGCAATTCGCGCCGCACCGTGAGGAACGACACCACCGTCGGGTTCAGCCTGCGCGTAACCGCCCAGCGGCGCCAGTCGTCGAACACCGGCTCGAACTGGAGGTGCACGAAACGATTCGCCAGTGCGTCGGGCATGCGGAACACAACCGATCGGTCTTGCTCGCGGTTGCCCGCCGCGACGATGCGCCAGCCGTCCGGCAACCGGTACTCGCCGACGCGCCGGTCGAGCACGAGCTGGTAGAGACTCGCCTGCACGATCGGCGGCGCCGCATTGAGCTCGTCGAAGAAGAGGATGCCGGGCTTCGCGTCCGCGCGCGGCAGGAACGACGGTGCGAACCACTCGGCGCGGTCGCCGACCACCGCGGGAATCCCACGAAGATCCGTTGGATCGAGCAGCGGCGCACGGATGTCGATGAGCTCGAGCCCGCGCTCGGCCGCGAGCTGCGACACGATCGCGGACTTTCCTACCCCGGGAGGTCCCCAGATGAAGGCGGGCCAGCGGGTCTTCCAGAGTGCGTCGAGGTTGGTGCGGATCTGCGAAGGTGTCATGGATTCTCTCCCTGGTTGTCTTCCTGGTTCTGTTCGTGAGTTGTTTCGTGGGTTGTTTCGTGGGTTGTTTCCTGAGTTGCTTCCGGGTCGCGTGCATGCGTGTGCGACTGCGTGCCGCCCAGCGCCGCAGATTCGCTGCGCCTTCGAAGCCAGATCGAATCGCGGAGTGACGCCGCCCACGTGCGCGCAGCACAGCGCGCGAAGATCTCGTCGTCGGGCACGCGCACATGCGTCACAGGATGCGGCGCGCCGTTGGGAAGGACGGGGAGCGACGAACCCATCGTGCGGTCGGCGCTCAAGTACGACCAGCCGGAGGGCAACACGCGCGCGGAGCGCCACTCGCTCTCGACGCACGTCGCGTGCGGGTCATGCGTCGGTACCAGCACGCGACCGGCGCCCTGATGCGCGATCAGCATCGCCTCGGCAAAGCCGCTCGGGTTCGGCAGCAGTTCGATCGCCAGCCCGTGATGACCCAGGCACCAGCTCGGCGGCTCGCAGATCCACGTCGAGTGCGGCGGCGCGGTGTGCCCGAGTGCGGACCAGCGCGCGAGCAGCTCGGGGTCCGGCTCGACGCGCGTTGCCGACGTGTACACCACGTCGGGATGAAGGTCGATCTGAACGCGCACCGACAGCCGCCTTCCGCCGCACGGAATCGGATACGCGAGCGCGATCGTGAGTTCGCCCCGCACGCGGACGAGCGCCGGCGTCTGCCGCTCCTCGCGTTTCGGCCGTCCCGCAAGAACGCACCGGATCCGCGTGATCTCGCGATCCACCTTTCGGGCTGACGCCTCGAGCAGCAGCTCTTGCGACCATGCATCGCCCTTGCGGAGCACGCAGTCGCGCGCCTCGCGCAGCGTCTGCACGAGCTCCTTCCCGAACGCGTCAGGATGCGCGAGCAGGCCGCGATCGAGGAATCCATCGGGTCGCCCCCAGCCGTCGCGACCGCGCTCCTCCTCGCGGCAACAGTCCAGCACGTCGAGCGCGCACCCGCAGGCGCTTGGTTTCAGGTCGCACATGTCACGCCACCTCCGCGACGACCTGCGCGCACTGCGGGTGGTACTGAAACGACCCGCGGATACGCGTTCCATGCCAGACGCCTACCTTTCGGGCGATGAGGTCGAGCTCCGCGATGGTGCGGCCCTCCCGCAGTGACACGCGCACCCGGCCGCCGAGGCCGATGCAATTCAAGTCGTAGCGCGGCGACAGGTCGCCCTTGAAGCACCTGCCAACCAACGGCGACTCGAGGTCCGGGCCGATCTCGATCGACAGCGTCGCATCGCGGGGACGGCGCCCGCGCACGATGGGCAGCTGGTTGTCGAACGCGATCACCGCGCCAGACAAACCGCCGGCCGCCAGCCTCATGAGCATCGAAGTGCCCAACGAGATCCGCTCGCCCTGGAAGATCCGTTGCAGCGGAGACGAAAGCTCGTGGAGCTGTTCGCCGGACGCGGAGATGATGACCGGAGCTTGTGATCCCCACCGCGCGCGCGTGCGCGCGCGGTTGCTGAGGTTGAGATACACGGAAGAGTCGTCGAGGCACCATTGGTACGTATCGCTGTAGGGTTCACACTCGACTCTGCCCCACGAACAGCGCTGAATCACCGTGTCATCCGCACAGCCGGGCAGCACGAACGCCGCGTTGCGCGCGAGCGTCTGCGGGGAGCCGCCGGGCATCGTGAGCGTGCGCGCCGCCCTTCCCGACTGGATGCGGAAGACAGGCCTCTCCGCGGAATGCACACTGGAACGCGGCGGCGCGAGGAACTCATAGAGCGGCACCGCGCGGAGCTTGTGCGTGCTCGATGGCTGCCTTGCGATCACCGAAGCGCAGATCAACGCCAACACCCGCGTGTCAAACGGCAGATCGGCGAACCGCTCGTGGCTGCATTCGAGCTCATTCTGATCCGCGTACTGCCGGGGCCAAAGCGCTTCCGCCGCGGCCTCGCGCACATCCTGCGACGACGCACAGACGAGCAGCTGGAACGCCGCCGATGAGTCGAGGGCGATGGAGTCCGCGATGGAGACCCCGTTGGAATTCTCGATGGAATCCGTTGGTGGGAGATGGAAAGACACGCGCGCACTCCTCGGCCGACTTCGGCCTGCTGGACGCGCATCCCAGCGACGCGCGCGCCGCCCGAATCAGGCAGCACACAGCGCTCGCATTCGCGAGGTTGACGGCGTGTTTCCCACACGCCGCCCGCATCGTTCTGGCACCGTGCCTCGCGGCCGGTTGCCGGAGCGCACGCCGTGTGTTGCACGGCGCGCGCGTCGCTCGGGATGCACTTCAGGTTGTCGCGGAACGAACGCGTCGATGCGACATGCGTCGACTGGTTCGTTCGAACCGCATCGACATCAAGAGCGGGATGGAGCGTTGGCTCGATCCTGAATTGTGCTCGTTTTAGGCTGATTTCCAGCCTTTTTCGAGCCGCATCGATTTGGCACCGTGGTCGGATCTGACTCGGTTGCCGTGCGGATGACTCCGCCGCTCTTGATGCTGACTCAAACACTATACGACACACTCGCCGATCATGCAAGCATTTCGACGCGCCGATGAAGCATTTTCAGCGAGACGTGCCCGTTAGACCGCGCGCTCCCAAGTCGTGCCCTGCGGTCCATCCTTGATGCGCACGCCGAGCGCGTTGAGCTCATCGCGCACGCGATCGCTCTCGGCCCAGTCCTTCGCGGCGCGCGCATTCTTGCGGCGCTCGAGCAGGACCTCGACCTTTGCCGCCAAATCATCGTTCGCAGCCGACGCGAGCGCCTCGTTCCGCTCGAACACACCAAGCACCGAGTTCATCGCATCCAGCGCCGCAAGCTCCGCCTTCGCGTCACCCGCGGGCGCCTCGCCGATCGCCGTATTCAGCGCCGCCATCGCGCGCGCGAGATTGAGATCGTCGCCGACCGCATCCTTGAACTCGACGAGCGCGCGCTGCATCGGGCCGTCTTGAGCCGCGTTCGTCGAAGGACTCGCCAAACGCTCGGCGAGCGCCGCGCGCGCAGCCGTCCACCGATCGATCATCCGCTGGCAATCGCGCAGCCCCTGCATCGTGAAGTTCGAGTTCGTGCGGTAGTGCGTGCGAACCAACTCCAACCGCAGCGCAGCCGGCGTCACGCCCTTCGCAAACAGATCGCGCGCGGTAAAGAAATTGCCCTTCGACTTCGACATCTTCTCGCCCTCGACCTGCAGGTGCCGCGTGTGGAACCACACGCGCGCAAAGTGCGGCCGCCCGCTCGCGCAGCAGCTCTGCGCGACCTCGCACTCGTGGTGCGGAAAGATGTTGTCCTCGCCGCCCGAATGCAGATCGATCTCCTCGCCGAGGAGCATCTTGGCCATCGCGCTGCACTCGAGGTGCCAGCCCGGATAGCCCTCGCCCCACGGGCTCGGCCAGCGCATGAGATGCGTCGGATCGGGCTTCCACAGCATGAAGTCCGCGGGATGCCGCTTGACCGCCTGGTTCTCCGCGCTGATGCGGCCGCCCTCGCCCTCGCGCAGGTTGTCGAGCGTGTTGCCCGACAGCTTGCCGTACGCGGGAAAGCTCTGCACGCTGAAGTACACGACGCCGTCCTTCGCCACATACGCGTGTCCGCGCGCGACGAGCTGCTCGACCAGCGCGATCATCTGCGGCACGCAGCGCGTCGGCCGCGGCATGAGCTCGGGGTGCTTCTGCTCCTCGATCGCGACCTTGAGCCCGAGATGGCGTCCATCCTCGAGAAACCGCTGCGCGTAGAACTCGGCGACCGCGTACGGATTCGCGGGATCGATCTCCGACCCCGCGGGCAGCTTGCCTGACTTCTTTGCTTCGGCGATGCGACGGCCAGCGAGCGCCATCTTGTCCTCGCCGCCGCCGTCGGCCGCGTCGTCCTCGGTCATGTGGCCGACGTCGGTGATGTTCATCACATGCTTGACGCGCATGCCGTGCAGCTCGAGCGCGCGGCGCAGCATGTCGGCGTTGAGGAACGATCGGAAGTTCCCGATGTGCGCGTCGTCGTACACCGTCGGGCCGCACGAGTAGAAGGTCACCTCGCCGGCTGCGTGCAGCGGGTGGAATTCCTCGAGCGACTTCGTGAGCGTGTTGTAGATCCGGAATGCCATCGTGATTTCCTTCGGCGCCTCAGCGCCCGACTCAGCGCCCTTCAAACTCGCGCGCGCGCACCTTTACCGCGGGATTGCCAAGATAGATCGTCCACGGCTCGAGATCCTCGAGCGCAACTCCCCGCGCGCCGAGAATCGCGCCGTCGCCGACGCGCACCTTCGGGCCGACGAATGCGTCGGTCGCGATCCACACTTCGTTTCCGATCACCACGGGCGGGCGCAGCAGCGGCATCGCAGCCTTGCGCGAATCGTGGCTGCCCGCGCAGATGTGCGCGCCCTGCGACACCGTCACATTGCGCCCGATCGTGACGGGCCCGAGGCAATACACGATCGCGCGATCGCCGATCGAACTCTCCGCGCCGAGCGAGAGGTTCCACGGGCACTCGATCGTCACCGTGCGCCGAACGTTGGCCGTCGCGTGCATCTTTGCGCCGAACGCGCGGAGCATCGCGCGCCGCACGCCGTACCAGTTGTGGAACGTCGCGCGGAACAGCGTCGACTGCACGAAACCCCAGAGCAATCGCCCGATCTTCTCGCGCGTCGAGTACGGGCTCGTGCGCCGCACGCGGAGCACTTCGTCGCTCAGACCGCCGTCGTTCGAGCCTGTTCCATTCGTCGCGCTCGTCATGATGGGCGCCCCGCTTGTCCGCTCGCCGCGAGCCCCGCAGCGCGATGCGCGCGATACCACTCGACCGTCGAACGCAGGCCGTCCGCAAGCTCGGTCTCCGCGCGCCAGGCGAGCAGTTCCTTCGCACGCGATGCGTCGACGCACCGCCGCGGCTGACCATCAGGCTTGCTCGCGTCCCAGCGAATCTCGCCGGTAAATCCGCACGTCTTCGCGACCAGCTCCACCAGCGCGCGGATCGTGATCTCGCGCCCCGTGCCAAGGTTGATCGGCGTCGGCTCGTCCATCCGCTCCGCCGCGCGCACGACGCCTTCGGCCGCGTCGTCGACGTAGAGGAACTCGCGGCTCGCGCTGCCCGTGCCCCAGCACTCGATGCTCGCGGCGCCACGCTCCTGCGCGTCGAGGCACTTGCGGATCAGCGCGGGGATCACGTGCGACGTCGCAGGATCAAAGTTGTCCCACGGGCCGTAGAGGTTGACCGGCAACAGGTAGCTCGACGCGAGGCCGTACTGACGGCGATACCCGTCGAGCATCACCATCGCGGCCTTCTTCGCCACGCCGTAGGGCGCGTTGGTCTCCTCGGGGTAGCCGTTCCAGATGTCGTCCTCGCGGAACGGCACGGGCGTGTGCTTCGGATACGCGCAGATCGTCCCGACCTGCACGAACTTCCGCAGCCCGACGCGGCGCGCCTCCTCGATCAGATGGAGCGCCATCGCCATGTTTGCGTAGAAGTAGCGGCCAGGGTTGGCCTGGTTCGCACCGATCCCACCGACCTCAGCCGCGAGATGGAGCACGACGTCCGGGCGCGCGTCGCGATAGAGCCGCGCAGCGTCCGCCTCGTGCGTGAGGTCGTACTCGCTCCGCCTCGGGACGACGATGTCGGTCACCCCCCGCGCGCGCAACCGAGCCAAGACCGCTCGGCCAAGGAATCCCGCGCCACCCGTGACAACGACACGGGCGCCGACGAGCGAGGAGCTGGCGTCTGCTTGGGGCATGGATTCTGGGGCCGCGAGGAACGAATCTTCTATCGGCCGTGCCAAGCATGCCGATGAGCAAAAAGCCGCCCAGACCCGATCCGCCGAGACGAACGCGAACCCCATGGCAACCTCAAGCTCATCCTCCAAGACCGCCCTCATCACGGGCATCACCGGGCAGGACGGGAGCTACCTCGCGGAACTCCTGCTTTCCAAGGGTTACGACGTCCACGGCATCATCCGCCGCTCGTCGAGCTTTAACACGGGGCGCTTGGACCACCTCTACCGCGACCCCCACGAGCCCGGCGCGCGCTTGCGGCTGCACTACGGCGACCTCGCCGACGCCAACTGCCTCGCGCGCCTGATGCAGGAAGTCCGCCCGAGCGAGGTCTACAACCTCGCCGCCCAGAGCCATGTCCGCGTGTCGTTCGACCAGCCTGTCTTCACCGCCGATGTCGACGCGACGGGCGTGCTCAAGCTCCTCGAGGCAGTCCGAAACCACCAGGAGGCGAGCGGCCAGCAGGTCCGCTTCTACCAGGCGTCGTCGAGCGAGATGTTCGGCAAGGTCCAGGAGGTCCCGCAGCGCGAATCGACGCCGTTCTGGCCGCGCTCGCCGTACGGCTGCGCCAAGGTCTTCGGCCACTGGATCACCGTGAATTACCGCGAAAGCTACGGGATGCACGCGTCCTGCGGCATCCTGTTCAACCACGAGAGCCCGCGCCGCGGCGAGACGTTCGTCACCCGCAAGATCACCCGCGCGGTCGGACGCATCAAGCTCGGCCTCCAGAAGAAGCTCTACCTCGGCAATATCGACGCGCTCCGCGACTGGGGCTTCGCCGGCGACTACGTCGAGGCGATGTGGCTCATGCTGCAGCAGCCGACGGGCGACGATTACGTCGTGGCGACCGGCAAGATGATCTCCGTCCGCCATTTCGCCGAGCTCGCGTTCGGCCAGGTCGGCCTCGACTACCGCGATTTCATCGAGATCGACCCCCGCTACTTCCGCCCTGCGGAGGTCGAGCAGCTCCTCGGCGACGCCACCAAGGCCCAGACCACCCTCGGGTGGAAGCCCAAGACCACCGTCGAGGACCTCGCCCGCATGATGGTCGAGCACGACCTCGAGCTCGCGCGGCAGGAGCAGACCCTGCGCCGCGCAGGGCACGAGGTACACGCCAGCCAGGGCAGCTGAGTCGATCCCACCTGCCCCGCAGGTCGTGGATTTGCTGCGATTTAGACCCAGACAAACGCAAGTTCCATGGCGGAAACGCGCGATATTCAATTGGCGTACCTCCCGCCGCAATCCCTGTGACCCAATGATCACCCTCGCCGTCGCCATCCTGGTCGTGCAACTCATCGCGCTCGTCGTCGTGATCGTGCGCGACACGCTCGACCCGGAGAAGGAAGCGCTGACGATGAAGACCTTCTTCATCGGCGGCTTCATCCTCTTCCAGTCGTCGAGCGGCATCTACACGCTGATGTCGGGCGAGTACGACCGCGTCATCCCGGGCGACCTCGGCTACACGGGCGTGATGTTCGGGTTGATCTCGTCGATCTTCATCGTGCTCACGCTCGCGATCTACAAGCGCGGCTGGTGGGTCTCCAACTTCGCCGCGCGTCCGACCACCGAGCGAACGGTCAGCGACGGCGGGCTCATCGCGATCGGCCTCGTGGCGCTGCTCACCGGCGTCCTGCTCCGCGACGTGATGGGCAAGATCCCCGTGCTCGGCGTTCTCACCGACATGCTCAGCACGGGTGCGTTCTGCACCGCGCTCGCTGCGGTCGGTTGGGTCTGGGCGCGTCGGCCGTTCAACTTCGCCGCGATCACGTCGCTGGTCCTCATCGGCGGCGCGACCGTCGGCTTGATCCTCAACAACACGTTCAGCCGCCGCGGCCTCGTCGGTGCAGTGCTCGCGACGATCTGGGCGGGCTACTTCGCGCGCTGGCGCCTGGGATACCGACCCGTGCTCGTGCTGCGAACGGTCGTGATCGGCGTGCTTGGTCTCGCGCTCGTGCTCCTGCAGTCCGCGACGCGCGGCGAGAAGGGCAAGGGCGGAAGCCTCGGTGAATACCTCACCGCATTCGCCAGCGTCGAGCGGCGCGACATCACCGACGCAGCGCTCGGCATGGTGAGCGGTCAGTTCGCCGCCGCCAACAGCATGTGGCTCATCGAGTCCGTGCCTGAATCGTTCGAACGCTGGCCGCTGCACTCGCTGCGCTACTTCGTCACCCAGCCGATCCCGCGCATCATCTGGGCCGGCAAGCCGTGGTCGCTCGGCAACGAGATGGTGCTCAACGCAGGCATTTCAGGCGTCAAGAAGGACGAGTTCTCGCTCGGTGCAGGCATCGTCGGCCACCTCGTCGTCGACGTGACGCTGATCTCGATCCCGCTCTACGCGATCATCATCGGCCTCGCGCTCCGCTATATGGACGAGCGCGTGCGACTGCATCCGTCGAATCCGTTCATCGTGATTCCGATCGGTGCTGCAGCAGCGCAGGTCCTCGGCATGCCGCGTGGCGAGCTCGGTCTGTTCGCATTCAACGCTGTCGCGTGGGTCACGGGCGCCGTCATCGCGGTGCATGTCGCCGCGCCGGCAGTGTGGCGCCGCGTCGATCCCGTCGATGACTTCGACGACGATCACGACGACGGCGGCGAATCCAGCGACGGACAAAGCGCCGACGCCCACTCGGACTCGATGGTCACCGCCGACAGCGGCCGCCGCTGACTCCTAACACCAATTCACTGCGCCGCGCGCACGCGGTCGTACGACGCATCGACACGACGCACCAGCGACGCCCAGTCGAAGATCTCGCGCACCCACGCCTGACCACGCGCGCCGAGTGCGCGACCGCGATCGGCCGACGTCGCGATCTCGAAGAGCGCATCGCCGAACGCCTCGTCGGTATCCGCAGCCTGGCGCAACGCGCCCGCCTCGACGGCCCCGTCGAGCTTGCATTCCTTCGTCGTCACCACGGGCTTTGCCGACGCGAGTCCCTCGACGACCGTGATGCCGAAGCCTTCGAACCGCGGCCGGTGCGCGAAGATCGTGCACGCCGCGAAGGCATCGCGCTTCTCCGCGCCGAAGAGTCCGCCCGTGAAGTGCACGTGCTTCTCGATGCCGAGCTCGCGCGCGAGCGATTCGACGCCGCCGCGCGCGCCGTCATCGGGGCCGACGATCACGAGATCGAGTTCCATCCCCCGCTTGCGCGCATGCGCGAAGCTGCGCGTGAGCAGGTCGATGCCCTTGATCGGATGCAGCCGACCGACGAACAGCACGAAGTCGCGCCCCGCGAGCTCGGGACGCTTCGCTCGGAAGATCCCCTGCTCGGGCTTCTCGTAGTCCGCGACGACGATGCCGTTCGCCAGCACCGACGACGGCCGGCGGAACCGCCGCGCGACGTACTCCGCCTCCTCGAGGTTGAGCGAGTAGAGCTCGCCCGCGCCCTTGAGGATCGACGGGAACACCTGCATGTAGACCCACTTCTTCAGGCGCTTCTGCGCGATCGCGTACGGATGCAGCATGCCGTGCGTCGAGAGCACGTACGGAATGCGCCGCTTGCGCGCGTACAGCGCGACATGGCGCACGACCGGTTCCCACACGCAGTGGATGTGGATGATCGACGGCTTCACGCGATCGACCGCGTCGCGCGCGGCCTGCGCACGCTGCGCGCGCGGGAGCGTTCCGACCTCGATGAACTCGACGCCGAGACCAGCCCAGCGCTCCTCGAGCGCCGCGCGCTGCTCGGGCTTGCGCGGACCGTTCGAGCAGAGCACGGTGACCTTGCGGCCCATCATCGCCTGCTGGCGCACGAACTCGACGACGACGGTGGTCGGGCCACCGGCCTCGGGATACAGGTTGTCGATGACATGGAGGATCATGGCTTGTTCACCACCGCATTTGCTTGCTTGCGCCGCATGAAGCGGGCAATGATCGATCGAAAGTCCGCGCGCGTATCGGCGCGCATCCACACGCAACCTGCGATCGACACGATGACCGCGATCGGTCCAAGGATGCCGATGGCGAGCGCATTCGCCATCCACGGCGTCGCCACTCCGCGCAGCAGCAGCCATGATCCGACGAGCGCCGCACCAACCGGCACCGCGACGACCCACGGCTCGAAGAAGACGCCCAGCGCGCGCGCGACGCTCAGCCGCGCGGGTCGCCCGGCGAGCCACACCGCGACAGGACACGAGATCGCCCACACCGTCGCGCTCGCGAAGCTCAGCGCGAGCGCCTTGCCCGCCATCGGATCGGTCGGCATGCCGATCGCTTGGGCAACATGCAGCGCCGTGTCGCCGCCAAACCTGACCGCGGCGTAGAACACCGCGACCGCGGCGATCAACTGCGAGAGCTGCCACGTGAAGTACGCGCGGAACCGCCCCTGCGCCTTGAGCAGCGCGATCGATGGCGCCGACACGAATACAAACGTCTGTCCGATGCTGAGCACGGCGAAGACCGCGATCGAGCCCGTCCACTTCGGCTGGAACAGCAGCTCGAACGCAGGGATCGCCAGCGCCGCCTGCATGAGCGACAGCGGCACCGCGATCGACGAGAGCAACCGCGTCGCACGGAGGAATCCGCCGACCTGCCGCTCGGGATCGTTCTGGATGTGCGCGAAGATCGGCTGCAGCACCGCGCCGAGCTGCACGGCGATCACCGTGTTGGCCTGCATCGCAAGCTGGAACGCAAGCCCGAACACACCGACCTCGGCGTCGCTCGCCATCAGGCCGAGCAGCAGCAGCTCGAGGCTGAGCAGCATGTTGTTCAGGTATTGGCCGAGGCCGGCCACCGCAAAGCGCCGCGCGATCGGCCGCACGAACTCGCGGTTGATCTTGGTCGGAATCCGCCCGCGCGTGCTGCGCCAGTAGAGCACGCCGCGCACCGCGATCGTGGCGATCGGCGGAAGCGTGATCGCCATCGGACCCGCGCCGAAGTACGCCATCACGACGCTCGCCGCGGTCGCGAGGAAGATCACGCCACCGTCGATCTGCGCGATGCGGCGATACGCGAGGTCGATCCGCATGCGCGTGTTGGCGATCACGAGCACCGCGTCGGCGACCGGCCGGAGCGCCGCGATCACGAGCAGCAGCGCGAGGCCTTCCTTGCCGGTGAACCACTGGATCGGCAGCGCCGCCGCCGAAAGCAGCGCGAACAGCAGGATCGCCGACGACCACGCGACCGCGTTCGCCGTGCCCGCGAGTTCATCGAACCGCTTCTGCTGGGACAGCAGCACATCGCCCATCACGAACGGTGCGAACACGAACGCGAACGCGCCGATGCTCGCCGCGAGGTTCGCGAGTCCGAACTCGCCGGGCGAAAGCAGACGCGCGAGCAGCAGCATGGCGATCACGGTGATCGCCTTGTTGACGACCGTCTGCGCCGTCGTCCAAGCGGAACCTGACGCAGCAGCCGCTGCGTAGCTCTTGTGGGACGGCTGGGCGCCTTCGGCTTCGCTCATCGCATCACGCGCGGACGAGCCGCGCTCCCAGTTCCTTCTCGAACGCACGCATCGCGTCGCGGGTGTCGATCACGAGCTTCGCGTGCTTCGCGAGCAGCGCGTAGTCGACCTTCGAGTGCGCGGTGCTGATGAGCACGCAGTCGTACGAAGCGATCGTCGCCGCGTCGAACGCGACCGAGCTCATCTTGAGGTCGTGCTTGCGCCCCGCCCAGGTCGCGGGCACGAGCGGGTCGTGGTAGTCGACCTGCGCGCCGCGATGCTTGCAGATCTCGATGAGCTCGAACGACGGGCTCTCGCGCACATCGTCGATGTCGGCCTTGTAGGCGAGGCCGAGCACGAGGATGCGCGAGCCCTTGACCGGCTTGCCGTGGTCGTTGAGCGCCTCGGCGGTGCGGTCGATCACGTAGTGCGGCATCGAGGTGTTGATCTCGCCCGCGAGCTCGATGAACCGCGTCGAGTGGCCGTACTCGCGCGCCTTCCACGTGAGGTAGAACGGATCGATCGGGATGCAGTGTCCGCCGAGCCCTGGACCGGGATAGAACGGCATGAAGCCGAACGGCTTCGTGCCCGCCGCGCGCACGACTTCCCACACATCGATGCCCATCGCGTCGAGCACGACCTTCATCTCGTTGACCAGCGCGATGTTGACCGAGCGGAAGATGTTCTCGAGGAGCTTCGCGCTCTCCGCGATCTCGGCGCTCGAGACGGGAACGACCGTCGTCACGCCCTTGCGGTAGACCGCCGCGGCGAGCTCGGTCGAGGTCGCGTCGAGTCCACCGACGAGCTTCGGGATCGTGCTCGTCGAGTGCGACTTGCGGCCCGGATCCTCGCGCTCGGGACTGAACGCGCCGAACACCTCGCTGCCGACCTTGAGCGACTTCGCGCGATCGCCCGCCGCGGCCATGATCGCGGGCATCATGTCGTCGCGCGTCGTGCGCGGATACGTCGTCGACTCGAGGATGACGAGCTGCCCCGCGCGCAGCGTGCGGCCGATCGCCTGCGCGGTGTTGAGGATGTACGAGATGTCAGGTTCCCAGTGCTTCCCGAGCGGTGTCGGCACGCAGATGATGATCACATCCGCCTCGCCGAGGCGACCGAAGTCGGTCGTGCCCTCGAAGCGCCTGCTGTCGCGCAGCGTGGTCACCAGCTCGTTGCCGAGATGGACGAGGTAGTTGCGTCCGGCGTTGATCGCGTCGATCTTCGCTTGATCGATGTCGAATCCGATGATCGGCAGTCCGCCCTGATGCAGCGCATGCGCGAGCGGAAGCCCGACGTAGCCGAGGCCGACCACGGCGACCTTCGCCTCGCAGCGTTCGATGCGGGAAAGCAATTCGGAAGCCACGCCGTTCATGTGTTCGACCATCGGGAGACTCGGAGCCTTCTTCACCGCGCGCAGCAGCGATGTGCGCACCAAGGGCGCAATCTACTCTGATTTGACGTGCAGGGACCGTGTTCCGCGCGCCCGAGGGCAATTCCGAAGCGGTGCGATCAGCCTTGCATCGAGAGACCGCTGCGCGGAGCAGCCGAGCCGTTCGAACCCGCCGGCGAAGCCGCGGTGGGAATCGCGCGCATGGCCGACGCGCTCTGGTTCTCCTTCGCGAGCTCGTCCATGCAGAGCACCCACGTCTCGCGTTCAAAGCGAAGCCGCTTGAGCGCCTCGTCGTACTGCGCCAGGTCGCGCATGGCCGCCGCTTGCACCAGGCACTGGTAGATGTAGGTGTACAGCGCCGTCAACCGCTCGCAGAGCTCGGGCGCCTGATCGGGTCGAAGCGCGTTCATCAGCTCGATCACGAT
This sequence comes from uncultured bacterium, assembly GCA_903891095.1. GTDB lineage: Bacteria > Planctomycetota > Phycisphaerae > Phycisphaerales > SM1A02 > QWPT01. The sequence goes on along the minus strand of CAITDI010000030.1, from coordinate 1,100 downwards.
GGCCTGCGCGCGCGAGCTTCCTTCGAACGCCATCTCGAAGTTCCGCGTCTCGTAGCCGCGGCGCGCCTGCTCGGTAAAGCGAATCGCGCCGTCGATCAGCATGAGCCGAAGCTCCGCCGGACTCGCGGTCATGACCTTGGTCTTGAGGTACGCCTGGCTGCCGTGGTTGCTGGGGGAGGACATCGCTACCTCTATCGGATCGACTCAGCTCGAACTTTGCCCGTCGGGGATCAGACCACGCTCTTGATCTGACTGAGCGACGACTGCTGTCCCTGCAGCTTGGCCAGCGCGGCCTCCATCGCCGCAAACTGCGCCTCGTATCGCGTCTTCTTCGTGGCGATGCGGGCGTCGAAGCGCGTCAGTCGCTCCTGCAGGCCGTCGATCTGCTTCTGGAAGTTGCGGTCGGCGAGCGTCGTGACGCCGTCGACGGTGTTCGTGAGCCGCTTGAGCGTCTGGTCGAACAGGTCGCCGAAGCCGAGCTTGCCGTAGGTCGTCGTGGTGTTCTCCACCGTCACGCCCGCGACGGGAGAGCTCGATGTGGTCGCCGTGATCTCGAACCCGGTGAAGAGTTCCTCGACGGCTGCCGAGTCGGTGTCGTACGCGGCCCTGAACTTCTCCTCGTCGAACGCGAGCTTGCCGTCCTTGCTGAAGCGGATGCCGACCTGCGAGAGGAAGCGATAGCGGCCCTCGACGCCCTTCGCAGGACCTTGCGCCGCCTGGACGATCTGCTGGCGGATGCGCGCGACGGTCGAGTTGCCGAGGAGCGGGCCCTTCTTCTCCGTCTTGTCGTCGTAGTGGTCGTAGTCGGCGATGCGGCCGAGCGCGTCGTTGATCGTGGTGACGAACTGCTTGACGTCGGTCACGATGCGATCGGTGTCGCGCGTGACCTCGACGCTGGTGCTGACGCCGGCCTTCTTTGCGTCGATCTGCAGGCCGGAGACCACGTCCTTGAAGGTGTTCGTCGAGCTCGTGAACAGGAAGCTCGTGGCGGGATTGCCCGTGCCGAGGAAGATCGACGCGTCGCGTCCTTCGCTCGCGCGCACGAAGCCGAGGTCGGTGCTTCCCGTGTCGACGTAGACCTGTCCGAGCGCGCCGGCTGC
>CAITDI010000029.1 GCA_903891095.1 uncultured bacterium | reverse complement strand
CGCCTGCGCCTCGTTCTCCGAGTGCTCGATCGAGCAGGTCGCGTAGAGCACGAGGCCCTTGGCGGCGAGCAGTCCCATCGCGGGATCGCAGATGTTCTGCTGCAGTTCGATCACGCTCTGCGTGCGCGCCTTCGAGAAGCGGTAGCGCGCCTCGGGCCTGCGCGCGAGCACGCCCGAGTTCGAGCAGGGGACGTCGAGCAGCAGCAGGTCTGCGCGCCCCGCGGCCTCGCGGAACAGCGGCTCGGGCTGCAGCGCGCGGATGTTCGGGTGGCGCTCGGAGAGCTTGCGTAGCGCCTCGAAGCGCGCGCGATCAGGGTCGGTCGCGACCACGGTCGCGCCCGGAAACAGCTGCGCAAGCTGGCGCGTCTTGGTTCCGCGGCCAGCGCAGAGATCGACGATGAACTTCGGCTCGCGCGGCAGCGTGCCCGCGAGCGCCGCGACGGTGGAGCACGCGGTCGGATCCTGCACTCGGAGGTCGGGCGACTCCGCAAGCAGCGCGGTGAGCTCGGCGTGCGTGCCGTTCCAGACGCCAAAGCCGGCGTCGTCGTGCGCGGTCGCGAGCCCCGCGAATCGCGCGTCGCCCGCGTCGAACGGCGTGATGATCAGCGGCGCGTCGACGAGGTCGTGCAGCGCGATGCGATGCGCTTCCTTGAATCCGAACGCGCCGATCCAGTGCAGGATCAGCTCGCGCGCGTGGCTGGTCTTCTCGGAGATTCCCGCGGCGGCGTCCTCGGTAAACGTCGGCGCATGCAGGCGAAGCCCGCTGCCGTCGGCAAGCGGAACGATGTCGCGCCGCGTGTGGTCCGCGATCGCCTCATGGCCGATCTCGAGGCGCTCGGCCACGCTGCCCGCCACCTTGCGAAGCACCGCATTCACGAGCCCGCCCGCGCCTGGGCGCAGTCGGCGCTTGGTCCACTCGACGCTCGCGTCGACCGCGGCCGCAGCGGGCACGCGGTCGAGGAAGAGAATCTGCGCGGCGCCGGCGAGCAGCGCCGCCTGGATCGGCTTCTCGAGCAGCGGCCAGTTCTTGGTGAGGTGCGGGCGGATGCACGCGATCAGCGTGAGATACCGCCGCACCACCGCATGCTCGATCGCCCGCGCCAACGCGGCATCGCGCGCGTCGATCTGCGTGAGTGCACGCGGATCGAACGGAGCGATGTCGAGGTCAGGAAAGCGCATCGCCTGGGCGAGGATGCGCTCAAGCGCGATCTCGCGGGCCGAATAGCCGACTGGAACCTCTCGATTCAAGCGCGAACGCTCTTCGACGAGCTCTTCTTGCCACCGGCGGCGACGGCCTTCTTGGGAGCGCTCACGGCCTTGCCCGCGCCCTTCTTGAGCGCGGCGGCGATGTCGGTCTTCTCCCAGGTGAACGTGCCCTTGCCGCCTTCGCCCGGCTCGCGGCCGAAGTGGCCGTGGCTCGAGGTCGGCGAGTAGATCGGCGCACGGAGCTTGAGCATCTCGATCAGGCCGTACGGCGTGAGATCGAAGTGCTGGCGCACGAGCTTCGAGAGGAGCTCGTCGCTCACGTTGCCCGTGCCCTGCGAGTCAACGAGCACCGAGACGGGCTCGGCGACGCCGATCGCGTAGGCGACCTGCACCTCGCACACGCGCGCGAGCTTGGCCGCGACGATGTTCTTGGCGATGTAGCGCGCCATGTAGGCGGCGCTGCGGTCGACCTTCGACGGATCCTTGCCGCTGAACGCGCCGCCGCCGTGACGGCCGCGGCCGCCGTAGGTGTCGACGATGATCTTGCGGCCGGTGAGGCCGCAGTCGCCGTGCGGTCCGCCGATCTCGAACTGGCCGGTCGGGTTCACGTAGACCTTGACGCCGTCGTGCCACCACTTGCCGAGGACCGGCTTGATGATCGCGTCGGTCACGGCCTTCTTGAGCTCGGCCTGCTTCTTCTCGCCGTTCCACTCGGGGGCGTGCTGCGTCGAGAGGACGACCGCGTCGACCTTCTTCGGCTCGAGGCCGTCGTACTCGATGGTGACCTGGCTCTTCGCGTCGGGACGGATGCCCGAGATGATGCCCTTGCGACGCACTTCGGCCTGACGCTCGACGAGGCGGTGCGAGAGGTTGATCGGCAGCGGCATGAGACGGTCGGTCTCATCGCACGCGAAGCCGAACATCATGCCCTGGTCGCCGGCGCCCTGGGCCTTCTTCGACTTGCGGACGACGCCGCGCGCGATGTCGGCCGACTGCTCGTGGAGCAGGTTGATCACGCCGCAGCCGTTTCCGTCGAACCCGATGGCCGCGTCGTCGTAGCCGATGCGCACGATCGCGTCGCGGATCGTCTGCTGGACATCGAACTTCTTCTTGGAGTTGTGGTTGAACTTGATCTCGCCGGCAACGACCGCCTGGGCGGTGGTGACGAGCGTCTCGCAAGCGCAGCGTCCCTCGGAATCGTGGTCGAGGATCAGGTCGAGCACGGCGTCGGAGATCGCATCAGCGACCTTGTCGGGGTGACCCATCGAGACGCTTTCGGAGGTGAACAGGTGGCGCGAGTTGCTCATGTCGTGTTTCGGTGAAGGTGCTGAGGACGCGGTGCCGGACCGACCAAGGTCCATTCACAGGGTCCGTTCGAAGGGGCGGACTATAACCGCCATGCCCGTTCGGCTTGGCGGCAACAACCGCACAGATGGAAAAACCCGCGGGCAATGCAGGATTTGGGCAACTGCCGCGTCGACCCGCCCGAACGCAGGAGTAGATTTGGATCCCGTGACGCATCGGACACTCAACACCTCGATCGCCCCGGCGTGCCTCGCCGCGCTTGGTTGCGCCGTTGGAGCGCTCGCGCAGGCGATGCCGCCGCAGGTCCTTCCGCCTGAGCCGCCGAACCTCGTCGCAGTCGGCGGTTACGCGCCCGGATACATCATGGTCCAGCTTGGCGAGGGCACTGTGCCGGGCACGACGCTGTCCAAGCGCGGCTCGATGGAGCCCACGCTTCTGGCGAGCGGCAGCCGCCGCGAGCTCGTGGGAGCATCCAAGGCGCTCGCGGCCGCAGGCATCGTCTCGCTGCGGAGCCCGTTCATCGCGCCGCCGCGCGACGCCAAGGCCGCGCACGCCATCGGACTTGACCGCTGGTACCGCGCGGAGCTCGCGCCTGGCCGCGATCCTGCGGTCGTCGCCGCGAAGCTCGCGCGTCTCGGTGGCGCCATCGCGCGCGCCGAAGTCGATCCCGAAGGTGGTCTCGCCGAGATCCCCAACGATCCCGACTTCTTCACGCAGTACGCGCTGCAGAACACCGGCCAGACCGTCGGTGGTCAGGTCGGCCTGCCGAACGCCGACGTCGCCGTGACCGCCGCGTGGAACTTCACGCACGGCAGCAACCTCATCGTCGCGGTGCTTGATTCGGGCATCGATCCGCATCCCGAGTTCGCGAGCCGCATCCTGCCCGGCATCAATGTGCCCGACGGCACCACGATCACCACCGACGAGTGCGGCCACGGCACGCATGTCGCGGGAATCCTCGCTGCTTCCGGCAACAACGCCATGGGCATCGCGGGCATCGCGTGGAACGCGCGGCTGCTGCCCGTGGTCGTCGTCAACGGCTGCACGGGCTTTGAGGCGAATGTGTCGACCGGCCTCACATGGGCCGTCGATCAAGGCGCGCGCATCGTGAACATGAGCCTGCAGTTCTACGCGGGAAACCAGTTCTTCCTCGATGCCATCCGCTACGCCAGCGGCCAGGGCGCGCTCCTGATCGCCGCGACCGGCAACAACGGAAACACCACGATCGCCGCGCCTGCGCGCTGGAACGAGACCATCGCCGTCGCCGCGACCGACAACCGCGACCAGCATCCGACGTTCTCGAACTACGGCGCCGAGGTCGATCTCTGCGCGCCGGGTGTCAGCGTCTGGTCGACCATCGGCACCACGGGATACACCTCGAAGACGGGCACGAGCATGTCGGTTCCGCATGTGACCGGCGCCGCCGTGCTGCTCTGGAGCTACAACCCGACCCTCACGCGCGACCAGGTGCGTGCGTATCTCATCGCAGGTGTCGATGACATCGGCGCGGCGGGGTCCGACGTCTACTTCGGCGCGGGTCGCCTCGACATCGCCAATTCGCTCGCGCTCGTGCCGCCGCCGTACCGCGTCGAGGACCTCGACCGGAACGGCGTGATCGACGCGCGCGACCTCGCGATCGTGCTTTCGGCGTGGGGACTGTGCACGAACTGCGACTCCTGCGTCGGCGACATCGACGGCGATTGCACCGTCGGGCCGCTCGATCTCGCGCGCGTGCTTTCCGCGTGGTGAGGCAAAGCGGGTTTGTTTCCGCTGTGGTTTCCGAGCCAAATCGCCTGTCGGACGAACGATGTCGCGCTATCCTCGCGAGCCCATGTTCGTCTCGATGGAACTCTCCCGCGTGCTGATCCTCGACTCGAGCGCCGAGCAGTTCATCACGCTCACCGAGAAGGACGGACCGCGCAGCTTCGCCATCAAGATCGGCACCACCGAGGCGCTGGCCATCGAGCGCCGCCTGCGCGGCGAGGCGCCGCCGCGCCCGCAGACGCACGAACTTCTCGACAGCGTGCTCCGCGCGCTCGGAGGTTCGCTCGAGCGCATCCTCATCCATCGGCTTGACTCGGGCACGTACCACGCGAGCCTGGTGATCCGGCAGGGCGGCGAGCTGCTCGAGGTCGACGCGCGCCCAAGCGACGCGATCGCCCTCGGCGTCGCGCACCGCACGCCGATCGAGGTCGCCGAGGATGTCATCCGCGAGGCCGCCGAGGACCGCCCCGAAGTCGAGCCTCCGATCGAGGCCGGCGAGGATGACGATGACGACTGACGAGCCGTCGGAAGGCCTCCGCACGCACAACGCGCCGCTCGCGATGCATCCCGCGGTCGGCATGCTTGCGCCCGAAAACTGGGTCACGCTCGCGCCGCCGCACCAGCGCGTCGATCCGCGGCCTGGTCCGCGCGCGTCGACGGTGCCAGGCATCGGCGGTCGGCTCAAGGAGCGGCCAGAGGACTTCATCGTCGAGGAGCTGCCCGCGTACGACCCTGTCGGCGAAGGCGAGCACATCTACCTCGGCGTGCAGAAGACCAACATGCCGCACACCGAGATGCTCGCGGTGATCTGCAGGCATTTCCACGTGGAGGAGAACGCAATCGGCTTCGCGGGCATGAAGGATCGCGTCGCCGTCACGCAACAGGCGGTGTCGGTGCACATGCCCGTCGACCGGCCCGTCGGCGAGCTCAAGCACGACCGACTCGGCGTGCTGTGGGCCAAGCGCCACACCAACAAGCTGCGCCGTGGGCACCTCAAGGGCAACCGGTTCTCGATCCGCATCCGCGGCGTCGATCCCATGCAGGTGCGCACCGTCAAGCGCCGCATGGAGGAGCTCGGAACCACTGGAATTCCCGACTATTTCGGCGACCAGCGCTTTGGCTACCGGGCGAACAACCATGTCGTCGGCGCACACTTCGCGCGCGGCGAATGGCAGCAGCTGCTCGACGAGATGCTCGGCGCGCACGGAGCGCCGTTCCCGCCGCATCAGATGGAGGTGCGCGAGGCGTACGAGCGCGGCGACTTCGCGGCGGCGCACGACATGTGGGGGCGCAACGACCAGGCCGAGCGCATCGCGCTGCGCGCGCTCGCCAAGGGTCGAGACGCGGCGGGCGCCGTGCGCGCGGTGCCTGCGCACACGCGCTCGTTCTGGATGAGCGCGCTGCAGGGCGCCGTCTACAACGCCGCGCTCGGCGCGCGCGTGTCGGGCGGCACTTTTGGCGAGATTCTGCCGGGCGATGTCGCGATTCTCGCGGGGACCAACTCGCAGTTCGCGGTCCCCGCGGATGTCGCAGCCGACGAGCTCGCCACGCTGCGCGCGCGTTGCGCGGCGCACGACATTTCGCCGACGGGGCCGATCTTCGGGCCCGAGCTTGTGGCGGCATCCGGCGCGCCTCGCGAGATCGAGCAGCGCGCGCTTGCCTGCTTTGGCGCGAACGAATCGATGTTTGCGCCGCCCGCGCTCGACAGCACGGGCGCACGGCGGCCGTACCGCATCGTGATGCGCGACTGGTCGGTCGACGCGGGCGTCGACGAGCACGGCGGCTACATCCGCCTCGCGTTCGATCTGCCCAAGGGCGCGTTCGCCACGGTGCTTTGCCGTGAAATCATGGGCGACGCGTAACTTGAGCGGTCGCAGCTGCGGCTGCTTCCTCTGGTGGAGCGGGCGCAGGTGGTGATCGCGCGTGATGCGCGCGCGCTTTGCTTGCGTTCAGCAGGACACGCCGTGCGCACGCGCGGCGGCGATGATCTGCGACGCGGTGTCGCGCTCGTGGTCGATGCGCACGCTGTTCCATCCGCACGCGCGCGCTGCGGCGCAGTTCTCCTCGATGTCGTCGAGGAAGAGGATGTGCTCCGAAGACACGCCCGTCGCCTTCTCGAACGCGCGATAGATCTCGGCGTTCGGCTTCTCAAGCCCGAGCAGGTGCGAGGCATGCCGGTGATCGAGTTCGCTGAATGCAGGCAGCTCCACCAGTGCGTCCCAGTGCCGATCGTTGGTGTTCGAGAGGCACGCGGTCATGGCGCCCGCCTGGCGGATCGCGCCGAGGCTGCGTGCCACGCCCGGATACTCGCCGATGATGATCGCGTCGTGCGCGCGCTGGATCGTCTCGCGGTCGACATGCCGCTCGAGCACGCGGTGTGCGGCGTCGAGCCAGGAATTCCAATCATGCTCGCCGCGCTGGTGCTGGGACGTCGTCGCGCGGAATGCCTGCATTTCAGCGGTGGAAATCGCCTCGAGCAGATACCCGGGCACTCCGACCGCATGCAGCGTCTCGGCCAGCGAGCGGCGAATGCGGATGATCACGCCACCGAGGTCCACGCACACGAGCTTGGCTGGATGTCGCGACGTCACGGTCAGGCGCTGCGCTTTCTTTCGTCTTTCATGGCCTTCTGCTGCGCGCGGCGCTGCTGAAAGAACGCACGAAGCAGTTCGACGCAGCGCGGCGCGAGCACGCCGCCGTGCATCTGCACGCGATGATTGAGTCGCGCGTCGCCTGGAATCGCGTAGAGCGTCTCGCAGGCGCCGGCCTTTGGATCGGTCGCGCCGTAGATGAGCTTGCCGAGCCGCGCGTTCACCAGCGCGCCTGCGCACATCGGGCAGGGTTCGAGCGTGACCGCCATCGAGCAGCCTTCGAGGCGCCACTCCCCGAGCTTCTTGCCAGCGATGCGCATCGCGACGATCTCGGCGTGACCCGTGGGATCTGCCTTCGATTCGCGGTTGTTCGCGGCCTCGCCGAGGATCTCGTCGCCGCGGTACACGACCGCGGCAATCGGGACTTCGCCCTCGAGGGCGGCGCGCCGTGCGAGTTCGATTGCGCGCTCCATCATGCGCACATCGATATCGCCGACGCCTGGGTGTGTGGTACCCACAAGGCGTAGGGGGTTCATCGTTCTTCTCCGTCGACGGGCGATGCGTGCGAACGCAATGCGTGCGCGCATGTCCTTCGACGTCCCTCGGTTGTGCACTCGGTCACGCGTGCGGCGGATCACGACGATCAGCTCCCGCGCTCCGACTCATCGTCCTTGTTGGGACGCGTGTGCCAGTCGTCATAGTCGTCTTGGTCGGAATCGTCGGAACTCCGGTTGGTCTGTGCGGTCTGTGCGGGCTTCTTGGCCTGACGGTCGACCGAGAACACACGTCCCTCGGCCACCTTGTGCGCGGGAACGACGATCAGCAGGATGATGCCGAGTTCGTACAGCAGCAGCAGCGGGGCGAGCATGAGGAACATCGAGGTGATGTCCGGCGGGGCCACCAGCGCCGCGATGATGACGAGGATGAAGTACGCCCAGCGGCGGTGCTTTCGCAGGAACGAGGGGCTCACGAACCCGATCCAGCCCAGCAGCAGGATCAGCGCGGGCATCTGGAACGCGAGCACCGAAGACGCCAGCAGCAGCAGCGTGAAGTCGATGTACTCGCTCAGGCGGTAGACCTGCGAGATGCCGCCGACGACCGTCAGCGGAACCTCGAGGATGGAGAGTTGCGGGCTGGTCGAAACCGTCTGGCCAGAGGCAGCCGCGGACACGGTGTTCGACAGATCGCCAGCGAACTCGACGATGGCGTTCGGCGCGAATTTCTGCAACGGGACGGCGATTCGCAGCACTTGGTTCTTGGGGGCGACCCAGACCTGGCCCGGTTGCGGGGACACGGGGTCCTCTTCGAGCACCGGGAACACAAACGGCGGCGGCGGGGCCGACGGGTCGGTTGCGGCGGTCATCGGCGGCGGCACATCGGTCTTGCGCGCCGGCGCCGTGCCGAAGCCGACCAGGAACATCAGCGCGAACGGCAGCAGAATCCAATAGAACAGCAGCACGCCACCCACCGACAGCACCGCCGAAAGCGGGGTCAGGAAGCGCACGTAGCGGCGCTCCTTCATGTAGAGGCCGGGTTCGATGAACTTCCAGAGCTGGTAGAGCAGCCAGGGTGCCGAAATCGTGAGCGCGCCCACGAATGCGAGCTTCATGTCGGTCGTGATCGTCTCGCCCGGGGAGAGCGCCTGGATCTGGCAGGGTTGTCCGTTTGCGCGGAGCGCTGCAAACAGCGGTGAAATCAGGATTTCCCGCATGTACGGCGCGACGAAAAACAACGCGAGGCCAAGCGGCGCGGGCACCACCAACGCCTTGAACATGCGACTCCGCAGTTCGTCCAGGTGATCGCCGAAGCTCATCGAGCCGCCAGCTTCGTCAGGTTGATCGCGTCGTGGCATTTGGGGTCGAGTCTACGGCAGTCGCGGGCGCGATCGGAGCAGCCCGATACGCTGTCGGGGTGATCGACACGCATTGCCATCTAACTTTCCCCGAATACGCAGATTGCACCGCGGAAGTCCTCGCTGCAGCACGCCATGCGGGCGTCGCGGGCGCCATCACGATCTCCACCACCACGACCGATGCGGTTCGCGCGCTCGACCTCGCGCGGCGGCACGCGGATCTGTGGTGCAGTGCAGGAGTGCACCCGCTCTACTCCGATCGCCCTGCGAACTGGGCGGAAATGCGTGAGGTCGGCCTCGACCCGAAGTGCGTCGCCTGGGGGGAGCTCGGCCTCGACCGGCACTACAAGGAGCCGTCTCAGGAGACGCAGTTGGCCGTCCTGCGCGAGCAACTTGGCCAACTGGCCCAATGGCGCGTCGAGGACCCTCGGCTCGACAAGCCCGTCGTCATCCACTGCCGCGAGGCCTTCGACGAACTGATCCCCATCCTGAAGGAGAGCGGGCTCCCCGCCGACCGGTTCGTGTTCCACTGCTTTACCGCGGGGCCCCGCGAGATGCGGATGCTGCTTGATTTCGGGGCATTCGTGAGCTTTACGGGGGTGGTGACCTTCCGAAACGCCACCGCGACGCGGGAGGCGGCGCAGCTCGCGCCAATCGACCGGGTGATGGTCGAGACCGACGCGCCGTTCCTGACCCCCGAACCGCACCGGACCGTGCGGCCCAACGCCCCGCGCTTCGTGGTGCACGTCGCGGAGGCGCTCGCCGCCCTCTGGGGCAGGGATGTTGCGAGCACAAACGCCGCGCTCTACGCCAACGCCAAGCGGTTCTTCCGGATCGAGCCGACGCCGCTCGCTTGATTCTCTTGAAGCAAAGTCGGAAGTGCCGAGAACCACCTACTCGCATCGCCCGACCGTTTGACGGCTCTGCGAGGAAGGTCTACGATGGCTGATTCGACTTCGTGAAATTTTGCACGAAGTCCGCTGTGGTTCTATCCGGGCTCGCCCTCGGAACATGGAGCACGTCAAGAGATGAGCAGGTTCCTCTTCCCGCGATGGTCGAATCTTCTGCTGCCGACCATCATCCTCGCTGCGGCGACGATCCCGGTTTACGCGATCTTTTTTGTCGCGTATGGCTTCAGCCCCAAGACGCTTGAGGTCGGCTACCAGCCTGACCAGCCCGTGCCGTACAGCCATGCGCTGCACGCTGGCGAGCTCGGCATCGACTGCCGCTACTGCCATACCTCGGTGGAGAAGGCTGCCGCGGCCTCTGTGCCCGCGACGCAGACCTGCATGAACTGCCACACGCAGATCCGCCCCGAGAGCCCGAAGCTCGCCAAGATCAAGGAGAGCTACGCGACGGGTCTTCCCGTCGAGTGGTCGCGCGTCCACAAGCTGCCGGACTTTGCGTACTTCGATCACAGCGCGCACGTGAACCGCGGCGTCGGCTGCGTCTCGTGCCACGGCCGCATCGACAAGATGGAAGTCGTCTACCAGAAGTCGCCGCTCTCCATGGGCTGGTGCCTTGAGTGCCACCGCAATCCCGAACCGAACCTGCGCCCGACTTCGCAGATCACCAACCTCGCGTGGGATCCCGCGGTCGAGCTCTCCAAGCAGGAGCGCGAGGCGCTCAAGACCAAGTTCTCCATTCATCCGAGCCAAGACTGCTCGACCTGCCACCGTTGATCGCATGGGGCACGCTGCGGCGAGCCCAAATCACGAGCCTGGAATCTGAAGGCAATTGCAAGGGACCACGATGCACGAATCACGCACTGGCTGCGACAACGGGAGCAACGAGGCTGGCACGAATTTCGTCCAGGCCGAGTACTGGCGCAGCGCCGATGACCTCGAGAAGACCCCCGCGTTCCGCGAGCTGATGGCTCGCGAGTTCGGGCCGAACGCGCAGGAACTCGCCGCTGGCGACGACCGCCGCAACTTCATCAAGCTGATGGGCGCTGGCCTTGCGATGGCTGGTCTCGCGGCTTGCCGTCGCTGGCCCGACACCAAGATCGTGCCGTTCGCGCAGGGCCAGGCTGGCCGCACGACCGGCGTGCCGGTCGACTACGCGACGTGCGTTGAGATCGCAGGCATCGCGTGGCCCGTCATCGCCAAGAGCTACGACGGCCGACCGATCAAGCTCGACGGCAATCCGTCGCTGCCGTTCGCCGCTGGCTCGAACGCCGTGATCCAGTCGCGCGTGCTCGAGCTCTACGACCCCGATCGCAGCCGCGAGCTCACCAAGAACGGCAAGCCCAGCACCTGGACCGAGTTCTCCGGTTGGTGCGGCGACCTCGCCAAGCAGTACAAGTCCAACGCGGGCGTCGGCCTCGCCGTGCTCGTCGACGACAGCATGAGCCCGACGCTCGACGACATGAAGACGCGCTTCCTCGCGACCTACCCGAAGGCCCGCTGGGTCTCGTGGAACGCGATGAACATGGATGCCGCGGTCGCTGCGTCGAACGCTGCGTTCGGCGGCTCCTTCATCGCGATGCCGATGCTCGATGCGGCCAAGGTCGTGCTCGTGCTCGACGCCGATCTCTTCGGCTGCCCGGCGACGGGCGTCGCGAACTCGCGTGCGTGGGCCAAGGGCCGCCGCATCGAGGAGTCCGATCCGTCCAAGCAGAGCGTCTCGCGCATGTACGTTGCGGAGCCGTCGGTCACCGTGACCGGCATGAGCGCCGACCAGCGCCTCGCGCTGCGCCGCAGCGATATCGCCGCGCTTGCCGCGCATGTCGCCAAGGAGCTCGGCATCTCCGCCGGCGACGCGCTCGCGTCGAAGGCCGGTGAACTCGCCTCGAACGAAGTCGTCAAGCACCTCGTCGCCGACCTCAAGGCAGCGGGTCGCTCCGCGCTCGTCGTCGCTGGTCCGATGCAGGATCCCGCGACCATCGCGCTCGCAGCCGCGATCAACGACAAGCTCGGTTCCGTCGGCACCACCGTGTCGTACGTTCCGGGTCCGGCCGTTGGCGGTGGCGCGCAGCTCAAGCAGCTCGCCGACACGCTCGCCTCCGGCGGCGTCGAGACGCTCGTCATGCTCGGTGGCAACCCCGCGTACGACGCGCCGGCCGACATCGACTTCGCAGCCAAGCTCACCAAGGCCAAGCAGGTCGTGCACCTCTCGTTCTACGCGAACGAGACGAGCAAGTCCTCGGCCTGCATGTGGCATGTTCCCGCCGCGCACAGCCTCGAGTCGTGGAGCGATGGCCGCGCCATCGACGGCTCGATCGTCGTGCAGCAGCCGCTCATCCTCCCGATGATCGACAAGGAGCAGGGTGGCCGCAACGCGCTCGAGCTCCTCGCGCTCCTCACCGGTGACGACCAGACCTCGAGCCTCGAGATCGTGCGTCGCGCGCACATGAAGGTCAGCGGACTCTCGGGCGTGGCCTTCGAAGCATGGTGGCGCCAGAACCTCGATCGCGGATTCGTCGAAGGCACCGCCGCCAAGGCAGCGCCTGCGCCGGCCGTCAACAGCGGCGGCGTGTCGGGCCTGTGCAGCACCGCTGCTGCGACGGTCGACACCGCGATGGAAGTCGCGTTCCTCTTCGATTCCAAGGTCGCCGACGGTCGCTTCGCGAACCTCGGCTGGCTGCAGGAACTCCCCGATCCCGCGACCAAGCTCACCTGGGACAACGCGCTCCTCATGGCGCCCGCGACCGCGCGCAAGCTCGGCATCGCGACCGGCGACGTGATCAAGGTCACCGCGGGTTCCGCGACGATCGAAGCCGCCGCGTGGCTCCTCCCGGGTCATGCTGAGAACTGCGCCTCGATCGCCCTCGGCTACGGCCGTGGCGAGGTCGCGGGCCGCGTCGCTGCAGGCGCTGGCTTCAACGCCTATCCGCTGCGCTCGACTTCGGCGATGGGCATGGTCAAGGCCACCGCGGCCAAGACCGGCGCGAACTACGCGTTTGCCCACACGCAGGATCACGGCGCTGCCGATGCGCTGATCGCCGATGTGCCGACCACGGGCATCAACGATCGCCTTCCGACCCTCGTCCGCGAGGCCAGCCTCGCGCACTACAAGGAGCACCCGGATTTCGCGCGTCACGTGAGCCACGTCGCCCACAAGCTCTCCCTCTGGGAAGAGTCGAACCTCGATGGCGCTCGCTACCGCTGGGCGATGACGATCGACCTCTCGACCTGCACCGGTTGCAGCGCGTGCGTCGTCGCATGCCAGGCGGAGAACAACGTCCCGATCGTCGGCAAGGCGATGGTGGCGCGCGGTCGCGAGATGCACTGGATCCGCATCGACCGCTACTTCCGCAAGGGAACGGTCGACGCTCCCGAGAGCTTCGCTGTCCAGCCCGTCACCTGCATGCAGTGCGAGAACGCGCCGTGCGAGCAGGTCTGCCCGGTCGCCGCGACCGTGCATGACGAGCAGGGCGTGAACGTCATGATCTACAACCGCTGCATCGGCACCCGCTACTGCAGCAACAACTGCCCGTACAAGGTTCGCCGCTTCAACTTCTTCGACTACCAGCGGCGCGACCCGTCGCGCGAAGAAGGCGTCCTCAAGGTGCAGCCCGACTACTACAAGTCGATGGCCGAGGATCACTATCCGATCACCGACAAGCCCGAGGGCTGGTCGCGCATGCAGTTCAACCCCGAAGTCACCGTCCGCTCGCGCGGCGTGATGGAGAAGTGCTCGTTCTGCATGCAGCGCATCCAGGCCGCCAAGATCCGCGCGAAGAACGCGTGGGCCAAGGCGGGAGGCGTCGAGGGCGGCAAGGGCGAATGGACCATCGAGGACGGCGCAGTCGTCACGGCCTGCCAGCAGGCTTGCCCGACGCAGGCGATCGTCTTCGGCGACCTCAACAATCCCAAGAGCCGCGTGGCGCAGCTTGTGAAGAGCAAGCTCAGCTACGACCTGCTCGAGGAACTCAACACCAAGCCGCGCGTGAAGTACCTCGCGCGCGTCAACAACCCGGCCATCGAGAGCGCGAGCGCTTCCGGAGGCCACGGCGCGCACGGCGACGGCAAGCACGAAGCCAACCACGAAGGCACGACTGGGGCGCACTCATGACGACGCTCTCTCACGACTCCAACGTCGGTCGCATCACCGACAACACCGTCGACCGTCCGGGCGAGCGCGCGCCGCTCGTCCTCAACATGAACACGTTCGGCGAGGTCACCGCGACCGTGTGCCGCGTGAACGAGGCCGGCAAGGCTCCGTTCGCGTGGTACGTCGCGTTTGCCGCGGCGCTCGGACTGCTCAGCGTCCTCGGCGCGTGCATCACCTACCTGATCTTCACGGGCGTCGGCGTGTGGGGCCTCAACAACCCCGTCATGTGGGCGTACGACATCACGAACTTCGTGTTCTGGGTCGGCATCGGCCACGCAGGCACGCTCATCAGCGCGATCCTCTTCCTGTTCCGCCAGAAGTGGCGCACGGGCATCAACCGCTTCGCGGAGGCGATGACGATCTTCGCCGTCATCTGCGCGGGCACGTTCCCCGGTATCCACGTCGGTCGCGTGTGGTTCGCGTACTGGCTCTTCCCGATCCCGAACCAGATGGAGATGTGGCCGCAGTTCCGCTCGCCGCTCCTCTGGGACGTGTTCGCCGTCTCGACGTACTTCACCGTGTCGCTGCTCTTCTGGTACACGGGCATGGTTCCTGACCTCGCGACCCTGCGCGACCGCGCCAAGGGCAAGGTCCAGCAGCTCGCCTACGGCATGTTCGCCCTCGGCTGGCGCGGCTCGAACCGCCACTGGCACCGCTACGAGCGCGCGTACCTGCTGCTCGCTGCGCTCTCGACCCCGCTCGTTCTCTCGGTGCACTCGGTCGTGTCGTTCGACTTCGCGACCTCGCAGCTCCCCGGCTGGCACACGACGATCTTCCCGCCGTACTTCGTCGCGGGCGCGATCTTCTCCGGCTTCGCCATGGTGGTCACGCTCGCCGTCCCGGCGCGCGAGATGTTCGGCCTCAAGGACCTCATCACGCTCCGCCACCTCGACAACATGAACAAGGTCATCCTCGTGACCGGTTGCATGGTCGGCTACGCGTACTCGATGGAGTTCTTCATCGCCTGGTACTCGGGCGCGATGTACGAGAAGTTCGCCTTCATCAACCGCGCGTTCGGCCAGTACTGGTGGGCCTACTGGATCATGGTCAGCTGCAACGTGATCACGCCGCAGCTCTTCTGGTTCAAGAAGATCCGCACCAGCATCCCGATCATGTTCGTGCTGTCGCTCTTCGTGAACGTCGGCATGTGGTTCGAGCGCTTCGTCATCATCGTGACCAGCCTCGCGAACGACTTCCTCCCGAGCTCGTGGGACAAGTTCACCCCGACCTGGGTCGACATCGGCACGATGGTCGGCGCGTTCGGCCTCTTCTTCACCCTGTTCCTCCTGTTCTGCCGCTTCCTCCCCATGATCGCCATGGCGGAAGTCAAGGCGGTCATGCCGCAGGCTGACCCGCACGGCGCTGGCGCCGGCAAGCACGGCCACCACTGATCGCACGACACTTCGAAGGCTTTCAACATGGCGACGACCGTCACCAACATCTCCGACACCAAGACCGAGCAGCCGATGCCGCAGGGCGCGAAGCTGTACGGCCTCATCGCTGAGTTCGAGACTCCCGGCGACCTCATGGCCGCCGCCGAGAAGTGCCGCGACGCGGGCTACAAGTACTGGGACTGCCACACGCCGTTCCCCGTGCACGGGCTCGATGGCGCGATGGGTCTCAAGCGCACCTGGCTCCCGTGGTTCGTCTTCGGCGCTGGCGCGACGGGCACGACCGTGGCGTTCCTGCTGCAGGCGTTCACCAACTCGTGGGACCTGCACATCTGGGCAGGCGTGTGGGTCACGGGCTACCCGTTCCTCATCTCGGGCAAGCCCGCGATGAGCCTTCCGGCGTTCATCCCCGTGATGTTCGAGCTGACCATCCTCTTCTCCGCGCTCGCGTGCGTGAAGCTGATGTTCCTCTTCAACGGCCTGCCGCAGCTCTACCACCCGCTGTTCAAGTCGAACCGCTTCCGCCGCGCGAGCAACGATCGCTTCTTCATCGCGATCGAGGCACGTGATCCCAAGTTCCTTCCCAAGGCGACGGAGCAGTTCCTCCGTACGCTCGATCCCGTCGCCGTCGAGGCGGTGGAGGACTAATGATTCCGCTTCCCCCACGCTGGATGATCTTCACGGGCGCGATTGCCGCGCTGGCACTCGTGATTCCGCCGGTCGTCATCGCCCGCGTTCGCGCGACGCCTGACCAGAACCGCGCCGTGCACATCTTCTTCGACATGGACTTCCAGCCGAAGTTCAAGTCGCAGTCGAACAACCCGCTCTTCGCCGACGGCCGCGCGCAGCGCGTCGCCGTCGCAGGCACCGTCGCCAAGGGCGAGACCAAGCTCGACACGCACCGCTTCGAAGGCGTCGTGGACGGCAAGTGGGCCGAGACGCTCCCCGCAGGCATGTCGATGTCGAAGGAACTGCTCGCCCGCGGCCAGCAGCGCTTCAACATCTACTGCAGCGTGTGCCACGGCTACGCCGGATACGGCGACGGCACCGTGAACAAGCGCGCGATGGCGCTCATGTCCAGCAGCGATGGTCCCGCGAACGGCACCAGCTGGGTTCAGGCGAAGAGCCTGCACGATCCGGCCGTCCGCGAGCACCCGCTCGGCATGCTCTACAACATCGCGACCAACGGCATCCGCAACATGGCGGGCTACGGAACGCAGATCGACAACGACGATCGCTGGGCCATCGCCGCGTACGTCAAGACGCTGCAGCTCTCGCAGAACGCCTCGATGCAGGACGTTCCGCCGGAGATCCGCGGCAACCTCAAGAAGGCCGAAACTGCGGCTGCGGCCCCGGCTGCTGACGCAACGAAGGGTGGGGTGAAGTAATGGGTCACGCTTCCACGCATGCGGCCGATCTCGGCACGCAGAACATCCAGCTGCCGGCCATGGCGCTCGGCTTCCGCAAGATCGCCCTCGCGGTCGCGGTCGTCGGACTCGGCGGCGGCGCGGCGGTGGGCTACACCGGCGCGTTCGGCACCGATCCCGGCCACTTCTGGCGCGCGTATCTCATCGCGTTCCTCTTCGGCCTCACGATGTGCCTTGGCGGGCTCTTCTTCGTCTTCGTGCAGCACCTCACGCGCGCCGGCTGGTCCGTCGCGGTGCGTCGTCCCGCCGAAGCGCTCGCGGCCAACCTCCGCTGGATCTGGATCCTCTTCGTGCCGTTCGCGGTGCTCTGGATGATGGGCAAGGCGAACACCCTCTGGGTGTGGGCCGACATGAACGCGCTGCGCGCCGAGAATCCGGTCGAGGCCGGCCTCATCGACCCGAAGACCGCGTTCCTCAACCCGACGTTCTTCTGGATCCGCGCGGTTGCGTACTTCGCGATCTGGGCGGTGCTCTCGTCGTTCTTCTTCCGCAGCAGCGTGAGCCAGGACGAGTCGGGCGACATCAAGATCAGCGAGCGCATGCAGAAGTTCGCCGCGCCGACCGCGATCCTCTTCGGCCTCTCGGTCACCTTCGCCGCGTTCGACTGGATCATGTCGCTCTCGCCGGCGTGGTTCTCCACGATGTTCGGCGTGTACTTCTTCTGCGGCTGCGCGACGGCGGGCTTCGCCACGATGATCCTGATCACCGTGCGGCTCACCCAGCTCGGCGCGCTCAAGGGCATCGTCAGCCGCGAGCACTTCCAGGACATGGGCAAGCTCATGTGGGCTTTCGGCATCGTGTTCTGGGCGTACATCGGCTTCAGCCAGTACATGCTCATCTGGTACGCCAACGTGCCTGAGGAGACCGGCTGGTTCCTCGCCCGCCAGGTCGGCGGCTGGGGCTTCTTCAGCTTCGCGCTGCTCTTCGGCCACTTCGTGTTCCCGTTCCTCGGGCTCATCAGCAAGTGGATGAAGCGCGCGCCGCTCACCCTCGCGCTCGGCGCGGTGTGGATGCTCTGCTTCCACTACGTCGACCTCTACTGGCTCATCATGCCGGAGATCCCGCACGACATCGGTGAGATGAAGAACTACGGCGAGCTCGCGACCAAGTACGCGGATACCGCCACCCACTTCACCAACCCCGTCAACTTCATGCTCGTGCTCGGCGTCGTCGGCGCCGTGGTCGCGGGCACGATCGGCACGCTGTCGCGCGTCGCGCTCGTCCCCAAGAAGGACCCGCGCTTCGCCGAGAGCCTCCGTTTCGAGAACATGTGACGCGAGTCCGCGCCGGAACCAATCAGGAATCCACCATGTCCGCAGCACCGTCCGCAGCACCAACCACCACCGAGCAGATCGACGACCCCGAGATGGGGGCGACCTGGTTCTACTCGTTCGTCGGCATCATCTTCTTCGTCGCGTTCTGCCTCGCGGTCAGCGTGCTCTTCTTCGGAGTGCAGCGCGACTTCACCGAGGAGCGCGTGGACGACGAGAAGCCCGCGTTCTCCACGAGCCTACGCTCCGAGCAGCAGTCGCTTCTCGGTCAGTACGGCACGTACACCGAGCAGGTGAATGACAAGCCTGTCGAGCGCGTGCGAATCCCGATCGAGCGCGCGATGGAACTCATGTCCGCGCAGGGCAAGTGATCACGCGAGCGCACACCGACAGCAGCCAGCAGAGACCATGACGGACCTCCGCACCAACCTCCGACGCACGCTTGCCGCACTCGCGGCCGCGGTGTCGTTTGCGGGTGCAGCACAGGCGCAGCTCAATCTCGGCGTGCCCGAGGAGCTCAAGGGCGTCGACATCACGGAGCACCTCAACGACCAGCTCCCGCTGGACGCGCGGTTCACCGACGACGACGGCACGCAGGTCACGCTTCGCGACTTCTTCAAGGGCGACAAGCCGGTGCTGCTCCAGCTCGGTTACAACAAGTGCCCGATGCTCTGCAACCTCGTGCTCAACGGCGCCTTCGGCGGCCTCAAGGGCATTGACTGGCTGCCGGGCAAGGAGTTCGAGATCGTCGCGATCTCGGTCGACCCGACCGAGTCCGTCGGCCTCGCCCACGCCAAGAAGGAAAGCTACCTCGCGGAGTTCGAGCGCCCCGGCTCGGGCCGCGGCGTGCACTTCCTCACGGGCAGCGAGGTCATGTCGAAGTCGGTCGCGGATGCGGTCGGCTTCCAGTACCGACGTCAGGAAAACGGCGACTACGCGCACGCGGCCGCGATCTACATGATCACGCCCGAGGGCCGCATCAGCCGCTACATGTACGGCACCAAGTTCGAGCCATCGGATCTCCGCATGGCTCTCCTCGAGGCGTCGCAGGGCCGCATCGGCTCGACGCTCGATCGATTCATCCTCTGGTGCCATATCTACGACCCGAACGCGCGCGGCTATGTGTTGCAGGCGCGCAGGATCATGTCCATCGGTGGTCTGGTCACGATGTTCGCCCTCGCGGGCGGCCTCGCGATGTTCTGGACCGCAGAGTTGCGAAAGAAGAAGAGCGCGTCGGCGGGTACCGCCGCCGCCGCGAACTGAAGAGGCGATTGACCGTGCTGAACCTGATTCCCAATCTCCTGATGCAGTCAAGCTCCGACGCCACCCTTGCCACTGGGCAGGCAACGACGCCGAAGACCTTCTGGATGCCCGAAGGTGCCTCGACGATCTCCCGCGAGGTCGACTGGGTCTTCAACTTCATCAACTACATCAACTACTTCTTCTTCGTGCTCGTGGTCGGCATCATGCTGTACTTCGTCTGGAAGTACCGCCAGAAGGGCCGCGAGGTCTACGCGCGCGGTCCGAGCCACAACACGATGCTCGAGCTCGGCTGGACGATCGCCCCGACGATCATCGTCGTCGTGATCTTCTTCATGGGCTTCCGCGGCTTCGTCGACATGAAGACGCCGCCGTCCAACAGCTACCAGATCGACGTCACCGCCTCGAAGTGGAACTGGTCGTTCAAGTACCCGAACGGCGCGACGAGCAACGACCTCTACGTGCCCGCGGGCAAGCCGGTCAAGCTCGTCATGCGCAGCGAGGACGTGCTGCACTCGTTCTACATCCGCGACTTCCGCGTCAAGCAGGATGTCGTGCCGGGCCGCTACTCGTCGCTCTGGTTCCAGGCCGACGAGCCGACGGGCAGCGACAAGTTCCACTGGCTCTTCTGCACCGAGTTCTGCGGCAAGGGCCACTCGGACATGAACCGCCACGTCTACGTGCTTCCCGAGAAGGACTTCGACGACTGGGTCGTCGAGCAGGGCCGTTGGCTCGACAAGATTCCCGCCGAAGAGCTGTACTTCAAGGCTGGTCCTCAGCTCTACGCGCGTTGCGCCTCGTGCCACACGCTCGATGGCAAGCCCAGCACCGGTCCGTCGTGGGGCAACTACGACGGCTCGGGCAACATCTGGCAGCGCACGGACAGCAAGACCTCGACCCACAAGGTCGACGGCAAGTCGATCACCGATCTCGTCGGCGACGGCAAGGCTGTCCCGAACGCGCAGAGCTACATCCGCAATTCGATCCTCAACCCAGGCGAGCACCTCGTCGACGGCTTCGGCAATGTCATGCCGACCTTCCGCGGGCAGCTCACCGACAAGGGCATTGACGCCCTGATCGGATTCATGCAGCACCTCGATGAATTCGACGCCAAGGGCCAGTGGACGAAGAAGCCGGCGGGCACCGCCGCCGCCGCACCCGCAGCGAAGTAATGCAAACGCGACAAGGCACGAACCCGATCCCGATCCTGACTGCAACCGAGTGACGCTATGACGACCCTCGACTCACGACCCGTTGCCACCCCGGCACCCGACAACTACCTGACCTTCACGAAGGGCATCCTTTCGTGGGTCCTCACGCTCGACCACAAGCGCATCGGCGTGATGTACCTCGTCGCGGTGCTCTCGTCGTTCTTCGTGGGCGGCGTGATGGCGCTGCTCGTGCGCACCAAGCTGCTCTTCCCCGGTGAAGTCAGCTGGATGACCGCCGAGCAGTACAACAAGGCCTTCACGCTGCACGGCGCGATCATGGTGTTCCTCGTGATCATCCCGTCGATCCCGGCGGCGCTCGGCAACTTCGTGCTGCCGATCATGCTCGGCGCGAAGGACGTCGCCTTCCCGCGGCTCAACCTGTTCAGCTTCTACCTCTGGATCATCGGCGCGGTGTGCGCCGTGTACTCGCTGCTCGCGGGCGGCTTCGACACGGGCTGGACCTTCTACACGCCGTACAGCACCACGACCGAAGCGGGCGGCGTCATCCCCGTCCTCGTCGGCGTGTTCATCCTCGGCTTCTCGTCGATCTTCACGGGCGTCAACTTCATCGTCACGATCCACAAGCTGCGTCCGCCGGGCATGACCTGGTTCCGCATGCCGCTGTTCCTCTGGGCCGTGTACGCGACCGCGATCATCCAGGTCCTCGCGACCCCGGTGCTCGGCATCACCGTCGCGCTGCTCGTGATCGAGCGCGCGTTCAACATCGGCATCTTCGATCCGTCGATGGGCGGCGACCCGGTGCTCTTCCAGCACTTCTTCTGGTTCTACTCGCACCCGGCCGTCTACATCATGATCCTGCCGGGCATGGGCATCATCAGCGAGATCATCGCGGTGCACAGCCACCGCCACATCTTCGGCTTCCGCTTCATCGCGTTCAGCTCGATCGCGATCGCGATCTTCAGCTTCCTCGTGTGGGGCCACCACATGTTCTCCAGCGGCCAGTCGCCGCTCATGAACGTGCTCTTCTCGGCGATCACCTTCTCGGTCGCCATCCCGTCGGCGGTCAAGGTGTTCAACTGGCTCGCGACCCTCTACAAGGGCTCGATCTCGCTCAACACCACGATGTTCTACGGGCTCGCGTTCATGTTCCTGTTCACGATCGGCGGCCTCACGGGCATCCCGCTGGCCGTGCTCTCGACCGACATCCACCTGCACGACACGTACTACGTGGTCGCGCACTTCCACTACGTGATGATGGGTTCGGCGCTGATCGCGATGATCGGCGGCCTGCACCACTGGTGGCCGAAGATGACGGGCCGCATGTTCAGCGAGTTCTGGGGCAAGATCGGCTGCGCGCTGGTGTTCGTCGGCTTCAACGTGACCTTCTTCACCCAGTTCATGCTGGGCTCGCAGGGCATGCCGCGCCGCTACTACGCCTACCAGCCCGAGTTCCAGATCTATCACCACATCTCGACCGGTGGCGCGTACATCATGGGCCTCGGCTTCGTGATCACCGCGATCTACCTGATCCACTCGCTCTTCGCGGGCAAGAAGGCTCCGGCCAACCCGTGGGGCGGCGCCAGCCTCGAGTGGCAGTGCACCTCGCCGCCGCCGCATGACAACTTCTCGTCGACTCCGCGCGTGGGCGACTGCTACGACTTCAGCGCCGTCCACTGGGACGAGAAGCAGCAGGGCTACGTCGTCGACACCGAGGCGCACGTCGCCGCAGCAGGAAAGGGCCACTGATCGTGTCTCACTCGACTTCTCACGCTGACTCGCACGGGCACGGCGACCACCATGCCCACGGCGACCACGCCAAGTACCCGTTCCTCGCGCACCACTTCGACACGCCGAACCAGCAGTTCGAGTCCGGCAAGCTCGGCATGTGGGTGTTCCTCGCGACGGAAGTGCTGTTCTTCGGCGCGCTGTTCGTGATGTACGCGATCATGCGCTTCAAGGACCCGCAGGTCTTCTCGTACGCGAGCCAGTTCCTCGACACCATCCTCGGCGGCATCAACACCTGCGTGCTGATCCTCTCGAGCCTCACGATGGCGATCGGCGTCCGCGCCGCGCAGACCAACAAGAAGGGCCTCCTCTGCACCTGCCTCGCGCTCACGCTCGCGGGCGCGATGGGCTTCCTCGTCATCAAGTACTTCGAGTACACCCACAAGTTCCACGAGAACCTCAAGTGGGGCCAG
The DNA here is from genome assembly GCA_903891095.1 of uncultured bacterium. Taxonomy (GTDB): domain Bacteria; phylum Planctomycetota; class Phycisphaerae; order Phycisphaerales; family SM1A02; genus QWPT01. The sequence goes on along the minus strand of CAITDI010000029.1, from coordinate 32,971 downwards.
GCGTTCTATCACCCGGTCAACGACGAGGAGAAGCTCGAGCTCAACACCGAGCCCAAGCCCGTCGAGAACCCCGTGCTCACGATCGCTGCGGTGAACCCGTCGGCCGGCGTGCAGCCGGTCGCGCTCGCCGCGCAGCCGCCGGTCGACAAGACCGCGGTCGCCGCGCCCAAGGCCGGCCCCGATGGCGTGTCGACTGCCGCGATGGTCGAGGCCGCCGACGCCGGCATGCACGTCCATCACTCCGAGGAAGCGCACCTCCTCGATCCGAAGCTCCCGCCGAACACGCACCGGTTCTTCGCGATCTACTACATCATGACCGGCCTGCACGGCATCCACGTCCTCATCGGCGTGGGCGTCATCAGCTGGCTCCTCGTCATGGCGATGCGCGGTCGCTTTAGCAGCGACTACTACACGCCCGTCGATCTCGTCGGCCTCTACTGGCACGTCGTCGACCTGGTGTGGATCTTCCTCTTCCCGCTCTTCTATCTCATCCACTGACCGCGCGGTCCATCCGCACGGATACGAACGAAACAGGACACGACCATGGCAAGCGGTTCACACGCAGCGCATGACACCCACGGACACGGCTCGCACGGGCACGGCGACGGACATCCGCTCGTCGGCCACCTCGTGCCGTACTCCACGCTCCTCGGCACCGGCTTCGCGCTGATCGTGCTGACGGCGATCACCGTCGCGGTTCGCTACATCGACCTCGGCGAGGCCAACATCTACATCGCCATCGGCATCGCCGTGATCAAGGCGACCCTCGTGTCGCTGTTCTTCATGCACCTTCGCTGGGACCGTCCGTTCAACCTGATGGTCCTCGTGGGCTCGATGCTGTTCGTGATCCTCATGATGGTCTTCTGCATGATGGACGTGGGCCAGTACGAGTCGAGCATGATCAAGGGCAACGCCCCCGCGGTGCAGACCTACCTTGACGCGAACGCGAAGTACGCGCCCGTCACCAAGAAGTGAAGCAGCGCGACACACCTTTCGATGACCCGACGGCCCGCTTTGCAGCGGGCCGTCTTGGCATGTGGCTCTTCCTGCTCACGCTGGCGGTGCTCTTTGCGGCGACGATTCTCGGGTACGTCGTCGTGCGGGTCAGCAACGGAAGCGCGTTCATCCCGCCCGATGCGCCGCCGCCGCCCAAGCTGCTGCTCATGAGCACCGTGGTGCTGATCGTGTCGAGCTGGACCATGCAGCGTGCGCTTCGTGCCGCGCGTGCCGGTGCCGCGGAGCAGGGGCGTTGGATGGTCGCGACACTCGCGCTGGCGCTGGTGTTTCTTGTCGCGCAGGGGCTGGCGTGGGCGGAGCTGTTCCGCCAGAACCTGGCGATCTCGGACAACCTCTACGGGTGGACGTTCTACGTCCTGACGGGTCTGCACGCCGCGCACGTGCTTGGCGGGTTGCCTCCGATGATCATCACCACGCGACGGGCACTGCGCGGTGCGTACGGTCCGGCGGAACACCGGGGCATCACCTACTGCGCCATGTACTGGCACTTCCTCGACGCAGTGTGGTTGGTGCTGTACGCGACCGTCTGGTTTGGCTCGCAGCGCTGACCTTGCGGTTGGCTCCGCCGCAGGAAGCCCTCGCATCAAGCCCACGCATCAAGCCCACGCATCAAGCCCTCGTATCAAGCCCTCGCATGAGAACGGTCCAAAAGCGACACAGCCGCTTCTTGCGAAGCGGCTGTGCGCGCCGATCTAAGCGTGAGGTTGGTGTCGTTTCCAGGCGCACTTGCGCGGACCAACCTACCGACGTCCCCCGAATGGTCCGTCGGCACGAATCCATGCGTCGAACGTGCGTGAGGTCCGCACGGGTTTCTTTCGATTTTCCCAAATCGGCCGAGAGCGCAGTCTTTATCGAGCGCGCGCCGGCGCCGCCCGTCGGGAACGCATTGGACAGCGGTCATGAGAGGTCGGTCATGGGACCTAGATCATGGGACCTAGATCATGGGACGTAGATCATGGGACGTAGATCAGGGGTTGACCAGATCGAACCCATCCAGCGGCCCAACCACCGACTCGGCGGCGAAGTACAGGCAGGGGATCGTCTCCACCGCGGCGCCGTCCGATCGCTCGATACGGGCCACCGCGGGACCAGCGGGAAGGTGCAGGGTGTAGCCGATGCCGTCGAGCTGGGTGGTCAACGAGCGGTCCATGCCGACCTTCGAGAGCAGCGGCTCGATCGGGATCGCCTTCCAGCGTGACCCGGCGCGGAGCAGGATCAACGGGCTCTTGAGCCTGAGGCCCGCACGTTCCATCGCATCGGCCGCCGGAAGCGGCGACGCCGGGAACTCCAGCTTGGGCGACAGGAAGTAGTGCGCGTATGAGATCTCCACCATGCGGCGGATGCTCGGTGCATCGCGCAGGGTGACCGTCGTGTCGGGGTGCGCGGCGAGCCAGTCGGCCCAGGTCGTGATGCAGAGCCCGGGCAGGGTGGTGAGCGATGCGGTCGATGCATCCTTTGCCGCTGGCCCTGCGATCGCCCGTCGCTGAAGCTGCAGGAACAGACTCGGCGTGTGCTGCTCGGGCGCAACGCCCTCGGCCGACTTGTCGCAGAAGACGAGGTTCGAGTTGACCAGCAGCCCGCTGACCTCGAACTTGCGGGCGACGCCGCCGATGCGGCGATCGAAGACCACGAACGAGTCGCACAGCGGCGAGTAGGTCGCGACCACCGGCACGCCCGCGACCGTGTCGTTGACGACCTCGTGCGCGTTGAGCAGCGTCAGCGGCCACGCATGCGCCTGGCCGTTGATCACGATGCCGGCGACACGGTCGGTGGTCACGAGGTACTTCGGGCGGTTGCGCTCGTTGTACACCAGGATCTCGGCGCCGCGGAGGTGCTCGGTCTCGTCGAGCGAAGGCAGGAACGCGCGCGGAAAGCCCGACGGAGTCAGTGCCGCGCGATCGATCGCCAGCGACGAGAGGTCGAACTGGTAGCTCTCGAGGTTGCGCCCGTCGCCGTGCGGCCGTCGGCCGAGCAGCGGACCGAGGAGCCCCCACGCGAGGACGAGCATCATCAGCACGACAGCGAGCACGATCACCCAGCCACCACCGCGGAAGGTGAGCGTCGGCGCGGGCGGCGGACCTTGCTGCGCGGGCTGCGGACCTTGCTGCGCGGGCTGCGGACTTGGCTGCGCGGGCTCGGCGTTCATCGTGCGTTTCCTTCTTCAGCTTGTGGCGCGCGTGGGTCCGCTCCAGGGGGTAGCGGCGTCTCGGGAGCCTGTGTTGCAGGCATCTCGATCGCCACGCCGGTTCGGCCGCGAAGGAACGCGGCGGGCGAGACCGCGCCTCGGTCGGCGGTCATCGCCGCGAGCACCAGCGGCAGATACGTGATGCTGCCGAGAAACACCCTGCGCGCGCTGCGATCGTCGCGCGCGCGAAAGAACTGCAGCGAAAGCCAGCAGAATCCGAGCCCCGCGACCGTGCAGATTCCCGCGCTCCACAGGCCCGCAAGGCCGAGCGCGGTCGCGCTGAGTCCGAGCGGGATCAGCGGGAGCGTCGTGATGAGCACGACCTGCGCGGTGATCTCGCCGCCTTCGTCGCGGACGGGCAGCATCGCGTGACCGCCGCGCGCGTAGTCGACGCGGTAGAGCCACGCCAGCGCGAGGAAGTGCGGCAACTGCCACACGAACAGCAGCCCGAACAGCAGCCACGCCCCGGGATCGATCTGTGCGGTGACCGCGGTCCAGCCGATCACGGGCGGAATCGCACCGCACACCGCGCCGACGAGCGTGTTGAACGTCGTGCGCGACTTGAGCGGCGTGTAGAGGACCGCGTACAGCAGGATGTTGAGGGCAGCGAGTCCCGCGGGGAGGAGCCCGACCGTTACGCCAAGCAGCGCGGCGCCGCCGTACCCTGTGGCGAGCGCGGCGACGAACACCGTCGCTGGCGCAACTTGCTTGGTGGGCAGCGGCCGCCCGCGCGTGCGATGCATCAGCGCATCGCGGCGGCGCTCGAACAGCTGGTTGAACAGCGACGCGCTTGCTGCGGCGAGCGCAGTACCCGCGCAGGTCCACATGAGGCGCATCCAGTCGATCGATCCGCGTTCTGCGAGCGCGAAGCCGACGGCGGTTGTGACGAGCACGAGCGCGTTGAGCCGCACCTTGGTGAGTTCCGCCCAGATTCCCAGCACGCTCTTCGCGCGCGGCGTCGGCGCGCCGCGAGGATCGGACGCGACGGCGATTTCGGCGGGGACTTCGGCGGGGATTTCAGCGGAGTGGTTCATCAGCGGAGGAACGCGAGATCCTACTATGGATGCCCTCGCGCGGCGGTTGTCGCGCGCATGGAGTGCAAGCATGCTCGAACTTCTCTCGGCCACTCTCGCGCAGGAAGCGACCGCGTCTGCAGCAGGCGCGTCCAAGTCGCTGCCGATCGCGGTTGTCATCGCGATCTTTGCCCTCGGTGCGGCGTTCGTGGGCCTCGTCGCCTGGCGCATTCGAACCGTGCATCTTGCGCTGGGATTCGCGGCGACGGTGTCGATGTGGGCGATCGGCTACGTCTCCATGCTCGCGCCCGGACTGTGGATCGGCGAGGTGCTGTTTGCCGCGACGCTCGCGATGCCGCTTGCGTTCGGCGCGATCGCGTGCCGCGCGGGCGAGTCGCCGGTCAAGGTCGGCCTGGTGTCGGCGTTTGCGAATCTCCTGATCGTCGGCGCGTTCCTGCGCGACGAGCAGCATGGATCCCAGTGGATGCCGCTCCTGTATGTGGCTGGACTTTTCGCGGCCAGCGCAGGGCTTGCGGCGATCGGCGGTCTGCTCGCGCGCAACGCTCGTCCGATCGCGCTGCCTTCGTCCGCTGGGTTGTTCGCGTTCGTCGCGGCGGCGACGGTCTTCATCCTGCTCGTCACGGGCGGACTCGTCACGGGGCTCGAGAGCGGACTCGCCGTGCCCGACTGGCCGAACTCGTTCGGCCACAACATGCTGCTCTATCCGATCAGCGAGATGAAGGGCGGCATCTACTACGAGCACGCGCATCGGCTCTTTGGCATGCTCGTCGGAACGACCGCGCTGGTGCTGCTGGTCGTCGTGTGGCGCGAGGAATCGCGCACATGGGCGCGTGCGCTCGCGGTCGGATTTCTCGCGATGGTCTGCGTGCAGGGGCTGATGGGCGGCCTGCGCGTGACGGGCAACCTCACGAGCGCGACGAGCGGCACGGAGCTCCAGCCGAGCACGCTGCTGGCGATCGTGCATGGCATGTTCGGGCAGGTGGTCTTTGCGACGGCGTGCGTGATCGCATGCGTGACGAGCAACGCATGGAAGAACGCCGCGCCCGCGACGCACATCGCCGACGCCGCGCGCGTCCGCAAGCTGCCCGTCGCGCTGGTGTGCCTGCTCGTTGTGCAACTCTTCCTGGGCGCGAGTTTCCGACATCTGCAGGTCCCGCCGCAGGATGGCGCTGCCGCGGTGTATCCCGCGTGGCCCATCTGGGGTCACATCTTTGGCGCGCTCGCGGTGCTCGTGCTCGCGGTCATCACGGGCGCGCATGCGTCGAGTCGCGCGCGCGACCTCAAGCCGGTGCGCATCCTCGGCAAGGGACTCGTGCACGCGGTCGGTCTGCAGCTTGCGCTCGGCATCGGCGCGCTGGTCGTCGTGCTGATCCGCGTCGACGCCAAGATCCCCGCCTACGAAGTGATCACGACGTCGGCGCACCAGGCGTTCGGCGCGTTGCTCCTCGCGATGAGCGCGATGCTCGCTGCGTGGAGCCTGCGGCTGGTCGCATCGCCCGCGCGCGACGACGCGGCGTTTACTCGCCACTCTTCGCAGGCTTGATCGCTTCTTCGAGCGCGAGCACGGCGTAGATCGTCGCGAGCTGCTCGTTGGCTTCTTCCCAGCGCTCGTTGGCGTTCTTCCACGAGCCGTCTTCGCGCTGACGCGAGGCGATGGCGTCGACCAAGCCGATGCGCCAGTCGTGCGAGTTGCCCTTGGCGTCGGTCACGGTCTGCATCTGCGACACGTGCAGCGCGCGCGACATCGCGTGCAGGTAGTAGAAGTAGCCTTGCTGGCCGAGCCCCGGGTTCTCATCGAACGTGAAGTGCGCGGAGATCCACGCGAGCGCGTCCTTGACGCGCGGATCCTCGCGCGAAAGGCCCGCGTAGAGAAGGCTCTTGAATCCCGCGTAGGTCATCGAGCCGTAGCTGCGGAGGCTCTTGGTCGCGAGCTTCTCGCCGTAGCGGCCTTCGCCGGCGGCGTCGCTGGCCATGCTCTCGCCGCCGTTCGCGGGCGAGTACACGAAGCCGCCGTCGCCGGTGCCGTTTTGGGCCCATTGCGCGGGATTCGAGGACTTGCGGTTCTGCGTGCGCGCGACGAACGCGAGTGCGCGCTCCATCGCGGGATCCTCGGGCGAGACGCCTGCGTCGTGCATCGCGTCGAGCATCATCTGCGTGTTGGAGAGGTCAGGTCGCTTGCCGTTGCCGTAGCCCGCGCCGCCGAACCAGTCCTTGGATGAATCGACGCCCTCGGCCTCGTCCCACTGGTTGTCGCGGAGCCACGCGAGCGCGCGATCGGCGCCGGCCTTCGCGTCGGCATCACCGACGGCGCTGAGTGCGCTCGCGACGGAGCTCATCACGTAGTTGCCGACGCCGCCCTTGGCGACGAGGTCCATGGTCGCGGGATCGCGCAGCGCTGCCTCGATCGCGGCGCGTGCATGCGCGCGTGCGCCATCGACGCCGACCGATCCAGCTTGCGCGAAGGCCTTGAGCGCCATCGCGGTGACCGCGACGCTCGACGCGCGCTTGCGCGGCTCCATGTCGGTGGGCGTGACTTCCTGGTTCTCGAACCACGTCCCGCGCGAGGTCTGCACGCGCGCGAGATAGGCGAGCCCGCGTTCGATCGCGGCGCGCGCCTTGGCGTAGGTCTCGGCTTTCGTCGGCACGGTTTCTGCGCGCGCGGCGATGCGCAGCACGGGCTCGGGCACCGGCGCGCGAACCACGTCGGCAATCGTCGACTTCTGCGGCTCGGGCAGCGTGGTCACCTTCTTGGCGTCGATGCGCGCGTCGAGCGCTGGAGGCTCGGCGGTGCGTGCGAGAAGGATGGATGCGACGAGCGAGGTTGCGAGCAGCATGCGCGCATCCTAGGGACGCCCGCGAGCCGCGTCGGCGTCGCAAGCGTCAAGCAAAGCATGGCATGCAGGAAAGCACGGCATGCGCTCCCGAAAGGACCTCGGTTGCTCACGCCGTGCATTTGTGGAGTTTGTTGAGCCCGAACCGCTTGTTCAGACGCGCGCGACCGCGAGCATCGCGGGATCGAGACCGCCGGAGCTGGCCGCGGCAGTCGCCGGGGTCGAGCGCGCGATCGCGAACAAGGTCGCGGTCGGCAGCGCGCTGATGACCGCAGGGTCGCGAGCGATGAGGATCTGCAGGAGGACTTCGTTGGTGATGTCCGTCTCGGTCCGGCTGTCGCTGATCTGCACCCGCTGTCCGCGGCGCACGATGGCGAGCACCTCGTCATGGGTGAGGTGCGTCGACCGGCTGGTGTCGTAAAGCCGACGATTCGGGTACTTGCGGATCCGGATCAGGTCGTGTGCAGGTGCCGAGACAATCATGGTCTCCAAGGTTCGCGAGCCGCCAACATCGGATTCGTCGTCGGATCAGAAAGATCCCGAGAACCGTCGGGCTGCCCGGCGCGGTGGCTAGCGGACGGAACCGTAAAGCCACAAGTCCGCGGACGTGGTCCCGGACCAGAACCGGCACGGGAGCAGGAACGGCCCCGCGGGCATCCCGCCGTCCTTGACGCGGACCTTGACGAAGATCGAATCGCCATCCGAGCGCTGGCTGAGGATCTCCGCGGTCAGCTCCTTGTGCTGCGGCTCGGCTCGATCGAGGCGCCCCTCGCCGATGTGCTTGACCTCGAACTCGAACTCCGCGGTGCCTTTGGAGCCAATCACGCCAACATTCTCGCGGAACGCCCCGAAGTTGATCGCGGGGGAGATCTTGGTTGTCTCGTGCCGAACTCGGAGATCGAGCAGCGGGCACTGGGCATGGTCGGTCACGACGATCAGGAAGGGCGGAACGCCCTTGCCTTGCAGCCCGACGCCACCCGTGAAGTCGTAGCGAACGACCTGTCGAGCGGCGGGCTTCATGGGAAGTCCGTCTGCGCTCTGGGCCGGCCGACCGTCGACGGACTTGACGGTGAAGGGCGTCCCGTCCGACGAGATCAGCTCGAACGAGCCCTTCATGCGCTCGGCGGCCAGCGCGTCGATGTAGTTAGGGTTGGCTCGGACGGCATACGCGGTCTCCGCGTCGATGCGCACCGAGAGCACCTGGTTGATGCCCTCGAACACCATGTTGACCTGCGCGGACTTCTTGCCGATCGCGCTGGTGAGCTTCATGGACATCGGCATCTCGATATAGCCGTTGGCAGGCACGACCTTGCCGACCATGTCGACGGTCGTGCAGGTGCAGCTCGGCTTGGCCATCTTGATGGTGATCGGGTGGTCGAGCGGATTGAGGATCTTGACCGTCGTCGACACGACCGAATTGGGCGCGACGATGCCGAAGTCGACGCCCGGCGGATCGGCCTTGATCGGCCCTGGGATCGACTGACCTGCGGGCGCAGGCGGGGGCAGATTCGGATTGGTGGGCGCGGTCACGGTCGGACGCGTCGGCGGCTGTTGGCCGTTGGCGGCGCCGTCACAGCCGAATCCAATGAAAACCGCCGCGATCAGCGTGGCACGGAGCGCGGCGGGAAGTCGTCCGAAGGCGTCTCGAGTCATAGAGCCGATCATACGGGTTGCGGACGGTCGGGCTGCATCGCCGTACACTCGCGCGATGCGCGCAATCACCATCCAGCGTCAGGGCAATCCCGTCCTTCCGAACGTCGAGTTCGTCGCGAACTTTCCTGATCCCGTCGCGGGATCGGGTGAGGTGCTGGTTCGAACCGAAGCCGCCGCGCTCAACCATCTCGACCTCTGGGTCGGCCGCGGGCTTCCGGGGATCGACCTCAAGTACCCCGCGATCTCGGGCTCCGACGGCGCGGGAGTGGTGGAGGCGGTGGGGCAGGGCGTCGACGCTTCATGGATCGGTCGACGGGTGCTGCTCAACGCGGCGGTGCCGAAGGTCGACCCGTTGCGCCCGGGCATCCGACCGGCGCCGGCGGACATCTTCATGATCGGTGAGCACGGGCCGGGCTGCTTGGCAGAGAAGTTCGTCGCGCCGGTGGCCAACGTGATGGAGATCGGCGAGTGCGATCCGGTCGAGGCGTGCGCCTTTGGCCTGGCGCACCTGACGGCGTGGCGCATGATGGTCACGCAGGCGGAGCTCCGCGCGGGCATGCTCGTGCTGATCACGGGCATCGGCGGCGGAGTGGCGTTGGCGGCGCTCAACATCGCCAAGCACTTTGGTTGCGAGACGATCGTCACCAGCCGCCACGAGTGGAAACTCGAGCGCGCGAAGGCACTTGGCGCCCATAACACCGTGCTCGACAAGGGTCACGATTGGTCCAAGGAAGTCCGCCAACTGACGGGCCGCCGCGGTGTCGACCTGTGCGTCGACAGCATCGGCAAGTCGATCCATGGATCCTGCATCAAGAGCCTCGCACGCGGCGGCGTGTTCGCCACTTGCGGCGCGACGACGGGCCCCGACGCGACAACCGATCTCACGCGCATCTTCTGGAACCAGCTGCGTCTGGTGGGTTCGACCATGGGCAACATGGAGGAGTTCCGGCAGGTCGTGTCGCTGTTCAAGAGCGGCGCGATCAAGCCGACCATCGATCAGGTCTTCGCGCCGCAAAACGGACGTGATGCGTTCGCGCGGCTCGAGGCAGGTGAGCAGTTCGGCAAGCTTGTGGTCGACTGGCGAAAGGCGTGACCATCGCGCGGCTTTTGTCCGAACTTCGATCGTGTAGGTGAATCGGCACAGTTGCCCGCGTATACTCGCGCTCCGACGCTGAGCTGTGCGGCGGAGGTACTGAGGTCACCGCAAGACCACCCCGATCAATCCACCGGGAGCCCAACACCTGATGAGCCAGTCGACCGCCAACGCACCAACTCGTCCCACTCCTGCGCCGAAGACCCCGACCGAGGCGCTGCCGCCTTGGAATGTCCTTCTGCACAACGATGAAGTGAATGACATGGGTTTCGTGGTCGAATCGCTCTGTCGATTTGCGCGTCTGAGCGTCCCCGCGGCAACGCGCTGCACGATGGAAGCTCACAAAAAGGGGCTTTCACTGGTGCTCGCAACGCATCGCGAGCATGCGGAACTTGTGGCTGAGCAGCTCACTTCGCTGCGGCTGACGGTCACCATCGAACCCGCGAAGTAATCGGAACAAACCAATAAAAACGCCCTGTTCGCAGGGCGTTTTTGTTTTTGCCTCATCGCTTTTGTTCTCGGCTGTTCCGAGAACGCGATTGCTGTTCGTTGTGCGCGGAACTTTCCCAGCAGTCCGAAGAGTTGGTCGGATTTCTGAGTTCAACCCAAGCCGCGGTTTGGATTGTCCGATCACGGATCCGAGTTGGAAAAAAGTCGCGTTGCCATCGCTTTCTGTTGATCAACAGCCGGCGACCTAAACGCGAGTACGGCGAACACCGTCCGTTTCGGAGTTCGTGAGAGTCCCAGGTGCGGTCGAGTGACCGACACCAATCAGACGAGGTCCGGAACGGACCGCATCAAGGAGCAGCCCATGAAGAATGTCAATCGTATGAGCCTCACGGTGGCCACCGTCCTCGCGACGGCTGGTCTCACCACGACGGCGCTGGGTCAGGTCGCAGGCGACGAGGCCGCGGACGCGGTCACCCTCACCCCGGCGTCGCCCGTCGCGTTCGATACCACCAATGCCACCGCCAGCGCCGACGCCGCCCCGAGCGACGCGTTCTGCACCGGCACCTTCCTCGACTGGGGAACGGGCAACAAGGACGTGTGGTTCAAGTTCGTCCCCACCGAGGCCGGCGTTGCCAGCTTCTCGACCTGCTTCGCGGGTTCGTTCGACACCTCGATCGTCCTCTACACCGGCACCCCCGGCGCGCTGACCCAGGTCTCCTGCAACGGCGACGGCACGGGCGACACCGGCTGCCAGAACTTCTACTCGAAGATCAACAGCTTCGGCATCGTCGTTGGCTCGACCTACTACCTCCGCGTTGGCGGTTGGGGTGGCACTGAGTTCGGCGCTGGCCAGGTCTCGATGACCTTCACCGCGACCCCGCCGGTCTGCGGCATCGGCACCGACGGCTGCGGCGCGGTTCACGCGAACCCCGGCTGCTCGGACGCGGTCTGCTGCAACGCAGTCTGCGCGAACAACCCGCTCTGCTGCGAAATCGGCTGGGACCAGTCCTGCGTTGACTCGGCGATCGCCGCCTGCGGCATCTTCGTCCACCAGTGCGTTGCTCCGGTTGCCGCCAACGACTGCGCGCAGAACGCGATCGTCGTGAACGCGGACGCGACCCTCTCGTTCGACAACACCGGTTGCAACACCGACGGCCCGAATCACCCGGCCGCGACCTGCAGCTCGGGTAGCGACACCTTCATGTTCGACGTGTGGTACCGCTGCAAGCCGATCGCGAACGGCAGCCTCCGCGCGAGCACCTGCGGTCTCTCGACGTTCGACTCGAAGATCGCGATCTACGACATGGGTACCGACGCGACGACGTACAACTACGACACGCTGAACACGACCCTCGTGGCCTGCAACGACGACGGCGCCAGCTGCTTCCAGACCGACGGCACCACGCCGTACGCGTCGGACCTCACCATCAACGCGGTCTCGGGTCACTGGTACCTCGTCCGCGTCGCTGGCTACGACAACGTCTCGTTCGGCGCTGGCGGCGTGTTCATCGACATGCCCGAGGCCTGCGCGCTCCCGGCGAACACCGGCACCGAGGCTGAGGCCTGCGGCGCTTCGAGCAACAACGGCTGCAACGCCGGTGGTGTGTTCGAGAACATCGCGCTCGGCGCGAAGGTCCGCGGCACGTTCTTCACGGCGGTCGATCCGACCACCGGCGGCAACATCCGCGACACCGACTTCTACAAGCTCGACATCACCGCGGACACCGCTGTGACCGCCAAGCTCTACTCGGCATCGTTCGCTTCGCTCCTCATCCTCGGTGGCGACATCACCACCGCTGGCTGCGCTGGCGTGACCGTCATGGGTAGCGGCTCGGGCAACTGCCCGATGACTGCGACCGCCTGCCTCAACCCGGGTACCTACTACGTGTTCGTCGCGACCAGCGCGTTCACCGACGTGCCCTGCGGCAGCGGCCAGATCAACGACTACATGCTCGAAGTGACCGGCACCCCGTCGAACTGCCCGGATCCGCTCACCACGACCTGCCCGGCTCCTGGCCCGAACACCTTCTCGAGCAACTCGGACCCGAACACCTCGACCGCTGGCCTCGTGGCTTGCGCGGTGACCCCGGCGTTCCCGAACTGCAGCGGTGGTGGTACCACGGCCAACAGCTACGCCCGTTCGTTCCCGGCTGGTAGCGTCGGTGGCTCGATCAGCTGCCTCAACATCGGCGTCTTCTCGATCCGTCGCGCTGCCAACACCGCGAACACCGCTTGCGCCAACTTCTCGAGCAACCTGCCGCTGCCGGCGACCATCGGCATCTACCAGGACCTCAACGGTGGCGCTCCGACCAACAAGGAGCTCACGCAGGGCGACGGCAACGACCTTCGCCTCATCGCTGAGCGTCAGGTCGTCGTCCCCGGTGGCGCGTACAAGGGAACCCTCTCCTTCGATCCGCCGCTCTGCCTCACGGGCGTGACCGGCAACATCGTCGTGATCATGGACATCCCGAACCTGAACGACGGCTCGACGGGCACGATCCCGGCGGCGTCGGGCTACGGTCTCCGTCCGGGTGGCAACACCCCGGCGGGCGCGACCAGCAGCCTCACCTACTGCCGTCTCTCGTGCGCTGACAGCGGCGCGTACCAGCTCTGCGAGTCGCTCGGCGCGACCTTCCTCGCCCAGTGGGTCGTTGAGATGAACGGCAACTTCGCCACCTGCGCCGGTGCTTGCCCGACCGACATCAACGGCGACGGCGTGACCGGCTCGGCTGACCTCGCGGCGCTCCTCAACGGTTGGGGCGGCACTTCGCCCGACCTCAACGGCGACGGCGTCGTCGGCTCGGCCGACCTGTCGACCCTCCTGAACGCCTGGGGCGCCTGCCCGTAATCCGAAAGGGTTGCGATCAGACCCTGGTCCAACAGGATCAGTTTGAAACTCACCGCACCCCCGGCCTCGGCCGGGGGTGCGGTCGTTTTACGGTCACGATGCGCGCAACTCAATGTGCGGGCTTGGCTTGGCTCTGCGGGCGAACGAGGGGTGTCGCGGGAGGTGCAGCCTCGGATCTCGGGACATCGTTGCGATGTTGGGAAAGGATGAACTTTGCGGTTGGCGACCATGCGGACTGAGTTCATAATCGCACGCGTCAGTGCTCTTTGTGGCGGTTGTTAGGGCCAGAGCACGGTTGACTCGAACGCACACGTGACGGCGTTCGCTCGCTTGCCCCCGTTGCGGCCACGCGGCCGCATTCCAGACCGACTCCACGAGAGTCCCAAGAGGAGAGTTCTATGAAGAAGTTTGATGGCATGAGCTCGCTCATGGCTGCCGTCCTTGCGACGGGCGGCTTTGCTGCAATGGCGATGGCGCAGGATGAGTGCTCGACGGCAATCGTCGCGACCACTACTGCTCCGACCGCGTTCGACACCACGACCGCCACCCCGAGCGCCGATGCGGTGCCGAGCGACGCCCAGTGCGCCGGCACGTTCCTCAGCTGGAACGCGACGCAGAACGACGTGTGGCTGAAGTACACCCCGACCGAGGGTGGAACCGCGACCTTCTCGACCTGCCTTGTTGGCTCGTACGACACCTCGATGGCGATCTACACCGGCACCTGCGGTGCGCTGACCCAGGTTGCCTGCAACGGCGACGGTCCCACCGACGGTGGCTGCCAGAACTACTACTCGATCGTTTCGAACCTCACTGTTTCGGCGGGCACCACGTACTTCGTCCGCATGGGTGGCTACGCCGGCGCGACTGGCGCTGGTCAGCTCACCATCACCTTCACGCCGAACGCCGCGGGCTGCGGCACCGGCGGTAGCTGCGGCGCGGTTCACGCCGCCCCGGGCTGCAACGACGGCGTCTGCTGCACCGCGGTCTGCGCCAGCAACCCGCTCTGCTGCGAAATCGGCTGGGATCAGTCGTGCGTTGACGCGGCTGTCGCGGCTTGCGGCATCTTCGTCTACACCTGCAACCAGGGCACCCCGGCCAACGATTGCGCGACCAACGCGGTCGTCGTCAACACCGATGGCGTGCGCTCCTTCAGCAACGTCGGCGCGATCCAGGACGGCCCGAACTACGGCACGACCTGCGGCTCCGGCAACAACTCGAGCAACAACGACGTCTGGTGGCGCGTCCCCGTCGTCGCCAACGGCACGATGATCGTCTCGACCTGCGGCACCACGCCGTTTGACTCGAAGATCGCGATCTACGACATGGGCACCTCGCCCGCGACGTACGACTACAACACGCTCAACACGTCGTTCATCGGCTGCAACGACGACGGCGCGAACAACTGCCTCATGACCGACGGCGTCAGTCCGTACGCGTCGGAGCTCTCCGTGACCGTGTCTCTTGGTCACACCTACCTGGTGAACCTCAGCACCTACACCGCGGGCGAGACCGGCGCTGGCCAGATCTCGTTCGACGTGCCGGAGCCGTGCGCGCTCCCGTCGACGACCTCGTCGGAAGGCGAAGCTTGCGGCAGCAGCACCAACGCTGGTTGCGTGAACACCGTCAGCACCACCACCGCGATCGCGCTCGGCGCGTCGGTTGGCGGAACCTTCTGGGCCGACGCCGGCACGCGCGACGTCGACTGGTACAGCTTCACCCTCACCTCGGGCAAGACCGTCACCGCGAGCGTGTTCAGCGCTTCGAACGTTGCGGGCTTCCTCTTCAAGGGTGATTCCTGCTCGGCGCAGCTCATCGGTTCGATCACCAACAGCTGCCCCGCGACTGGTTCGTGGTGCCTCCCGGCCGGAAGCTACACCTTCGCTGTCGCGACGGCTGATTTCACCGGCACTCCGTGCGGTTCGGGCGTGTTCAACAACTACGTCCTCCAGCTCAACGGCGTCGACGCGACCTGCCCGAGCTTTGGCGATACCTGCTCGTACAACATCGGTACGACTGTTTCGCAGAACACGGACTCGGTCATCACCAACTACGCGTTCGGCTGCTGGCTCTACTGCGGCACCAACGAGTCGACCTTTAGCACCCAGACCAACTTTGCTCGTAGCTTTGCCGGCCTCAACAGCGGCAACCTCGGCTGCGTGACGGTTGGCGTTTCCAACATGGATGAGAACACCGACGGCACGCTCGCGAACGGCGCCCCGGTCACCATCACCCTCGGTCTCTACCGCGATACCGATGGCGGCGACCCGAGCACGGTTGGTGGCGATCTCCAGCTCGTTACGCAGAAGAGCTTCACCGCTCTCGGTGGCTTCGGGCTTCTCACGTGGAACCTCGATGCTCCGCTCAGCCTCACCGGCAACACCCAGCCGCTCGTGGTTGTGATGAGCGCGCCGATCCGCGGTGGATGCAGCCCGGCGACCAACGGTCTCTCGGGCGGCGTTGGCAACAACACCGGCTCGTCGGCACCTTGGTTCGAGCAGTCGATCGATCCGAATAACATCTGCAACGATCTGGCGTTCGTCGCGCAGACGGGCACCTCGCAGTGGATCGTCAACCTCGGCATGGTCGCGGCACCCGCGTGCCCGACCGACATCAACCAGGACGGCGTCACGGGGTCGGCTGACCTCGCGGCCCTCCTCAACGGTTGGGGTACGAGCTCGCCGGACCTCAACGGCGACGGCACCGTCGGCTCGGCCGACCTGTCGACCCTCCTCAACGCCTGGGGCGCCTGCCCGTAATCCGAAAGGATTGCGATCAGACCCCAGTCTGCAAGGCCAGTCTGCAAAAATTGGCTTGAAATCACCCGCGCCCCCGACCTTTGGTCGGGGGCGCGGTGCTTTTGGACTGGACGCTCGGCGTGGGCTGTTGTCTTTTTCGCGCGATCCGCAACCCCTCGGAACGGTTTCGGAATACCCTCGCCTTCCCGCGTTGGCGAGTCCGCCTCCGCAGAGCAGGAGTTGGACCCAGTGCGCAAGTTCTTGATCGTGGTGGCAATCATCCTCGGCGTCGCCGTCGTGGGGTTGGTGGTGGCGGGTCCGTCTGCGCTTGCGCTGCTTCCCAAGTTCGGGGCAGGGGAGGACGCGCTCGCCGTGCGCATCGCGAAGATCACCAAGCGCGAGCTGGTCGAGACGGTGTCGGCGCCGGGCGAGCTTGATCCCGAGTTCAAGGTCGACGTGTCGGCCGAAGTCAGCGCGCGCATCCTCGAGCTGCCGTTCCGCGAGGGCGCGACCGTCCGCAAGGGCGAGGTCATCGTCAAGCTCGACGACCGCGACCTCAAGGCGTCGCTCGACGCGCAGATGGCGCGTCGCGACGGCGAGCGGTTCCGTCTTCGCAGCGAGCAGGAGCGCCTTGCGGGTCCGAACTCGCAGCTGGCCAACGCCCGGGCGACGCTCGAGCGGCAGGAGTCGCTCTTCAAGACCGGCGACGTGAGTCGCGCGGTGCTCGATGATGCGATCGCACGCGTGCGCGAGCTCGAGGCGAACATCGCATCGTCCAAGGAAGGGCTTTCCGTGATCGAGAGCTCGCTCGCCGCCGCCGAGGCGGACATCGAGCGCGCGCGGCAGCTGCTCAAGAAGACCACGATCCTCGCGCCGATCGACGGACAGATCACCGAACTCAACGCGAAGCAGGGCGAGCTGGTCGTCGTCGGCACCATGAACAACGCGGGTACGAAGATCCTCACCGTGGCCGACCTCGGCTCGGTGCGGCTCAAGGCCAAGGTCGCCGAGAGCGACATCGCGCGCGTGCGTGCGGGGCAGGCCGCGACGGTGCGCGTGAACGCCTACCGCGCGCGCGAGTTCAAGGGCACGGTCGAGCGCGTCGCGCTCTCGCGCGGCACCGAGCAGTCGTTCGGCTCGTCATCGGGCGCGAGCGGCAGCGGGCAGGGCGGTTGGTTCAAGTGCGAGGTCAAGCTCGATCTGACCGAGGGCGAGACGCTGCTGTCGGGCCTCGCGGCGAACGTCGACATCGTGGTCGACCGCAGCGAAGGCCTGCTCGTGCCGAGCCAGGCGCTGATGGAGCGCAAGGTCGAGGATCTGCCCAAGGATCTCGCCGAGTCGCCGCTGATCGACAAGGTGCGCAAGAAGGCGACCGTCGTCTTCCGCATGGTCGACGGCAAGGCGGTGCTCACGCTCGTGCGCACGGGCGCGTCGAACCTCAGCGACACGATGATCAGCGAAGGGCTCTCCGACGGCGACGTCGTTGCGACGGGTCCGTACCGCGTGCTCGAGCGGCTCAAGCAGGGCGACGCGATCCGCGAGGAAACTGCGAAGGACATCGCGCCTGCATCCGACTCGTCGGGATCCTCGTCGGGGAAGCCGAATGGCTGACGCGAGCGACAACCGTCCGCTGATCCAGGCCGTCGGCCTCACCAAGATCTATCGCGTCGGCGTCGAGACGATCCACGCCCTGCGCGGGCTCGACCTCACCATCGAGCGCAACGAGATGGTCGCGATCATGGGTTCGTCGGGCTCGGGCAAGAGCACGCTGATGAACATGCTCGGCTGCCTCGACCGTCCGACCGGCGGCACCTACCTGCTCAACGGCCGCGACGTGAGCCGCATGAACGCGAAGGAACTCGCGCAGGTCCGCAACGAGGAGATCGGCTTTGTGTTCCAGAGCTTCGAGCTGCTGCCGCGTCAGACGGCGCTTGAGAACGTCGAGCTGCCGCTGATCTACGCGAGCGGTGGCTGGCGCGGGCGAAGGCAGCGCGCGCTGGCTGCGCTCGAGCGCGTCGGTCTCGCGAAGCGCGTCGATCACCGTCCCAACCAGCTTTCGGGCGGACAGCGCCAGCGCGTCGCGATCGCGCGCGCGATCCTCAACAAGCCGTCGATCCTGCTGGCCGACGAGCCGACGGGCAACCTCGACAGCGCGACGACCACCGAGATCCTCGCGCTGTTCCGCCAGCTGCACGCCGAGGGCCAGACCGTGATCATCGTGACGCACGAGGACGAAGTCGCTGCGCACTGCCAGCGCGTGGTCCGCCTGCGCGACGGTCGCGTGCTGAGCGATCTCCCGACTGCGAAGGACATCGCGGGCCGGCATCTTCCGATGATCGAAGCGGCTGCAGCCGCCGCAGCCACCACCGCTGGAAAGGCCGGCGCCTGATGCTCAATCCGCTCTTCTGGCTGCAGGCGATCTCGCTCGCGTTCTCGCAGATCTGGGCCAACAAGTCGCGCGCGTTCCTCACGGCGCTCGGGATCATCGTCGGCGTCGCGAGCACGACCAGCGTGATCGCCGCGCTCACGGGCCTCAAGGCGCGCGTGCTGACCGAGTTCGAGTCGGTGGGCGCGAGCAAGTTCTTCGTGTTCCCCAACCGACCCGAGAACGCGCCGCGCAACATGTATCCGTGGGAGAAGATCCTCCTCAAGACCGCCGAGGCGCGCGCGATCCACGACGAGTGCACGCTGGTGAAGGCCGTGACGCCGATCACCGAGGTCGGCCTCACCGTGCAGGCGGGCGAGAAGACGATCGAAGGCCTCACCGTGTCGGGCATCTGGCCCGACTGGCACCAGGTCGAGAACCGCTTTGTGCAGGAAGGCCGGCCGTTCACGCAGATCGACGTAGACAGCGAGCGTCAGGTGTGCCTGATCAACGCCGACGGCATCAAGGAGCTCAATCTCCCGGCGAATCCCGTGGGCGAGGCGATCCTGCTCGGCGGGCGGCGCTTCATGATCGTCGGCATCGTCGAGACGGTGCAGGCGCGCTTCTTCGGCATGAACACTTCGAGCGCGGAGATCTTCATCCCGTTCTCGGTGGCGGAGAAGATGCAGGAGCGCAACTTCTTCATGCGCATCGAGGGGCTGTTCAAGAGCCCTGAGACGGCGATGGAAGGCGAGGACGAGGTGCGCTTCGTGCTGCGGCGCATGCGCGGGATCGGGCCTGGCGAACCGCAGACGTTCCAGGTCGCGGCGATCGACAAGTTCATCACGCAGTTCAAGGCGCTGGCGGCGGGCATCACGGCGATCGCGGGCGGCATCGTCGGCATCTCGCTGCTGGTCGGCGGCATCGGCATCATGAACATCATGCTCGTGTCGGTGAGCGAGCGCACGCGCGAGATCGGGTTGCGCAAGGCCGTCGGCGCGACGCCGATGGCGATCCTGCTGCAGTTCCTGCTCGAGGCGGTCACGCTCTGCCTGGTCGGCGGATTCCTCGGCATCGCGTTCGGGCGTCTCGCGGCGTACGGACTCACGAAGATCCCGGGCGCGCAGCTCGATCAGGCGGACATTCCGTTCTGGGCGGTGCTGCTGAGCTTTGCGTTTAGCGCGGCGACCGGAATCGTGTTCGGCATGTTCCCTGCGATCAAGGCCTCGCGCCTCGATCCGATCGAGGCCCTGAGGCACGAATGAACGAGATGCGAGAAGAACGGCGTTTTCCTGCTTTCGCGCGTGTTGCGGCGATTGGCCTCGCGGCCGCGGCGCTTGCTGGATGCAAGTCGGGCATCTTCGACAACGACGATCCCAAGTGGCGCGTGCCCGAGGGCGAGCTGCGGCGCATCGACAACCTCGACCCCGTTGCGCGCTCGACGGAGAAGCCCGTCCCGCTTGACGAGGCCACGAAGCAGTCGCTGGCCGAGATCAGCGCGCCGCCGTCGTCGCAGGAGCCGGTCGCGCTGACGCTCGCCGATGTGCGCGCCGCGGTGCTCAAGAACAACCTCGACCTGCGCACCGCGCTGATCGATCCCGCGATCGCGCGCGAGAATCTCTCGGCGGAGGAGGCGAAGTTCGAGAACACGTTCTTCGCCAACTACCAGCGCAACGAGAACAGCGTGTTCGCGAACCTCGCGAGCGGGCTGCCGGCGAATTCGGAGTCGTTCGACGCGGGCATGCGCATTCCGCTGGCGACGGGCGGCGACATCACGCTGTCGTCGCCGGTCACGCGCGGCGATAGCGGCGTGAGCTTTGGTTCGCCGGGCGATGATTGGCTCGCGGCGCTTTCGTTCTCGATGAGTCAGCCGCTGTTGCGCGGCGCGGGCGTCGCGACGAACACGAGCTCGATCCGCGTAGCCGCGTGGCAGGGGCAGATCACCGATTCGCGCACCAAGCTCGAGTCGATCCGCATCATCGCCAACGCCGACAAGGCGTACTGGAACGTGTACTCCGCGTTCCGCGAGCTCGGCGTGCGACGCGCGCAGTACGACGTCGCGGTCAAGCAGCTCGAGCGCGCGCGACGCCGCGTGTCGCAGGGCGACGCGGCGGAGATCGAGGTTCTGCGCGCCGAGAGCGGCGTGGGCGGCACGCTCGAGCAGATCATCGTGGCCGATTCGAACCTGCGCATTCGCCAGCGCGCGCTCAAGCGGCTGATGAACCGCGAGGACATCGCGGTGTCGACGTCGACGCCGATCCAGCCGAAGACCGAACCGAATCCGCTCGGGCTCAAGCTCGACGGCGCAAAGCTGTCGGAGCAGGCCGTCGCGAACCGCATGGAGATGCTCGAGCTCGAGCTGCAGCTCGCGATCGACCAGAGCAACGTCGACTTCCGTCGCAACGCGGCGCTGCCGCTGTTCGTGGTGGACTACACCTATCAGGCGCAGGGAAACGGCTCCGATGTGCAGTACGCGTACGGCTCGCTGAGCGATGCCGACAGCATGCGCATCGGGCTGCGCGCGGAGATTCCGCTGGGCAACGAGGCGGCGGAGTCGCGCGTGAACGCTGCGATCCTGCAGCGCGTGCAGCGGCTCGCGACGCGCGAGGCGCGGCGGCAGTCGATCCGCACCGAGGTGTACGACGCGCTCGATCAGCTCGCGCAGAGCTGGCAGCGCATCCTTGCGGCGCGGCTCGAGACCGTGCTCGCCGCGCGTACGCTCGCAGGCGAAGAGCGGCAGTTTGACGTCGGCCTGCGCACGAGCACCGATGTGCTCGACGCAAGCGCGAGCCTGGCCAACGCGCAGAGCCGCGAGGTGCAGGCGCTCTCGAGCTACGAGATCGCGCTGGTGGACCTCGCGTTTGCGACGGGCACTTCGCTTGGCGCGGCGCACATCCAGTGGGAGCCGTTCTCGCAGGCGGAGCTCGAGGCGCTCAAGAAGAGCCAGGACGACCACGGCCAGCCGCCGATCCCGGACCCGACGGGCGCCGCGGTGATGGGCGGTTCGATCGGCGATGTGCCCAAGCAGTGAACGACGCGCGCGTCACGCGCGCGGACTGTTGCCGCCGTTGGCACTCGGTCGTCGCGCAGGCGCGTCGGCGGCAAGCGTCGCGAGCGTGCGGATGCGCTCGGGAATCGTCTCGTCGGCGTAGAGCTCGTCGAACGCGCGCGTGAGCGCCGCGTCGGACTGGCGCGTGATCAGCGTGTTGTGGCGAACGAGCGCGGCGGCGATGGTCGCCGCGTAGAGACGCGCCGCGAGATTGCGCTCGGGCATGGTCGTGCCCGTCGTGCGCAGCATCTTGTAGGCGGTCTTGAGTTCCTCGAGCTGTTTGAGCGTGGTCGCGGCGTCGAGGATCGCGTCGAACGGATCGCGCGCGTTGGGCACGATTTCGCGCGTGAGCCAGGTTGCGCCGGCGATGGCGGGGGAGCTGTCGAGCTCGAAGGCCCAGCGCAGCGTGTCACCGAGCGTGCGGTGCGCGTCGGGTGAGGGCTGGTGGTTGGGATCGGGTTCAAGCTCGTGCATGGTGGTGGATCGCCGCGGTCGGTGGTGTCAGCCGTTGGAGAGAAGCGCGCGGAGCTCGGTGATCTCCGCCTGGAGGTCCGCTGGATTCTCGATGGTCGCGCGCAGCTCCTCCATGAGGATCGTCGCGAAGCGCCGCTTGGCAACGAGCAGTCGCGCGGCGCAGGTGCCCTTGTCGAGGCCGACGCGCGGGCCGATCTCGTCGTAGCTTGGCGCGTTGCCTTCGAACGCGGCGCGGAGGATGCGCGCCTGAAAGATCTCCCACGAGGCGAGGTCGCCTGCGGAGGCGAGCTCCGCGTGCAGGCGCTCGCTGGTGGCGCGGATGAGCACCGCGACGTAGCGCGCGTTGAAGGCGCGCTCGGGCGAGGCTTCGCTGGTGTCGACGGGTTCGTCGCCGCGCTCGCGCAGTTGGTCGAGCGCGGAGAGGACGCCGGTCGGCTTGCGGAATCCCGCGGTCTGGCGGCGATGCATGTCGGCGAGGTAGTTGCGCACCGAGTTGATGAGCAGCGTGCGGAAGCGGCCGCGCGACTGGTCGGCCTTGCCCACGAGCTGACGCGACAGGAAGACGTCGGCCATGAATCCCTGCGTGAGTTCGGCGGCCTCTTCGCGCTGGCGGCCGCTGGCGCGGATGTACGCGTAGACGGCGGGCCACGCGCGCTTGGTCACGGCGTCGAGGCTGCCGCGCGCGGATGCAGAACCACTGGCCGCGTCGCGGATGAGATCCCAGTTGGTCTGGGTCGCGGAGGAGTCGCGTGATGGGCTCGACATGGGAAGCCACCTCAATCGTGCACGGGGGACGTCCCCGCGGTGGGACATACGCAAGCGACGAGCGGCTATTGGAGCAGATTGGGGGCGAGGGTGAGAATTGACGAGCGGTGGTTGGATGCAACCCGTGCCGCAGGCTCCCGCCTGCGGGCATTCGTGATTCCTGCGGGCATTCACCCGATGCGAAGAGTGCGGAGGCCTTCAGGCCTCCACACGAAAGTCGCATCGGAAAACCACGTCGCATCGGAAAAATCGCGGGGGGTTGCGCGGGCCTCGCCCGCACAACCCCCCGCGCCCGATGCGAAGAGGTTGAAGGCCTCCAGGCCTTCAACCGAAAGTCGCATCGGACCAACATGGAGCCGGGGGGATTCGCACCCCCGTCCCGTTACGTCCTGCTCACCGCGTCAACGAGCGTTTCCGTTCTTTCGATCTCGCCTAGGCCATCCGCGTACGGCGGGCGCCAAACCTAAGCCAGCCTGACTGTTGTCTTGTTCCTCAGCGGTAAGGCATCGCCTTGGAACCAGCCCAGTTTTTTTCGCGGGCAGACCTTACTGGGCGTCGGGTCTACTCCACGTCACGGCAAATTAAGCCGCGAGAGCGTACTGCGTGTTGGCAGTTATGGTTTGCATACTTTTTACGTGGCCTGCATGCTCCACGGCTCGCAACGATGAACCGGTTTCGTCCGGTCGATTCTGGTCGGCCCCGATTGTGAAAGACATGCGCCGGGCGGTTGCCCGACGCGACGGTGAGTATACGAAGCCCTGCCGCCAAGTCCAACGCGCGCGCGTGAATTACGTGGAACGCATGCGATTCGACGCGTTGTACGCCGCGACCTTGTAGCACTCGGCAAGCGTCGGATAGTTGAACACCGCGTCGAGGAAGTAGTCGAGCCCGCCGCCGAGCGCGAGCACCGCCTGGCCGATGTGGATGAGCTCCGTCGCGTGCGTGCCGATGCAGTGCACGCCGAGAAGCTTGCGCGTCTCGCGGTGGAAGATCATCTTGAACAGCCCGCTGTCGTCGCCGAGGATCTGGCCGCGCGCGATCTCCGCGTAGCGCGCGACGCCGACTTCGTAGGGGA
The DNA here is from genome assembly GCA_903891095.1 of uncultured bacterium. Taxonomy (GTDB): domain Bacteria; phylum Planctomycetota; class Phycisphaerae; order Phycisphaerales; family SM1A02; genus QWPT01. Next base: position 9,397 of record CAITDI010000029.1, on the reverse strand, counting down.
CCTTTTTCTCGGTGAGTTCGCGCTCGGTCGCGCCGACCATGGCGATCTCGGGGATCGCGTAGATGCCGTAGGGGAATGTCGCGTTGGACGGATTCGACTCGACGCCGAACATCGCGCACACCGCGAGGCGGCCTTGCTCTGAGCTGGTCGATGCGAGCGCGGGGAAGCCGATCACATCGCCCGCGGCGGAGATGTGCGCGACTTCGGTCTGCATTTTTTCGTTGACCTTGAGGCGCCCGCGCTCGTCGCAGTTGACGCCGGCCTTGTCGAGATCGAGACCCGCGGTCGCGCCGACGCGGCCGATCGAGAAGAGCGCCGCGTCGACGACGACGAGCTTGCCGCTCTCGAGCTCGATCTCGGCGCGCTTGGGGTTCTCGAGCCCGGTGATCTTCTTGACCGCTTCGCCGAGGCGGAAGGTCACGCGCTTGAGGCGCATCTGGTGGATGAGCTCGTCGACGATCTCACGGTCGCAGAAGTCGAGCGGGAGATCATGGCGGTCGATCAGCGTGACCTCGACGCCGAGCTCGGCGAACATCGACGCGTACTCGATGCCGATCACGCCGCCGCCGATCACCGCGAGCGACCTGGGCAGGCGCTCCATGAGGATGATGTCGTCGCTGGTGAGGATCGTCTCGTGGTCGTTCGGGACCGGCGGCGCGGACGGGACGCTGCCGCAGGCGATGAGGATGTGCTCCGCGGTGCTCTGGCGCTCGAGCGACTGGCCGTCGATGGCGATCGTGTGCGGGTCGAGAAACCGCGCCGAACCCGTGATCAGGTCGACGTTGTTGCGCGAAAGCTGGCGCGCGACGACATCGAGCTCGCGCTCGATGACGCCGTTGACGCGGTGGATCAGGTCGGGCATCGACGGGCGCGGGCGCTCGACGGGAACGCCGTGATCGAGCCGCGGCGCGGCCATGAGCGCGAGCACGGCTTCGCGAAAGGTCTTGCTCGGCACGGTGCCCGTGTGCAGGCAGACGCCGCCGATCATGCGATGGCGCTCGACGATGGCGACGCGCTTGCCGAGCTTGGCGGCTTGCACGGCGGCGCGCTGGCCAGCGGGACCGCTGCCGAGGACGAGGAGGTCGTAGTCGTATGCCATGGGCCGCGCAGTGTAGGGCGATACACTCGCCGCATGAGCCGCACGCGCGAGCCTTACCGCATCATCTTCATCTGCACGGGGAACATTTGCCGTAGTCCCGCAGCGGAGAACATCTTTCGCGAGCACGCGCGGAGGGCGGGGATTCTCGGTGAAATCGAGGTTGATTCCGCGGGCACGGGCGACTGGCACGAGGGCGATGATCCCGATCATCGCTCGGTGCACGCGCTGCGCGAGGCGGGGTACGCCGCGGATGGAACCGCGCGCGGGCTGCGCGATCGCGACTTCCTGCATCACGATCTGTTCGTGTGCATGGACGGGTCGCACGTGCGCGATGTGGTTGCGCGCGGAGCGCCGAGGGAGCGCGTGGTGTTGATGCGCGCGTTTGATCCAGCGCGCGCGCACGACGATGTGCCCGATCCGTACTACGGCGGGCGCGAGGGATTTACCGAGATGATCGTGATGCTCGAGGCGGCGGTGGATGGGCTGGTCGAGCGTGTGCGTGGTGAGATCGCGCGGAAGCGCGGAGGTGCGTGATGGAACTTGACGTCGAGTCGATGCCCGTTGGACTGCGCTACAACCTGCTGCTCGGCGCGATCGTGCCGCGGCCGATCGCGGTGATCGGAACGATGAACGCGGCGGGCCAGCACAATCTGGCGCCGTTCTCGTTTTTCAACGCGGTGTCGAACGAGCCGATGGTGCTGATGTTCTGCCCCGTCAGCCGCGGCGACGGCAGCGAGAACGATTCGATGCGCAACGCGAAGCCGGTGAGCGAAGGGGGAATGGGGTGCTTCTCCGTGAGCCTGGCGACGGAGGACAACATCGCGCAGGTCGTGAAATGCGCCGCGAACCTGCCGTTTGGCGAGAGCGAGTTCGAGTACGCGAAGCTGACCGCGCGGATGTGCGCGAAGATCCGCGCGCCGTACATGCTCGAGAGCCCGATCCACTTCGAGTGCGAGACGATCGAGGTCAAGCGGTTCGCGCCTGGCGTGGCATTCGGCGGGAACGCCGTGTTTGGCCGCGTGATCCACGCGCGCGTCGACGATGCGCTCGTGCATCCGCGCATGCACATCGATCCCGACAAGCTCCGCGCGGTGGGGCGCATGGGCGGCAACGCGTATGCGCGGACGGGAGACCGGTTTGAGCTCGAGCGTGGGTGAGGAGACTCGAATTGGGAGTCGAGTCGGGCCGTGATCGCGCCGAGATCAGGCCGAGTCGACTTGGGTTTCGAGTCCGGTGACGCCCACCCGCAGGCTCGGCCGTGTCGATGGACGTGAAACATCACGGCCTGTGACTGGCCGGCCATGCGGGCACCACCCCTCGAATATGGAGCGGTCGCCGCTGCGGCGGCTTCCTCTGGTGTGTCGAACAGCGATCAGGCGCGCTTGGCGAAGTCCGCCATGAAGTCGGCGAGGATCTCGCAGCCCTTCACGGGGAACGCGTTGTAGATCGACGCGCGCATGCCGCCGGCCTCGCGGTGGCCGAGGAGGCCGAAGAGCCCCGCCTTCTCCGCCTCCGCGACAAATCGGGCATCGAGCTCGGCCTTCGGCGTCTTGAAGCAGACGTTGAGGTGCGAGCGGCACCACTTCTCGGCGGGCCAGGAGTAGAAGCCGTTCGAGTTGTCGACGGCGTCCCAGATGAGGTTCGCCTTGTAGGCGTTGTTCTTGGCGATCGCGTCGGGGCCGCCGACCTTGAGGGTCCACTCGGCCATGAGGCCCATCACGCGCACGGCAAACGTCGGCGGCGTGTTGAGGATCGACTTGGCGTTCGCGTGGTCCTCGAAGCGGAGGATCTGCGGGAGCTTCTGCGTGGCGCTGGCGAGGAAGTCCTTGCGCGCGATGACGAGGCTGGCGCCCGAGGCGCCGAGGTTCTTCTGACCGGCGGCCATGACCATCGCGTGCTTGGTGAAGTCCCACGGGCGCGAGAAGATGTCGCTGGTCGCGTCGCCGATGAGCGGGAGGCTGGTCTCGGGCGGCGCCCAGAAGGTCGTGCCCTCGACGGTGTTGTTCTGGCAGTAGAGGAGGTACTTGGCGCCCTTGGGCTCGGCGAACTCGCCCTTCTTGGGGACGCGCGAGTACTTGGCGGGCAGCGCGCGGCCGTCAAAGGCGACCGTCACGTTGCGGCAGCGGAGCGCCTCGGTGTAGGCCTTGTAGGACCAGATCGAGGTGTCGATGTAGGCGGCGGTGTCGGTCTCGCCGAGGAAGTTGAGCGGCAGCAGTCCGAACTGCATGGTCGCGCCGCCCGGCATGAAGAACACGGCGTAGTCGCTGCCGACGCCTGCGGCCTTGCGGCAGGCGGCCTCGGCTTCGTTGTTGAGCGCGTCGTAGAGCGCGCCGCGGTGGGAGAGCTCGAGCAGGCCGATGCCGCCGCCGCGGCAGTCGATGAGCTCCTCGCGGAGCTGCTCCAGCACGCACTCGGGCATGCAGGCCGGGCCCGCGCTGAAGTTGTAGACGCGGCCCTTGGAGGGGGTCTGCGGGAACAGCTTGCGGGCGGCGTCGTGAGCGGCGGGGGTGGCGGCGGGGTTCATGGTGGTCACGGGTGGGCTCGCATCCAGTCAAATCGGGGCGGAACGCGATGGTAGCAGTCGTCGAGGGTAGCAGTCACTGCGCGGATTTCAGCATGGAACAGCGCCGCGTTGGGCTCAGACCGATGCCGCGCCGAGCGCGACCAGCAAACCTTCGGGGAACTCCACCGCTGGGCCGACGCAGAGCACCGCAAGCGCCGTCGAGGGCGCGCTTTCGGGCATCAGTGTGGCGGCCTCCGCGAGGATGTTGCCCGCGCCCGCGGCCTCGGCTTCGAAACCCGAATAGGTGATGCCTTCGGGGGTCATGCCGTGGAAGACGGGGCGCTGCTTGGTCTCGTACTCGAGCAGGGCGCGGAGTCGAACGGCGGCTTCGTGCTCGGGGTCGGTGCCGAGGACGCAACTGTGGGCGGCGAGGCCCGCGCGCATGGCGGGGGGCGTGCCGCGGCCGTCGATCGCAAGGACCACCGCGAAGTGCTTGACCCCCGCGCGGCTCGATCGGAGCACGAACACGCGCTGCGAGATGACGGTGTAGACGCCCGCCACGATCAGCTCCTCGAACGCGCCGCGGAACGACGCGTCGTCGAGCGTCGCGAGGCAGCCGAAGCGCCGCGCGTCGGTCTCGGGGTCTCCCGAGAAACCCTGCGCGGTCACCGTCGCGGCTGCTGTGCCGGTCGGAACTGCGAGTCGCGCGACGGGGGCGATTTTCATGGGTGGGCTTTATACATCGCCGCACGGAGCGGAGATCGCAAGTTCTCAAGCCGCGCGCGTAGAAGTGCCGAACTTCCCGCACGTCCCGCCCGCTCGCGCCGTTTGCATCCATGTTGCATCCATGTCTGTACCCGCAACGCTATCGCCGCTTCCAACGAGTGCCTCACGGGGCCCGCTCGGCAATTGGTGGCCGGAGCGCGAGCGCTTGCTGCAGCCGTTTCGGATCGAGCGTCGGCGTGGCGACCGCTGGCCGCTGCATGGCGTTGCGACGCTGCTCTCGCTTGGCGTCGACCTCGGCATCCTTGTGGAGCTCGACACGCTGGGCTGCTCGCCGTGGTGGCTCGCCGGGCGCTCGATCACGCCGATCGCGGTGGGCACGCGCGTGAGCGTGGGCTTTAGCGACCAGCGCTGCCGACCGGGCATTGCGCATGTGCAGCGTTGCGAGCGCGCGTCCGACGGTCGCTATCGCATCGCGCTGCGATTCGACGGCACGGCGCTCTGCTGAGCTGCTCGGCGGCTCGCACAAGTTCCATCTGTAACGGCTTCGACGGGTGTTTCGGATGTACGGGCCTCTGGCCGCGCACTTCGTGCCCGAATCGACCTACGTGCTGAAGGGTTGATGATCGCAGGACGATCAGAGAGTTGCTTCGTGTCCTTGGTCTCCCGCCGGAGGGACGGTGAGGCCTCAGGGAGGGATCCGAGCAAGCGCCGTTGCGGACGAACAGTCCGCAGCGGCATTCAAACCAGGGCTCGTGTGAGCCCAAATGATCGTCAGGCGGCCGATTTCCTCCTCGGATCGGCAGTGCCCCGGATGGAAGAAGAAGACTCCGAGGGAAAGAAGGAACTCATGCACATCAATCGCTCGCTCCGTCGTGGATTTACGCTTATCGAAATCCTCATCGTCGTCGTCATCCTCGGCATCCTCGCCGCGATCGTGATCCCGCAGTTCACGAACGCTTCGCAGGAAGCCGCTGAGAGCTCGGTCAAGAGCCAGCTCCAGACCGTCCGCAGCCAGGTTGAGCTCTTCCGCGTCCGTAACAACGGCAACCTGCCCGTCGACTTCACCGACCTCATGACCCCGCCGGCTGGCGAGGATCCGTACCTCCAGAAGGAGCCGACGCTCCCGACGGGTTACGAGTTCGTGTGGGGCGACAACGCCTCGACGCCGAACGTCGAGACCATCTACGTCACCTTCACCGGTGCGACGCTGCCTGAGGGCCTCACCCTCCCGGCGATCGAAGGCTGGTAATCGAATCTGACTGAACGTCCCGGGCTGCACGGAGAAATCCGTGCAGCCCGCTTGCGGGTGGATAGGGCACTCAAGCAACTGATAGGCAACTGACAGGCAACCTCGGCCATCGTCCTGGCCGCTTACTGCGAGAAGTACGCATGTACACCAAAGCACGTCGTGGTTTCACCCTGATCGAGATTCTCATCGTCGTGGTGATCATCGGCATCCTTGCGGCGCTGGTGCTCCCGAACCTCACGCGCACCGCAGAGGATGCGGCGCGTGGAACCGCGAAGTCGCAGCTTGCGACGGTCCGCGGTCAGATCGAGCTCTACCGACTTCGTCATAACGGCGCGATTCCGCCTGCGGCCGGTGCCGATGGAACCGACACGCTGTGGGAAGCGATGACCATGCTCGACGAGGGTCGCCTGCCGCTGCTGCAGCGTCGCCCGGTGCTCCCGATGGGATACACCTGGAGCTTCGACGGCGTGCGCCTGAAGGTGGCGTACGAAGGTCGCGACACGCTCGCGGTCGCTGATGCGCCGACCTGGTGATATGCCCAGGCGATGCGATCACGCCGCGTCCCGCGGTCTCCGAACTCATGCACAAGTCTCGGCCAGCAATGGTCGACACGATTGGGGAGAGAAGCCATGAATCATTCACACGACACCGACAACCGACCGGCCAGCGACGCAACCGCCTGCAAGAACACGGGCGCGCGCTTCGCGGGTTGGACCATCCTCAATGCGTGCATCCTCGGCATCGGCGTGTGGCTGATCGCCACCAGCGGCAGCAATCCGATGATGCAGCGTGCGCACGCCGGTCCGCCGGCGCCGAGCGCGCTGAGCATCGAGCAGCGTGCCGCGAGCGGCAACGACGTGCTTCTCGACGCGGGCGCGCAGCAGGCCGAGATCATCAGCCAGCTCCGTTCGCTCCGCCAGGAAGTCGCGGAGATGAAGTCCGCGATGCTCAGCGGACGCGTTCGCACCGAGGTCACCAACCTCAACGACCTGAAGCTCGAGATCGACTACGCGAAGCTTCGCGACGCGTCGCGCGGCCAGTGATCAGGCGATCGAACGAACGAGGAACTCCATGCGCAGCGGAACCAGCATGTTCAAGGCGATTCGACGCGGCTACACCCTCATCGAGGTGCTGATCGTCGTGGCGATCCTCGGACTTGCCGGTGCGCTGCTCGTGCCGTATCTCTCGGGGCGCGGCGACTTCGACACGCAGGCTGCGGTGCGCCAGCTGATCGCGGACATCTCGTTCGCGCAGAGCGATGCGCTCGCCAACCAGGGATTCCGCCGCGTCGTCTTCTTTGAGGACGGCACGGGCTGGGCGCTGGTGCGCATGGATGAAGCGGACCTCGCGTCGCCGTTCGACGCCGCGACCGCCGACTACGTGCTCGATCCGCTTGCGGACAGCGCGCAGCGCGGCGCGTACGTGTGCGACCTGACCAAGAGCAACCGCTACTCGAGCGTGCGCGTCAAGCGCGTCGATCTCGACAGCGGCAAGCGCTGCATGACCTTCGACGAGCTGGGTGGTACGGTCGGCGCCGGTGGACTTCCGGGTACCGGCGGCAAGATTCGCCTCAGTTCGCCTGACGCGACCTACCAGCTCGATGTCTCGGCTGTGACCGGCAAGATCCGCGTCACGCGCCTTGCGGCCGAAACGCCTTGAGCCGTCGCGCGACGATCGGGTGATTTCCCGTCGGTCCGCGAACAGCGCCAAAGCCAAGCCTCTGAAACGCCGACGAATCCTCCGTGGCGGCCCCGTGCCGCCCTAGGAGGACTCGATGGCGTTTTGGCGCATGCCCTGGAATCGCAGCATCGGACCGATCGGACTGGACCTCGGCGCGGAGTCTCCGCGCGCGATGCAGGTTCGTCGTGGCGATGAACGCCCGTCCGCGGTCGTGCACGCGCATGTCGAGCCCGGCGCGGATCTCGCGCGTCGCGCGAGCGCGGCTGCTGCCGCGATGCGCAGCGCGGGATTCGTCGGTCGCGACGTCGTGGTCGGGCTTCCGGCGACGGTCGCGCGCATGCATGTCGCCAAGCTTCCGTCGGTCGGCGGCGCCGATGCGCGCGAGGCGATCGCGTGGGAGGCGTCGGAGCGCAACGCGCTGCCGCGCGAGTCGATCGTGGCCGATGCGATTCCCACGGGTGCGCCCGCGAATCCCGGCGATGCCAAGGAAGAACAGCTGGTCGTCGCCGCGTCGACCGAGATGCTCGAGCAGGCGCTCGCTGCGCTGATGGACGCGGGATTCGATCCGATCGCGGTCGAGCCGCGCTTCATGTCGATCGCCCGCGCGATCAGCCGCCGCTCGCGGCGCGACGTCGATGTCAACAATGTGCGCGCGGTCCTGCATGTCGAGCAGCATGGCTCGTGCATCATGGTGCTGCGCGGTGATCGCATCGCGTTCTGCCGCGAGATTCCCATCGGTGGCGAGTCGCTCGACCAGGCGGTCGCGGCGCGTCTGTCGGTGCCGATCGATGCGGCTGCCGTGCTGCGCGCGCATCGCATCGCCGCCGTGCGCGGGATCGCGCCTGCGGTCGATGCCGTGGCCGAGGAAGCCGCGCTCGCCGCGACGCGTGCGACGATCGACGCCCTTGCGGGCGAGGTCGCGCTGTGCCTGCGCTACTACGGCGTGACGTTCCGCGGCGGCCAGCCGACGCGCGTCGTGCTCTCGGGTCCGCATGGCGCGGAGCCGCGGCTCGCCGGAATCATCGAGGAAACCACGCGCGCCAGCGTGGTCGCGTACGAGTCCGAGCTGCCCCAGGCGGCGCTCGACGCGAAGGTGGCGTCGCGCGATTTCGCGCCGTGGCTCGCGGCCTTCGGGCTTGCCTGCCGCGCGTCCGAAGCGCGCGCATCGGCGCCGCGCGCCGAAAGGAACGCAGCATGAGCATGCATGAAGTCAACCTCGTCCCGCCGTCGATCGCGGACCGCGTTGCGCGCGGCCGCGCGTCGCGCCGCGTGATGCTCGCGTCTGCGTGCATCGGAACCGTCGCGCTCGGCATCGCGCTCACCGCGCGCTGGATCGACGCGCGCTCGGCGCAGATGCTCGCCGCCGCGCGCGAAGCCGGTGCGCCGGTGATCGCGCTCGACGAGGAGATCGCCAAGCTCCGCTCGGAGCAGCGCGACATCGTCGCGTCGGTCGAGCTGCAGCGTTCGGTCGGCGTCGCGATTCCCGCGAGCGGCCTCGTGCGTGCGATCGCGGGCGCGCTGCCCGCAGGCGCGCTGCTCGAGAAGATCGACCTCAACTACGAGAACGTGCAGGGCACGAACAAGAAGATCCGCCGCGTGGCCAAGGACACGCCGACGACGCGCGAGCTCGTGGGCGAGATCGCCGGCATCGCCGCCGACGAATCCGACGTGAACAGCATCGTCGACGGGCTCGGCGCGCTGGCGCCGATCTCGCAGGTGAGCCTCGAGTCGAGCCGCAGCCGCGAGTTCCGCGGGCACAACGCGCGCGAGTTCCGCGTGAAGTTCAGGGTCGACCTCGATCGCCGGTGGAAGCTGCCGGAGATCACCGCGGCGGGAGCAGCGGTGGCCGAGTCCGCCAAGGAGGCTGGACAATGATGCGTGCAAGCAACACCTCGCTCACCTGCTTCGGACTTTCGGTCGTTGCGCTCGCCGCCTGCTCGGGCTTCATGCTCTGGCCGGCCGTCGCCGCGTCCGACTCGCGCACCGCCGAGTGCGGTCGGCTCCTTGCCCGCGCAGCGCAGCACGATGTGATCGCGCTCGAGCGCGACCGCGTGCGCGGCGACCTCGCCGATGCGCGCGCCAGCGCGTCGCGCGTTCTCCGCACGATTCCGCGCGATGCCGACCAGGCGCATCTCATGCG
>CAITDI010000028.1 GCA_903891095.1 uncultured bacterium | reverse complement strand
TGGCCGGACTGAGGGCACCCATGATTTCGGCGACGGGGACGATCGAAATTCGCTTGTCATCGGCGGCCAAGCCTGAGGGTGGGCCGTCCCCAACCCATGACTTCGGCGACGGGGACCGTCGAAATTCGCCTGTCATCGGCGGCGAAGCCTGAGGGTGGGCGTGAGGAGACTCGAACATGGAGTCGACTCGCACGCACCAGCCACGGGACTGACGTCAGCCGATCGCAGCGCGCAGGATTCCGCCGCAGGATTTCAGCGTTTGCTCGGCTTGCTCGCGGGTCTCGCTGCGTGCGCGCATCACCAGCGCGGTCTTGAGCATGCCGCCGGCGAGCACGAGCTGCGCGTGCGCGGCTTCTCGCGTGTCGTGCGGGAAGAACTCGCGGTAGATGCGCAGCGCGCGATCGACGAGCTTGTCGTTCGTCGCGGCGAGATCGACCATGAGGTTTCCGTAGGTCTTGCCGAGGCGCACGAACATCGCGGTCGTGATCGCGTTGAGCGCGATCTTGGTCGCGGTTCCCGCCTTGAGGCGCGTGGAGCCGGTGAGGATCTCCGCGCCGCTCGCGAGCACGATGCGGTGGTCGCAGAACGCAGGATCCGCGTGCGGCGCGCAGGTGAGGAATCCCGTCGTCGCGCCGCGTTCCTTCGCGAGCCGCAGTGCGCCGAGCACGTACGGCGTGGTTCCGCCCGCGGCGATGCCGAGGAAGCAGTCGTGCGGCCCGAGCGCGAGGCGCGCGAATTCGTCGGCGATTCCCCGCTCTTCGTCCTCGCGGCCTTCGCTCGACTTGCGGAGCGCGCCGTCGCCGCCGGCGATGATGCCGACGACCTGCGCAGGATCGCTGCGGAAGGTCGGCGGACACTCGCTCGCATCGAGCACGCCGAGGCGCCCGCTGGTGCCCGCGCCCGCGTAGACCAGGCGCCCGCCCATCGCGAGCGAACGCGCGGCGGCATCGGCGAAACGCGCGATGTCCGCAGCGGCCACCTGCACCGCATCGACCGCGCGATGCTGGTCGCGCGCCATCAGCTGCACGATTTCCTCGGTCGGCATCGCGTCGAGCGCGTGCGACTCGTCGTTGCGCTGCTCCGTCGCGACATGCGAGCGATCGGGCGGAAGAATCACTTGCCGGCTCCTTGCTTCTCGCGCGGCTTGCCGTTGGATTTCGCCTCGGGCTTGGCGTCGTTCTTTGCTTCAGCCTTCGCGCCCCACTCAGGCACGACCGGCGCGAGCGTGTTCACGAAGTACGACCACGTCACGCTCTCGGCCGCGGGGCCGCCCACGCCGTGGTCGGAGTTCGGGAAGAACATCATCGAGAACGGCTTGTTGATCGACTGCAGCGCGTTGATCAGCTGGAACGCGTTGTTCGGGTGCACGTTGTCGTCGACCATGCCGTGCAGGAGCAGCAGGTTGCCCGTGAGCTTGCCCGCGTGCTTGACGCAGCTGCCCGCGTCGTAGCCCTCGGGATTTTCCTGCGGCGTGCGCATGTAGCGCTCGGTGTAGATCGAGTCGTAGTTGCGCCAGTCGGTGGGCGCCGAGACGGCGACCGCGGACTTGAACGCATCGCCGCGCAGGATCACCGCCGCCGCCGACATGTAGCCGCCGTAGCTCGAGCCGGTGATGCCGACGCGCGCGCCGTCGATGTACGGGCGCGTCTTGGCGAGATGCGTGACCGCGGCAGCCTGGTCATCGAGATCGACCTGGCCAAGCTTGAGGTACGCAGCGGTTTCAAAGGCCTTTCCGCGGTTCGGCGTGCCGCGGTTGTCGACCGTCACCGTGATGAAACCAAGCGCCGTGTGCGAATCGCCCGCGGAGAACTTGTCGGTCACGAGACGCACGGTCGGTCCGCCGTAGGTATTCACGACGACGGGGTACTTCTTGCTCGGGTCGAACGCGGGCGGGAACGCGATGCGGCCGTAGAGATCGGTCTTGCCGTCGGCGGCCTTGCAGGTGAAGAGCTCGCTCGGCGTGAGGTTGTGCGTCTTGAAGCCCTTCGTGCTGCCCTCGGCGAGCGTCGCGACGAGCTTGCCGTCGCGCGCGTAGACGACGGTCTTGGCGGGCGTCGAGATCGTCTCGGCGGTCGCGACGAGGTACGCGCCGTCGGGCGACAGGCGGAATCCGTTGTGATGGAAGTCGCCGCCCGTCACGCGCACGCACGAGCTTCCGTCGAGCTTGGCCACATGCAGCTGCTGCTGCACGGCGACCTTGCCGCTCCACGCGGTGAACCACAGCTCGCCCGCCTCTTCGTCGATCTGGAAGATCTTGTCGACGGGCCACTCGCCCTTGGTGATCGCGTTGATGAGCGAGCCGTCGATGTCGCGCAGCTCGTAGTGCTTGTAGCCCGACTTCTCCGTCTCCCAGATGAAGCGCTTGCCGTCCTTGAGGAAGTGCATGCCGGGCGCGTTGTCCTGCCAGGCGTCCTGCTTCTCGGCGACGACGATGCGCGTCTTGCCGGTCGCGGGATTCGCGGCGAGCACATCGAGCACATCCTGACGGCGCGGCGTGCGCGAGACGAGGAGCTCGCTGCCGTCGGGCGTCCAGCGCACGTTGTAGAGGTAGTACTCGGTGTCGGGCTTCGCGCCGGAGGCCTCGCTGAACGCGTCGATCTCAACGGTCTTCTTGGTCGCGACCTCGTACACCATGATGTGCGCGGTCGGATTGGGCGCGCCGGGCTTGGGATACGCCTCGCTCATGACGCGCGTGTTGACGTCGGTCCAGCCGCCGATGAGGAAGAAGTCCTTGACCTTCGACTCGTCGAAGCGATAGAACGCGATGAAGCGCGAGTCGGGGCTCCACCACATCGCGGTGGTCTGGTCGAGTTCCTCGCCGTAGACCCACGATGCCTGGCCGTACTTGATGTCGTCGGTTCCGTCGCTGGTGACGGCGATGCGCGCGCTTGCGGTTGCGGTTGCGGCAGCCTTGTCCGCGGGAGTCGACGACTTCGGCGCGAGGTAGAGATTGCCCTTCTCGCTGACCGCGGTCCACGCGCCGTCGGGGCTGTCGGAGCTCGTGAACTGCCGGCCGCGCGCGGGGCCGCCGCGACGGCCGCGCTCGCCGCGCTGCGTGCGCGATGCGTCGACGGTCGCAGGCGGCTCGCCGTTCGCGGGTGCGATCGTGCCGCTCTTGAGGTCGAGCGTCTTCCAGCCGTCCTGGTTGAACCAGAGCTGGCTCGCGGCGACATCCCACTTGGCGTCGCCGATGGTGCCGCCGTCGCCGATCCCGCCCATCGCGCTCTGCATGCGGCGCATGAGCTCGTTGCCGGGGATCTCCTTCATCGGCGTGTAGTTCTGCCCGAACACGGCCGGCTGCGACGCGACGAGAACAGCGGCAAAAGCCGCTGCAAAGCGGGAAATGCTAGTCATCCGCGCAGCGTAGCCAATCAGACGCGCGCGTGGCGGGCGAACGTCTTGTAGCGCGCCTCGAGGTCGGCAGCGCTCGCGCGCTTGACGCCGTCGAGCGAGAACGCGCCGATGGTGAAGCTCGCCATCACGGTGCCCCACGAGAGCGCGGTCTGCAGCGTCTCGAAGTCGGTGCGGCCCGTGCGCGCGAGGTGCGCCATGAAGCCGCCCGCGAACGTGTCGCCGGCGCCGGTCGGGTCGACGACCATGTCTTCCTCGGCGGGGAACGCGGGCACGACCGCGACGCCGTCGCGATGGATGAGCACCGCGCCGTGCTCGCCCTTCTTGACCACGGCGAACTTGGGGCCGTAGCCGAGGATCCGGCGGCCCGCGCTGACCGCGTTGCGGACGCCCGTCAGGTGCGCGGCCTCGGAGTCGTTGAGCACGATGCCGTCGACCTTGGAGAGCAGGTGCACGAGCTCGTCGTGCGCGACGTTGATCCAGAGGTCCATCGTGTCGGCGACCGCGAGCTTGCGCTGCGGGATCTGCTCGAGGAGCTGCGTCTGCACGGCAGGATGCGTGTTGCCGAGGAACACGAGCGAGCTGTCGGCGAACGCCGCGGGAACCTTCGGCGGCGCCTCGGCCACGACGCCGAGCTCGGTGAAGAGCGTCTCGCGCTCGTTCATGTTGAGGAGGTACTTGCCGCCCCACGCGAAGGTCTTGCCGCCCGCGCGGGTCTCGAGGCCGCGGAGGTCGACGCTGTTCAGCCCTTCGAGGAGCGCGCGGTGCTGCGCGGGGAAATCGTCGCCGACGACGCCGACGAGGCGCACGGGCGCGAGTCGGCTGGCGGCGGCGGCGAAATACGCGGCGCTACCGCCGAGGACGCGCTCGGCGCGCGCGGTCGGCGTCTCGACGGTGTCGATGCCGATGGTGCCGGTGACGAGAAGCGACGAACTCTGCGTAGGCGCAGTGGAGGACGAGGTCATAAGGGCGGACAGGGTAGCGGCTCAGTCTTCCTGCGGGATCGCGAAGCTGCGCATGAAGCCGAAGCCGAGCGCGGTTCCGCAAAGGGAGCCGGCGACGGCGTCGAGCGGCATGATCCGCAGGATCCGCGGCAGGCTGCCGCCGACGAAGCTCTCGGCGAGGTCCGCCGGAACCGTGAACCCGTAGAAGAGATACACCAGCGCCATCGCCGCGACGGGAACCGCCGCGAGATAGACCGGCGTCGTGCGCGGCGCGAACATGCGGCCGAGGCCGCCGGTCACGAATCCCGCGAGCACCGCCGCGCCGATCGCCTGGCCCTTGGTGATGCTCGCTGCGGCGAAGGCCGCCACGGCGATGCCGGCGATCACGGTCAGCCAGGATCCGCGCGCGGCCTTGCCCGCGGGCGCGTCGAGGTCGTCCTCGCCGGTCGCGGGCACATCGGGGAGCGCGCCGCCGACCTTGAACACGAAGTGGCATCCTGCCGCGACCAGCGCGGTCCACGCGACGAGCTCGATGGCGCCCGCGCGGATCGACGACTGCGCGAACGCAAAGTCCGCGACATTTCCCGAGCGCATGGCGAGGTAGCCGACGCCGCAACCGAGTGCGAAGACGCCGACGATGGAGTTGACGAGGCGCGCGACCAGCGCGGAGATCGCGACGGTCACGGCGAACGCGATCACGACGGCGACGACCGCGAGCGCGGGACGGCCCGCGTCGGCGATGGTCGGGCCGACCACGCCGCGCGTGCTGCTCACGAACGGAATCGTCGCGCGGAACACGAGCGCCGACAGCACGATGGCGATGACGAGCACGGAGATGCGACGGACGGGCGAATCGACGGGCGCCGCGGCGGCCGAGTTCAGGCCCGAGCTCGGGTCGGTGTGGGACGGAATCGCTGAACCGCCAGTGTTCTCGTGCATCGAGGCAGTGTGCGCGAAACGCCTGTTTGCCGCAAGCGATCGCAACCCGTCAATCACCCCGAACTCGTCCGTGGAACTCCGTATATTCCCCGACCCATGACCGGCACCCCGACTGGCCACGCGACTGCTTCCGACCAACGCCCCGTCGTCCTCGACGGCTCGCCGCTTTCGCCGAGCGATGTCGCGCGCGTCGCGCGTGCCTCGCTCATCGCGCCTGTGCGCGTCGAGCTGTCGTCCGATGCGCTCGCGCGCGTCGCTGCGTCGCGCGCCGTCGTCGAGCGCGCGCTCGAGTCGGGCAAGGCGGTCTACGGCCTCAACACCGGGTTCGGCAGCCTGTCGCATGTGCGGATCGAGCACTCGCGCGCCTGCGAGCTGCAGCGGAACATCATCCGCTCGCACGCGTCGGGCGTGGGCGAGCACCTGCCGCGCGAAGTGTCGCGCGCGCTCATGGTCGTGCTCGCGGCGAGCCTCGCGCGCGGCGCGTCGGGCGTGCGCGTCGAGACGCTCGAGCGCCTGGTCACGCTGATCAACAACCACGTCGACCCCGCGATCCCGAGCCGCGGCTCGGTGGGCGCGTCGGGCGACCTCGCGCCGCTCGCGCATGCGGCGCTCGTCCTGATCGGCGAAGGCGATGTGTGGCACAACGGCCGCGTCGAGCCCGCTGCGTGGGTCACCACGAGCTTCGGCCTCGCGCCGCTCGCGCTCGAGGAGAAGGAAGGCCTCGCGCTCCTCAACGGCACGCACATGATGTGCGCGATCGGCGCGCTGCTTTGCCATGATTTCACGGCGATCTTCGACGCGGCGATCGCGGCGTCGGCGATGGCGATGGACGCGGCGAAGGCCACCGACCGCTTTCTCGACGCGCGCATCCACGACTACCGCCGCCAGCCTGGACAGATCGAGGTCGCGGCGCGGCTGCGCGGACTTCTCGCGGGCAGCGCGATCCTGCCGTCGCACGCGGAGAACGACCCGCGCGTGCAGGACCCCTACTCGCTGCGCTGCACGCCGCAGGTGCTCGGCGCTGCGCTCGACGCGTTCCGCTTTGTCGAAGGCGCGATCGTGCGCGAGCTCGGCGCGGTGACGGACAACCCGCTGGTGTTTGCGCCGAGCGCTGGGAATGCCGAGGGCGACATCGTCTCGGGCGGCAACTTCCACGGCATGCCGCTGGCGATTCCGCTCGACATGCTCGCGATCGCGTGCGCGCACGTGGCGGGGATCTCCGAGCGCCGCACGTTCTGGGTGGTGTCGGGCTTTGACAAGTTCGTCGCGCACAAGCCGTATCTCGCGACCGATCCGGGCGTCGACTCGGGCCTGATGATCGCGCAGTACGCCGCCGCCGCGTGCGTGAACGAGATCGCGACGCTGTCGAACCCCGCGAGCGTGACCAACATCCCGACCAGCGCGGGCATCGAGGACTACAACTCGTTCGGCGCGACCAGCGCGCTCAAGGCGATGCAATGCGTGCCGCTCATGCGCAGCGTGATCGCGATCGAACTGCTGGTGATGGCGGAGGCGCTCGAGGCGCATCGTCCGCTCAAGTCGGGCGCGGGCGTCGAGAAGGCGCACGCTCTGGTGCGATCGCGGGTTGCGAAGCTCACCGCCGACCGCGCGCCGTCGCCGGATATCCGCGCGATCGAGCAGCTGATCGCGTCGGGCGCGTTCGGCGCGGCGTGATTTGGGCGCTAGACTCGCGGACTATGACGACCGCGACGACCCCGGCGACGCCGACCACGACGACCACGACGACAACGACGACGACGACCAGCTCCGCCGCCCGCGTGATCCGCGCCCCGCGCGGCAACGTCCGCACCTGTTCCTCGTGGGCCGCGGAAGCCGCGATGCGCATGCTCATGAACAACCTCGACCCCGAGGTCGCCGAGCGGCCGGAGAACCTCGTCGTCTACGGCGGCCGCGGCCAGGCCGCGCGCAACTGGGCGTGCTTCGACGCGATCATCGCCAGCCTGCAGAAGCTCGCGCCCGACGAGACGCTGCTCGTCCAGAGCGGCAAGCCCGTCGGCATCGTGCGCACGACCAAGGACTCGCCGCGCGTCCTGATCGCGAACTCGAACCTCGTGCCGCACTGGGCCACGCAGGAGAAGTTCGACGAGCTCGCCGCGAAGGGCCTGATGATGTTCGGCCAGATGACCGCGGGCTCGTGGATCTACATCGGAACGCAAGGCATTCTGCAAGGCACCTACGAGACGTACGCCGAGTGCGCGCGCCAGCATTTCGGCGGCACGCTGCGCGGCACGCTCAACGTGACCGGCGGCTGCGGCGGCATGGGCGGCGCGCAGCCGCTCGCGATCACGATGAACGAGGGAACGTGCCTGATCGCGGACATCTGCCGCGAGCGGCTTGAGAAGCGCATCCACGATCGGTACCTCGACGAGATGCACGAGGACGTCGACCAGGCGATCGATCGCGCGCTCGCGCTCACCGCCGAGGCGAAGGCGGGCGGCAACAACGGCATCTCCGTCGGCTGGCTCGGCAACATCGTCGACCTCCTGCGCCGGCTCACCGAGCGCGGCATCGTGCCCGAGACGCTCACCGACCAGACCAGCGCGCACGACCCGCTCGAGGGCTACTACCCCGCCGACATGTCGCGCGAGAGCGCCGACGCGCTCCGCGCGCAGAATCCCGCGGAATACCAGGAGCTCGCGTGCGCCTCGATGGAGGAGCACGTGCGCCTGATGGTCGGCATGCTGCACAAGGGCTCGAAGGTCTTCGACTACGGCAACAACATCCGCCAGCGCGCGCTCGACCACGGGTTCGCCGACGCGTTCGCGTTCCCGGGATTCGTGCCCGCGTACATCCGCCCGCAGTTCTGCAAGGGTCGCGGACCGTTCCGCTGGGTGGCGCTGTCGGGCGATCCCGCGGACATCAAGACGACGGATGAGGCGATTCTCAAGCTGTTCCCGCATGATGCGTCGCTCAAGCGATGGATCACGATGGCGGGCGAGCGCGTGGCGTTCCAGGGTCTGCCTGCGCGCATCTGCTGGCTGGGGCTTGGTGAGCGGCACAAGGCTGGACTCTTGTTCAACGAGCTCGTGCGCAGCGGCAAGGTGAAGGCGCCGATCGTGATCGGGCGCGATCATCTTGATTGCGGATCAGTCGCGAGTCCGAATCGTGAGACCGAGGCGATGCTTGATGGAACGGATGCCGTCAGCGATTGGGCGATCCTGAACTTCGCGGTGAATACCGCGAGCGGCGCGAGCTGGACGAGCTTCCACCACGGCGGCGGCGTCGGCATCGGGTTCTCGCAGCACGCGGGCCAGGTGATCGTGGCCGACGGCAGCGACGAGGCCGCCGCGCGCATCGAGCGCGTGCTGACGAATGATCCGATGATGGGCGTGTTCCGCCATGTCGACGCGGGGTATGACCTCGCCAAGCAGTGCGCGCGGACGGAGGCGGTCAAGATTCCGATGATGTGAGTGGGACGGGGACGGAGGCGGCTCGGTTGTCGAGAGTCCTGAACGCCGCCATGGGGGTGCCCTTGGTCCGGCCAGTCACGGACCGTTGAACTCCACGCCGACCATCACGGCCGAGACCGAGGGTGGGCGTGACTTGACTCGAACGCCGAGTCGACTCGGCTTTCGAGAGTCCTCACCCCCACCCTCAGGCTTCGCCGCTGGAATCAAGCCAACTTCAACGCCACTCGACTCGGCGGCCTGAGGGCACCCGTTGGTATGCCACGTCGATCCTCACCCTGCCCCATAACGGGCTCGAAGCGCGCCCCGTTAGATTGCGCGGATGCCGAAGATCCTTCAGCCTGATTCCGCGTCGATCGCGCACTGCGCCGAGCGGCTGCGCCGTGGGCTGTCGGTCGCATTCCCGACCGAGACCGTCTACGGGCTCGGCTGCGATGCCTCGAGCGAGGCCGCGGTCGCCGAGGTCTACGCGATGAAGTCGCGACCGCAGAGCAATCCGCTGATCGCGCACGTGCTCGACGCAGCGATGGCCAAGCGGCATGTGGTCGGTTGGGACGTGCGCGCGCAGAAGCTCGCCGAGGCGTTCTGGCCAGGGCCGCTCGCGATCATCCTGCCGCGCCGCGCGGACATCTGCGCGCTGAGCGTGGGCGGCCGCACGAGCGTGGCCGTGCGCGTGCCCGCGCATCCCGTGGCGCGCGCGCTGATCGAGGCGTTCGGAAAGCCCGTCTCGGCGCCGAGCGCGAACCGCTCGGGCAAGCTCTCGCCGACGAGCGCGGCGCATGTGGCGGAGGAGTTCAGCGAGTTCGCCGAACTGCCGATCCTCGACGGCGGTCCGTGCGAGGTCGGCCTTGAGTCGACGGTGCTCGACCTGTCGCGCTCGCGCCCGACGATCCTGCGCCCCGGCGCGATCACCGCGCAGGACATGGAGCCGATCATCGGGCCGATCGCTGTGCCGGAGATCGGCCAGCAGGCCGCCAGCCCTGGCACGAGCGCGCTGCACTACGCGCCAAATACGAAGTCGGAGCTGGTCGATGAAGCTCGCCTCAGCGAGCGACTCGCGCAGGAGACGTCGCGCGTGGCCGTGGTGGCGTTCGCGGGGACGGCGGTCGGCGCGGAGCACGAGCTGTTCGCGATGCCGCGGCATGCGTCGGCGTATGCGCAGCTTCTGTATTCGACGCTGCGGCGCGCGGACGCGTCGGGCGCGGCGACGATCCTGATCGTGACCCCGAGCGAGCGCGGCGGCCTGTGGGACGCGGCGCATGATCGGATCAAGCGCGCGACGGCCAAGCGGGCGTGAGCTCGGATTTGGTGTTCGGCGACCCTCGACTGGCCGACGGGGTGCCCTCAGGCCGCCGAGTCGAGTGGCGTTGAAGTTGGCTTGATTCAGGCGGCGAAGCCTGAGGGTGGGCGTCCGGACTCTCGAAAGCCGAGTCGACTCGGCGTTCGAGCCAAGTCACCCCCACCCTCGGTCTCGGCCGTGATGGTGGACGTGACACACCACACCCCTCGACTGGCCGGACCAAGGGCACCCATTTCACGTGGCGTCAGGAGACTCGAGGGCCGAGTCGTGTCGCCCCCACCCTCGGTCTCGGCCGTGATGGTGGATGTGACACACCGCACCCCTCGACTGGCCGGACCAAGGGCACCCCGTCATGTCATGCATGTCATGTCATGCCACGCCACGTCACCTCACGGGCGCGTGATGTCGAGTTCCTTCGGCGGCATCGGTGGGTTGAACTCGATGCGGTTCGCCTCGAGGCCCGTGCCGGTCGCCTGCTGGAGCGCGGCGAGCGCGCTCTGGTAGCCGACGAGCGATGCGAAGTACTGGTCCTCCGCCTGCGCGAGGCCGTTCTGCAGCTGGAACTTGAGCTGCAGGAACTCCGGCGTGAGCGCGGCGAGGGTCTTCTCGTCGACGAGGAGCGCGCGCAGGTTCTCCGCCTGCGCGAGACGGAACGTGCGGTTCTGCTCGACCAGCTGGCGGAACGACACGCAGTCGATGAGCGCGTTCTTGACCGCGAGCACGGTGCCCTGCACGGCGCGGTCGTACGCGACGACGGCCTGCGAGCGGCGCAGGCGCGCCTCGAGGTACGACGCCTCGGCGGCGCGGTTGCCGAGCGCCTGGCTGAACTGCAGCGCGGCGGCGTAGTTCACATAGTCGCCGTCGGTGATGTCGCTCGCGGAATCGCTCCACGAGTCGCGCAGGCCGAACCACGACACGTCGGTCGCGAGGTCGAGCTGCGGCAGGCGGCCGTTGTCGGCGACGGTCACGCCGATCGAGGCGCTGTCGATGCCGATGAGCGCCTGCTTGATGCGCGGCGAGTTGGCGAACGCCGTGTCGAGCGACTGGCGGAGGTTCGCGGAGAAATCAGCCTGGCTCGGCGCGTCGCTCGGGACGACGTCCACCTCGCCGCCGACCGGAAGATCGGGGCTGTTGATGACGGCCTTGAGCGCGTTGCCCGCCTCGGACAGTCGGCGGCGCGCCTCGAGCACGAGCGCCTTGCGTGACTCGACGGTGGCGACGGCGTTCGCGTACTGGGCGACGGTGGTATCGAACTCGCGGCGCTTGGCGAGGACATCGCGCACTTCCTCGCCGACCTTGACGAGCCACTCGGCGCTGACGAGGCGCGCGCGGGCCGACACCAGCTGCCAGTAGCCCTGCTGGGTCTGGGCGACGACGTCGAGCAGGCGGGCGCGCAGTTCCTCGATCGCGAGGCGGTCGTTGTTCTCCGCGAGGCGGACCTGCGAGAGCGCGACGTCGCTGCCAAAGCCGCGGAGGAGCGGCTGGGTGAACCCGAGGTGGACCGCGCTCGACCATGCCGGATCGGGCGTGTAGACGCCGTCGGTCAGGTTGTCGAGGCGATTGGTCTCGGCGGAGATCTGGAACTGGCCGCCCGAAGTCGTGGCCTTGCCGAGCGATCCGCCGAAGTTCCAGTTGCGCTGGTTGCTGACGCTCGGGATGACGGTGGTCGTCCCGCCCGAACCCGGGAAGAGGATGCCGACCGAAGGCTGGTCGACCCGGCGGAAGCCCGCGCCCGCGCCGACGACCCAGTCGAACGCCGCGTCGGCCCGGTCGAGGTCGGCCTGGTTGATCGACTGGCCGAGGCGCGCGGTCTGGACATCGAGGTTGTTCTTGACCGCCGCCTCGATCGCGCTCTGCAGCGAAAGCATCACGCGCGCAGGGGTTTCCGTGCTGAGCGACACCACGCCGGTGACCGCCGACAGCGAGGCGGACTGCGGGCCGGTCGCGTTGAGTTCGTCGCGGCGCGCGGAAAGCATGCGGTCGACATCGGTCTCCGACTTGCCGACCGGCGCGGATGGAGTGGCCGGCGCCTTGGCGACCTGGCGCTCGGTGCTCTCCTTGATCGCGGCTTCGAAGCGATCGCCCATCGCGGCTTCCTGCTGGACGCCGGCCATGTCCACCGCCGACTCGCTGAGCGGCGAACGGCACGCGGCGGGCAGAGCCGTCGCGAGCGTGGCGATGAAGAGGCGGCGAACGATCACGGTCGGGCGATTGCGCATGGGGGCGGATCGTATCTCGACCGCCCGTTCGGCGGCTTGTCGCGGCGCGGCTTTTTCGCGGCGAACTTGCACGCCCGCCGAGCAGACGGCGCGCACGTGAATCGTTACGATCCCGCGCATGAGCAACCGTCTGCCATTCGCGCGTCTCGCGCTCTCCACCGCTGTTTCCACCAGCGTTCTCGTCTTCGCCCCGCTCGCCTTCAGCACGCTTGAGACGAGCGCTTCGGCGCAGTCCACGCCGACCACGACGGCGCCGCAGTCGAATCAGACCTTCG
Source organism: uncultured bacterium (assembly GCA_903891095.1). Taxonomy (GTDB): domain Bacteria; phylum Planctomycetota; class Phycisphaerae; order Phycisphaerales; family SM1A02; genus QWPT01. Next base: position 29,514 of record CAITDI010000028.1, on the reverse strand, counting down.
AAGCAACCGTCACCGCGAGCGACACGCTCGTGCGCTCGGCTCCGAACGCCGAGAGCGGCTATCCGTTCGGCCTCATCTCGCGCGGCGCGACCGTGACCGTGATCGAGAAGCAGACCGGCTGGGTGCGCGTGCGCACCGAAGGCGCGTCGTTCGACGGATGGACCGGCTACGTGCAGGGCACGCCTGCCGTGACGCTCTCCGCAGACGGCAAGACCATCAAGATCAGCGGCCGCGCACAGGTGAATGCGCCGAACGGCGACGCCGACTTCAACCCCGAGCGCAGCTGGAAGCCGATCGGCTTCCTCGCCGCGGGCGACGAGCTCAGCGTGCTGCAGGTGATCAAGGGCGAGCGCGACACGTTCTACAGCGTTCCGCTGAGCGGCAAGACCTCGGGTTGGATCGCGGACTCCGCGATCACCGCCAAGGACGCGCCGAAGCAGAACTCGACCAGTGCGAACAGCGCGAAGCCGGCCGCGACGAACACCGCGAACAACACCGGCAACGTCGGCACCACCGAGACCATCGAAGGCACGCAGCCGACCAACGCGAATCCCGCGCAGCCCGGCACGCCCGTCGTTGATCTCAAGACCGGCGAGACCGCGCCCGCGAACGACGCGACCAAGACCACGTCGACCAAGAAGGTCCTGACCACCAAGACGACGACCACGAAGACCGTCGAGGTCAAGCCGAATCCGTCGCAGCAGGTCGTCCGCGCCAAGCTCGAGGAACTCGAGAAGAAGTGGCAGGCCACCAACCGCGACGCGTGCTCGATCGGCGACCTGCAGGAACTCCACGCTGGCTTCGTCGGCATCGCCGAAGACGCCGACGCGACCAAGGTCACGCGCCAGAGCGCGCGCCTTCGTTCGATCCAGCTGACGCAGGTCATCGAGCTCCGCTCGATCAAGGAGAAGACCAAGGAAGTCGCGTCGCGCGAGCAGGTCCACAAGCAGGAGGCGACCGACCTCGAGCTGTGGCTACGCGCGCGCCAGGCGAACGATGCGGTCGGCATCCTCAACGCGTCGCTCGTCTACGACGGCGAGCGCCTCCCCCGCCTCTATCGCCTCCAGGATCCGGTGAGCGGCTACACGGTCGCGTACCTCCGCGAGGATCCGTCGCACCAGCTGTCGTCGATGCTCGGCCTCCTCGTCGGCGTCAACGGCGGTCGTCAGTTCGACGAGAGCCTGCGCCGCGACATCATCACGCCGATCAGCATCGCGGTCTTTGACGCGAAGAACCAGACCAAGGTCGTCACGCCCGAGGCTGCGAAGCCGGCGTCGACCGAAGATTCGAACAAGTAAGCCGAGCAGGCCGAACGCTCCGAAAGCACCACAGGCTCCGTCGTTGCGACGGAGCCTGTTTCATGGATGACGGTTCACGGAATCGAGTGCGGAAATGCGCGCGGGCTTCGGCTATACTCGCGACCCTCTCGGGGCGTTAGCTCAACTGGGAGAGCGATGCCTTTGCAAGGCATAGGTTACCGGTTCGATCCCGGTACGCTCCATTGCCTGAGCGGTCGCAGCTGCGGCTGCTTCCTCTGGTGACGAGTCCGTCGCCCGTCGGAGCCTCAGGACCCCGAAATCGATGACCCTCGGTGCGCATGCGCCGAGGGTTGTTGTTTTTGGGTTGTTGCTTTTGGGTCGTTGTTCTTGAGTTGTTGCCTTTCGGGTCGTTGCTTTGCGAGCATCGCGCGCGGCGTTGTCGACGCGCATTGCTTTCGCGATAGGCTGCGGAGATGTCCTCGCCGACGATGTCCTCGCTTTGGCTTCATGTCGATTTCGTGCCGATGGTCGGCGAGGCCGCGCCCGTTGGTCGCGACGAGGCGCGCCACGCGTTTGGCGCGCGACGGCTCGGTGCGGGCGACATGCTCACGCTCTTCGACGGACGCGGGACCATCGCGCGCGCGCAGATCAGCGAACAGCGCGCGCGCACGGGCGAGATGCTGGTCGAGGTGCTCGAGCGCAGCGACGCTCCCCCGCTTGCGCCGGAGACGACGATTGCCTTTGCGGTGCCGAAGGGCGACCGCCTGTCGACGCTGCTCGACCTCTGCACGCAGGCGGGCGTCTCGCGGCTCGTGCCGATCGAATGCGCGCGCAGCGTGGTCGACGCCGACAAGCTCGATCGCGGCGAACGGTGGCAGCGCATCCTGGCCGAGGCGACGAAGGTCGCCAAGCGCGCGTGGATGCCCGAGCTGATCGCAGGCGGCGCGCTCGAGGCGGTGGCGCGCGCGGAGCTCGCGCGCGGCGCGGCGATCGCGGCCGCGCACACGTCGGATGCGGTCGACATCGCCGCGTGGCGAGGCACGCTTGCGCCGACGCAGCCGCGCACGGTCTTCATCGGACCTGAGGGCGGCTTCGAGGACGGCGAGCTCGCGACATTGCGCGCGCTCGGCGCGTCGGTCGTGTCGCTCGGACCATGCGTGATGCGCGTCGAGATGGCGGCGGTCGCGGCGGCGGTCCTGCTGCGTGCGTGAGTTCGGCGAAATTGCCTGAATTCAGCGCGTTTCCACGACGCCGTCGCGCAGCGTCACCGTGCGCGTCGCGACGCTTTCGGCGAACGGCATGTCGTGCGTCACGATCAGGATCGCGATCCCCGTCGCGCTCAGCGCGCGCAGCGTCTCCTCGATGTCCTTCGTCGCCGCGGGATCGAGCGCGCTCGTCGGCTCGTCGAGCAACAGGACGCGCGGCTCGAGCGCAAGCGCACGCGCGATCGCGACGCGTTGCTGCTGACCGCCCGAAAGCTCGTGCGGCATCGCATCGAATCGCTCGATCGCGACGCGCGCGAGCGCGGCCTTCGCAGCGCGCAACGCGTCGTCGTTCGCCATCCCCTTCACCACGCGCAGCGCGAGCAGCGTGTTCTGCAGCACCGAGAGATGCGGAAACAGCGCGCCCTGCTGCAGCACGAAGCCAACGCCCTCCGCACGAACCTCGCCGCCGTCCACCGCATCGAGCCCCGCGATCGCGCGCAGCAGCGTCGTCTTTCCAGAGCCGTTCGCGCCGAGCACGACGACGCGCTCTCCCGCAGCGACGTCGAAGCTCACGCCGCGCAAGACCTCGCGGCCACCGCGCGCCGCGCGCAGGCCGCGCACCTCGAGCAATGCGCGCAGTGCATTCGCGCCGCGGGTCATGGATGCGCTCCCTTCGCGTGCCCCTCGACCGCGCCAAATCCGCGCGCACGAAGCCTTCGTTCGAGCCAGGCGCCGAGCACATCGCCCGCGATCGAGATCACGAGATACAGCGCGGCCGCAATCGCGAGCATCTCGGGCACATCGAAGCGCGACTTGCCGATGCCGAGGCAGACGCTGAGGAGATCCGTCACGCCGATCACGCTCACGAGGCAGCTGTCCTTGATGAGGCTGTTGAGGTCGTTCACGATCGCGGGCAGCGCGATGCGCACGCCTTGCGGCACGATCACATGGCGGATCGTCTGCGCGCGACTGAGCCCGAGCGCGCGCGCGGCGTCCCACTGGATGCGCGGGACGGCTTCGATTCCCGCGCGATGGACCTCGGCTTCGTACGCCGCGTAGTTGGCCGCGAGGCAGAGCGCGCCGACGAAGAGCGGCGGCAGCGTGAGGAATCCCGCGCCGCCGACGAGCGCGAGCGCGGACTGCACGAGTCCCGGGCTTGCCGCGAAGATCCACTGCCCGAGCGGCGGCAGCGAGAAGTACACGAGGAAGATCTGCACGAGCAGCGGTGTTCCGCGCATGACCGACACGTACGCGAGCGACGCGCGTCGCAGCGATGCGCGCGGCGAGATCCGACCGAGCGCGAGGAAGAGCCCCGCCACCGTCGCAAGCGGCATCGCGATCGCGGTGAGCGCGATGGTCACTCCCGCGCCCTCGAGCACCGCGGGCGCGACGGCGCGCACGGCGTCGAAGCCACCGCTGCGCTTTCCGCGAGCGGACGCGAGCACTTGCTGCGGGCGACCTGGCTTGGTGCCGAGTTCAGCCTGCGTTTCGTCGAGCAAACCCCAGCGCGCGAGGATCTCGCCGAGCGCGCCGTCGGCCTGCATCTCGCGCAACGCGCGGTCGATCGACTCGCCGAGTTCGCGATCGGCGGTGCGCGTGACTGCGGCGTAGTTGCCGGGCGCGAAGGTCTCAGGCACGAGCGCGAGTTCGGGATCCGACGACGCGTAGTACGCGGCGATGATCGACTCGGCGACCGCCGCGTCGGCGCGGCCAAGGCGCACCTCGGTGTACGGCGCGAGGCTGTCGTCGTACTGCATGATCGCGTCGTCGGCGAAACCCGCTGCCTTCAGCGCCTCGATCGACTGCGAGCCGTTGAGGACCGCGACGCGCTTGCCCGCGAGATCGGCGAGGCCGTGCACGCGCGACTGCGTAGGCGCAGCGTCGGCCTTGCGCACCACGATCTGCTGCGCAAACCGAAAGTACGGCACGCTGAAGCGCGCGACCTCCGCGCGTTCGGCGGTGATCTCGAAGCCGTTCATGATCACGTCGCAGCGGCCTGCCTGCAGCGCGTCGACGAGCGCGAGCCAGTCGGCGCGCACGAGCTCGGGTTTCCGGCCGAGGCGCCGCGCGAGCTCGTCCATGATGTCGACCTCGAAGCCGATCACATGGTCAGGGTCGTCGGGATCGAAGAACGCGAACGGCGCGCCGCCGGAGGGATCCGCGCCCCAGCGCAGCACAGGCGGTTCGTCGGCGGCGCGCGCGATGCCGCACGCGCACGCGAGCGCCGCAATGCATGCGAGGATCGCGATCCGAGCGCGCGCCGTCATGCCGGGGTTCGCCCGGAGTACTTGGCGCAGTTCGCGCACGCGGCGTCGCCGCACGGCTCCATGTGCGCGGTTGCCGTGCCTTCGCCGACGGCCTCGAGCACCTCGCGCTCGATGGCCGACGCGACGTCGTGCGATTCCACCACCGTCATCGTGCGCGGCACGCGCAGATGCATGTCGATGAAGTGCGCGCGCCCCTGGTGGCGGTGTCGCACCGACGCGTAGGAGCAGATGCGCGGATCGCTGCTCGTGCGATGCGCGTCGAGGATTCGCACGATGCGGCGATGATCCTCGGGATCCTGCTGCCCCAGGATCGACGAAAGCCCGGAGAACGCGAGCCGCGAGCCGACGACCAGGAGCAGCACGCCGACACCGACCGCGACGGCGGTGTCGATCCAGCCCTTGCCCGTGATCCAGACCGCGACGAGTCCGAGCAGCACCGCGAGCGTGGTCCAGAGGTCCGACAGCAGGTGCTTGCCGTCGCCCTCGAGCGCGGCGGAACCGGTCGCGCGGCCGATCCGCAGCAGCGCGAAACCCGCGATGCCGTTGAGGACCGCGCTCGCGAGCACGAACGCCACGCCGAGGTCGAGCTTCTCGACGGTGATCTTGCCGTGGTAGATCGTCTCGGCGCAGTGCGTGAGCACGACCATGCCCGCGACCGCGACGAGCACGCCCTCGGCGAGCGCGCTCACGAATTCGATCGGGCCGTGGCCGTAGGGATGCTCCTCGTCGGGCGGCTGCTCGGCGTAGCGCAGCGCGAGGAACGCGCCGATCGACGCGATGATGTTCACGATGCTCTCGAGCGCGTCGGAGAAGACCGCGTCGGAACCCGTGAGCAGCCAGCCGCAGAGCTTGAGCCCGAAGCCGACCACGCCGACGACGATCGCCCATCGGGCGGCGGTCTTCGCGCGTTGCGCGTTGGTGGGGTCGGGTGCTCGGGTCACCATGGGGGCAAGGTAGCGTTCATGCGCGATTCACGCGCCGCTGGCGGCAATGACGGCGCGATCGAGGATCGCCCAGCCCGTCGCGCGAAACAGCGGGAATCGCCCCATCGTGCCCACGAGCACGCGCACATCGTCGCTGTCGAGCGTCCACGCCGCGCATTCGGCGGGATCGAAGCGGCCGATGGTCTGCCGGCGGAACCACTCGAGCGTGAACGCACGCTCGCGCATCGGCCAGTGGTCGAGATGTTCGGCGATGTCGGCTGCTTTGTTGGTGCAGATCGCAAGGGCTTGCTCGAGTCCGCTGCGCTCCGCGAACTGCGCTGCATCCGCGTCGCCCGCGCGCATGGCGATGTTGGCTCCGAAGACGCTCCACCAGCCGCAACTTTCGATGAGAGGGCTTTCGATGACGGGCCTGTCGATGACGGGCGAATCACCCGCTAGGCCGTCGCCCTCGCCGAGACCGCCCTCGCCGAGATCGACCACGCGGTCGATCCGCTCGAGGACCTGCTCGAGCGCGTCCTCGGCGGCGATCTCGCCGGCGGCCACGCGCGCCTCGAGTTCGCCGCCGCGCGCAGTCTCGGCGAGGCCCGCGTACTGCGCGTCGCCAAAGTCGTCGAAGAGATTCGCGTAGAGCCCCGCGGCGACGCGGAGATCGTGCGCCGCGAGGATCGCCAGCGCCTCGCTCTCGCGTTGCGAGTCGGCGGTCGCGATCAGCCTGCGCCGCGAGTGGCCGCGCAGCGCGTGGCCGAACGCCTCGGCGACGCGCTCGATCCGCGCGCGCGGCGCAGCGGCTGCGTGCACGTCATCGCGCGCGCCCGCCGCGATGTTCTCGAGGATCGCATCGCTGATCGCGCGGGCTTCATGCAGATTCCACAGCGTGTAGTTGGCGTTGGCGAGGTTGACGGTGAGCATCGTGCGGATGTCGGCGCCGATGTTGCGCTCGGCGAGGCCCTCGCGCACGCAGTCGAGCACGCGTGCGTAGCGGCCGAATCCGTCGTATGCGCCGGCCAGGCGATTCGCGGCGATCGCGCGCTCGCGGCCGGTGCGGGCGATGTGGCGCATCGCGAGGCCGACGCGCTCCATCGCGCGGAACGCGCCGCCGCGGTGGAGCTCCTGCGCCTCGGCGTCGAGCGCGGCGAACCCGCGTGCGCGCGAAGCCGGCGCGTCGCCGTCGCCCACGCAGCGCTCCTCCCACACCGATTCGGCGACGTGGCCGAGTTCCCAGTCGAGCGCCTCGGCGAGGCGCGCGACGAGATCGAGCTTGGGATTGCCGCTCGACGGCGCGACGCGCGACGGCTCGCGACCGAGTGCGTCGCAGAGCTGCGATGCGCTCCAGCCGCGGTAGACGCGTGCGAGTTTGGCCATGCGCTCGATGCGCTGCTTCCTGAGATCGCCGTTGCTCATCGTGGGCTCCGTTCGCTTCGCTGACTGCATGCATGCACGTGCTTGCGCGGCGGACAACCGCCACGCGCGGCGCGAAGTGTCAGGGCGAATGCGCGCGCTGCACGCGACGCGACGCTCTCCCGAGGAGATCGCGCGCTGCCGCGAAGATTCATGCGAAATCGAGCGTGGACCACCTGTCAACGACGACCGCGCGCGGCGAGGGCGCGCGTCTTCCACGATTCATCCACCGGTCATGCAGCACGCGCGTTCAGTCGCGCTGGAGGACTTCCGAATCCTTCGTCTCGCACGCTTCGCCGAGCACGCGGATGTGCGTGGGCTGCTGCGGAAGCGCCAGCGTCGCGACACGCGCGCCGTCGAGAAGCACGCTGCCTGCGCCGTCGATCCACACGAGCTCGAGCTTGCGCCACGCGGACGCGGCGTCGGCGGGCGCGGCCTTGGTCGAGCCGTCGGCGTTCTTCGCGACCGCTGCGGGCGCGAACGGCACGTCGGCGAGGCGCGTTCCGTCGGCCGCGAGGATCACGACATGGCCCGTGCGGTTGACGCGCATGCGCACGCCGCGCATCTCGGCGGCGATCGGGTGCGACCACGCGCAGCGCTCGCCGCTCGACGGTCCCGCGGCGTCGGGCATCGCGCGCCACGAGTGCGCGCCGAGCTCCTCGAACATCGGGTTGCGGAACGCGACCTCGCACGCCGCGCCGTTGTGCACCTGGAATGCGACCAGGCCCGACACGATTCCGTCGTACCACACCGCGCACGGCACGCCGTTGACCTTGGTGCGGATGCGCGGGCCGATGCAATCGATCTCGTAGCGGTTCCACTCGCCGAGCCTGAACGCCGCGCGGGCGGCCTCGGCCTCGGGCGTGCTGTCCTTGAGCGGCGCGAGCCAGTCGCGGCCGCGCTCGTCGTAGATGCCGCCCGACCACGCGCGCTTGGTGGGATCGATCTCGACCTGAAGGCCGCCGACGGTGCCGGCCATTTCCTGCGAGCGGATCTGGATGCCCGAGTTCATCTTCTCGCCGAGCGGGGACTGCCGCGAGCCGAGCTTGACGTCGACCGCGAGGCGGAAGTCGCCGATCGCGCGCGGGCTCGTGAGGAATCCGTTGATCTGCAGCGGACCGCGGCCGGTGAGGACCGTGCCATCGGCGGTCTGCGCGAGCTCGAACGTGGCGTGGCCGCCGAGGATCTTCCAGGTTTCGTACGGGATCGCGGTGAAGAGCGGCGCGGGGCCAGCGGATTTCGGCGCGGGCGCGACGGGCGCAGGCGCGGACTCGGGCGCGGGCGCGCCTGCCTTCGGCGCCTGCGCGCAACCAGACACGAGAGACGCGAGCGCGACGAGAGCGACGATGCCGGGGCGAATCTGCATCCGCGCATCGCAACCGCAATGCGTGCAGCCGTCAAGCGGACGGCGGCGTCGCTGTCGCAGGCGAGCGCGGGGTGATTTGCAAATCCCGCGGCGCGCCGCTGTGAAATCGCAGTGGAGCAAGGCATACTCCCCTACCTCCATGTTCATGAAGTCCATGCATCACTTCGGCAAGCACGCACGCAATCGTTCCGAGTTCCACGCGTGCAGCGCGGGAATCATCGCGGTCGCCTGCGCAGCGCAGCTCGCGCGCGCGGACTTCGTCGACTTCATCGTGCATGCAGTACCGGTGACGATCGGCGAGCAGACCCTCGCGGTGTATCGCGTGGCTGCGCATTTCGACGATCCCGACGACTCGCTGATCAACGTGAGCAACTTTGCGGTGCTGGATCCTGCGAGTGTCGCGGTGTTCTGGCACAAGGACAACGTCAACGACGACGCGCCCGGCGAGCTCTCGCAGACGACGGGCTCGTGGAACCCCGCGATCACCGGCTCGGCCAAGGCGAATCGCCCGTACGACTCGTTCGTGACCATCGGCGGCGCGGCGGATCCGCGCAACGCGACCATCGGCGATCCGTCGTGGTCGTTCGGCGCGGGCGCGGACAAGCGTGGCTGGAACCGGCCCGATCTCCCCGGCAACGGCTCGCTCGGGTGGTTCAACGCCGCGCCTCCCAACCAGCAGGGACACGTCGGCGGCTCGCCGGGCATGGCGCTCGACGAGGTGCTGATCGCGCAGTTCGTGCTGTCGCCCGTGCATCCCGACTACGCGTTTCGCGCCGAGGTCACCTACCGCACCGCAAGCGGCAAGACCCGCTCGCGCGAGGCGAAGTTCACGCTGATCGCGGCGGGCGAGCACGAGAGCTACCGCGATCTCGACGGCGACGGGTTCGGCGCGGCGGCGTCGGGCGTGAGCACGGCTTGGCCGATTCCCGCGGGTTTCGTGGCCAACAACTTCGACTGCGACGACCACGACGCGACGCTGACTCCGGAGACCAAGTGGTACCGCGACCTCGACCGCGACGGACTCGGCGCGGCCAGCGAGGGCACGCGGACTTCATGCACGCAGCCCGCGGGCTACCTGCGCGACGGCAGCGACAACTGCGGGCGCATCGCAAACCGCGATCAAGCCGACAGTAACGGCGACGGCGTGGGCGATGCCTGCGAGTTTGCGCGCGGCGACCTGAACCTCGACGGCACGATCGATGCGCGCGACGCGGAGATCCTGATGCTGTTCTGGTGCGAGGTGAGCTCGCCGATCGGCGATCTCAACGGCGATGGGATCGTGGGCGTGAGGGATCTGACGCTGCTGTTTGAGAACGCGGCTCAGCGGCGATAAGCCGCGACCACCACGCAAAGAAATTCATCACGCGATCGCGGACACAACGTGTTTGTTCGTTGGCAATTACATGCACCGTTGGATTTCTCGTCGCACTTCGTGTCGACGCGGATGCTTCTTTTTTCAAGAATTCCGTGCGGGACATCATGGTGTTTCGCGCATAATCCACGGCGAACGCGTCCGTCTGGCGCGTGCATGTCAGAGGTGTGCTACGTCACGCTTTGTTGATGGCGAGAGAGCGCACGCGCGGAACGCGTGCGTTTGCTGCTATCCGCACAGCGTGCTGTGAACGGAGATCAGCATGGCGTCTTGGAGCTTGATGAACCGGTGCGTGGCGGGTGTGGCGTTGGCGGCGGCGGCTACGTATTCGGCGTGCGCGACGTTCACGACATTTGTCGTGACATCCAACGTGGTTTCGATTTCCGACGGCTACAACACGAGCTTTTTCCGCGTCTATACCGTTGCCGCTCGTTTCAATGGTTCGACCGATGCGATCCTGAATTGCGACAATTTCCGCTCGCTCAGCGGAGATGCAGCGCTCACCGGATTCTTCCACCGCGACAACGTCACGGGCGGCGGCATCACCCAAGGCTCCGGAACCTGGGACCCCGCCAGCACCGGCAGCACGGCCAACCGCGCGTTTGACTCGTATCTCACGATCGGTCCCGAGGCGAGCGCGAGCGTCTCGATCTCGCCGGACTCGGAGTGGACGAGCGGCGGCAACGCCGATGCGCGGAGCTGGAACCGTCCTGACCTGCCGAACAACACCTTCATTGGCTACTACCCGAACAACGGAGCCGTTGGCCAGGGGAGTTCGCCCGGGTTGCCTTCGACCGACATCCGCATCGGCCAGTTCGTGGTCTCGACCGGCGACAACACGGTCCGCACCTTCCGCATGCACGTGATCTACACCAACGGGGCGTACGGCAACGTGCAGACGGCCGTCAGCAGCTTCACGCTAAGCCCCTCCTGCCCCACGCTCTACCTCGACAGCGACGGGGATGGCTTTGGCAACCCAAATCCGAACCTGGCCATCGTCAATTGCAGCGCAGTCCCTGGCTACGTGCTCAACAACTTGGACTGCAACGACAGCGACGCTGCGATCAATCCGAACACGGTCTGGTTCCGCGACATCGACGGCGATGGCTTCGGCGCCAGCACGAGCGGTGCGACGATCACCCAGTGCACCCAGCCCTCGGGCTACTCGCGCCTCAACACCGACTGCAACGACGGCAATCCCGCGATCAGCCCGAACACCGTTTGGTACCGCGACGTCGACGGCGACGGCTACGGATCGAGCGTGAACGGCACGACGACGCAGTGCACGCAGCCAACGGGCTTCGCGCTTTCGAACACCGACTGCAACGATGGCGACGCCGCGATCAATCCGGCGACGGTCTGGCACCGCGACGCCGACGGAGACGGCTACGGAGCTGCGACCGGCGCGACGATCACGCAGTGCGCACAGCCCGTCGGATACGTGCTGTCGGCCACCGACTGCAACGACGGCAACGCCTTGGTCAACCCGAACACCCCGTGGTACCGAGACGCCGACGGCGACGGACGCGGCGTTGCCGCGGACGGCATCGTGCGGCAGTGCACGCAGCCGACGGGCTATTCGGGCATCAATGGCGACAACTGCCCCAGCATCGCCAACGCCGATCAGGCGGACAGCAACTACAACACGGTCGGCGATGTGTGCGAGTACGCGCGCGGCGACCTCAACCTCGATGGCATCGTGAACTCGTCGGACGTTCCGCTGCTGCTGAACGTCTGGGGCACGAGTTCCGCCAGCCCGATCATCGGAGACCTGAACCGCGATGGCTTGGTGAACGGCGCGGACTTCGCGTTGCTCTTGGGCCATTGGGGCAGCTTCCCGTAACGCGATCGGCAAACCGCTATTGATTTCGAAGTGTGTGCAGTTGGCATTTGAAACAGCGAAGGCAACGGCCTGCGCGCCAGAGAAAGAAGCACGACATGCAGATCGGTTCCATGTTTAAGCAGTTCGGTATCGCAGCCCTGAGCGCCGGTATGTGCGCGGGGGCGGCGAGTGGGGCGTTCGTGGGCTTTTTCGTCACTTCGACGAACGTTACGAACAGCGGCCAGAATCTGACTGTCTACACCGTCGTAGCGCGCTTCAACGGCGCGACCGACACGCTCCTCAACTGCTTCAACCTTAGCTCGAGCTCCGGCGCTGGCGCGCTCAGCGGCTTCTGGCACAAGGACAACGACTCCGGCAGCAGCGGCGTGCTCACCCAGTCGGGCGGCTCCTGGAGCCCCACGCTCACGGGCTCGGCCACTCTCAACCGTCCGTACGACTCGTACCTGACCATCGGTGGCCAGGCTGCTGCGACCAACGCGACCACGGCTGACCCGTCGTGGAACACCGGCGGCAACACCACCGCCGCTGGTTGGAACCGCCCCGACCTGCCGAACAACGACATCCTTGGCTGGTTCAACTCGTCGCCCCCGACCCTCCAGGGTCGCGTCGGCAACTCCCCAGGCGTCCCGACGACCGACGTCCGCGTCGCTCAGTTCGTGCTCTCGGCCAACGACTCGGTCGCTCGCACCTACCACCTCGAGGTCGGCTACAACAACGGCGTCGCGGGTTCCGCGGTGCAGTTTGGTACTGGATCATTTACGTTGGGGCTCGGCGGAGGCTGCCCTACGCTGTACCGCGACCTCGACGGCGACGGATTCGGCGCGCCGAGCTCTGGCACGGTCGTGAGCTGTACGCCCGTCACGGGCTACGTGTCGACCAACAGCGACTGCAACGACAACGACGCGTCGATCAATCCGAACACGGTGTGGTACCGCGACGGCGATGGCGACGGCTTCGGCTCGTCGGTTGGCCCGACGCTGACGCAGTGCAACCAGCCCGCGGGGTACGTGCGCTCGAACACCGACTGCAACGACAACAACGCAGCGCTCAACCCGAACACGATCTGGTACCGCGACACCGACGGCGACGGCCGCGGCGTTGCCGCCAACGGAACGCTCACCCAGTGCACGCAGCCCGCGGGCTATGCGCTCGTGAACGGCGACAACTGCCCCACCATCGCCAACCCCACCCAGGCTGACTGCAACACCAACGGCATCGGCGACGTCTGCGAGATCGCGTCGGGTGCCCTGCTCGACTGCGACGGCGACTCGGTGCCCGATGTGTGCGAAGGCGCGGTCGTGGTGCACACGGTCACGCAGTACTTGGCGCCGTTCGGCAACGGTTACCCCGCGACCTACTCGTTCACCAACCTGCCGCGCGCCTACACGGGCAGCCCGACGATCAAGATCGAGGCGATCTCCGACCTCGATCAGCCCAACGAGTTCATCGGCGTCTCGTTCGACGGCAGCGCGCAGGAACTCTTCTTCGTGAACGACGGCAGCGACTGCCCGGCCACGCCGGACGTCGCGGTCAAGAGCTTCACGCTCGCCGCATTCAACGCGCTGGTCGCGGATGGCCGCCTCACGGTCAACATCACCGCATCCGGCACCGTCAGCCCGACGCAGTGCGCGGGCGGCGGCATCCGCCTCACCCTCGACTACAACGGCATGCCCGCGACGAGCGACTGCAACAACAATGGCCTGCTCGACAGCTGCGAGCTCGGCACCGGCGTGGCGTTCGACTGCAACGGCAACGGCCGCATCGACTCGTGCGATGTCGCGTCGGGCATCGGCACCGACTGCAACCAGAACGGCAGGCTCGACAGCTGCGATCTCTCGAGCGGAAGCTCGACCGACCTCGACGGCAACGGCGTGCTGGACGACTGCAGCGGCGAGTACATCGTCGGCGGCAGCGGCTTTGCCAACATCCAGGCTGCGCTCAACGCGGCTCCCAACGGCGCGACGATCCACATCGCGCCGGGCAACTACGCGGGTCCGTTCGACATCGGATCCAAATCGGTGCACCTGGTCTCGATCGCCGGTCCGAACACGACCATCATCTCGGGCGCAGGACTCGGCACGGCGATCATCTCGGTCACGGGCAGCGCGGCCAACGGCACGACAATCGATGGCTTCACCTTCCGTGACGGTCAGATCGGCGCGGACGCGTACGGGACCCGCATGGGCGGCGCGATCTTCCTCAACGGCGTCGCGGCCGATGTCCGCAACTGCAAGTTCCTCAACAACCACTCGAACGTGGGCGGCGCGCTCTGCGGCTACGCCTCCTCGGGCACGATCGAGAACTGCCTGTTCGACCACAACACCGCTGCGGTGGAAGCCGGCGCGGTCGAGCTCGGCTTCGGCGGCAAGTGGACGTTCCGCAACAACCTGCTCACCAACAACAGCGCTGTCGGCAACGGCGGCGCGATGCAGATCGTGCAGCCTGCGGGCGCGGTCACGGCTGCGGTCTCGCTGCGCGACAGCGACTTCACCGGCAACAGCGCCGGCGGCAAGGGCGGCGCGATCGCATGGAGCGCGCTCGGCGGCGTCAACCTGATCGTGAACGGCTGCACCTTCGAGAACAACACTGCGTCGGACGCGGCGTTCACCCGCCTCGACGGCCAGCTTGAGCTCGCGCTCTCGCACTCGCGCTTCTGCCTCAATACGCCGACGAACCTCGCGACGGTGTATGCGGACATCGGCGACAACATCCTCAGCCAGGACTGCAACGGCAACGGCGTCTGCGACGCAGACGAAATCGCCAGCGGTGCCGAAGCGGACTGCGACCACAACGGCCTGCCCGACTCGTGCCAGCTGATCGGCGACATGCGTTCGTGGGGCGACAACACCAACGGGCAGTCGTCGATTCCTTCTTCGATCGGAGATGTGTGGCACATCGCCGCTGGCTGCAGCCACTCGCTGGCGCTGAAGGCGGACCACACCATGGTGGGCTGGGGCTCGAACAGCTTCGGCCAGATCACCATCCCGAGCGGACTCAACGCGGTGAACGCGATCGCGGCCGGCTGCGACCACAACATCGCGCTGCGCAGCGATGGCACCGTCCGCTGCTGGGGCTACAACGCCTACAACCAGTGCGACGTCCCGGCCGGACTCACGGGCGTGGCGCAGGTCGCCGCGGGCGCGAACCACACGGGCGTGCTCCGCAACGACGGCACGATGGTGATGTGGGGCCGCAATCTCAGCGGCGAGTGCAACGTGCCGAGCAACGTCGGCACCGTCGCGCGCATCGCGCTCGGCGGCGCGCATTCGATGGCGCTCCGCACAGACGGCACCGTCCGCTGCTGGGGTCTCAACAACTTCGGTCAGTGCACGGTTCCGGGCAACGTGGGCACGCTCAAGGAGATCGCCGCGGGCTGCTACCACTCGGTCGGCCTGCGCACCAACGGCACGGTCACCTGCTGGGGCTCGAACATCTTCGGCCAGCTTGATGTGCCCGCGGGCCTGAGCAATGTCGTTCAGATCGCCGCCGGATCGGGCCAGCACACGGTGGCGCTCCGCTCGAACGGAACCCTCGTTTCCTGGGGCTGGAACAACTTCGGCCAGACCAACGTGCCCGCGACGGCCGTGGGCATCGTCGAGATTTCCGCCGGTGGAACCCACACGCTGGTGCGCAGCCACGGGCCTTCGGACTGCAACTCGAACGGCATCGTCGACCGCTGCGAGATCGACAGCGGCGTCGCGCTCGACTGCAACGGCAACGGCCTGCCTGACAGCTGCGACATCGCATCGGGCGGCTCGGCCGACTGCAACGGCAACGGGATCCCCGACTCTTGCGATATCGCCAGCGGCTACGCGACCGACTGCAATGGCAACGCGCGGCCCGACAGCTGCGACCTCGCGCTCGGCACCTCCACCGACCTCGACGGCAACGGTCGACTGGACGAGTGCAGCGGCGAGCTCGTCGTCGGCGGCTCGGGCTACGGAACCATCCAGGCGGCCATGAACGCAGCACCCAAGGGCGCGACGGTCCTCGTCGGACCGGGCACGCATCGCGGATTCATCCACATGCCCAACAACGGCGTGAGCATGCGCTCGATCGGCGGCGCAGCGGTGACGATCCTCGACGGCAGCGGAGCATCTCAGACGCTCCCGGACTCGATCGTCACGATCGAATCCAACGGCGTTGGCGGCGGCGGCGGCGTGATCCAGGGATTCACCTTCCGAAGCGGCACCACGGGGCACCTCTTCGAAGGCGCCCGCGTCGGCGGCGCGATCTCGATCATCTCGGTGCCCGCGATGGCGGTGCTCGACTGCGTGTTCGAATCGAACCACGCGGACCGCGGCGGCGCGATCTTCGGATTCGACACGACATCGCTGATCCAGAACTGCACGTTCCGTTCCAACAGCGCGACGCTGGATGGCGGCGCCATTGAGTTCTCGCTCGGTGGCGGCTGGCAGATCCGTGGTTGCACGATGGATGCCAACGCGGCGCCCATCGGCGGCGCGGTCCATCTCGCAGGCTCCGAAGGCGCGCTCATGAACTGCACGATGACGCACAACTCGGCGACCGACTCGGGCGGCGCCGTGGCGTGGGATTCGACGGGCGTCCTGAGCGTCCTGTTCGACAGCTGCGACATCGAGGCCAACAGCGCAGCAGTCGGCGGCGGTCTTGCGATCGTCGGCGGCAGCGGGTCGTTCGACCTGGTGCGCACGCGGCTCTGCCGCAACACGCCGGAGAACATCTCGGGCGAGTACACCGACGACGGAGACAACATCTTCAGCCAGGACTGCAACGGCAACGGCATCTGCGACGCAGACGACATCTCGTCGGGCGCCGAAACCGACTGCAACGGCGACGGCATTCCCGATTCGTGCCAGCTCCGCGGCGAGACCTTCGCCTGGGGCGACGGCTCGCGCGGGCAGACGATCATCCCGTCGAACCTCGGCAACATCGCCGCGATCTCGGCGGGCTGCGATCACTCGCTCGCGCTGCGCGCCAACGGCACGCTCGCGGTGTGGGGCGCGGACTCGTTCGGCCAAGTCACGATTCCGGCCGGACTGAACTCGGTCATCCAGATCGCGGCGGGCTGCACCCACAACCTCGCGTTGCGCACCAACGGACAGGTGGTCGGCTGGGGCGCCAACGCCTTCGGCCAGACCAATGTGCCCACCGCCGCCAACGGCAACGTGCTGCGGCTTGCGGCCGGCGCCAACCACAGCGGCGTGCTCCACACCGATGGCAGCATCGTGCTCTGGGGTCGCAACAACGAAGGTCAGTGCACTGTGCCGTCGACGATTGGCCCGGCGACGAGGCTCGCACTCGGCGGAGCGCACTCGGTGGCGCTGCGCGCCAACGGCTCGGTGCTGTGCTGGGGTCTCAACAACTTCAACCAGTGCAATGTCCCGGCGAACGTCGGAGCAGTGACCGACATCGCCGCGGGCTGCTACCACACGGTCGCGCTGCGTGCCAACGGAACCGTCCTCTGCTGGGGCTCCAACCTCTTCGGTCAGCTTGCGGTTCCCGCAGGTCTGAACGGGGTCGTCCAGATCGCAGCCGGCTCGGGCCAGCACACGCTTGCGCTCAAGTCGGACGGCACCGTGGTGGGCTGGGGCTGGGATGCGTTCGGTCAGACGGACGTGCCGCATGGCCTTCGTGCGATCGGATCGATTGCGGCAGGCGGCGCGCACTCGCTGGCGCTCACCGCGATCGCGGCCGACTGCAACGGCAACGGCGCGATCGACGCGTGCGAGATCGCATCCGGCGCGGTCGGTGACTGCAACCACAACGGCATCCCCGATTCCTGCGACATCGCCAACGGCATCGAGTCCGACTGCAATCACAACGGCGTCCCCGACAACTGCGAGATCGCATCGGGCACCAACAGCGACTGCAACGGCAACGGCATCCCCGACGACTGCGACCTCGCGAGCGGCCTGTCGACCGACCTCAACGGCAACGGTCGTCCGGACGAGTGCGCGGGCGAGTTCGTCGTCGGCGGAACGGGCTTCGCGTCGATCCAGGCGGCGATCAACGCTGCTCCGAACGGCACGACGATCAAGGTCGCGGCGGGCACGTGGTCGCCGATCAGCATCTCGGGCCGCAAGGTCACCATCGAGTCGCTCAGCGGCGCGGCGGAGACCTTCATCGAGGGCAACCACACGGGACGCTGCGTGTCGATGACCAACATCGCACCGCATGGCGTGATCATGCGAGGCTTCACGATTCGCAACGGATCGGCGAGCACGGGCGCAGGCATCAGGCTGCTGCTTTCGTCGCCTGACTTCAGCGACTGCGTGATCGAAGGCAACACCGCGACCGGCCCAGGTGGCGGTGTGGCCTGCTCGTCGAGCAGCCCGAACTTCGTCAACTGCGTGATCCGTGGCAATTCGGCCGCGCAGGGCGGCGGCGTGGCGGTATCGGGTGCGACGGTGGACAACAGCGCGGCGAGCTTCGCGAACTGCGACATCTCGTCGAACCACGCGAGCACCACCGGCGGCGGCTTCTACAACACGGGACGACTTTCGGTCTCGCTGTGCGTCGTCGAGCACAACTCGGCGGGCACGGCCGGCGGCGGCCTTTGGTCGGCGACGACGGGCTTCAGCGCGGTTGGCTACTCGCGCTTCTGCATCAACACGCCGGAGAACATCTACGGACAGTTCAACGACCAGTCCGGCAACGTGTTCGGCGATGACTGCAACGGCAACGGCATCTGCGACATCGACGAGATCGCCGCGGGAACCCCGGACGAGAATCACAACGGCCAGCTCGACTCCTGCGAGCTCGCGCGCGGCGACCTGAACCTCGACGGCCATGTCGACGGCGCGGACCTCGGCATCCTGCTCAACTTCTGGGGCGCCGTCGGCGCGCCGGCGGGCGACCTCAACGGAGACGGCGTGATCAGCGCGCCGGACCTCGCGCTGCTGCTCGGGCACTTCGATCCGCACTGATCGCCGCGGCGAAGCGGGCGCGGGTCGCCCGGGTGCTTCCTTTCGTTCCCTTTCCGCCCCGTCTGGTCCTTGTGGCCGGGCGGGGCGGTTTCTTTGGTCGAGGGGCGATCCCCAAGCACATTCCCACGGCGCACGGATCGCGAAGGTCGCAGTCGCGGGAGTTTCTCGCCTGGAGTCTCTCGCCTGGATTTTCTTGTCCAAATTTGTCGCGACGGCGATGATCGCGGAACTGGCTTTGCGTATCTCCATGTCCCGCGCTCTCGGCAGGACACCACCATGCAGACAGGTTCACTCCTTGCCGCCCTCCCCGCTCTCGCCGCCAGCCTCCTCTGCTCGGCCGTTGCGTGCGCGGATGTCACCGGCATCGTGACCGAGGCGTCGAACGCCGACGACATCAACGGGGCTCCGCTGCGGGTCACGCGCGTGTACGCACTGGTTTCCTCTCCCGCGGACCGCGTGTTCACGGTGTCAGCGTCGTTCCTCGGCGGATCCGCCACGTTCCATCATCACGACCTGATGTCCGACGGCGAGTACTCGACGACCGTCGGCACGTGGAGCCCCGCGCTCACGATGGCGGGCGGCGTGCTCGACTCGTTCGTCTCCGTCGGCAACGCCGTCAATTCCAGCAATCCGACGGTTGCGGCGGCGGGCTGGGGACCTGACGGCTTGAACCGCGCCGACTTTCCGATGAAGGTCGGAATCAACGCGTACTGCGCGTGGACCACGCTCAATCCCAGCAGCGGCGGCCCGAACGCGCTCGGGCGCGTGCTGGTCGCGCAGTTCGTGACCAATCGCGACGACGTGGCGCTGTGGGACTTCGAGGTGCAGCTGGTATCGCCAGGGGCTCCGAAGGGAGGCACGGTGCTGATCGCGCCGGACCTCTGCCCGAACTCGATCAAGAACGCGCCGGGCCAGTGCGGATGCGACCAACCTGAGACCGACAGCGATCTCGACGGCACGAACGACTGCGCGGATGCGGCGACCACCATGGTCGCGATGCCCGCGCCGATTGCGGCGAACAAGGTCAATCCCGTGTACTTCGGAGCATCGATGAGCGCCGCAGGCGACTGGATCGCCGTCGGCGCGCCGCTGTCGATGTATCTCGCGGACTACGCGCGCGGCGCGGTGCTGCTGTTCAAGCGCGACGGCACCGGGTGGAAGCAGGAGCAGGCGATCGCCGCGCCGCTCGAGTTCCCCGCCGACTTTGCGGGGCGCGACGGCTTCGGCACGGCGGTCAAGTTCGTGGGCGACGCGCTGTTCGTGGGCGCGCCCACCCGACGCGTTACCTCAGGCAGCACGATCACGCGCGGTACCGTCTATGTGTTCCGCTTCGACGCCAAGCTCAAGAAGTGGCGCATGCAGGAGACGATCCTCTCGCCGCGGCAGAACAACGCGCAGCGCTCGAGCTTCGGCACACGGATCGATGCCGCAGCGGGTCGCGTGATCGTCTCGGATCCCGCCGACCGCTCGGAGTATCCGCGCACGGGCAGCGTCTCGATCCTCGAGACCGACAACGACGGACTCTGGACCGAGCGCGCGCACGTGACGAACCCGATCGCCGATGGCGAAAACGACCGCGGGTTCGGCATGAGCATCGCGGCGTGGGGCAACGACCTTGCCGTCGGCGCGGCGGGAACGCTCGCTGGCAATCCCGGCTCCGTGTACCTCTACCGGCGCGATGCGCGAGGCAACTGGAGTGCGCTCCAGACGCTGCTCCATCCGACGGGCAACACGACGACGAGCGGGTTCGGTACCTCAATCGCGATGAGCGCCCGCACGCTCGCCGTCGCGGCTGGCAGCCTTTCGGTGCCCAATTCGCTGGGACTTCCGCTGCCGCCGCTCGAGACCTCGGGTGTCGAGCTCTACGAGCGCGGCGCGGACGGACTGTGGGCGGACGTCGGCCGCATTGTTCCAATCGAGTGGACCGCTCAGCTGCTCGGCCGCCGTTACTACTTCGCGGATGTCGTCCTCGACGGCGATCGCCTGGCGTTTGGCGTGGCGGATGGCGCGGAGAGCTACGTCTACCGCCGCATCGGCGGCAGCACGTGGATCCCGCACGCGACGTTGAAGTCCACGCCGACCCCTTACACGGTCCGGCCGAGCTCGATCGCGTTCGTCGGCCCGATGCTCGTGTCGGCGTACAGCCCGCGGAACGCACGCACGGACGGCAGCTTTGTCGCCGAAAATCTCGCGCTTGCCGACTGCGACGGGGACGGCGTCGCGGATCCCGACCGCGATGGCGACGGCCTGCCTGACTGCATCGACCCCGACAAGGACGGCGACGGCGTCGACGATTGAGGCGATGAGGCCTCGAGTCCCGCGCTCTCGGGAAGCTCGATCACCCCAACACGGAACCCCGAAGATGCTCACGCAACCGTGCTGCTTCGCCAACTTCGTCATGCTCGCGCTCCTCGCCGCCTCGGCCCCCGCCCCCGCTGCACGCGCCGACTACTCCACCATCGAGGTCGAGTCCGTCGCGACCGAAGTGCTCGGCACGCCCGTCGCGATCCACCGCGTGTACGCGCGCATCGCGAATCCAGCCCTGCGGGTCCAGCTCGTCAGCGAGTTCAACATCGTCGTCGGCTCGGCGCTGTTCTACCACCGCGACTTCGATACGGGCGGCGCACTCAGCACCGCGCTCGGGACCTGGAATCCCTACCAGTGCTCGACGCTCATGTCGGCGGGCGACAGCTATGTGATTGGCGGTGGAAACGCGGGCGCCGCCGCGGCCGGATCGATCCTCTTCTCGAACTGGTCCAATCTGGAGTTCGGCACGGCACAGCCGACCTTCCATGGCGAAAGCACGCCCGGCGTTGCATGGGCAACCTTGAACCCGGCGCAGAGCTATCCCGACGCAAGCGGACGGGTGCACCTGGCGCAGTTCGTGACGCGCCGCGAGGACGCGTTTACCGCGCGGCTCAAGTTGTGGATGTACGGCCCCGTGTATGTGGCCGAGGTACACGCGGTGGAAGTCTCGCTCGGCCCAACAGCCGACGACTGCCCGGATGATCCCGCCAAGATCCTGCCAGGCCAGTGCGGTTGCGGCAGCTCCGACACCGACAGCGATGGCGACGGCGCAGCGAACTGCCTCGACCGCGAGCTTGCGCTCGAGCAGCGCATCGACTGCACGCAGCCCGAGCTCTTCGTCGGATACGGAATAGGCGCGGAGATCCGCGCTGACGGCGACTACGCCATCGTGGGCGGGCTCACTTCATACGCGGCCTATGGAACTGCGGCCATGCTGCGCCGCACGACCGACGCGAACGGCGTCGTGCGCTGGATTGCAGAGGACCGCATCGACGGCGTCGCGACGACCGCGCAGCCGATAGGCCGCGCCAGGATCGCGGTCAGCGGCGAACGGGCGGCCGTGCGCGTCGCCAGGAACAGCGCCCCGTATGCAGCCGTTCGGGTCTGCGAACGCGCGTCCGACGGAACCTGGCCGCTCGTGCGCGAGTTTGTTCCGGAGCCCGGAAGCATCGGCGCGATCACTGGCTTCGGGAGCGGCATCGCGCTGCGCGGAGACCTGCTCGCCATCTCGTCGGTCAAGCAGGTGTCGATCAGTCCCACGCTGTACCAAGGCATCGCCGAGCTCTATCGACGCGACGCGAAGGGATGGGCGCCCATCGCGTCTGTCCAGCGGGATGGCGAGGATCCGTTCGGCGTGCAGGTCGCGCTTGGCGACGGAGTGCTCGTCGTCGGCGACGGACGGACGCTGTTCGTCTACCGACAGCAGAAGTCGGGCGCGTTCGAGCTCGTCCAGCAGCTCACATCGCCCGACGGTTTCAGCGTGCCAGGCTTCGGCGAATCGCTCGCGCTCGACGGCGATGTGATGGTCGCGGGCTCGGGCATGATGTATTCGGGATCACCCCACCGGATCGGCGGCGTCGTGGTCTACCGCCGCGGCGCCGATGGCCTGTACGCGCCGGAAGCCGTGCTTCGGCCCGAGGAGCGCGTGCTGCCGTTCGCGCTTTCGGTCGCGTCGACCGACTTCGGGGCCTCGGTGAGCGTGGAGGGCGATGTGATCGCGGTCGGCGGCGACAAGACCGACCGCGCCTATGTCTTCCGTCGCGGCGCCGATGGCGCGTGGCGCTGCGCGCATGTCCTGGCGCGCGATCTCGTGGCCTCGCGGTCCTTCGGCGATGGGCTCGCGCTCGCGGGCGGCCAGTTGATCGTGGGTGCGTCCGACCGCGGGTCATCTGGAGCGGCCGCGCGGCCGCGGATCGATGTGTTCGACCTCGATCCAGCGCGCTTTGGCGACCTCGACCGCAACGGGGCGATCGGCCCGAGCGACCTCGCGATCCTGCTCGCGGCGTGGGGCACGGCGGGCGCCCGCGAGGACCTCGACGGCGACGGCACGGTGGGACCGCGCGATCTCGTGCTGGTCCTCGGGAGTTGGTCGTCGCCGTAATCACGCTCGATTGCTTGCGCGCCGCCCCCGCTCCTGCGAGGCTGCCGCGCCATGCACCACTCGCATGAGCCGTCCCGTCGCGCGTTCGTCCGCACCGCTGCCGTCTCGACGGTCGCCATGACCGCGCTCGGCCGCGCGGCGCCGGCGCTTGCGCGCGCGACGCCTGCAGCTTCGCCCGCGCCCGTCACGCGCACGCCCGCGGCCAACGACCGCATGCAGCTCGCGATCATCGGCTTCGGCAAGCGCGCGCACGAGCTCCACGGCGGGTTCCTCGACGACGACGGGATCGAGATCGTCTCGATCGCCGACGTCGCCGCCGCGCGCGCGAAGGAAGGCGTGCGCCTCGTCAACGAGCGCCGCAAGAAGGACGTCTGCTCCGTCGTCGCGAGCTGGCGCGACATCGTCGCGAACCCCGCGATCGACGCGGTGATCGTCGCGACGCCCGACCACTGGCACGCCGAGCCTGCGATCGCCGCCGCGATGGCCGGCAAGCATGTCTACTGCGAGAAGCCGCTCTCGCTCACGATCAGCGAGGGCCGCGCGATCGCAGACGCGGCGCGCAAGGCGCAGATCCGCTTCCAGACCGGCTCGCAGCAGCGCTCGGAGTTCGACTACAACTTCGTGCGCGCCGCCGAAGCCGTGCGCAACGGACGCATCGGCCGCATCAAGCGCATCACGATCGGCGTCGGCGAGTCGCCGATTCCGTGCGATCTCCCCGAGGAGCCCTGCCCCGCCGACATCGACTGGGACGGCTGGCTCGGGCAGGCGCCGTTCCACCCGTTCAACCACGAGCTCTGCCCGATCGGCATGCACGGCCACTACCCGAAGTGGCGCAACTACCGCGAGTACTGCAACGGCGGACTCGCGGACATGGGCGCGCACCACTTCGACATCGCGCAGTGGGCGCTCGGCATGGACATGTCGGGCCCGGTCGCGGTGATCCCGCCCGCGGACGGCGCGAAGACGGGCCTGCGCTTCGTCTACGCGAACGGCGTCGAGATGATCCACGGCGGCCCGACCGACTGCACGTTCATCGGCACCGAGGGCACCATCGAGTGCTCGCGCGGGCACATCCGCTCGTACAAGGGCGAGGACCCGAAGGCCGCCGACGACGCGAAGTTCATCGAGCCCGTGCGCGGCAACGAGAAGGCGCTGCCGCGGAACTCGTCGCACATCGCGGATTTCCTCGCGGCGATCCGCGAGGGGCGCGACCCGATCTGCACCGCCGAGACGGGCCACCGCACCGCGACGATCTGCCAGCTGTGCAACATCGGCTACGAGCTTCGCAAGCCGCTCAACTGGGATCCCGCGGCGGAGCGGTTCACGGGCGCGGGTGCCGATGCGGCGAACGCGCTCACGACGCGCGCGGTGCGGAAGCATCGGTGAGCGCGCGGCTCACTTCTTCGCGGGGCTTCAAGCTCACTTCTTCGCGGGGCTTCAAGCTCACTTGTTCGCGGGAATGATCCCCTCCGCGCGCGCGACATCGTCGAGCATGCGGCCCGTGCGGATCATGTAGAACGGCAGCACGCCGAGCACGCCGCCCATGAAGATGAACAGCGGCCACGCGACCAGCGTGTCGTCGATGTGCACCGCGACGCGCGCCGAGCCCTCGAGGATGTACGCGAAGAGCCACATCATGAGCGCCATCACCCACGCGAGGAACTCGCGCGTCGGCCGGACGATCGTCATGCGGCCCTCGACCGACATCTTGAGGAAGAGGTCCTTGCGCGGCACGTTCACGATCTGCGGCGACTTGCGGACGAGCCACCCGAGCCACGCGCTGATGCCGCCGAAGAACGCGAGCATCACGAGCGACAGCAGCGGCAGCATGAACCACGTGAAGAAGCTCTTGTCCATCCAGCCGTTCGGCTTGCCGTCGGCGCCGAAATGCGTGGGAAAACGCTGGGGAATCTCGGGATACCAGCGGAACGCGCGCCACCAGAGCACGGCCTGCGCGGCCACGATGAGCGCGACGCAGGCGAGGAACACGGGCGATTGAAACACGGGCGATTGCCTGCGAACACCGGTCGTCATGCGCCCTCCATCACCTGCGGCGGAGGCGGAAGATCTCGACCGGCGTACGCGCCTGGCCAGCCTTGAGCAGCGCATCGGTGCCTTCGCCAAAGTAGGCGTCGACGCGGCCCGGGCCCGCGATCGCGCCGCCCGCGTCGTGCACGAAGAGGAACCGCGCGGGGCGCAGCACGCCCGCCTGGCCATCGCGTTCGACGACGACGAGCACGGATCCCGCCGGATAGATCGACTGGTCCGCGGCGCACGAGTAGCCCGCCATGAGCCCCCCGCCCGACACGCCGATCGGCGGCGGGAACGCAGCCTCGCTCACGACCGCGAAGAACACGACGCGCTCGTTGTCGAGCGCCGCGGCCTCGGTCTTGTCGGGATGCGCACCGGCCTCGCGCGCGACGTCGGCGAAGGTGTACGTCGAGCTGTCGACGAGCCCGCGGTTGGCGAGCCAGCGGCCGATGCTCGTCCACGGCTTGCCGTTGGTCGCGACGCGCGAGATCACGATCGAGCGGCGCGACTTGCCCTTCTCGACGCCGCTGTCCTCGAAGGTGAGGCGCGCGCTGCCGTTGGTCTCGATGAGCGCCCACGCGAGCGGATCGTCGACCCACGCGATCGCGCTCTCGCGCACGGCGGGCGACGCGATGAGCTCGCGGCGCGGCTTGTCGATCAGCTCGGGGTGCGACTTGCGGATGTCGCCGACGATCGGAAAGCGGAAGCGCTCGTCGGGCTTGGAGCGGACCAGCACCTCGGGGGTCGCGTAGCCGGTGAGCATGCCGTCCTTCCCCGAGAGAACGCCGGAAGGGACGCCCGCGTTGACCGCAACCTGCACGAGCTCGAACTCGCCTTGCAGGCTCGACGCGAAGTCCTCGGGGCTCTTCGCGTCGTTGAACAGCTTGCGGAGAAGCTTGGCGTCGGCCTCGACGCCCTTGTCGGCCGAGCGCGCCGACATGTCGCACGACGCGCCGAACGCGACCTTCTGCTCGATGAACCGCTTGGGATACGCGGTGAGGAAGTCGTAGCGCGAGAGGTCGCGGACGACGGTTTCGCCGGCGACTGCGGGCGCCGCGCCCTTCGCAACGGGCGGATGCAGCGTGGGATCGTTGTCGATCGTCGTGCGCGCGCAGCCCGACAGGACGACGCACGCGAGTGCGACGCCATGAACATTAATTCGCGGAAGCAACGGCCGCTCCCTTCGCGGCGTACTGCGCGCGCTCGACCTGCGCGACCGCGCCATCGTCGACCAGCGCGCGGAGCGTGCTGCTCACCTGGACGTTGAAGCTCGGCTTGACCTCGCGCGCGAACTGCTTCTGCACGGCGGTGCCGATCTCACTCGGCGACATCACGGTGCCGGTCGCCTGGAGAACGGAGACGATCTGCTCGGCGAGCGTGGGCTGGCCGTGGCGGCGGCGCGGGGCGCGCGCGGTGGTTGACGAGGACGAGGTCGAGGACGAGGACGAGGAAGAGGAAGAGGAAGATGAAGACCCCTTCGGCTGCGGCTGCTTCGCTACGACCGCGCCGCCGGAGAGCGCGGCGATGCGCGCCTCGAGGCTGGCGAGTTCGCCGCGCAGCGCGGCGGCCTGCTTCTCGAGCTTGGGAAGCTCGGACTGGCGGCGCTTGAGCTCGGCGGAAAGCTGTTCGGTGGTGAGCGACGCGAGCGAAGTGCGGGACTTGCCCGCGGCCTTCGACTTAACACGAGGCTTGCGCGCGACGGACGACTTCTTCTGCTTTGCTGATTTCTTTGCCATAAGAGGAGGCGATGTTATAGCAATGGCCCGCGCGAAGTTGCAGCGCCCACCCCAGATTCAGAAACGGTGCACGGCACATGCCACGCTGTGCCTGGCACTGCATGGCACGTGTCAGGCACCTCGCCGCGCTCGTGTCTTATCCAAGCCACAGGTGCACGGCACATGCCGTCCTGTGCCTGGCACTGCGCGGCACGTGCCGTGCACGGGCGGAAAACGGGCGCGGGCCGCGTGGTTTGCTTCTGTGTTCCGCAACTCAGTCGTCCTCGTCCGACTCCGCGTCAGAGAACCGTGCCCTCGCGCTCGGCCTTGTCGCGAATGGCCTTCATGCGCTGCCATTCCTCCATCGTGACCACGACCTCGCGTGCCTGCGAACCCGTGTGCTCGCCGAGGAGGCCCGCCTGGCCTATGAGGTCGACGAGCCGCGACGCGCGGCCGTAGCCGATCGCGAGGCGACGCTGGAGCAGCGAGACACTTCCGCGGCCGCTCTCGATGAGGATCTCCGCCGCCTGGTCGAACAGCTCATCCTGCCGGCGGGCATGAACGTGTTCGGGCGGTTTCCTTCCCTTCTTCACCGGAGCGGCCTGAACGCGGAGCGCCTTCATGCGCTGCCACTCTTCCATGGTCACCACGACCTCGCGCGCATGCGAGCCCTTGTGCTCGCCAAGCAGTCCCGCAATGCCCATCAGGTCCACCAGCCGCGACGCGCGCCCGTAGCCGATCGCAAGGCTTCGCTGCAGCAGCGAGACACTCCCGCGGCCCGACTCGATGAGAATCCCCACAGCCTGGTCGAACAGCTCATCCTGCTGGTGAGCGTTGCTTGCGTCGATCGCTTCTTGCTCTCCCCACTCGCTGCTGCTGCTATAGCTGGCCGCGCGAGACGTGAACTGTTGCCGCTCGAAGTATTGCGACGCGACGTTCTTTAGGAACTTCCCCACGCCGCGCGTCTCGCGATCTTCGATCAGCGTGCCCTGGCAACGCCGCGGTTCCTTCTGACTCTCCGTCACCACCAGCATGTCGCCTTCGCCGAGCAGCAGCTCCGCGCCATCTTGATGAAGCACGATCCGGCTATCGGCTGATGACCTGAGCTTGAACGCCACGCGGCACGGCATGTTCAGTTTGATGAGCCTTGCGAGGTTCCGCTCTTGCGGACGCTGCGTCGCACAGATCACGTGTATTCCAACCGCCCGCGCCTTCTGCGCGAGGCGCACGATCGCCGGCCCGGACTCCCAATTGCTGGTGATCACGTCGGCGAGCTCGTCGATCACGAAGACCATGTACGGCATCTTCTTCATGATGCGCGCCCATTCGACGTCGTCGGTGATGTTCATGCGCTCGCGCAGGTCGGCCTCGCCGAGCTCGTTGAACGATCGGATATCGCGGACGCCCGCCTCCTTCAGCAGCTCGTAGCGCTCCTCCATCTTCGTCACGGCCCATTCGAGGATCGCCGCGGCCTTGGCCATCTCGGTCACGACGGGGCACGCGAGGTGCGGGACATCCGCGAACTGCGCCATCTCAACGCCCTTCGAATCGATCAGCACAAGCCTGAGTTCGTCGGGACGCTTCGTGTAAAGGAAGCTCGCAAGGATCGCGTTCAGGCAGATCGACTTGCCGGAGCCGGCGGCGCCCGCGATCAGCATGTGCGGCATCTTCGCGAGGTCGAGCACGAGCGGCTCGCCCGCCGAGTCCTTGCCCATGAACATCGGGAGCATCATGCCCGCCGCGTGGCCGCCCGACATGAGCTCCGTGAGGCGCACCTTCGCCTTCTGCTTGTTTGGCACCTCGATGCCGACCGCGGCGCTGCCCGCGATGTTCGGAACGATTCGAACGCTCGGCACAACGAGCGTGCGCGCGATGTCCTTGGCGATCGACTCGAGTCGTGCGACGCGCGTGCCGGTCTGGAGCTCGACCGAGTACACGGTGACCACCGGACCGCGCTGCATCTCGCGAATCTCGCCCTTGATGCCGTAGGCCTGCAGTGCTTTCGAGAGCGCGAACGCCTGCTCCTGGACGACTAACTCCAGGTTCGCACTGGACGTACCCTCGGGCGCGTCGAGGAGCTCCAGCGTCGGGAACTGATATCCCCCGTGGTCCGTCGTGCGCGGGATGTCGTCGTCGCTCACGGCCTTCGCGGGCAACTTGGTGTTCATCTTGACGGGGAGCTTTGCGATCTTTGCGCGTAGCGCTTGGTCTGAGGGCGCGGCGCGGGTCGACCGGGCCGAAGCGCTCGTGGCGGGGTCAACTGCGCCGTTCTGCGAGGGCTTGTCTGCCTCCGCCGTCCGCACGGCGGCCGCATCCGACATCTTCCCTTGGGTATCCCGCATCTTGAGGATCAACTGTTCCAGCTTCTCCAACCGCGCTATGACCGCGTTCAGTTCGCTGGCGTCTCTACCTCGCACCGCCTGAGTCCCTTCCTGCATAGCCATCACTCCTTTGATCGGCGTTTCCTGCCGCTCGGCCGAGCGGCTCGATTTCATGTGGATGTCCGTCCCACACGTGCCCGCCCTGGCGGGGTCGGTCTGCACCGCCCTGCCCTGCCGAGCACCAGTCCCTACGAACGAAGCGCGGAGGCGCGCAACACAATCTTTGATGTCCACCGCACTCTGCCTGGAAATGGTGCCTGGCACGTGCCGTGAGGTGCCTGGCACCCAGCGACACGTGCCGGGCACTCGATGTAAGCGCCGCGTGCACCAGGCTCAGCGGATGCGCGGGGGGAAACCCCAGACGTGCCCGGCACGTGCCGTGAGGTGCCTGGCACCTCATGGCACGTGCCAGGCACC
>CAITDI010000027.1 GCA_903891095.1 uncultured bacterium | reverse complement strand
TCCGGCCAGTCGAGGCTCGCGGAGTTCCACGCCCACCAACACGGCCGAGACTGAGGGTGGGCGTGAGGAGACTCGAACACCGAGTCGCCTCGGCCCCTCGAAAACCACAACGAAAAACACAACACGCGCCGCAAGGCGGCGCGTGTCGTGTTGCGTATCTCCACGCATGTTTGCGAAGAAGTTGCGCCGCTCGCGGCGCAACGACAGTCGCAAACATCAGATATTGTCGTTGAGGCCCTTCATCGCGCGGATGCGGACCTTGCGGCTCGCCGGCTTGGCCTTGATCATGATCTCAGCGCCGGTGAAGGGGTTCTTGCCCTTGCGCGCCTTGGTGGCCGGCTTGTTGACGGTGCGCATCTTGGCGAGACCGAAGAGGTTGAACGTGCCGCAACCCTTCTTGCCGAGGTCGGCCTTCATCATCTCGGTGAGGGTCTCGAACACGTGGACGACCTGCTTGCGGGTGAGACCCGTGGTCGTGGCGATGTCCTTGTAGATGGAACCCTTGGTGCGAACCTTGGAAGCGGCGGTGATCTTGGTCTTGCTGGCCATGTTTCGGAGTCCTTTCGTGCCTGAACTGACAAGCTCCTTGCCTGTCGATTCTGCGGAAAATAAAGGGGTCGGACGTGCGTTGCAAGGGCTCGTCTGGCTGAAAACATCGAAAAACACGATGTTTTTCGCCGCAGGGCGCAAATGCCCGTCTTTTCCCGCTGTTTTTCGCTGTCGAGGCTTCGCGGCCGTTCAGTCGCGGTCGAGGCGGATGACGTCGTCGTCATCGTCGTTCATGCGAATCACCGAGCCCGAGTCGGTGCCGCCGCGCGGCGCCGGCGGGGGCGCGTCGTTCAAAAACGCCGACGGACGCGCGGGATTCCTGCCCTTTTCGCCGGGGCCTTGGCTCGAGCTTGGGATCAGCACCTGCGGGACTGGCGCCGTCGTCCGCACCACGCGCTGCATCGAGATGCGGAAATCGCCCACCGGAATGACGACGCCGTCCTCCATCCGCTTGCGGAACCAGCGCTTGCCTTCCCACATGATTCCCTCGGCGCAGCCCGCGTCGACGGCGGACCAGCGCTGGCTTCCCACGGTGAGCACGCAGTGCAGCGGGTCGACCGACGGGTGGCAGATCTGGAGGTCCATGGTGTTCGCGCGGCCGATGGTGATGCGCGGCGAGCCGCCTCCCTTGCTCGCGAGCACGCCGCCAAGGTCGGCGCAAAGGTGCACGATTCCCCGCGCATCCGAGAGGGTCAGCACCTCGGTCACGGCGGTCGGTTCGGCGTCGGAGAGATCCTCGATCGCCAGGCGCGCCAGGCGCGGCGCGCGGCCGGCTTCGGTGATCTCAGGGCGCGCGTCGATCCAGTCGGGCGGCTGCCTCGGGGCGCCTTGCAGCCACAGATAGACGCTGCCGATGCTCACCCACGCATCCGCCGAGAGCGGCGCGGAGCGCACGTGCCCAGCTTCGACGGCCAGTCCTTCGGTCGATCCCGCGTCGCAGGCGAGCCAGCGTCCATTCGCGTGGAACACGAACGCATGGCGCCGGCTGACGGACGGGTGGTCCATCACGATGTCGCAGTTCGGCTCGCGCCCGATCCAGTAGCCGCGGACCGGGTTCAGCTTGCGCTGCGCGAGCGTCTCGCCTTCGGAGTTGGAGAGGATCAGTTCAGCCACGGTGGTCCCAGGGCAGTGCGTGTCGGGTTGGATCATCGTCGGCATGCCGCGACCTCTTGAGGGGCGCGCCGCCGATTCCGCCGCTGCTCACACCGTGACGACGTGCCTCGGTGCGGCTGCGGCGCGCGGATTCACCGGCGCGCGTCCCACCGAGTAATACGCAAAGCCGCGGGCCTCCATCGACTGGCACTTGTAGAGATTTCGCCCGTCGAAGATCAGCTTGGACGGCATGAGCGCCTCGACTCGGTCGAGGTCCGGGGCGCGGAACTCGTTCCACTCGGTGGCGATCACGAGCGCGTCGGCGCCCTTGTTGTCCGGACCCTTGAGTGCGTCGTACATGTCGCTTGCGCACTCGACTTCGGGGAACTCGCGCGAGAGGTTCTCGAGCGCGACGGGATCGAACGCGCGCACCTTGGCGCCCGCGGCGACGGCCATGCGCATGAGCGTGATCGACGGCGCCTCGCGGATGTCATCGGTGCGCGGCTTGAACGCGACGCCCCAGAACGCGATGCGCTTGCCCGCGAGATTGCGGCCGAACACGCCTTCGATCTTCGACCAGAAATGACGGCGCTGCGCCTGGTTCACGCGGTGCACCGCGGCATTGAGCTCGCATTCGAAGCCGATCTCGCGGCCCATCGAGACGACGGCGAGCGTGTCCTTGGGGAAGCACGATCCGCCGTAGCCGAGGCCCGGGTAGAGGAACTGGTTGCCGATGCGCTTGTCCGCGCACATGCCTTCGCGCACGCTGGTGATGTTCGCGCCGTACTTCTCGCAGAGATTCGCCATCTCGTTGATGAACGAGATCTTGCAGGCGAGCATCGCGTTCGACGCGTACTTGACCATCTCGGCCGAGCGCACGTCCATCACGAAGATCGGGTTGCCCTGGCGCACGAACGGCTCGTAGAGCTCGCGCATCACCTGCGACGCATGCTCGCTCTCGACGCCGCACACGACGCGGTCGGGCTTCATGAAGTCGTTGATCGCATCGCCTTCCTTGAGGAACTCGGGGTTGTCGGCGATGTGGAACGCGTGCTTGGTCTTGGACGCGATGAGGTCGCGCACCTTGTGGCTGGTCCCGACGGGAACCGTGCTCTTGACGACGACGGTCTTGGGGCGCGCGCCCGCGCCGAGCGTGTTGATCGCGTCGGCAATGTCGCTCGCGACCTTGAGCACGTACTGAAGGTCCGCGCTGCCGTCCTCGTCGCTCGGCGTGCCGACGCAGATGAAGACGACGTCCGCGTGGCGGTACGCCTCGAGCTTGTCGGTGGTGAAGGTCAGCCGGCCCGCCGACGCGTTGCGCACGATCATCTCGCTCAGGCCCGGCTCGTAGATCGGGCTCTCGCCGCGGCGGAGCATCTCGATCTTGCGCTGGTCGACGTCGAGGCACACCACGTGGTTGCCGGTCTCGGCGAAGCAAGCGCCCGTCACGAGACCCACGTATCCGGTACCGACCATCGTCAACTTCATGCGCTGCTCCTGTTTTCCGCGCGTTTCTCGCGCAGCTGTTCCGCTCGCTTCCTGCGAGAGGGCGCGCACTCTAGCACTTGACTGTTGCCGCAGCGGACTCGAAGAGCAGCAGTTTTCGCTTGATTTCCGCCAGTTCGCCGTCGCGGTCGCCCGCGTATCCGCCGAGTCCCGCGCTCGCGACCACGCGGTGGCAGGGCACGACGATGGGCAGGGGATTGCGGCGCAGCGCCTGTCCGACCGCGCGACAGACCGCGTGGCCGCCGCCGATCTGCTCCGCGATCCAGCCGTAGGTGCGCGTCTCGCCCGCGGGAATCGCGCGGCAGGCGTTCCACACGCGGCGCTGGAAGTCGGTGCCCGCACCGGTTGCGATGCCTGCGAGGGCAGCGGGATTTCCAGCGAAACTCGCGCGGATCGCCTCGGCGAGCGCGCGCGCTTCGGCGTCATGCTCCGCGCAGAACGGGGCGTCCGCGCCCGCGACGAGCCAGTCCGCGACGAGCCGGCCGCCGCGGCGGCCGACCGCGATCGGGCCGCAAGGAGTCTGGACGATCGACCGCGCGCCGTGCATTCGCGGAGCGTAGCGCGTCGACTACTATCCGCGCCATGACTTCCGCGACGACCGCCGCTCCCGCCGCCCGCCACATGCCCGCAGGTTTCCCCTCCGACATCCCGCTCGACTCGATGTCCGTGCAGCTCCTCCAGATGCTGGAGCGCTACGACCCCGCCGCCGCGCGCCTCTACGCGCAGGAGGCCGAGCGCCAGGCGACCACGCTCGAGCTCATCGCCAGCGAGAACCACGTCTCGACCGAGGTCATGCACACCGTCGGCTCGTGGCTGACCAACAAGTACGCCGAGGGCTACCCCGGCAAGCGCTACTACGGCGGCTGCGAGTTCCACGATGGCATCGAGGATCTCGCGCGCGACCGCGCGAAGCAGCTCTTCGGCTGCAAGTTCGCCAATGTCCAGCCGCACTGCGGCGCGAACGCGAACACCGCGGCGTTCATGGCGATGTGCGAGCCGGGCGACACGATTCTCTCGCTCCCGATCAAGTCGGGCGGCCACCTCTCGCACGGCCTCAAGGTGAACTTCTCCGGCACGTTCTACAAGATCGCCGAGTACGACCTCGACGCCGCGACCGAGCTGCTCAACTACGACGAGATCGCGCGCATCGCCCGCGAATGCAAGCCGAAGATGATCATCTGCGGCTACTCGGCGTATCCGCGCGTGATCGACTTCGCGCGCTTCCGCGCGATCGCCGACGAGGTCGGCGCGGTGCTCATGGCCGACATCGCGCACATCGCGGGCCTCGTCGCGACGGGCGTGCATCCGTCGCCGTTCCCGCACGCGCACATCGTCACGACGACCACGCACAAGACGCTGCGCGGCCCGCGCGGCGGCCTGATCCTGACCAACGACGAGGAGATCGCGAAGAAGGTCGACCGCAAGGTGTTCCCCGGCACGCAGGGCGGTCCGCTCATGCATGTGATCGGCGCGAAGGCCGTCGCGTTCGGCGAGGCGCTCAAGCCCGAGTTCAAGACCTACTGCCAGCAGGTCGTGAAGAACGCGCAGGCGCTCGCCGCCGGCCTCGTGAAGCGCGGCTACCGCCTCTGCTCGGGCGGCACCGACAACCACCTGATGCTCGTCGATCTCCGCGCGCGCTCGGCCGACCTCACGGGCGCCGATGCGGAAAAGTGGCTTGAAAAGGCGGGAATCATCGTCAACAAGAACGGCATCCCCAACGACACGCGCTCGCCGATGATCACCAGCGGCCTGCGCCTCGGCACGCCCGCGCTCACCACGCGCGGCCTGAAGGAAGCCGACATGGAGCTCGTCGCCGCGTGGATCGACCGCGTGCTCGGTTCGGCGGGCGATGCGGCGACGATCGCCGCGGTGCGTGCGGAGATCCGCGCGTACTGCGCGAAGTTCCCGCTGTTCCACTGATGCGATGAGCGGCCAGACCGCCACGGTTCCCGAGGAGTGGCGGGCGCTCTTCGACGGGCGCAATGTCGTGTTCGCCGGGCTTCCGCCGGCGCCGCCGCGTGCGGTGAGCAGGGCGTCGAGGTTCTTCGCGCGTGCGCTGCTCCTGCTCTTCCCCCTCGGTTTCGCGGTGGGCGTCAGCCTATGGCTTGCTTCCGCGAGCGGCCGTTGGTGGATCGGACTCATCATGTTCCTCATCATCGGATGGGTTGCGACGCTGCTCGCGATCGGCGTCGTCGGCGCGATGAAGGTCGAGCGCGAGGCGGAGGCTCGCCGTCGCGCGCGCGCGCTCGAGGACCCCATCGGAAGGTTGCTGCCCGACCGCGGCAAGTCGCGCAAGGCGTTCCGTGATCCCGCGAGCTACGCGGGGCTGTTCGCGCTCTCGCCGCGGCCGTCGCTGATCTTCGATGTGGCGCTGTTCGATGTGATGCAGCGCGACAAGTTCGCGAAGTCGCTCGCGCCGCGTGGACGGTTGCCGGAGCCTGAGATCCTCGAGACCTCGTCGATTCCCGCGGGTACGGCGATCTTCGGCGCGATGCTGATCTTTCAGTCCGCCAGTTTCTGGATGCAGGGGCTGGTGGCGCTGCGTTCAGGCGCGCCGCTCGCGTGGATGACATACCCCGGGCTCGTGATGGTCGCAGTCGGCCTGTACATGATCGCGCGTGATCCGTGGCTGCGGCGGAAGCTGAACTTCCCGCGCATCTTCGGCAACGACTGGATCATCGGCGCCGGCTGGATCCGCGACGGCAAGGGCGAGGTCTGGACCATCGATGATGCGATCATGCTCGTGACGCTTGCGGGCGGCGGGCTGGAGATCCGGCTCATCAAGCAGGGCAGGCTGG
Source organism: uncultured bacterium (assembly GCA_903891095.1). GTDB lineage: Bacteria > Planctomycetota > Phycisphaerae > Phycisphaerales > SM1A02 > QWPT01. The sequence continues at coordinate 925 of CAITDI010000027.1, read as the reverse complement.
AGTCGTTCTATCTGCCCGTCATCATGGGTAAGCATGGCACGGGTCGCATGAAGCCTGCGTCCAGCATCTCCGGGATGGGACTGCGGAGGCGCGCCAAGGCGGTCGCGGCCGATGCGGCGCGCGGCGCAGCGGAATCGGTGGGCTTCGAGGCCGACGACGACGCGGAGATCGAGATGCCGACTTCGAAGGAGCCTCTGCGGCTCTTGCTCTCGAGCTGGACCTATCCCGAGCCTCGCACCGATCTTGCGATGCGCGACGAGAATTGACGTCGCCGGCGAAAGACGCGGACCCCGACGGGGGTTGGTGAAAGCGGCGGTTTCCCGCCGATATCGGAGGTCCATGCAGCACCCGTCGCAGCCGTCGCTTCCCCACACGCAGGGTCTCGCTGATTCCGCGATCGACGCGGCGTGGGCGGTGATGCCGCCCGACAGCGAGATCATCACGACGCGGCTGCTACCGATCGTCGTCGGCGCGCATCCGCGCAGCGAGATCGCTGACCGGCCGCTCGCGAATCGGCTTGTTGCGGCGATTCGCCAGTGGCAGCGGCAGGCCATCGCCAACGAGGACGATCGGCTCGTGCCCATGGTCATGACCGACCTCTGGTACCTCAACGACAACGAGCTGCTCCTGCAGCCGACGATCACGATCGGCGAGCCTGGCTCGAACGCGGCGAGCGCGTACTACGGCACGCGGCTTCCGAAGGCGTATGTGGTCGACGGCCAGCTGCAGGTGATGGCGGATCTCGAGTTCCTCGAGCCGAGCGTGACGATGTGGGGCGTCGACGCGTACACCACGCGCACGGCGCTGGACTGGTTCATCAACCGGCATCTCGGGAACTTCCTCGAGTCGGTCCACGGATAAGAAACGGTGCCTGGCACGTGCCGTGCAGTGCCAGGCATGTTCCAGGCACTGCACGGCCCGTGCC
>CAITDI010000026.1 GCA_903891095.1 uncultured bacterium | reverse complement strand
GCTCGAGGCGAACTCGCTGCTCACACTGCCTGCAGGCTGGAAGATGTCGCAGGTCAAGCCCGAGCAGCCGACGACCTCGTACGGTGAGTTCAAGCGCGAGATCCTGAACGAGATCGCCCGCTGCCTGAACATGCCGTTCAACGTCGCCGCAGGGAACAGCTCTGGCTACAACTACGCCAGCGGTCGCCTCGACCACCAGACGTACTTCAAGTCCATCCGCATCGACCAGGCGCACATGGCCCGGACGGTGCTCGCCCGCATCCTCGCGGAGTGGTTCGACGAGGCGAAGCTCATCGAGTCGCTCGTTCCTCCGCGGGTGCGCGCGCTGGAGGCGCTGCCACACCAGTGGTTCTGGGATGGCAACGAGCACGTCGATCCGGCGAAGGAAGCGACCGCCCAGGCGACGCGCCTGACAAACCACACCACGACGCTCGCGAGCGAGTACGCCCGCCACGGCAAGGACTGGGAGGCGGAGCTCAGGCAGCGCGCACGTGAGCTTGCCTTGATGGCGGAGCTCGGCATCGTGCTGCCCGCCGCCCCCGCGTCGCAGCCCGTCGACCAGTTCACGGAGGAGACCGATGACGACCCCGAGCCCTGAAACACCCCGAGTGCTGAGCCTCTGCGCGCCCGTCGAGATGGTTCCCGTCGAGGCCAACGCCGACGTCGGCGAGCCGGTCCTGAAGCGCTTCGCGATGAGCGCCTACACAGGCGGCGCGATGGGCCTGCGCGGCTGGCGGCACCCGACGGTGATCGACCTGGCGGGCCTCGCCTGGAGCGCGAAGCCGCGGCCGATCCTCAAGGACCACAACCCGTCGCTGATCGTCGGGCACACCGAGAGCGTTTCCGTCGTGGACGGCGTGCTGCGGGTGGCCGGTGTGGTGAGCGGCGGCGGCGCCGTCGCGCGCGAGATCGTCGATGCGGGGCTGAACGGCTTCCCGTGGCAGGCGTCGGTCGGCGCCCACGCGGTCTCGACCGAGTTCGTCCCGCAGGGCAAGTCGGCCAGTGCCAATGGACAGACCTTTGACGGACCAGTGTCGATCGTGCGTCGGTCGGTACTGGGTGAGGTGAGCTTCGTCGCGCTCGGCGCGGACGACAACACGAACGCACAGATCGCGGCCGAGGCCGCAGGAAGCATGGAGAACCAGACGATGCCGGAAGAGACGACCAACGCCCCCGTGACCGCCGCCGCCGTTCCCGACGCCATGTCCGTCGCGACCGAGATGCGCGCCGCGGCAGCCGCCGAGAGCGCCCGCATTGGCGCGATCCGCAAGGCCTGCGCCGGGCAGCACTCCGAGATCGAGGCCAAGGCGATCGGCGAGGGCTGGGACGCGACCAAGGCGGAGCTCGAGGTGCTGCGCGCCTCGCGCCCGACGACCGGCGCACCCGCCGCGCACGTGCGAGCCAACGACGCGAGCCCCGAGGTGATCGAGGCCGCGCTCTGCAAGACGGGCCGCCTGCCGGGACTCGAGGAGCACTTCGACGAGAAGATCCTCGACGCCGCCGACCGCCGCTTCGGCCGCGGGCTCGGACTCCAGGAGCTCCTCCTCGAGGCTGCGTGGGCCAATGGACACACGGGCCGCTCGATCAAGGGCGATACCCGCGGCGTGCTGCAGGCGGCATTCTCGAACCTGACGCTCCCCGGCATCTTCTCGAACGTGGCCAACAAGTTCCTCCTCGCGGGCTTCACCGCGGTCGAGGGCACGTGGCGCGAGATCAGCTCGAGCCGCTCCGTGAGCGACTTCAAGCAGGTGACCTCTTACCGCCTCAACGGCGCGTTCGCCTACGACGAGATCGGCCCGGCTGGCGAGCTCAAGGCGGGCGACGTCAGCGAGGAAAGCTTCACCAACCAGGTGAAGACCTACGGCAAGATGTTCTCCGTCACGCGGCAGGACATCATCAACGACGACCTCGGCGCGCTGTCCGCGCTCCCGACCCGCATCGGGCGTGGTGCGGCGCTGAAGCTGAACCAGGTCTTCTGGGCAGCCTTCCTCGCCAACAGCTCGTTCTACACCACGGCGCGGAAGAACTACGCCTCGGGCGCATCGACTGCCTTCAGCATCGACTCGCTCACGGCCGCAGAGCAGCTGTTCCTCGATCAGGTCGACACCGACGGCCAGCCGCTGGCGATCTCGCCCGCGGTGCTCCTCGTCCCCACCGCTCTGAATGCCAAGGCCGCGCAGCTCATGAACGCGACCGAGATTCGCGACACGACTGCGAGCACGAAGTACCCGACGGCGAACCCGCACGCCGGGAAGTTCCGCACGCTCTACTCGGCGTACCTCTCGAACTCGACGCTCACGGGCAACAGCTCGACGGCGTGGTACCTGCTGGCGAACCCCGCGGACCTGCCGGTGATCGAGATGGCGTTCCTCAACGGCAAGGAAGTGCCCACGGTCGAGACGGCCGAGGCCGACTTCTCGGTGCTCGGCATCCAGATGCGCGGCTACTTCGACTTCGGCGTGGCGCTCCAGGACTGGCGCGGCGGCGTGAAGATGGCGGGCGCCTGATAGCGCCGAAGGCTCAGTACACCCAATCAGGAGACTCAGGTCATGGCGACTTTCGTGCAGGATGGACGGTACGTGGACTACACCCCGGGCTCGGCGGTCAGCGCCGGTGCGGTGGTGGTGCAGGCGGATCTCGTTGGCGTGGCGGTTCGGGACATCCCGGCCAACACGCTCGGCGTGCTCGCGGTCGAGGGCGTGTTCACTTTCCCCAAGGCCACGGGCGCCAGCACCGCGATCGCGGTGGGCACCACGGTCTACTGGGCCAGCGGCACCTCGACGGCGACTGCGACGGCCACGAGCAACAAGCTCATCGGCAAGGTGGTCAAGGCCGCAGTCGACGCGGACGCGACTGTGCTCGTGAAGCTCTTCCAGTGAGGAACCCATGCCCGACCTGATGGCCCGGGCCGCGGAGTTCATCGCCGGGAAGCTCGCCGCGAACGTGTCGCGCCCCGTGACGTACGTGCGGGGAGCCGACTCGGCCGCGCTCGACGCCACCGTCGGTCGGTCGTCGTTCGACGTCGACGACGGCCATGGCGTCATGCGCTTCGAGACGCGCGACTACATCGTCCGCGCGGACGCACTGGTCCTTGCTGACGTCCAGGTCCAGCCACGACGCGGCGATCGTGTGCTCGAGCAAGTCGGTGACGGCAGCACCGTGGCCTACGAGGTGGTCAACATCGCGGGCAGCCCCGAATGGCGGCCGTGCGACTCCTCGCGCGTCCTGATCCGGATCCACACCAAGCTTGCAGGCAGCCCATGACGACCGACGCCAACAGCCCACGCTCCTTCGGCAACCTCCTCGGCCTCGCGCAACTGGCGGCGATCCTGCTGCAGTTCGCTGGGCTGCTATGGATGGGAGGCCGATGGAGCGCGGAGATGTCTGCTGTCGGCGAACGCGTGACCGAGCTGCGGCAGATCGTCGGTGAGCTCGCGAAGAGCCAGGCGCAGAGCGCCATCATCGACGCATCGCAGGGTGCGCGCCTTGAGACGCTTGCGAAGCGCCTCGACGAGATCGTCGCCCGGCTCGACCGGATCGACGGGAGGAAGCCCTGATGGGAATCGCCGCGACCGCTGATGCCGTGTCTACGGCGCTTGCGTTGCTCGACCTTGGCGAGACGAAGACTGTCGCGCGGGCGTTCCTGCCGTATCGGGATCGGGAGCAGCTCTCGCAGCTCACGGTGACGGTGATGCCACGCGGCATCGATCGATCGATCGCGGCCCGATCCGGGCTTGCGCAAGAGGACCACATGCTCGAGGTCGCCGTTCAGAAGCGCCTCGAAGGCACCGACGAGGCTGCGCTCGCGCCGCTGGTCGCTGCGCTCGAGACGGTTGCCGGGCACCTGTCGGGATTCACGATCGACTCGGGGCGCCGCTGCATCGAGGTGCGCATCGACCCGCTCCTCGCCGAGGACCACGCCGTCAACCTGCGGGTCTTCACCGGCGTCGTGCAGGCACGGTTCAGGACGCACGTCTGACGGTACAGAAGGAAGGGACAACCACATGGCCTACAAGCTCGGAATGGACGCCGTCATCAAGTACGGCACGGCAGGAACGATCGCAGGGACGGCGCTCACGAACGTGCGCAACGTCACGCTCAACCTCGAGAAGGGAGAGGCGGACGTCACGACGCGCGGCAACGGCGGATGGAAGGCGACCGTCGCCACCCTCAAGGACGCAAGCGTCGAGTTCGAGATGATCTGGGACACCGGCGATGCCGGGTTCACCGCGATCAAGAACAGCTACTTCAACAACACCGCGATCTCGCTTCTGATCCTCGACGCTGCGACCAGCGGTCAGGGCCTCGACGCCGACTTCATGGTGACGAAGTTCACTCGAGAAGAGCCGCTCGACGAGGCGATCGTCGTGAAGATCACCGCGAAGCCGACACTCTCGACCCGCTCGCCGAGCTGGCACGCCGGATCCTGAACCAAGAGGACTACATGCAGACATTCCGCGACAACGCGGGACGCACGTGGACGGTCGCGATAGACGTCGCGGCCATCAAGCGCGTGCGATCCCTCATCGGCTACGACCTGCTGGCGGTGCTTGACGGCACCGGCACGCAGGCGCTCGTCTCCGACCCCGTGCTCCTGGTCGACGTGCTCTACGCGCTCTGCCGCCCCGAGGCTGACCGCCTCGCGGTGACGGACGAGGACTTCGGACGCTCGATGGCGGGCGACGCGATCGAGCACGCCACGCAGGCGCTGCTGGAGGAACTCGTCTCTTTCTGCCCGAACCCGCGCGACAGGAAGAACCTCAGGCGAGTCGTCTCCGCGATGTGGACCACGATGGAAAGAGCGCGGGACGTCGTGGAGTCGCGGATCGAGTCGGACCTGCAGTCGGCCATGAACCGCAGTCTCGCCGCGCTTGGCGGCTCGTCTGGGAGCTCGCCGGGATCATCGGCGTCGATCCCCATGGGCTGACCCTGCGCGAACTGTGCGCGATGGCCGACGGCCGCCTGCGCGAGCGGTGGAATCACACCGCGGCCGTGCTCGCGATGCTCGCCAATGCCCACCGCGATCAGCGGCGAAGGGCGGAGCCTTTCGGCGTGGCCGACTTCCACCCCTTCGAGGCCCCTCGGCGCGAGGAGCCGCTGAAGGTCGACATCACCGTCCTCCGCGACGTGTTCGTGCCGCGCAAGGAGCCGAACCTATGAAGGCCACCGCCGCAATGCTCGTCATCGTCCTCGCCGGATGCAGCGCCACGCGCGAGATCGCCTCCGGTGCGGTCGACATCCGAGCCAACGCCGAGTCGAGCAAGGGACGCTTCGAGGCCATCGGCACCGAGAGCGCCTCGCCAGCTCCCGATGTCGGGCGCATCGCCCACGAGTCCGCCGAGGGAGTCAGGGAGCAGGACGCGATCATCACCGCCACCGAGCGCATCGTGTCGGCCATTCCGGGTGTCCAGGACACCACCCCTTGGTGGGCCATCCTCCTCACGCGCGTCATCGCCTTCCTCGCCGCTGTCGGCGCCGTGGGCGTCGCGTGGTACCTCGGCGTGGGCACGCTCGTGATGCGGCTCCTCTGGTCGCTCGGGTTGTGCCTTCCCCGCAGGGCGCGCGACGACGCAACGCTAGCCCGTGCGATGCTCGACCCCGAGCGCGCCGAAGGCCCGCGCGAGTACGTCGCCGCACGCCGGGCTGCCGACCCTGCCTTTGACGCCGCGTTCAAGCGAACCGTGAAGCCGAGCCCTGTCGGCACAGGCGGGAGCAGCGCATGCCCGTGATGGTCGACAGCGAAGGCAAGTACGTGGCCTGCACGCCGGTGACCGATGTCGCCGCGGGCGAGGTGGTCGCGCAGGGCGACCTCGTCGGAATCGCGCCGCTGCCGATCCCCGCCGGCAGGGCAGGCCAGCTCGCCGTCCGCGGCGTCGTGCGCGTCCCGAAGCAGCCCGGCATCGCGATCCCCGTGGGCACGGCCGTGTACTGGGATGTCGCGAACGGCTACGCCACGAACCAGCTCATCGTCGCGCCGCCCGAGGAGCTCGAGTTCGGCGTAGAGCCGACCGTCCCCGCCGCTGCGCTCACGAACCAAAGCCCCGTCCTGGGCAAGACCGTCGAGGCTGCCCCCAAGGCAGCCACGCTCGTCCGCGTCCGCCTTTCGCAATGACTTCACCAACGGAGACACCCATGCTCGCCACCGTTTCCTCGCTCCTCGGCTCGATCTGGTTCGGCTTCCTTCTCGGCGTCTGCGGCTACCTGGTCGGCAGCGCCTTCCCCATCACCCGCTTCATGGACCGGAAGTGATCACGCTCACCGTCGACCGCTTCAAGGACACCTTCTTCGACCGCGAGGTGGTCAAGCGGGCCGCCGACAAGGCGCAGTTCGAATCGCTCCGCAAGGGAGGCGGTTCGATCCGCCTCATCGCACGCCGCTCGATCCGCAGGCGGAAGAAGCCGTCCGCGCCTGGCCAGCCGCCGTCCTCGCGCAAGGGGCAGCTGAAGGAGTTCATCTTCTTCGGCTACGACGTCTCGTCGCGCTCGGTCGTCGTTGGTCCAGCGCGGCTTGATCGCCCGACCGGTGCGCCGAACATCCTTGAGTTCAGTGGAACCGCCAAGGCACCGGACCGCAGGCGCGTGCGCAGGATCGGCGACGGCGGCGAGATGCGCATCTCCGACTCGCCGATGCCCGGTGCCACCGTCAAGCGTGCCTACTCGGGCAAGGGGCCGTACGTCGCGTACGCACGAGTGCGCAGTGCACGTCAAGCTGCACACGCCACACGGCTGAACGACCAGCTCTACCGCCCGAACCCAGCGACCGTCCGCATCGCGGCGCGACCCTACATGGCCCCCGCGCTCGACGCGGCCCTCTCGCAACTTCCACGCCACTGGGCGAGATCGGTGAACGGAGGCTGACATGGCAGCAGGCAACGCATCAGGCATCCGCGCAGGACGCGCCTACGTCGAGCTCGGCGCAGACGACAAGCTGTCGGCCGCCCTCGACAACGCGAAGAAGAAGGTGAAGGAGTTCGGCGATGCAGCGAGCGCCGTCGGCGCGGGCGTCCAGACCGCTGGCCTTGCGATCATGGCCGCAGGCACCGCGATCGTCGGATCGCTCGCCGC
>CAITDI010000025.1 GCA_903891095.1 uncultured bacterium | reverse complement strand
GTCCCCCCAGCACCGCACGCTGCCGGCAGTCTTCAGCGCGATCGTGTGAAAATAGCCACCCGCGACCATCGACACGGGGCCGAGGTCCGTCGGGACGTCGCACTGGCCGGATTCGTTGTCCCCCCAGCACCGCACGCTGCCGTCGGTCTTCAGCGCGATCGTGTGCAAAACTCCACCCGCGACCATCGACACGGGGCCGAGGTCCGTCGGGACGTCGCACTGGCCGAAGTCGTTCCGGCCCCAGCACCGCACGCTGCCGTCGGTCTTCAGCGCGATCGTGTGCCCATAGCCACCCGCGACCTTCGACACGGGGCCGAGGTCCGTCGGGACGTTGCACTGGCCGTAGTCGTTCCAGCCCCAGCACCGCACGCTCTGCGCCTGCACGGTTGATGCAACGCAACCAAGGGCGAACGACAGCCCGATTGCGGCGGCCGCCTCGCGGAGCGCCCTCACGCGGGGCGGGTGCGCACGCAGGCATGCAGTCGAATGGCTCGAGGGATTGGACGAAGTCATCTGTTGTTCTCCTTGTTCTTGCCGTTCGGCACGGCGGTCTGCTTGCAAGCGCGTTCCTGCCTTGGAACCCGCAATCGATTCTTGAATTCAACTCAACTTCAGGCCGGCGTCACCACGCGACGCCACCCGACTCGCGCGGGATGTCCGCCCGCTGCGGCGCCCCGCCGCTGCGCCTGCCCTGCATAAACAACTGCACATCCACCGCGTCGACCCAGCCGTCGCGGTTGATGTCGGCGGACTCGAGCCGCCCGAGGCCCTCGCGGCGCAGCTGCTTGACGCTCACGCGGTCGCGCGGGTGCAGCGGGTTCGCAGCGGGGACGCACAGCTCGCCCACCTGGAAGAAGTTCACCGAGATGAACGAGAAGTCGCCGTTGTTGACCACCGCGTTCGCATCGAAGTTCGAACGCGCGTCCGCCGCGCGCGGGCCGCCGAAGTCGTCGACCCACACGCCGAAGTCCACGATGTCGACCATGTCGTCGTCGTTGGAGTCGCCCTGCTTGAGCACGACGCTCGCGCCGTAGCGGACGCCCGCGACCGTCGCCGGCGCGGAGTCGGTGAGCGAGTGCGTCGGGTCCTTGACCTCGATGCACGGGTAGCCCGCCGAAACGGGGACATGCACCGCCTCGGCCGTGCCGCACGACTGACCTGACTGCGGCGCGAGCACGACCGTTGCGAGCACCGTCGCCGCACCCGCGCGCACGCGCACCTGCCGCGTCGCGCCCGCAGGCAGCGAGCCCTGGAAGCACACGCCGATGTCGAGCAGCTGGTAAGGCTGGACGGTCACGGTGCGGGTCTCGCTCGCCGTGTTGCCCGTCGCGTCGACCGCGGTCCAGGTGACCGTCGTCGAGCCGATCGGGAAGATGCCGTTCGACGGAATCCCCGTCGCGATCACCGCGACCGCGCCGTCGCATTCGTCAGTGGCAGTCACCGTCGGCAGCGACACGAACGCGCCGTAGGTCGAGCCCGCGTCGGTCGGCACAGCGACGTCGGAAGATGGAACGCCCGCGAGGACCGGCGGCAGGACATCGAGCGGGATCGCGCCGAGTCCGCTCGTGAGCGGCACGAGCGACGCCGCGCCACCCGAGCGCGAGAAGCGCGTGGTGAATGGACCGACCGCCTCGAACCACACGAGCGAGGCCGTCCCGCAGAGCTGAGCGTCGGGCCTGACGGTGAACGCCAGGTCGACGAGCTCCGCCTGCGAGTTCGTGCCCTGCTGGCCTGGCGTGACGCCGATCGCGTAGCGCAGCGTGCCCGCTGCGTTGTCGATCAGCTTGGCGAGCTCGGTCTGGAAGGGACCGCCCGCCACCGGCGACGCCGACGCGAGCTGCAGCCGCGCCGCGTCGAAGTGCACTGCGAACTGCGCGCCCGTGAGCGCGGGACCCGCCGGGGGCGTGGTCGCGCTCAGCCGCACCGTGAACGACTCGCCACACACGGGATGCGCGACGCTCGGAGTCATGAACACCGTGAACGGCGCGCAGCCTTCGTCGACCTGGCCCGAGCAGTTGTTGTCGAGGCCGTCGCCGCAGACTTCGATGGCGCCGGGGTGGACGCCTGCGTTGGCGTCGTTGCAGTCGGTGTTGTTCGGCGCGGAGCCCGTGGGCTGCGCGCACGCCGACTGCGCCGAGGCGCCGATCGCGCCGTAGCCGTCGTGGTCGGCATCGGTGTAGTAGTCGATGAACGTGAGCCCGTTGTCCGCGCCGCCGATGCAGTCGTCGTCGATGCCGTTGCAGACCTCGGTCGCGCCGGGGTGCACGGCGTTGTTCGCGTCGTTGCAGTCGGTGTTGTTGGTGACCTTGCCCGCGATCGCAGCGCACGAGATCGTCGCCGCGCCTGCGCCGTAGCCGTCGAGGTCGGCGTCGGCGTAGTAGCTGGCCGGGCTGCCCGTGACGATGAAGTCGGGATAGACGGCCGTATTGTTGCCCGCGGCATCGCGCACGATCAACGTGATCGGATGCGACCCGAGCCCGATGCTCGTGCCTGCGGCAGGCGACTGCGTGATCGAGGCGATCGTGCAGTTGTCGGTGGCGACCACGCTCGACGCGAGGTCCGGCACGGTCGCCGTGCAATCGGCGGATGCGACCGCGCTCGCGCTCGCGAAGTAGCTCACGATCACCGGCGCGATGCTGTCGATCGCGATCGCCGCGAGGTCGGAGGTCGGTGGCACCAGGCCGGTCCCGTCGACGACTGCGCAACCTGTGCGGAACGCGCCATCCGGCTCGAAGCGCAGCAGGCTCGTCGCGAGGCATTCGGAAGTCGGGGCGGTCACCGTAAAGGTCAGCACCGCGACATCGACAGCGGCGGTGACGCCACTCGCGAGGGTGACCGCGAAGTACCTGGCGCGGCCCGTCGTATTGTCGACCGACTTAGCCAACTCCTGATACGGAGCACCCGCCGCGAGCGCGATGTCGTCAAGACGCAACCGCGTCTGATCGAAGTGCATCAGGAGCTGCACTCCGGTGACCGGCGCCGGCGACGCGTGCTGGTGGATGCGCACGACCAGCGTGTCGCCGACACGCACGGCGTGCGACATCGCGACCATCTCGAGCAACGGGCCACAGTCGAAAGTCCCGTCCTGGTTGTAGTCGGTCTCGGCGATGCCGTCGCAGTCGGCGTCAATGCCGTCGCAGACCTCGGTCACGCCGGGATGCACGGCGGGATCGCCGTCGTTGCAGTCGAGCGCACTCGACCTGCTCGGCTGATAGCCAGCCTGCGTCGTGCCCGGACAGAAGCTCGCACCAGTCATGAGCGTGTAGGTGTCGTTGTCCTGGTCGCGGTAGAACAGGACCTTGTCGGCGGCGTTCGCGTCGACGTCGGCGGCATCGCCGTTGCAGTTGTTGTCGATGCCGGCGTTGGCGCAGAGTTCGAGCGCACTCGGGTAGATGCTCGCGTCGTTGTCGTTGCAGTCGGCGCTGTTGGTGACCCTGCCTGCGACCGGCGCGCACGCGCTCTGCTGCGAGCCGAGCCAGCCGTACCCGTCCGAGTCGGCGTCGGCGTAGTAGTTGCTGAACGCGAGCCCGTTGTCAGCGCCGCCGACGCAGTCGTCGTCGATGCCGTTGCAGACCTCGGTCGCGCCGGGGTGCACCGCGCTGTTCGCGTCGTTGCAGTCGGTGTTGTTGGTGACCTTGCCCGCGATCGCAGTGCACGAGATCGTCGCCGCGCCTGCGCCGTAGCCGTCGATGTCGGCGTCGGCGTAGTAGCTGGCCGAGCTGCCGGTGACGGTAAAGGTCGCCGTGCGCGTCGTGAAGTTGCCCGCGGCGTCGGTCACGCGGATCGTGACGGTGTTCGCGCCGAGGCCGACACTCGTGCCAGCGAGCGGCGACTGCGTGAAGAACAGCGTTGCCCCCGGGCATTCGTCGCTGGCGACGACGCTCGAGGTGAAGTTCGGGACGGCCGCGGTGCAGTTCTGCGAGGCGGCAGCGCTCGCGCTCGCTGTGTAGCTCGTGATCACGGGCGCCGTCGTATCAGGCGCCGCAGTGACGGTGACCGCCAGCGTCGTGGTGCCGTCGGGACCACGCGCGGTGAGCGTGTAGGTGCCGGGGGCGAGGTTCGCGAGATCCTCGGCGGTCGAGGCGAAACCGCTCGGTCCGGTCCACGAGAGGATCGGCGCGTTGGCGACGGTGACATTGATGGCGCCGTTCGAGAGTCCGCAGGTGGTGGAGGTTGTTGAGACCAGGGTCGAGACAGGCGCCGCGATGGTGCGAATCGCCCAGGACGCGTGTTGGCCCGCACCGATGCGCTGGATCGAGGGAAGGCCCGTCGGTGTGACCGCTGCAGGGTCGCCACTGCTACCCCAGCTCACGACCGTGCCGTCCGACTTCAAAGCGAGGCTGTGGACGGCCCCCGACGCAACGGCGACGACTCCGCTGAGCCCAGGCGGTATGTCCAATTGCCCGGAAGCGCCAGAACCCCAACTCGCCACTGTGCCATTCGACTTCAACGCGATCGAGTGCTCCGAACCGCCGACCGCCCGGACTACTCCCGTCAGCCCCGCTGGCGGAGTGGTTTGACCACTGCTGTTCGAGCCCCATGCGCGGACTGTCCCGTTCGCGCGAACGACGAGACTGTGCTGAAAACCCGCGCCAATCGCGATGGCTGGCCCGAGATCCGCGGGAACCGTTGCCTGATTCGTCAGAGGCGGCGGGAAGTCGGAATCCCCCCCCAACTCGACGTTCGACCCCCAGCCCACAACGGAGCCATCAGACTTCAACGCGAGCGTGTGCAATCCACCCGCCGCGATCATCGTGACACCGGATAGTCCGGAAGGCACGGCGCACTGCCCCAATGCGTTGTCGCCCCAACACGCGACCGTACCGTTCGCCTTGAGTGCGAGGGTGTGTTGCCAGCCAGCACCGACCTCCGATACGACGCCCAGTCCGCTGGGGACTGTGCACTGGCCGTAGCCGTCGCCGCCCCAGCACACAACACCACCGTCCGCGCGCAACGCGACGATGTGCGCCCATCCACCAGCAACCGAAGTGACCTTCCCGATACCTGGCGGAACATCGCGCTCGCCAGCCACGTTGATGCCCCACGAGTACAGGGACTGCTGGCACGAATCCGGAAACCCATCCGCGTTCAGGTCGACTGCTGCGCCCGATGCGATCTCGCACGAATCGAGCGTGCCATTGCCGTTGCAGTCCGACGCAATGTGGTTGGCGAGATCGGTTGCGTCGAGGATGCCGTTGCCGTTGCAATCGAGACCCCAACGAACCGCGTAGGAGCCAGAACTTCCAATCGTGTTACCAACGATGACGCGACCGTTGGAACTCACGCCGCCGCCGTAGGCGGTAGTCCGACCGATCGGGATGACGAGCGCCTGCATGCCATTTGCGGCGTCCCAGCGAAACACTCGCATCACACCGTTGGAGAGTGTTGACTGGCCGACAACAACCGCACCATCCGCGCTTACGCCAGTTGATTCCGCGTAGCCTCCGCCGAGGCTTCCAAGGTCTTGCATGCCTGGTGCGGTCCAACGAAACGCGTGTCGCTGCCCTGACGCCGTAACGGTTGAGCTCCCAACCACCACTGCGTTGACGCCGTTCACGCCAACGCCTGTCGCCATGGAGAAGTCTGCGCCAAGGGTTCCAAGATTCTGCATTCCACCGGCAGCCGTCCAGTAGAACGCCCGGTCATGGCCGGGTGAGGGGATAAGACTCGATCCCACGATCACCGTGCCATCCGGGCTGACGCCGAACCCTTGGGAATACCCACCCCCGAGGGTGCCAAGGTCCTGCATGCCAGCGGAAGCCGTCCAGCGAAATGCATGGTACGACCCACTCGCTACTTCAGAGTATCCAACCACCACCGAACCGTCCGCGCTGACGGCTGCCGCTTGCGAGTACTGTCCTCCCAGCGTGCCCAAGTCCTGCATCCCACTCGCAGTGGACCAACGGAACGCATGGCTTTGAAAGTCTGAAGTGGACGAAACTCCGACGACCACCGAACCATCGGCGCTCACGCCGTATGCATACGCGTTGTCTTGGCCTCCCGAAAGTAGGCCGAGGTCCTGCATCCCAGTTGCGGCAGTCCAACGGAAGGGGCGATAGAAGCCCGTCGAGAGCGCGGAGTAGCCCACGATCACCGATCCATCCGCGTTCGCGGCCTTTGCCACAGAGCTACTACCTCCGAGGGAACCTAGTTCCTCGTACGCGTACTGCGCGCTTGAAACCCTCGCCAGCGCCAGGAGCGCGCAGATGGCAAGCGTCCGGATCAGGGGAGCCTTCGACGCTTCGCTGCGGAAGGCACAATCAACGGCTTTCGGAAACACAAACATCTCGTGAACTCCTTGCACAGCGCGCGATCGCGCGAAATCGAGCTTGAGGGGGAAGGCGACGGGCGTCTTTAGGCCACCAGTGGAGGGCGGCCAACCGCCGCCACGCACAGCGCGCACAGCGCCGCGCCAAGCGCGCGAGCAACCTTCGACCGCGACGTGAACAACTCCGAACGCAGGGCGTGCAGCTTCATCTTTCTATCTCCAGACCCGCGCCCGCTGCAGAGAACAACTCGTT
>CAITDI010000024.1 GCA_903891095.1 uncultured bacterium | reverse complement strand
GGCACGTGCCATGCAGTGCCTGGCACTGGATGGCACGTGCCAGGCACCGTCATCCGGCGTGGTACGCGCGGTGGAGTGCGCGCTTCACGACATCGTCGATCTCGTCGAGCTCCGCGATGTCGATGCGATGCGTGAGACGGTCCTTCTTCGCGGTTCCGCCGGTGTCGACGATGCGCTTGGTGAATCGCTCGCCCTTGAGCGCGAGCGAAAGCCGCACGCACTTGCGGTTGGCCGCGGCGACCTGCGCGATCACATGCGTGCGGTAGATCGGGATGATCGTCTCGCACGGCGACACGCCGACATCGGGACCGAGCGCGCGAGCGAGGTCGAGCAACGCGTCGGCGATCGGGCGGAGATGCGCCTTCGCGCCGGCGAACTGCGCGTCGACGACCTCGGGGCACTTCGCGAGATAGCCCTCTTCGGTCGAGTCCCACGGATGAAGTTCGCCGAGCGAGCGATCGGCGAGCCACCACGCGGAGTTCGCGTTGATCCGGTCATGCGACTTGAGGAACGCGATGCGCGCGGCGCGGTCGAGATGCTCGCCTTCGTCGCTGCGCTGCTTGTCGAGCAGCCGGCACCACTGCTCGAGCGTGCGGCCCGTCTTGTCCTTGAGCTCGCGCTCCCACTTGATGAGCATGAGCACGCCCGAGTGGACGCGATAGAGCGGGCGCGCGGTGGACTTCTTGGCCATGGGCGTCGCTCGCTACTTCTGCGTGAAGACGAACACGCCGTGCTTGTTGCCGACGACCGCGTCGGGCTTGCCGTCGCCGTTGATGTCGCCGGTCCAGAACTGCGTGCCCACGCCGCTGTCGGCGTCGATCACGTGCTTGACATACTTCACGTCGCCGCCCGCTTCCCGCTTGAGCTCGAACCAGCAGATCACGGGATCGCCCATCGGCTCGACGTCGCCCATCGGACCGTGCGCCCAGCGGCGCTTGCCCGCGACGATGTCGAGCGCGCCGTCGGCGTTGATGTCGACGAGCTGGATCGCGTGGATCTGGCTGAAGCCCGCGCCGTTGGCGTTTTCCTCGGGATTTCTGCCGAGAATCGCATGCTCGGTGAACGAGCCGTCGGCGTTCTGCTCGAACCACGAAAGTCCGTAGTCGTGCGCCTTGATGCCGGAGATCACGTCGTTGCGGCCGTCGCTGTTGACGTCGTAGACGTACATCTGCGCGCCGCCTTCGCCGAAGTTCGCGGGGTGGAACGCCCAGTTCGAATCGCTCGTGATGTCCGCGGGCTGCTCGTACCAGCCGCCCTTCTCGACGATGTCGATGCGGCCATCGCGGTTGACGTCGCCCACGCCGTAGCCGTGCATGTAGCGGACGACGCGCTGGTCGTTGTCGAGCGACTTGGGCGTGATCGCGTGGAAACGCGCGCGCGCGAAGGGATTCGCCCAGTCGATCGTCGCGTAGCCGATCTGCCCGCCGGTATGGAAGAGCAGCTCGGGCTTGCCGTCGCCGTCGATGTCCTTGAAGTCGGGCGACTCGCCGTTGCACACGTCGTAGAGGTCGTGGCGCGTCCAGGATGTCTCGGGGGCGGCGGAGTCCGCGGGCTCTTCGGCGGCGGGCTGTTGCGCCGGCGGCTTTTTCGCTCCGAGCCTGGGGCGCGGCGCGGGTTTCGGCGCGGCCTTTGGTCCGGGCTTCGCCGCAGGCTCGGGCATCACCTTCGAGTTCTCGAACACCGACACAGGCTCGCCCGGCGCGCCATAGACGAGGACCTCGGGCCAGCCGTCGCCGTTGAAGTCGTGCGCGAACTGGATGAAGTAGTCGGAGTATCCCGTGTCCGCGCGGTACGGCGTCTGCGTGATGCTGCCCGCGGGATTCCTGCGCTCGGGCGTGTACGCGATCTGCTGGTTGAACTCGGGCCCGAGCCAGATGAAGCGCCCCGACGCGACGTCGAGCTTGCCGTCATGGTTGAAGTCGGCGACCGCGCAGCCTTCGGCGACGAAGTCCTTGGTGAGCGTCTGCTTGGCGAAGCTCACGTCGCCGCCCGCGGTGATTGCGGCGGCTGCGAGGAAGAGCGGGGTCGTGGTGATCATGGTGCTGTTCCTCGGTTGAAAGCGCGGGCGAGTCCCGCCGCAGAGTGGCGCATCATCTGCGCCAGAGGCTCGTGCAGCAAGTGCATCGCGTGTGGTGCGCGGCGTCGAGCGGCGGAAGCTCCATCGTGCAGCACGGGCACATGCCGTTCGCGAAGAGGCGGCGCGACTGCATCATGCGGTGGCGCGGCGTGAAGATGCGGCGCACGAGCGCGATCGCGCCGATCGCAAGCGCGAGCGCGATGGCGACCTCGATCCCGAATCGCACTGGTGGCGCCGCGCCGAACGTGAGCGCGCGCACCAGCGCGGAGATGCACGACGACGGCAACGACAGCAGGCCTGCGCCGATCGCGAGCGTCATGAGCATGGCGGATGCCGAGTCGAACATGTCGCGCGCGAGGGCCACGAGGCCCGTGCGGTGATCGCCGTCCATGTGCGCGATGTAGCGCGGCTCATTGCTCGCATCGCGGATGAAGTCGGACGGCTGCGCGCGAAGCGCACGCCAGAGCCGGATGCGCGTGCGCACGGCGTCGAGGCCCGCGACTTCGGGCAGATCCGCGCGCTCGCCGGTGTCGCTGCGCTTGGGACGCTCGGACGCCTCGACCGGCCACGCGCTGCCGCATTCTCCGCACTGGCAGAGCTCGACGATCTCGGTGTGGCCCTGCACGCGGCGACGCGCTCCGCGCAGGAGAAACCCGCAGGTTCCGCAGCGGCCGAGCGTCATGAGCGCCGTGCGCGCCGCGTAGCCGCGATGCCGCCACACGAAGCGCTGGCGCAGCACCGCGTAGGCGAGCGCGCCCGCCGTGAACGCGATGCTTGCCGCGATCTCAAGCGCCCAGTACTCGCTCGAGCGCTCGACGAGCAGGAACATGCCCGCGCCGACGCCGCAGCTGACGAGCAGCGCAAGCGGAAGCGCGGCAACACGCGCGTATTCGCCGGTGATCTCGACGGCCTCGCGCGCGGCGGCGGCGTTCATCGCGCGCACGGCGGCTTGGTCGGGCTGCGGCGCGCTTCCGCCGATGAACGGAACGAAACGCCGCTCGGCGCCGGACACGTCTTCGGTCCAGGCGGCGAGCGGCGGAATGCGGTCGATCGGTACCTTCACGTTTCCCCCGTGATTTGCACGCGATTTCAGTCGAGCGGCCGGCCGTCCCAGCGGACGAACGATTCGATGGCTTCGTACTCGGCGAGGCCGAGCGCGTCGTAGAGCTTCGCGGTCGCGGCGTTGCGCTGCTCGGCGCGCTCCCAGAACTCGCGCTCGTCGGCGCCCGGGAAGAGCGCGCGGTCCTTCTGCGACTGGTGCTTGAAGATCGCCGTGCGCTTGCGCGCGACCTCGTCGGGCGAGAGCGGCACGGCCATCTCGGTCTGCTCGACGTCCCACTCCTGCCACGCGCCGCGGTAGAGCCAGGTCGTGCAGTCCTTCATCCATGCGTCGTTCGCGCACTCGGTGATCGCGCGGAAGATCGCGGCGAGGCACACGCGGTGCGTGCCGTGCGGATCGCTGAGGTCGCCCGCTGCGTAGACCTGGTGCGGCTTCACGCTGCGGAGAAGCGCCTTGACGATCTCGATGTCCTCGGTGCCGAGCGGCTTCTTGCGCACGCGGCCCGTCTCGTAGAACGGCATGTCGAGGAAATGCAGGCGTTCCTCGGGAACTCCGCAGTAGATGCCCGCGGCCTTCGCCTCGCCGCGGCGGATGAGGCCCTTGAGCTTCTGCAGCTCGGGCGGATCGACCTCGCCGGGACGCTTGGCCTTGAGCTTGCGGGCGATGTCGTGCTCCATGCGTTCGGTCTTGGCGCCCTCGAAGCCGAACATGCCGTTGAACTCGCTCGCGAAGTCGAGGAAGCGCAGCGCCTCCGCGTCGAACACCGCGATGTTGCCCGAGGTCTGGTACGCGACATGGACCTGGTGTCCCTGGTCGACGAGGCGGATGAAGGTTCCGCCCATCGAGATGACGTCGTCATCGGGATGCGGCGAGAAGATGAGCACGCGCTTGGGGAAGATGTCGTCGCCGGGGCGGTTGATGTCGCCGGCCTGCTTGCGCTCCGCGGGCTTGCCACCGGGCCAGCCGGTGATCGAGCGCTGCAGATCGCGGAAGACGGAGATGTTGAGGTCGTACGCCTTGCCGCGCCCCGCGAGGAGATCCTGCAGGTGGTGCTCGTTGTAGTCCTCGGCGGTGAGCTTGAGGATCGCCTTCTTGGTCGTGCGCGCGAGCCAGATGACGGCCTTGCGCGCGAGCGCGTCGGTCCACTCGAGGTCGTGGTTCGCGCTGCACCACGGCGCCTTGCAGCGCTCGAGCTCAGCGGCGGCGGCGAGGTCGAGGTAGACCTGCGCGTTGGCGTGCTCCTGGAGGAAGCTCGCGGCGATCGAGTTGGTGACTGCGCCTTCGATCGCGCGCGCGACGACGGGCGCCTTGCCTTCGCCGAACGCGATCATGACGACGCGCTTGGCCTCGAGGATCGTGCCGACGCCCATCGTGACGGCGCGCGTGGGGACGTTCTCCTCGCCGAAGAAGTCGCTCGCGGCGTCCTTGCGCGTGACGCGGTCGAGCGTGATGAGTCGCGTGCGGCTCGAGCGGCCGGAGCCGGGCTCGTTGAAGCCGATGTGGCCGGTGCGGCCGATGCCGAGGAGCTGCAGGTCGATGCCGCCGGAGGCCTTGATCTCGCGCTCGTAGCGCTCGCACATCGCGCGGACGTCGTCCTCGCTGCAGGTGCCGTCGGGGATGTGCGTGAACTGCGCGTCGATGTCGATGAGATCGAACAGGTGCTCGCGCATGAAGCGGTGGTAGCTCTGCAGCTCGTGCGGCTGCATGGGCCAGTACTCGTCGAGGTTGAAGGTGACGACGTTCTTGAAGCTGAGGCCTTCCTCGCGGTGCAGGCGGACGAGCTCGTCGTACACGCCGGTCGGCGTGGAACCGGTCGCGAGGCCGAGGACGCATTTTTCGCCCTTCGCGGCTTTGGCGCGGATGAGGTCGGCGATCTCGCGCGCGACGGTGACGCTGACGTCCTTCGCGCGCTCGAAGACGCGCGTGGGAGTGCGCTCGGCGGGCGAGGCGGTTTCCCAGTACGCGCGCGGGGTTGCGGCGGCGGGGTTGGAGGTCGAGGTGGTGGGCAACGGCTTCGAAGCGAGGGTGGCCATGGTGCGTCGGCGATGCTAGCGGAAGTGCGGTTGGGGGATGGGCGGTCTGTGGAGGTGAAACCCGCGGTCCACGCGCACCTTTCAGGCGGTGCCTGGCACGTGCCGTGTGGTGCCTGGCACCTCATGGCACGTGGCTGGCACGTGCCTGGCACCATGCAAGCGCGGGGTCGGCATGTGGTTGTGGTCACGGGGCACGGTGACTGGCACGTGCCGTGTGGTGCCTGGCACTGGATGGCACGTGCCTGGCACCGTTTCTAGATGTCGCGGGCCGCGGCGATGTACGCCTCGTACGCCCCGCGCACCTCGCGCATCGAGTCGCCGCCGAACTTCTCGAGGAACGCCCGCGCGACCTCGAACGCGACCACGTTCTCCATGACCACGCTCGCCGCGGCGACCGCGCTCACATCGCTGCGCTCGTACGCACTCTGCACCGGCTCATGCGACCCGAACTCCACGCTCGGCATCCCGCGGAGGAGCGTCGAGATCGGCTTCATCGTTCCGCGCACGACGATCGGCATCCCGTTCGTCATGCCGCCCTCGAGGCCGCCGGCGTTGTTCGACGGACGCGCGTAACCGAGGTTCGCGCTGCCCTTCTGCGCGGGGTCGAACGTGATCGGATCATGCACGCCGCTTCCAAAGCGCGCGGCGCACTCGCGGCCAAGCCCGATCTCGACCGCCTTGAACGCCTGGATGCCCATCACCGCGAACGCGAGGCGCGCATCGAGACGGTCGTCCCAGTTCATGCACGAGCCGACGCCCGGCGGGCAGCCGAAGACATGCACCTCGCACCAGCCGCCCACGGTGTCCTTCTCGGTCTTCGCGCGGTGGATCAGGTCGACGAGCTTCGCATCTACCGCTGCGTCAGGGCAATACACCTCGCTCGCGTCGCGCGCCGCGACCAGCGCATCGAGCTCCGCGCCGCGGATCGCCATGTCGCTCCACGCATCGCACGCGCCGCGGACGAAGCCGAACACGCGGATGCCGAACGCATCGAGCACGCTTCGCGCCACCGCGCCGGCCGCGACCCGCGCCGCCGTCTCGCGGGCGCTCGCGCGCTCCAGCGTTCCGCGGCAATCGGGGGTGAGGTACTTCAGGCTTCCCGCGAGGTCTGCGTGACCAGGCCGCGGACGCGTGACCGGCGGGGTCTTCGCGAGGTCGTCGATGCGGTTGTCCTTGTTCGCCACGCGCAGCGCGACCGGCGAACCGATGGTCCGCCCCTGCCGCAGTCCGCCGAGGAACTCCGCCGTGTCGGTCTCGATCTTCTGCCGCGCGCCGCGGCCGTAGCCGCCCTGGCGCCGCAGAAGCTCGTGGTTCACCCGCGCCGCGTCGACCGCGAGGTCGGCGGGCAGGCCGTCGATGATCGCGACAAGCGCGGGCCCGTGCGATTCACCGGCGGTCTGGTAGCGGAGTGGCTTGCCCATGGTGCCGTTCCATCGGCGCGATCACTTCGACGCCTCGACAAGCCGCCAGAGCGAGCCGGGGTTGCCCTTCTCCTGGCCGCCGTTGAACGTCGACACCACGAGCGAACCGTCGTGCATCGCGTCGATCGAGCTCACGAGCTCGCCGCGCTTCATGGCGATGACCTTGGGCTTGGTCGACTTGCCGTCCGCCATGCGGATGCCCCACACGTTCGACGACTGGAAGTCGGCGTAGATATACGCGCCGTCGAGCGCCGGAATCGCCTTGCCGCGGTACACCTGGCCGCCCGTGACCGACTGGCCCTCGCGGTGGTGGTAGTCGACGACCGGCTCCTTGAACGGACCGTCGCCCTTGCCGCCTTCGAACTCGTGCGTGCCTTCGCGGGCGTTCCAACCGTAGTTGCCGCCCTTCTCGATCAGGTCGATCTCCTCCCAGATGTTCTGGCCGACGTCGCCGGCCCAGAGGTCGCCGGTCTTGGAGTCGAACGCCATGCGCCAGACGTTGCGGAGGCCGTAGGCCCAGATCTCGCCCTTCGCGCCTTCCTTGCCGACGAACGGATTGTCGGCGGGGATCGCGTAGGGCTCGCCCTTCGCGCCCGTCTTGGAGGCGTCGATGCGCAGGATCTTGCCGAGGAAGGTGCCGAGGTTCTGCCCGTTGTTGTGCGGGTCGTTGGCCGCGCCGCCGTCGCCGAGCGAGAGGTAGAGCATGCCGTCGGGGCCGAAGACGACGGCTCCGCCGTTGTGGTTCGAGTACGGCTGCGACTGCTCGAGGATGAGCTCCTCGGACTTGGGGTCGCAGGTCATGCCGTCGTCGCTCACCGTGAAGCGCGCGAGGATCGAGCGGCGCGGCTTGGCGGCGGTGTAGTACGCGTAGAGCTTGTGCGACTTGTCGAAGTCGGGCGCGAAGGCGACGCTGAGGAGGCCTTCCTCGTTGCCGCCGTCGTTGACCGGCTCGCGGATGTCGAGGAAGACCGACGCTTCCTTGGTGTCGCGCTTGGACGGGTCGACCACGAGGATGCGGCCCGGCTGCTCGACGATGTAGAGATGCGTCGTGTCGCCAGGGCGCTGCAGCGTCTGGATCGGGCGGACGAGCGGGAGCTCGGGCAGCATGCGCTCGAAGCGGAGCTCGGGGATGGGCGCGGCCTTCGGGGCGTCAACCTTCGGGGCTTCAGGCTTCGGCGTTCCCTTCGAGGGTGCGGCCGGCGCCTGCGCGCTCGCGGACACGGCGATGAACGATGCTGCGACGAACGAGGCTGAGACGAACGATGCTGCGACGAACGAGGCTGCGCGGAAGGCTGCGATCATGAAGAGCTCCTGGAGCGGCGATGTTAGCGCGAGCCACATCGATCCTGCCGACGGATTTCCCTACACTTTCGCGCATGCACACCGCCACCGCACTCGTCGCGTTCGTTGCCGCCTGCGCTCCCGTCACCCTGCCGCCGACGACCGTCGCGCCGAAGCCCGTCGAGTTCGACGCCGCGAAGGAGAAGGCCGACGGGTTCATCACGCTGTTCAACGGCAAGGACCTCGACGGCTGGGTCGGCGACACGAAGGGCTACAAGGTCGAGGACCACAAGGGCGCTGCGGCGATCTTCTGCCAGCCCAACGGCACGAACCTCTTCACGAAGGACGAGTTCGCCGACTTCGAGCTGCGGTTTGAGTTCGTGCTGACGCCGGGCGGGAACAACGGCATCGCGCTGCGCTCGCCGCTCGAGGGCGACCCCGCGTACGTCGGCTTCGAGTGCCAGGTGCTCGACAACACGGCCGACATGTACAAGGGCCTTCAGGTCTGGCAGTACCACGGCTCGATCTACGGCGTGTCGGCCGCGACCGCGACCGCGCTGCGGCCCGTGGGCGAGTGGAACCAGGAGACGATCACGATGAAGGGCAACCACGCGAAGGTGGAGCTCAACGGCGTGGTGATCGTGGACGTCGATCTCGACAAGGCGGCGCCCGAGGGCAAGACGGTCAGCGGCCACAAGGTCGATGGACTGGCGCGCAAGACGGGGCACGTCGGCTTCTGCGGGCACGGCGATCGCGTGGGCTACAAGAACCTGCGCGTCCGCAAGCTCTGACGGTGCCTGGCACCAACCTGGCACCAACCATGCACTGACCATGCACTGACCATGCACCAACCAGGTTCGCCTGGTCGCAACTTGGCACCGCAGCAGGTTGACGCAACTCGCTGCAGACGCTGGATTCAGACGCGCGACGGCGCTGTGCACGGAACCGACCTGGTTCGCGTGGTTGGTGTGCGGTCGGTGCGCGGTTGGTGCCAGGTTGGTGCCAGGCACCGGCGGGATCAGACCGCGTAGTGCTTGCCAAACCGGTTCGCGATGAAGTCGTCGTAGCCGACATCCTCCATCTTCACGAAGCCCTTCTGCGGCACCTTGCCATCCTTGAGCAGGTCGAGCACCGCGCACACGCCCGCGGCGGTCGTGATCTGGATGCCCGTCCAATGCTTGCCCTGCAGCGTGAGCGCGGGCACGCGGCGCGCGTCGATCTTCTCGACGAGCTTGCCGTTCTCGATGCCGATCGCGACGCACACGATCACGATCACGTCGTCCTTGGTCGACGGGACCGAGCGATCGAGGATGTCGCACAGCTGCTGGCGGTGATCGATGAACCCGAGGTCGTTCAGCAGGAACTTGATCAGCTGGCAGTGGCCCGGGTAGCGGATCGTCTTGTAGTTCACGTTGCGCGCGCGGCCCGCGAGCGACTCGCCGAGCGAACCGAGGCCGCCCGACGTGTTGAACGCCTCGTACTCGATGCCGTCGATCGTGAAGCGCTCGAGGTTCTCAAGCGGCGGGAGCAGCGTCATCTTGCCGTCGACGAGCGCCTCGCACGGATTGCAGTACTCGTTGACGAGGCCGTTGGTCGACCAGGTCATGTTGTACTTGAGCTGGTTCGTGGGATTGCGCGGCAGCGCGCCGACGCGGCAGCGGAGCTCGTGGATCTCGCTCATCGGCTTCGCGAGGTGGTTCGCGGCGATCGTGATGTAGCCCGGCGCGAGTCCGCACTGCGGGATGAACGCCGTCGACGCGCCCTGCGCGAGCGCCATGACCTTCTTGGTCACCGCGACATCCTCGGTGAGATCGAGATAGTGCACGCCATGCGCCTTCGCGCGCTCGGCGATCAGCGTGTTGCAGAAGAACGGCGCGCACGAGATGAGCGCCCACTGGCCCTTCATCGCCGCGTCGAGGTCGGCCTGCTTGGCAAAGTCCGTCGTCGCGCCGGTCGCGTTGGGAAGACCCGCGATCGACTCGCGCCACGAGGGCTCGTGCGAATCGACGATGTGCACCTTGTAGTCGCCGCTGTGCGCGAGGAGGTGCGCCGCCATGCGGCCGATCTTGCCAGCTCCGATGATGAGGACGTTCTTCATGTGTGCCTTCGTGTCTGCGGCCTTCGCTCAAACCCGGAAATGAACCACCCGCCGCGAGGGGGCGGCAAGGGTAGACGGGTTGATCGGCACGTGCGCGAGGGCTAGTTGAACCGCAACTCGATGAGTGAGAAATCGTCGTCCCAGCCGGCGGTCACGCCTTCGGCGGGGATATCGGTCGCGGGCACGCCGCGGCCTTCGAGCATCACGCGCGATGTCTCGCGGATGACGGCGTCGAGGATGCCTTCGGTCGGCGTGGCGCGCATGAAATCCTCAAAGCGATCGACGCCCCAGATGCCGCCGCCCTGCATGTGCAGTTCGAACACGCCGTCCGAGAAGAGATACAGCCGATCGCCGGGCATCAGCGTGACGCGCTCAGTCGGCACGTCGTAGTCGTCGCTCACGCCGACCATGTATGTCGTCGACGGCAGCGGCGTGACCTCGCGGCCGCGCATGAGGAACGACGGCGGATGTCCGCCGCCGGCCCACGTGAGTTCGCGCGTGCGGCGGTTGTACACGCCGTACCAGATCGTGAAGTACATGCCGTCGTGACGCGACATCGAGAAGCCCGCGTTGAGTGCCTGCAGCACGCGCGCCGGGGAGAGCATCTGGTCCTTCTCGAGCGAGCCCGAGCGGATGAGGTTCATCGCCGACACGCCCATGAGCGCGGGGCCGACGCCGTGGCCGCTCACATCGAGCACGTACGCGGCGAGATGGTCCTCGTCGATCCAGTGGTAGCCGAACACGTCGCCACCGAGCGATTCGCAGGGGATGAAGCGCCAGTCCGCGCACACCGTGCCGTCCATCGGCGGATCGAGCAGCGAGCGCACGTACGCGGCGGCGCGGTTGATCTCGCTCTTCATGTGCTCCTCGCTTGCGCGCAGCGCGTCGTACGCGGCGTTGCGCTCGAGCTGCATGCGGTAGCCGCGCGAGTGATGGCGGATGCGCGCGACGAGCTCGACGGGATGGGGCAGCTTGACGAGGTAGTCGCTCGCGCCGCGGCCGAACGCGTCGGCCTTGACCGCGGGATCCTCCTTGCCGGTGAGCATGATCACGGGCACATCGCGCAGCGTTTCATGCGCGCGGTACTGCGGCAGGAGATCGAGGCCGTTGAGCCCGGGCATCTCGATGTCCTGCAGGATCACGGTCGGCTTGAACTCCGCGGCGATGGCAAGCGCCTGCAGCGGGTCCTGCACGCTGCGGTACTCGCACGCGCCCTGCGTGGCGATCATGCGGCGCACTGCTTCGCCGACGATCGCCTGGTCGTCGACGAGAAGCACGCGGTCGATGGTGTCAATCGGATTGCTCATGGTTGGACTCCTCAGTCAGCCTGCGCGGTGCGCTATCGCTTGATCCTCGCCGCCACCGCCGCGCCGATCGCGGAAAGCGGAAGCGTCTCCACCGCCGCGCCGAGCGCGTGCGCCGCGCCGGGCATGCCCCACACGACGCTCGTGCCTTCATCCTGCGCGATCGTGTGCCAGCCGGCGCGTCGGAGCTTGAGCAGCCCCTCGGCGCCGTCGCGGCCCATTCCCGTGAGCAGGACCGCGACGCCCGGGCGCGCGTTCGCGGCGAGCGATGCGAACATCTCGTCGACTGCGGGACGATGCAGTTGCGTCGAGGGTTCCTCGCGGTGTTCGATGCGGCCATTCGCGCCGAGCGTCATGTGGCGGTCTTCGCCGGCGATGATCACGTCGCCTGCGCGCGGCTCGTAGCCCGGGCGCGAGAGCTCGACGCGGCGCTTGGTCTCGACGGCGAGCCACTCGGCGAATCCGCGCACGAAGTCCACGGACACGTGCTGCACGAGGAGCAGCGCCGCGGGCAGGTCCTGCGGCATCGCGCGAAGGACATCCGCGATCGCGCGCGGTCCGCCGGTCGATGCGCCGATGGCGATGATCGGCGGAGTGACGGACGCGGTGCGCGGGATGGACGGGGCGATGGACGGAGCGATGGACGGGGCGACGAACGGCTGCGGCTGCGCCGTCACCACACGCGGCGCGATCGGTGGAACCGCTGGAGCAGCGACCTTCGGCGCCATCGACACACCGCTTCGCTTGCCGATGAGATGGATGCGGCGAAGCAGATCGTCGCTGCCCTGCACGCTCGCGCCCGGACCGAATGTCGGCGTGTTGACCGCGTCGAGCGCGCCCGCGCCGAGCGCTTCGTACACGAGGCCCGCGTTGCCGCTCACGGTCGCGGTCACCACGAGGATCGGGCACGGCGCGACGCGCATGATCTGGCGCGTGGCCTCGACGCCGTTCACGCGCGGCATGATGAGGTCCATCAGGATCAGGTCGGGCTTCGAGCGCTGGGCCTGCACGACGGCCTCGTCGCCATCGCGCGCGATCCACGCGACGGAAAGCGCGGGATCCGCGGCGATCGCGCGGCGCAGCGCCTCGCACGCGACGGCGAGGTCGTTCACGATCGCGATCTTCAAAACGCGCCTCTGCGCGCGGAGCCCGTGACATCGACGAGGTCGCGCACGGTGTCGGCGAAGGTGCTGTCCTGGAACGCGCCCTTGGTCAGGTACGCGGTGGCGCCGGCCTCGAGGCCCGCGATGCGATCGTCCTCGCGGTCCTTGTAGCTCACGACGATCACGGGAATGCGCGTGAACCGCGCGTCGCCGCGCAGCGTGCGCACGAACTCGATGCCGTTCATGCGCGGCATGTCGATGTCGCTCACGATCAGGTCGAACTGGCCTTCGCGCAGCGTGTTCCAGCCGTCGACGCCGTCGACCGCGGTCTCGACCACGAAGCCCATGCGCACGAGCAGCTGCCGCTCGACCTCGCGCACGGTGGCGGAGTCGTCGACGACGAGCGCGCGCTTGGCAGCCACGCTGCTCGACTCGAGCGACTTGCGCGCGCCGCGCAGGCGGCCTTCGCTGAGCGCGATGCGCACCGACTGCAGGATGTCCTCGGTATCGACGATGAGCACGGGTTCGCCGCTCTCGCGCACCGCGCTCGATGCGAGATGCGGGACCTTGCCGAGGCGCGTGTCGAGCGCGCGGACGACGAGATCCTCTTCGCCCGACAGTCCGTCGACCGCGAAGCCGTAGCGTTCCTCGCCCGAGCCGAGGACGACGATGTGCTCCTGCTCGCCCTTGCGGCGCTCCGTGGCGAGCGCGAGCACGACGGCCGCGTCGACGACGCCGACCGATGTTCCGTCGAGCAGGAACTGGCTGCGGCCCTCGACCGAGCGGATCGCGCCGGCCTCGGGCTGCACGACGCGATCGATGCGCGCGAGCGGGAACGCCAGCGTTTCACCCGCGACATCGACGAGCAGCGCGCGCATGACCGACAGCGTGATCGGCAGCTCGAGCTCGAACACCGTGCCGCGGCCGAGCTCGGTCTCGATGCGCGCGACGCCGCCGATCTCGCGCGCGGTCGACTGCACGACGTCGAGTCCAACGCCGCGACCCGAGATCTCCGTGACCTGCTGCGCGGTCGAGAATCCCGGGAGGAACAGGAACTCGAGCAGTTCCTGGCGGTTCATCGCGGCCGCCATGTCGCTCGTCGCGAGCGAGCGGCGCACGATGCGCTGGCGCAGGCCCTCGAGGTCGATGCCGCGGCCGTCGTCGCTCACGCGAATGCGCAGCATGCCTGCGTGATGGCGCGCCTCGACGCGCAGCGTGGCCTGCGGGGCCTTGCCTGCGTTGCGGCGTTCATCGGGCATCTCGATGCCGTGGTCAAGCGCGTTGCGCAGCAGGTGATTGAGCGGCGCATCGAGGCGCGCGAGGATGTCGCGGTCGACGGGCACGGATTCGCCGACGATCTCGAGACGCGCGTCCTTGCCGAGCTGGCGCGCGAGGTCGCGCACCGTGCGGCTGAGCGCGCTGGTCGCGTCGGCAAACGGACGCATGCGGCTCGAGAGCACCTCGTGATAGAGCTGCGTCGATGTCTCCTCGCCGCGGCGGATCGCGCCTTCGACGGTGAGGAGATGTCCGAGCACGCGATCGCGAGCGCCGTCGACGAGCGTGCGCGCGGGCGCGATCGTCGCGGGATCGAGGCCCGCGCGGCGCACGGTGGCGCGCACGCGATCGAGCTCGTCCTCGAGGCGCACGAGCTGACGCTTGAGGTCCATCGCTTCATCGCGGATCGCGCCGAGGCGGCGCGACTCGAGCATCGTCTCGCCCGCGAGCTGGAGGAGCCGGTCGAGTTTTTCCGCGGTCACGCGCACGCTGGAGACGCGCGTCGCCGCGGGCGCGGCGGGCTGCGCGGGCATGCTTTGCTGCGGCGGCGCGGGCTTCTGCACGGCGGTCGTGGGTGCGGGAGCGGGCGCTACGACAGGCGCTGGTACGACAGGCGCCGCAACAACGGGAGCCGCAACAACAGGCGCAGGCGCGGGAACTGGTGCCGCAACCGGAGCGGCCGCGACGGGCTTCGGCGCGCCCGCCGGCGGCAGCTCGCGCAGCAACGCGACGAGTTCGTCGACCGCGGGATCGTTCTCGGCAGTCCAGCTCGCGACGCTCGCCTCGTCGATGCGCGCGAGCGACGCGAGCATGTCGGTGCCCTTGAGCAGCTGGTCGATGCGCGACGGCGCGATGGTTTCGCGACCCTTCTGCATGGCGACGAGCACGTCCTCCATCGCATGCGAGAGCTTGACGGCGATGTCGAGGCCGATCACGCGCGCGGCGCCCTTGATCGAGTGCGCGGCGCGCATCAACGGCTCGACGGTCGCAGGATCGCTGGTGCCCTCGAGCTTGACGAGGCCTTCGCTGAGCGCGGCGGCATGCGCCTCCGCCTCTCCGCGAAAGAGTTCGTGCAGCGAGAAGCCGCCAAGGTCGCCCATGCCGCTCACGCGAACCTTCCATTTCTCACGCGAAGCTCCTGTTCATCACGCGAAGCTCCTTGCCACCAGCTGCGTCAACTTCTTCGCATCAAACACGGGGATGAGCGCGTCGGAATCGCCGTCGATCAGCGGGACCAAGGATTTCGTGCAGCCGTCGGCCGCGTGGCGCACCGTGGTCGGTGCGGGCAGCACGGTCGACTCGTCGACGCGGCGCACGCCCTCGACGCGATCGGCGCCAAACGCCCAGCGCGCGCCGGCATCGCCGATGACGATGAAATGCGTCTGCTGCGCGCCCTGCTCGATGCCGATGGCGGCGCCGATGTTGGCGACCAGCGTCAGCTCGCCGGCAATGTTCGCGATGCCCGCGAAGACGCGGTTCGTGCGGTGCGGCACGCGGCGGATCGCCGTGACGGGCACGACGCGATGGGTCGCCTCGGCGTCGAGCGCGAGCCGCTCGTCGCCGACCACGAACACCAGCACGCTGCGCGTCCGGCCGAGCTTGACGTCGCCCTTCGAGGCGACGAGCACGGTGTTGGCCGCGATGTCCTCGGCGGGCAACGGACGGTCGAGCAGCGCGCGCATGCGCGCGAGGCTGGCGTCGTCCGCTTGCGTCAGCGCGTGGGCGTCGCCGCGGGGTTGATTGGTGGGCTTGGGCTGTTCCATGCGCGCGTCCTGCAGGGTATCACGCGTTTTCGTCGTCGCGCGTGCGATCGAGGTGCGCGCGCAACGCTCTCATGCGAAATCGCTCGGCATCCGCGGGATGGCCCTGCTCGTCGGCGAGCCGAGCAGCGAGGACGAGCGCCTCCTCGCAACTGCGGTCGAGGTAGATCGCCCGCACGACGGCGTCCATCGCGGGACCGAGCTGGCCGGCGGCCTCGAGTTCGCGCGCGAGCCTGAGGTGCAGCGCGATGTCGGTCGGCGACTTGCGAAGTGCGACGCGCGCGGCATCGACCGGGGTCAGCGGCGCGGGAAAGCGCGGCTCGGGCTGCGGCGACGAGGCGTGCGGTTGAATGTTCTGCTGCGGCAAACCATGGGGTTGAAGACCATGCGGTTGAAGACCATGCGCTTGAAAGCCCTGCGATTGCGCCGCCCGCTGAGGCGGTTCAGCCGCAGCGGCAAGCCGCGCGAGATCGGCCGCGCTCGGCAGCGGCTGCGACTGCGCGTTCGGCGCGACCACCGCGAACGCGCCCGCCGAAGTCGACGGCACGAACCCCGTCGCGTCGCACGCCGCGCGCACCTCGGCGTGACCGACCATCAGCGCGCCGTCCTTGACGAGCAGCGCCGCCAGCGTGCGAAACGCGGCCGCGCGCGGCGCCTCGCTCATGTAGATCGCGACGTTGCGAAAGAGCACGAGGTCGAACCGCACCGAATCCGCGACAAGCCGGCCGCCGATGCGCGCGACGTCGCCGACATGCAGCAGCATCGCGCTGCCGATCTGCGGATCTGCGACGCGCGCATCTCCGTCGCTCGGCAGAAACCGCTCCGCCCAGTCGGGAACGCCACCGCGCACATGCATGCCCTCGAATCGCTGCGGACCCGCGAAGACCGCGGGATTTCGGTCGAACACCACCATCGCCGCGCTGCTGCCGGCCGACGCGATCGCGACCGCGACCGACACGGGCTCGCACCAGCCGCCCGCGCCTGCGATGAGCACGCGCAGCGGCCGCCCGCCACGCGCAGCCGCAAACGCACGAATGAACTCGAACGACTCGCGGTAGCGAAAGAGCCAGGTTTCGGCGGGCGCGAAGACGCCCTCGACGCGCGCGTACTCCGACGGATCGTTCGCGATGCGCGCGAAGACCTCGACGATGTCCTTCGCGCGCAGCTCGCCCATGCGCGAACGCACATGCCCAAGCAGTCGCTCGCGCGAGATGAGTTCCGTGGTAAAGCCGCTCTCGCTGCACAGCCGCGCGATGAGCGCATCGGCGGCGGCGGCGACGGCCTGGTCGCTCACGGCTGTTCCCACGCGGTCGCAGGCAGCTGCCTGAGCGCCGCGTCGCCTTCGAGAATGCGGCGGCAGCGCAGCAGCTGCACCATGCCGTCCTCGTCGGCGATGGTCGGCCCGAGGTGCGAGCCGCCCGTGAAGGCAAAGCCCGCGTGCACTCCCGCCGCATCGAAGTCGCGCATGACAGGCCCCGCGATCTCGGGCACGAGCAGTCCGACCTTGGTCGCCTGCGACGAGAACAGCTCCGTCTCGAGCCGCAGCACCACGATGCGCGATGCGAGCTTGGGCTGCGTCGGCTTGCCGTCGACGATCACCGAGAGGTCGACCAGCGGCAGCAGCTCGCCGCGCACGTTGATCAGGCCGAGCAGCCATGCGGGGCCCGTGCCCGCGGGCCGATGCGACACCACGGGCAGGACCTCGATGATCTCCGCGCAATCGATCGCAAAGCGGCGTTCGTTGACGATGGTGAAGAGGACGTGCATCGCGTGGTTCCCGCGTTACGCGGCGCCTTCCTCGGTCGTTGCCGCGGATTCCTCGCGCAGCTTGAAGCGCGCCGCCGCGTCCTGCAGCACCGCGACTGCGTGCGCGAGTTCATCGGCCACGCGGCCGAACTCGACCGCCGAGCGCGACGACTGCTGCGCGCCCGCGGCGACCTGCATCACCGCCTGCTCGATCTGCGAGACGCCCATCGCCTGCGTGGTCATGCCCGAGCGCACCTCGCCAAAGCTTGCGAACGACGCGTCGATCTGCGCGATGATCCCGCCGAGGTCGCCGACGATCTGCTGGACGTCGCCCGTGCCCGTGCGCATCTCGCCGGTAAAGCGCGACATCTCCTCGACGCCCGCGGTGACCGACGACTGCATCTGTCCGACGATGCGCTCGATGTCGAGCGACGCACCCGCGGTCTGGTCGGCGAGACGGCGGATTTCGCGGGCAACCACGAGGAATCCGAGGCCCGCGTCGCCGGCCTTCTCGGCCTCGATCGCCGCGTTGACGGAGAGGAGGTTCGTCTGCTCGGCGACCTTGGTGATGGTCACGACGACGGTGCCGATCGCGGCGGCCTTCTCGGCGATGATCTCGAGGCGACCTGCGATCTCGCTGGTCGCGACATCGAGGCGCGACATCGACGACGCCACCGAATCGAGCCGCGTGCGGCCCTTCGCCGCCGACTCGCTCGCGCGCCGTGCGCCTGCGTCGACCGATTCGATCGTGCGCTGCAGCGCGATGCCCGTCGCGGAGATCTCGCGGATCGCGGCGGCGATCTGCGAAGTCGATTCGCCAAACGCGCCGACAGTCGCCCGCTGCTCGTGGCTGGTGGCCGCGAGCTGCGCGCTCGTGGCGGCGAGCCGCACGCATGCGCCGCGGACGGCGGACACGATCGACACGAGCTCGTCGTTCATCTGATGCATCGCGCGCACGAGCTCGGCGCTTTCGTCGGCGCCGGTCGCGGCCTTCGACTCGAGCGCCGTGGCGCTTCCGCCGGAAAGATCGCCACCGGCGATGCGCTCGGCGATGCCCTTGGCCGCGCGCACGCGGCGGCTGATCGAGACAGCGCCGACCGACAGCAGCACGAGGATCACGACGACGCCGATCACCGCGGTGCGCACGTTGCCGATGATCGTGGTCGTCACCGCCTCCGTGGCGACGCGCGTGGGCTTGCGAACAAGCACGCGCCACTCGCCCGTCGGCACGGTCGCCGCGAGATACACGCACTCCTCGTGGAGGATCGGGTCGATCGCCTCCCACGGCCTGGATCCGTGGACCACGATGTCGCGAAACACGGGCGAAAGCAGCGATTCCGCGACCCTGGTGGTGCGGAGGCTCGTGCCCTTCTCGCCATCGGTGGTGGCCGCGACGAAGTAGCCGCGCGTCTCGATGAACACATCCGCGCCGAGGCGCTGGCTGATGTCCTTGAGCCGTTCCTGCAGGCCCGTGAGCGCCACGTCGACGCCTGCGACGCCGACGAACTTGCCCTTCACGACGATCGGGACCACGTGCTCGATGATGTCGGCGCCGCGATAGTTGTACGGCTTGGTGATCACCGGATCGGCGACGCCCGAACGCTGCGCGCGCTCCTTGGGCAGCAGGTACCAGAGCCCATCCTCGCCGACGGGCTCGACGAGCGGCTCGATCTGGATGCCGTCGGGCGACTTCGCGTCGCGCTTGACATACGCGAAGAAGCGGCCGCCCGCGCCAAGCGCGTTGGCGGGCACGCCTTCCTGCGCGCCGAGCGCATCGGCGCCGTCGGCGTCGGGCTCGTACGCGACGTAGGTGCCGCAGATGCTCGGGTTCGAGCGCAGCACGTTCTCGAGCATGTCGAGCGTCTCGGCGCGGCGGCCGAACATCGCTGCTTCCTGCGAAGCGACGAGGATCCTGGCCATGTCGATGTTGCGCTGGTTGCGGAGGTCGATCTCGCCGACGGCCAGCTCGGTCGCGGCGCGGAGGTCGGTCTCGAAGCGCGCGTTCACGTTGTTCCAGGCGCGGAACGAGTTGATGCCCACGATCACGAACACGACGGCAGCTGCGGGCAGCACGCCAAGGAGCAGGCTCCGACCGAGAAGCGACTTGCGAAATGTGACTGCGCGCGACATCCGCGCAATGTAGCAGTGCGCGCGATCAATCCGCCGCAGGTTCGTCGGACCAGCGCACGACGATCCTCCGATCGCGGAACTGCTCGGGCAGCAGCGCGCGAATCATGTCGGCGACGACAGCGCGGCCCTTCTCGCGCACCTCGAAGGTCGCGGTCTCGCTCGACGCCTGCTTGACGACGGCCGCGCGGATCGACGCCAGCGCGGCTTCCTTCGCCTTGTCGTCGCCCACGACATGATCGACCCAGTCGCGGTCGACCTCGATGCGGATCTTGCGCGGATCGCTCTGCACCTCGACGAGCGATTGGTCGACGCGCGGCGGCGGGAGCGTGACGGTCCAGATCTGGTCGTCGGCTGCGCCACCCGCGGTTCCATCCGGCTTCGCGTGGCCGAACTTCACCGGCGTCTCGAGCTTCTTGCCGTCGATCTCGAGCGGCACGATGTACTGCACGGTGTTGCCTGGCGCGAAGACATCCACCTTGGTGCGGCCGACCTCGACCTTCCAGCCGGGGCCGACGGGCACGAGCCACGCGCGGATCGTCGTCTCGGTCGGCACGGACGCGTCGACGTGCACGGCGATCTCGCGCGTGCCGACACGCAGCGCCGGCGCCTTGCGCAGCTCGCCGATCGCGTTGATGAACGCGGTCGGACCAGGCTTGCCCATGCCGACGATCTCGGGAAAGAACACGAACACCACGACCGCCGCGATCAGCAGTGCGAACGCAAGCGCGATCGCGATCATGCCGCCGCCGAGGCAGCCGGCGACCGTGAGCCACGGACGGCTCTGCGCGAGCGGTTTCCCTTGCGGATCGTGGGTTGCGGACATCGGCGCATCCTACGGCGGCTGCGGTCGCGGCGCGCGCGGCTCTAGAGCACGCAGCAGCGCAGCCCGACCGGATCGACCTCGAAGTCGAACGCGCGTGCCCGCGGATGCGGCGGATCGCGCTCGATCTTGTCGCGCAGCGCCTCGGCGGCGGCCGCGTCCTTGGCGACCAGCAGCATGAATCCCCCGCCTCCCGCGCCGGCAAAGCACCAGGCGGCGAGCTCGTCCTTCCAGCGCGCGGCGAGGTCGTCGAACGACTGCGGGCAGCTGCCGGGATCGATCTGGCGCTTGCGCTTCATGTACTCGGTGAGCTCCGCGAGGGTCGCGTCGAGGTCGCCCTTGGCAAGCGCGACGCGCATGCGCTCGGCGTTGGCGCGCAGCTTTTCGACGGCTTTCACCGCGCTCGGCTCGCGGACGAGCCAGTTCCAGACCACGTTCTCGAGGATGTTCTTCGCCATGCGGCGCTCGCCCGTGAAGTAGAGGAGCGAACGGCCGCGCAGCTCGTGTACGAGCGCGTCGGGCACGGCGATCGACTCGGCGGACGGCTGCTGCACCGCGCCCGGTTGCGTGCGCGCGATCTTGAATCCACCGAGCACGCCGCCGACCTGGTCCTGCCAGCCGCCGCGCGTCGAGAGCATCTGCTCGAGCGCGCTGGTCGCGGCGAAGAGCTCGTTGGGCGCGCGCTCGCGGCCGAGCACGCGGTCGAGGCACTGGATGGTCGCGGCGCCGAGGATCGAGCTCGTGCCGAGGCCGGAGCCCTTGGGAACCGCGGAGAACATCGTGAGCGAGAGTCCGCCGCCGAGATGCTCGAGCCACTTGGCGAGCGAGGCGTTGGGCGCGGAAGGCGCGATTCCTGCGAGAACCAGCGCGGATTCCGCGAGCGCCGACCAGCGCGTCGGGTCGCCGCGCTCGGCAAGGTCGGCCATCGTGCGGATCTCGCGCGTCTGCCCGAGATCGGTGCTGGTGATGCGGATGACGGGGTCTTCGCCCTTGCGGATTTCCTCGAGTTTCGCGACGACCTGGATCGGCAGCTGCCCGCGCAGCGTGACCGCGACGTTGACGACGCTGCCGCCGACTTCGTTGCAGATCGGCGGCGTGTCGCTCCAGCCGCCCGCGAGGTCGACGCGCACCGGCATCGAGGTCCACACCGCCTGGTCGTGCAGGATCGCCGCGCGCTGCGGCTGCGCAGGAAGCTCGAAGTGCGAGAGCACCGCGCTGCCGACGCTCTCGAACGCGATCTTGCGAAGGCCCTTCTCGACTTCGCGATCGATGCCGCCTGCAACCTGCGAAAGCGTCGCGGCGATGTGCGCGCGCGACGGGGCTTTCAACCCGCGCGAGCGCGGGCGCGCCGGTGGCGAGGACCTGCTCGCGATCCTCGCGCGCGCCTTCGACGAGTTGCTCGTGCACCGCGCGCGCGTCGAGCGCATCGACCGCGGACTGCAGCGCGCCGACGGGATCCGCGCGCATGAGCTGGTCGGCGACGAGCGCGCGCCGGTCGGCGATCGCCTCGAGGTCGGCGTTGTCGACGAGCTCGCGCAGCGTGAGCCGCGGCGCGTTGCGCCATTCGTCGGGCGCGCGCGTGCCTTCCCACATCCAGCGGATGCGCGACATCGTGTCCTCGATGCCCTGCGCGCACCAGAGCCGCGCGTCCCAGAGCGTGCCGTCGCCCTCGATGCAGTCGGTGGCGGAAATGCCTGCTTTCACCGCGAAATCCGCAAACGCCACGCCAAGGATCGTGCCGCCCGCATCGAGGCGCGTCTTGAAGTCGTCGCCGAGTCCGCAGGCAACGAGCGCGCTCACGTCGTCCTGCACGGGAACGCCGAACAGCGACACGCCGCGCGGCAACGCCAGCGCTTGCGGAAGATCGACGCCGACGACGAGGTTGTCGCCCGCGAGCGTGAGCGACCTGGTGGCGACCGAGTCGACCAGCGCGCGGCCTTGCGCGACCTCGACGGATTCAAGCAGCGAGTCGAGCGCGACGAGCTCGCCCGCGCCCGAGACGCTCGCAGGCGCGGCGGGCACCGATGCCGGCGCGATGCCGAACGCGCGCGCCGATGCCTGCGCGCCGACGAGCGACTCGAGCATCTCGCGCGTCGAGCCGATGTGGAGGAACTCGCTCAGCGCCGCGGTCTTGACGCGGAATCGCGTGCCGCGCATCGCGTCGAAGTGCGCGCCGAGCGCCGCGCCGCATGCCGCGCCGCAAGCATCGGCGTACGCCGCACGCGTCGCCGTCGCCGGCAACGCCATGAGGATCTCGCGATAGAGGTCGACCTGCGGCAGCTCCGCGCGCGACGCGCGGTCGGCGAGGCCGCCCTTCACGAGCGTGACTTCGCCCGACTTCGCGAGCGAGACGCCCCAGCCCGCGAGCAGCGCGTCGATCGACTTCGGGTCGAACGACAGCAGGCCCGTGTCGACGAGCGCGAGCCCGTCCTTGGCGATGGCGCCCGCGGCGCGCAGCTCGGATTCGCTTGGTTTCTGCAGGAAAGCGGCGACTTCGTCACCCGCGCTGCCCGCGACGAACACGCCGTGCTTGACCGCGCGCGCGACTTCCGCGCGCTGCGCGACGCCGATCACGCCTTCGCCGTCGAACGCGACGGGATCGCGCGCGATGCCGAGCACCGCGTCGCCTGCGCCCACGAGCACCTCGCCGCCCGCGCGCGGCGCGATCGACATGAGGTCCGCGAGCAGCACGTCGAACACCGTTCCGCACCGCGCGCCCGCCGCGCGCACGGGCACGCTCGCGAAGAGCTTGCCTTCGGCCGCGTACATCGGAAGCCTGCGCGAGTCGCCGCCCGAATGCAGCATGACGATGCGCGCGTTGGCGAAGAGTTCCGCGAAATCGCGCGCACCGCGCGTGCGCTGCGCGAGCTGCCGCGCGACCTGCACGAGGGCGAGCACCGTCGCCGCGCCCGAGCCGATGCGCTTGTCCTGCGCGTCGGGCACGACGATCACGCCTTCGGCCCGCGCGAGCACGCCGCGTTCGGCACGCGACGCGAGCTGCGACGCGTACGCGCGCGCCTGCCGGCGATTCGCCGCAGTGAGCACGAGCCAGTCGATCGGTGCGCTGGTGGTGCGCGGGTTCGCCATGGTCGCGGCAGGGTAAGGGTTCTTCAGGCTTTTCGCGGGCGATTTCGCTACTCTCTCCCCATGCGTTTGTTCGCACAGGCCATCGACCTCAAGGACGACCCCGCGGGGATCGCGGAGTACCTCCGCCATCACCACGCGGTGTGGCCCGAGGTGACCGACGGACTGCGCGGCATCGGCATCCGCAGCATGCGCATCTTCCGAGGCGGCACGCGGCTCTTCATGATCTTCGAGACCGACGACGGCTTCGATCCCGCGCGCGACTACCAGTCGTACACGCGCGACCCGAAGACCCGCGAATGGGACGAGCTCATGCGGACATTCCAGAGGCCCGCGCCCTTCGCCAAGCCCGGCGAATGGTGGACGGAGCTCGAGGAAATCTTCGACATGGACCGCTTCCCACCCACACGCGCAGCCGCAGAGAGACGCACTGATCGATGAGCATCGGAGTACTTGAGTTCCACGGCGCCGCCGGCGAGGTCACGGGCAGCTGCACGCTGCTGCGCACGGACCGCGCGCGAATCCTCGTCGACTTTGGAATGTTCCAGGGCACGCCCGCCGACGAGGCGCGCAACGCCGTCGCTCCGCAGGTGGATTTCGCGCTGCTCGACGCGATCGTGATCACCCACGCGCACATCGACCACTGCGGCCGCCTGGCGATGGCGACCGAACTCGGCTTCCGCGGGCGCATCTACTGCACGACCGCGACGCACGAGCTCCTCGGCCGCGTGCTCCGCTCGAGCGCACGGCTGCAGCGCGCGCGCTTCTACGAGCGTGCGAACGGCTCCGCGCCGTGGTCCCGCGCGCTCATGCCGGGCGAGGCTCCCGGCGGCCCGCCGGAGTTCCCGACCGCGCATCGCCTGTTCGACACGCCCGAGGTCCGCGACACGATGGAGCGCATCGAAGGCGTGCCGCTCGACCGCGAGGTCAAGATCGCGCCGCATGTCGCGCTGACCTTCCGAAACGCGGGCCACATTCCCGGCGCCGCGAGCGCGGAGTTCTCGATCGGCGTGGGCGCGGCGCGCAAGACCGTGCTCTTCTCGGGCGACCTCGGTCCCGACCGCTCGGCGCTGCTCGCGACGCCGCACCGCCCCGCGGGCGCGGATGTCGTGATCGTCGAGTCGACCAACGGCGAGCGCCGCCGCGATGCGTCCGATCCCGAGGAGACCCTCGCTGGAATCGTCGCGCGCGCCGCGGAAAAGAAGGAAAAGGTCATCGTCCCCTGCTTCGCGCTCGGCCGCGCGCAGCTGCTCGTCCACCGATTTGCGCGCCTTCGCACGCGCGAGCTCATGCGCGGGCTCAATGTCTACGTCGATTCGCCGATGGCCGTGCACGGCATCGAGGCGCTCTACAAGCACCCCGAGTACCTCGCCGACGAGCCGCGCGAGATCGTGCGCGCGGGCGGCGCGCCGCTGTGGTTCCCCGAACTCCACTATGTGCTCTCCAAGCGCGAATCGATGGCGATCGACCGCATGGTGCACGGCGGAATCATCCTCGCGGGCAGCGGCTTCATGGACGCAGGTCCGGTGATGCGCCACCTCGAGGAGTCGATCAATCGCGAGGATTGCACGGTCGTCCTCTCCGGCTACCAGCCCGAGGGCGGATTCGCGTGGAAGCTGCAGCGCGGCGCCGATCGCGCGCAGTTCAACGGCAAGACGGTGCCCGTGCGCGCGCGCACCGTGCGCGTCGAGGGCCTCTCGGGCCACGCCGACCAGGACGACCTGATGAAGTGGTTCGCAGGCTTCGTGCAGAAGCCCGCGCGCGTCCTCATCAACCACGGCGTCGACAGCGCGCGCGCCGCGCTGGCCGGGCGACTCAAGACCGAGCTCGGCATCGAGTGCACGCTGCCTGCGCGCGATGTGCCGATCGAGATCTGACCGCGCGCGGTCTCAACGCTGATGGACCAGCCGGCCTTCACGCTTCCCCCGCTTCCGAGCGCGCCGTCGCGCATCCTGCTGTTTGTCGCGATGCACAGCGAGGCCGAGCCGATCGCGCGCGCGCTCGGGCTCGTCGGCGGCCGCGGAACGGTCGCGGGCGCGGAGATCGAGCTGCTGACGCCCGGAACCTGCGCAATCACGCGCGTCGACAAGCTCGGACCCGTGCACGCGGCGTCGGCGCTCACGCGCGCGATCGCGGCGCGACGGCCGGATCTCGTGCTGAACATGGGCACGGCCGGCGGGTTCGAGTCGCAGGGCCTCGGGATCGCGGATCTGGTGGTCGCGCGCGATGCGATGTTCCACGACGCGCGCGTGGAATTGCCGGGCTTTGACGCGCTCGTCCGCGCGCACACGCGGCTCTCGCCGAACGACGCGCAGCTCGCCGCGATCGCCGCGCGCGTCGGCGGGCGCATCGGCCTTGCATCAAGCGGCTCGAGCCTCGACGCGACCGCGGATGAGCTCGCGCTCTTCGCGCGCGCGCGCACGCTGGCCAAGGACATGGAGCTCGCGTCGCTCGCGGTCGTCTGCAGCGAAGAGCGCGTGCCGCTCGCCGCGCTCAAGGGCGTGACCGACCTGGTCGACCATC
This sequence comes from uncultured bacterium, assembly GCA_903891095.1. GTDB lineage: Bacteria > Planctomycetota > Phycisphaerae > Phycisphaerales > SM1A02 > QWPT01. The sequence goes on along the minus strand of CAITDI010000024.1, from coordinate 29,101 downwards.
ACGAACCGACGCACGAGGTCTTCCTGCGCAACCTGAAAAAGACCAGCGACCGCATCGCTGCGGCCGCTGGGGGTTTCATTGAGTTGGTTGCAGGCTCGTAGTCCCTGCCACAGCCGCGCGCTCCTGCCAGAGGAAGCAGCCGCAGCTGCGACCGCTCATTTGAGGAAGCAGCCGCCGCTCCTGCCAAAGCGAGCGCGCGCACGGCGCGAGCGCTCCCTAATTGTCGACCTTCCCACCCTTCTCAACCCGCGTGATCGAGAGGTTGTAGAGCGCGTTGCCGCCGCTGCGGCCCGCTCCGAGGATGAGGCGGAACGGATTCACGCTCGACTTGCCGCCGTTGACCGCGACGCGGTCCTGCGCGACGAGCCAGCGCTCGGTCGCGTTGCCCGCGTAGAGCTGCAGGTCGACCGAGCCCCAGTTGCCGAACATGAGCGAGGCGTTGCCGTCCTCGTCGGTGGTCGCCTTCTCGGGGACGCCGCTGCGCATGCGGCCGCCGGTGCCGGTGGCGATGATCTCGACGCCGCTGACGGGCTTGCCGCCGTCGGCTGCGGTCACGTTGATGAGGTACGTGCCCTCGCCCTTCGGGACCGACGAGCACGCAGCGAGCAGGCTCGACGCGAGGAGTGCGACGGGGAGAAGAACACGGGAGATGCGGGTGCGGAGAGAAGCCATGGTGTTGAGATCTCGAGGCGGTTGAACCTCGGCGGCGGAGCGTACAGCAGAAGCCGACTCTATGCGCGAGGTCGCGCGACAAGCGCGGCGGCGGCTCACTCCTCTTCAAAGTCGAGGTCGGAGCCGTAGCTTTCCTTGAGTCCGAGCACGGCGATCATGGCGATTGGCATGATCACCGCGGCGACCAGCGCGGCCGCCTTCCACTGCGAATCGAGCGTGCCGCCGAGCCAGAGCCAGAGGCCGCCCGTCCAGGCAGCCGACCAGCGGACGATGTTCGGCGCGGTCGTCGCCGCGGTGCCGCGCAGGTTCGTGCCGAACTGCTCGGCGGCGATCGTCGCAAACACCGCCCAGTAGCCGCTCGCGAAGCCCGCGAAGCAGATCACCGCGTAGAAGGCGTCGATCGACCTCGCCGCCACCGTGAAGTACAGGACGAGCGCCACCACCGTGAGCGTGTGGAACACCGCGATCGCGCGGCGCCGCGAATGCAGCCACTGGCTGAGCAGCCCGCTCGCGAGGTCGCCGGCCGCGAGGCCGACGTAGCACCACATGATCGCGCGCGCAGGACTCGGCTTCTGGTCGAGCGGCAGGCCGAGGCTCGGCATGATCCGGTCGCAGTACTTGACCAGCGTGCCGACCACGAACCAGATCGGCACCGCGATGAGCACCGTCGACGCGTAGCGCTTGAGCCGCGCGGGCGGCCACGCGAGCTTCCAGAACGCGCCGCGCCCGCGGACATGCGCGTGCTCCGCACGGAGAAACAGCCCGCTCTCGACCACGCCGATCCGCAGCCCGAGGAGCGCAAGCCCGAGCACGCCGCCCACGACGAACGCACCGCGCCACGAGAGCCACAGCTGCGTGAAGTAGCCGGCAACGGCGCCGAGGATTCCGACCGCGGCGACGATCGTCGTCGCGAAACCGCGGCGCTCGCGGCTCACGAGTTCGGAGACGAGCGTGATGCCCGCGCCGAGTTCGCCCGCGAGGCCGAAGCCCGCGACAAAGCGCAGCAGGCCATACTGGTTGATCGCGCTGCCGAGTCCGACGGCGTGCAAGAACCCGAGCGCGCCGTTCGGGTCGACATCGGTGACCGCGGCGTTGAGCAGATTCGCAAGCGAATACGCGAGGATCGAGCCGAACAGCACCTTGAGGCGCCCGAAGCGATCCGCGATCACGCCCCACACGAGGCCGCCGACGAGGAGCCCCGTCGTCTGCAGGATGTTGTCGAGGAGCACGCCCTTCTCGGCGAGCAGCGTGTCGACCTGCTCGGCGGTCTTGCCCACGAGCTGCGGGGCGAGGACTTCGGTGAGCGAGGCCTTGCGGACGAGCCCGAACAGCAGCAGGTCGAAGATGTCGACGAAGTAGCCGAGGGCGGCGACGGTGACGACCAGCGCCACGGCGCGGCGCGATGCCGCGTTGGAGGCTGCGTTGGAGGCCGCGTCGGAGCCCGAACTCGAGGCGTCGCCCGCCGGCGGGGTAGGTTGCATGTCGGTCGCCATCGCGCGGGGCAAGTTATGCGCTTTCGAACGGGTTTCCAAATGACGGTTCGGGCGTCGCCCGAACGACCGCAAGCATCTAGGATCTCGGTCTGCCGTAGTACACTCGGAGGACTTATGTTGGCTTACGCACCTGACATTGCAAAGAAGTCGACCCGTGCTGTTTCCCGCCGCGCCTTCACGCTGGTGGAGCTGCTGCTCGTCATCACGATCATCGCGATCGTGCTGGCGCTGATCCTGGTCTCGATCCAGAGCGTCCAGCAGCAGGCGCGCGCCACCGCGTGCCTGTCGAACCAGCGTCAGCTCGCGCTCGCGAACCAGTCGTACGCGACCGACAACAACGGTCGCTTCGTCAGCCCGCGCACCGATTCGTATCCGCCTGCGGGCAACATGCGCGGCTCGGGCAACTGCTGGGTCAACACCGCGGGCGCGACCGTCGGCGGCGTCGAGACGCGCAAGAGCCTCGAGCAAGGCGCGCTCTGGAAGTACCTCGACAAGAACGACAACGCGTACGTCTCGCCGATGGACCCGACCGGCCGCGTGCGCTCGTACTCGTTCAGCGCGTTCGTGGGCGTCGGCGACAACGACTACACGCACCGCGCCGACGACTGGTACCCGTTCCCCGATCCCGAATCGGCGGACTCGCCAGAGCAGTTCCGCAACACGCAGTTCAAGACGGTGACGCTGTCGCAGATCCCGCAGCCGTCGCGCACGATGCTCACGATCGCCGAGGAAGATTTCTACGGCTACAACTTCCAGGGCTTCGCGATCGAGGTCGGCCCGCCGACCGGTTCGGGCGGCCTGTGGATCGACACGCCCGCGCTGTGGAACCGCGGCCGCGTGAATCTCTCGTATCTCGACGGCTCGGTCGACGCGCCGAACATCATCTACAAGCAGCTCGAGGAGCTGATGATGCCCAACGGCGGATCCGTGCCGCAGCACTTCGTGACCGAGACGGGCAACCGCCCCGCGTTCCGCTTCATGGCGTCGATCCTGCTGCCGGGCATCGTGCGGCCTGAACTGCAGTAACGCGACGCACGCCGTGACTCAAAAACAATCCGAGCCCGCGCATGTCGGCGACATGCGCGGGCTCGTGTGTTTGGTGCGGCGATGATCCTGTCGCGATTCTTACGGCTTGAGCAGCGCCTCGAGCCGAGCGTCGTCGAGCGCGCTGATCTGGCTCCAGGTGACCTTGTCCTCGGCGACGAGCTGCGCCGCCTCGATGACCTTGGTCATCTCGGTGCGCAGGTCCATCGCCTTGCCGAAGAGCTCGGTGTACTTCTTCTGCTGCGCTTCATCCATCTTGCCGTTGACCTTGAAGTCGGCGAGCGCCTTGCCTGCCTTGCGCTGCGCGATGAGCGCCTTGATGAGCGGCTCGAACTTGGGGTCCTTGGCCTTGACGATCGTCGCGGCCGGCGGCTCGTACGGCGGCGGCTCGGGCGGATAGCCACGCGTGGTGCCGTTGCCGCACGCGGCAAGCGCGGCACATGTGACGAATGCAACTACGAGCGGGGCGCGGCGACGGAACTGCGCGCGAACAAGACTGCGAGGACTCTTGAGGAGATCGAGGCTCATGCGCGGAGAATAGCGGTCCAATCCAACGGCGTCCGCTCGGCGGCTGCGGCATGTGGCGGAGAAAAACCGCATCCAAGCCGCACCCCCGCGCGGCAACCGCAAGAAGTCGACGGCAAAGGCGAGATTGAGTGGACCGCCGCCGAACCGCAGGCAGAGTGCTTTCATCTCTCCCCGCGCCCTGCGGCGCATTTTCGGCCCATGTTCTCGGCTTCCAAGGACCTACCAAGCAAAGGTATCTCATGCTCACGATGGCTCGACTCCCCGTCGCGTTCGCTGTTCTCGCGCTCGCGGGCACGCTCTCCAGCGCCCATGCGGCCGAACACGTCATCAACCAGAAGGGCATCGCCTTCAGCCCGTCGAGCGTGACGGTCGCTCCCGGCGACACGATCCGCTGGGTCTACACGGGCGGCTACCACACCGTCACCAGCGGCGCGAACTGCACGCCCGACGGCCAGTTCGACGGCATTCTCTCGCTCAAGTCGGCTCAATACGTGTGGAAGGTCCCCGCCTCGGCCGCGGGCAGCACGATCCCGTACTTCTGCGCGCCGCACTGCATCTTCGGCATGACGGGCACGATCACCGTGACCACGCCGCCGGTCGAGCACGTGATCACGCAGTCGGGTCTCGTGTTCACGCCGTCGAGCGTGACCGTCAATCCCGGCGACACGGTGCGCTGGGTGTACACCGCGGGCTTCCACACCGTCACCAGCGGCGCGGTCTGCACCGCCGACGGTCAGTTCGACGGCCTGCTGACGCCGACCTCGACGAGCTTCACCTGGACGGTCCCCGCCTCGGCCGCGGGAACCACGGTGCCCTACTACTGCGCGCCGCACTGCATCTTCGGGATGTCGGCGTCGATCACGGTCACGGGCGCTCCGGCGAATCCCGCCGACGTGAACCACGACGGTCGCGTCGATGCGCAGGACCTCTCGCTGGTCCTCGGCGCGTGGGGCAGCGCGGGCGGACCCGCGGACATCGACCGCGACGGCATCGTCGCCGCGTCGGATCTCGCCGCCGTGCTCGGTGGCTGGACGGGCTGAGCCAAGCGCGCAACCGCCGATGACTCCGTACCATCGCGCGCCATGCGCGGATCGATGCTGCACGCGTTCATTCTGCTGGTCACGCTTGCTGCGTGCGGCTGTGCTTCGGCGCCGCTGAGCCTGCACGCCGTGAACGAGCCGGCCGCCAAAGCCGACGCGCATCCGCTCGACGGCGCGCGCGGGAGCCTGGTCGCGCTGGTGTTCATCTCGCACGAATGCCCGATCGCGAACGCGATGATGCCCGAGATCGTCGCGATCGCGGACGAGGCGAAGGCGCGCGGAATCGCGTTCTACGCCGTGCATCCCGCGAGCTGGCCGACCGACGACGCGCTGGCCGCGCACGCGCGCGACTTTGGGCTCGAGGGACACATCGCGGTGCTCGCCGACCGATCGAAGGAACTCACGCGCCGCGTGGGCGCGACCGTGACGCCCGAGGCCGCGCTGCTGCGGCTTGACGGCCGCGGCGGATTCGAGCGGCTCTACCTCGGCCGCGTGAACGACCTCTACGCCGCGATCGGCCGACGCCGCGCGGGCGCGACCTCGAACGACCTGCTCGACGCGATGCGCGCGGCGAGCGAGGGACGCGCGATCGCGTCGCCGCAGCCGAAGGCCGTGGGATGCTTTATCGAGTAGCGATGTTGCACCGAGCCGCTGCCATCCTCGCGGTGACGGTCAGTGCGTGCGTCGCACGCGCTGACGGCGGCGGCGACGCGGCGGCGCGCGTGTTCACGCGCAGCTGCCTGCCGTGTCACGGGACGAACGGCTCCGCGCCGCTCGTGCTTGATTCCGCCGAGCGCATCGTGCGCAACCGCCGGCTCGCGTCGATGCTCGTCGAGGACGGAACGATGCCGCCTTCGATCGCGCTGCCGAGCGCGGACGGTCTCGTCGCGGATCGGCGGCTTTCGAGCGAGGATCGCGCGACGCTGCTCGCGGCGCTCGCTGCGGGCGCGACGGATGCGTTTGATGCGATCAAGCCGAGCACCGATGGTCGCGCCGCGCCTGCGCACGACGCGATCGCGCCCGCGCGCGCGTGGACGATGCCCGCATCGGGCGGCGCGCGCGTGCGGACATTCCTCGCGCCGAATCCGTCGGCCGCGCGCGTGCGCGGCGTGCGCGTGGCCGACCCCGGCGCGCGCGCGCAGCTGCCGATCCGCATGATGTTTCTCGCGGCGGATCCGCGCGGGACGATGCGCGTGCTGGACGCGGGCGACGACGGCGGCTTCGAGGCGATGGGGAACGTCGGCCTCGTTCCGAGCGGCGCGCTGGGTGCACTGAGCATCGTGCGCCCGAGCTTCGAGCTGCCGCCTGGATTCTGCTTCGAGGTCCCCGCGGGCGACATCGCGATCGAGACGATCGGCGAACCCATCGGCCGCGCCGCGCGCGTGCTGCCGCGCGTCGCGTGGATCCCCGCCGGTGCCGACGACACGCGGCCCGTGCGCGCGCTCGCGATCCCCGCAAAATCGCTGCTGCTGCGCGCGGACACCTGCTCGACCATCGAGTTCACGCACGCCGCGCGCGCGGACATCGACGTGGTCGCGGTGATCGTCAAGGGCGGCGCGTTCCTGCGCAGCGCGGAGATCGATGTGCGGAACGATGTGCGGAACGACGTGCGGAACGACGCGCGCGCGGCCGGCAACGCAGCGCCCACGCGCTTGCTCACGGTGCCCGACTACCGCATGGCGTTCGCGGAGCCGTGGGTCTTTACGCGCGCGCAACGCGTGACCGCGGGCTCGACGATCGTCGCGCGGCTCGGCTTCGACAACACCGCCGACAATCCGCAGCAGCCGTCGCGCCCGCCGCAGGATGTCGAGGGCGGACTTCCGCCGCTCGGCGAGGACGCGATGGTCGTCGTCCTCTACGCCGAAGCCGCGAACAGCCGATAGAGCGCCGTGCCCGCGCGAACCATGCTCGTCGAAACCACCAGCGCCAACCGATCCGATGCCGTCGTCCTGCGCAGCACGCTGCTCGACGCGGCGGGATTCGCGCATGCGTTCTCGACGCGGCTCGGCGGCGTGAGCGCGGCGCCGTTCGATTCGCTCAACCTGCAGAGCGTGCAGGCGAACGCGCGCATCGCTGACGGCGAGCCGCGCGACCACGACGACGCGATCCGCGAGAACCACGCGCGATTCGCGCTTGCCGCAGGACTCGCGCGCGACGAACGCGTGGCCGACGTGAGCCAGGTCCACGGCTGCTCGGTGGTCGCGTCGGCCGACGCGCTGCGTGCGCGGCCCGCGGCCGACGCGATCACGAGCATGCGCGGCGGCGGGGCGATCCTCATTCGCGTGGCCGACTGCGTGCCGATCCTCATCGCGTGTCCGAAGTCGGGCGCGGTCGCCGCCGTGCACGCGGGCTGGCGCGGCGTGGTCGCGGGCATCGCGCCTGCGGCGATCGCGGCGCTGCACGCGGCGGGCGCTGATATCCGAAGTTGCATCGCGGCCGTCGGCCCGTGCATCCGCGCGGCGAACTTCGAGATCGGGCCCGAGGTCGCCGACGCGCTCGCCGCGGCGGATCTCGCCGAGTGCGTCGTCGCGCCTGGCGTGCATGGGCCGAAGCACCACGCGGATCTCGTCGCGGCCGTCGCGCTGCAGCTCGCCCGCTGCGGCGTCGCGCGCGCGAACATCGACGCCGATCCGCCGTGCACGTATGCGGATGCGCGGCGCTTTCACAGCTACCGCCGAGATGGCGCGTGCAGCGGCAGGCTCGCGGCGATCATCGCGCCGCGTGCTTGAGCGGTCGCAGCTGCGGCTGCTCCCTCTGGTGGCGAGGTTGGTGTTGGTGAAATGCCACGGCGGTGTTGGTGAACACTCACGGCGGTGTTGGTGAACACTCACGGCGGTGTTGGTGCACACCCGCGCGGATCCGTCGCAAAAACACCACCGCCGCCGGGTGCGGCGGCGGTGGGCCCTTCACGGGAACCTGGTGCGCGAGGTACCCATCTCCCTCGGTCGCAGGAGGTCGATCATGCTGATGCGCGTCACGCGTGCGGCATCAGTTCACATCGATCCTACGCGGCGAGTCGAGGGCGGCATACGGGAGGATTACGGTCAGCACGCCGTCGCAAAGCTCGGCGCTGATCCCGTCGCCAGCGACGCGCGCGGGCATCGAGAGCACGCGGCGGACGCTCGTGGTCGTGCGCTCGCGGATGACCGTGAGCGGGCGCGGCGCCGGAGTGGCGGCGTCGGTGCTGCAGCAAGTTTCCGCGTTTGGCGTGGTGTCGGCGATGTGGCTCGCGGCGATCGAGAGCCTGCGCGAGTCGCATTCGAACTCGACCGAGATCTCGTCCTTGCGAAAGCCAGGCACATCGGCGACGACCATGATCCCGTCGCTGCGCTCGATCACGTCGATCAGCATGCTGGCGGCGGCGACCGCAGGCGACGGCGACGGCGATTGCGGCCGCGTCGCGTCGGCGAACACTGCCTCGAGCATGCTCTCGAGTTCGGGCGACGGCAGGAAGCGCGCGTTGCGAAGGATGCTCGGGCGCTGCTTGCGGCTGCGGTGGTTCTCGTTGTTTTCGCTGTGCATCGGAGGATCTCCTCAGTGTGCGAGTTCGGTTCGCGCGCATCGACGACACGCGCGGGCGAACTACGACCACGCGCCGACGCGCGTTCGCGAGGAGTCTGAGAAATTCAACCGATCGCTACTTCGACGCGGGCGGCGACGCGGGTGCCGTGTGTCGCTTGATCAACTCGCTGCACGCCTCGTCGCACGCGCGCTGCGCGCGATCGCCGCCTTGGTTGACCGCGGCGAGCACGGCGAAACCCTTCTCAGGCGCGACCCATGCGGAGCAGTACCACTTGGTGTTCGAGCCGGAGTGGTAGAGCACCGCGCCGCCCCACTGGCGGTTCGCGGTCATCCAGCCGAGCGCCTCGTGCGGGAGCTCTTCGCCGGGCTTCTGCATCTTGGCGAGGAGCTTGGCCGCGCCTTCGAGCTCCTTGGGCGGCGTCGCGCCGAGCTCGAACGCGATGAACTTGGCCCATTCGCCGACGGGCATGTGCAGCTTGCCCGCGGGCGCGATCGCGTCGGGGTTGTCGATGTCGAGCGGCATGCCGAGCGGATCGTGGCCGACGGGCGAGTTCGGATCGATGCGCGACGGCTGGCCGAATCCCGCGTGGGTGATGCCGAGCGGCTTGAGGACGCGCTCGGTGAGGAGGGCTTCGTAGTCCTTGCCCGCCGCGACCTCGAGCATGCGCCCCGCGATCGCGTAGCTCTGGTTCGAGTAGACGTGCGTGCCGCGCGCCTGCTGCGGGGCGCGGCCGATGATCCCGCGCACGAACACGGCGCGGCATTCGCTCGGCGAGGTCTTGCAGCCGAACGCGGCCTGCCACTCGTCGGGCTGCGGATCGGCGGGCGCGCCGCCGCGGTGACGGAGGAGATCCTCGAGGGTGACGGGCTTCCAAGCGTCGTTGATGCGTGGTTCGCCCTTGCCCCCAGCGCCAGCCCCATCCCCAGCCCCGGCGCCGCCGAGCACCTCGCCCACCGTCGAATCCCACTTGATCGTGCCGTCGGCCACGAGCACCGCGGCGAGCGTCGCGGTGAACGCCTTCGTGCACGAGCCGAGGTGCATGCGGTCGTCGACGGTGATCGGATCGGGCGAACCGCGGCGGCGCATGCCGTCGGCGCCGATCGACGCGATGCCGTCCTTGGTCACGATCGCGCAGACCATCCCGCGCAGCGTGTGCCGCGCGCGGGCCTCGCGCGCGACGTCGGCGGAAGGGTTGGGCGCGGGATTGGGCGCGGGATTGGGCGCGGCTTTCGCGCTCGTCGGCGCGACAGCAGGCTCCGCGGGCGGCACGACCTCCGCGGCGATCACGGACGACGCGTTCAACGCAACGACACACGCAACAAGTCGGACTGCATGGCGCATCCGCGCAGCGTACGCTCCCGCCGTGACCGCGCAGGCCGACATTTCACCGCATGAGCTCCCGCCGCTCTCGACCAAGCCGTCCGCGCGCGACGCGGCCGAGGGCGTCGTGCGCGTGGGCACGCGCACGGTCCTGCGCTTTGCGCGCGAGGGCGACGGCGACGCGTTCATCGCGATGCTCTCGCGGTCGCGCGAGCACCTCGCGCCGTGGATGCCGCGCACCGCGCGCGGAGGCGAGCCGGGCTTCGCGACGCGCTTCAAGCGCATGCTCCGACCGCACGCCGACGACGGACATCGACTGCGGCTCCTCGCCTGCGCGCGCGACGACGGGCGCATCATCGGCGTCGTCTCGCTCGGCGGCATCTCGCAGTGGCCGAACCTCGACTGCCACACTGGCTACTGGCTCGGCGCGGGCGAGACGGGCCACGGCCTCATGCGCGACGCGGTCGCCGCGCTCATCGACCACGCGTTCGAGGAACGCGCGCTCCATCGCGTGGCCGCGAACATCCTGCCCGCCAACCGCCGCTCGATCGCGCTCGTCCGCGCGCTGGGCTTCACCCGCGAGGGCGTGCTGCGCGGGCTCCTCGAGATCGACGGCGCCTGGCGCGACCACGAGTGCTGGTCGCTGCTGTCGACCGAATGGCGCGGCGGCAAGCTCGACCGCTCGGCGGATGCGCCGAGGGCGAGTGCCACCGCGACGCGCGCATCACGCGCCGCGAAACCCACCCGCCGCGCGCGATAACGCGGTCTTGACGCGAGCCATGTGGGCCCAACCCATCAAAGGTCGCTCTGTGCGGGCGAGCGAATTGCATTGCCCGCCGACCTCGGACAAACCGCTTGCGAACGATCGGGGTTTGTCTTACCCTTCCGACCCCGCCGCTCGAACAGCGCGGCGCGGGACAACTTGCTGGGCCTGTAGCTCAATTGGGAGAGCGCTTCCATGGCATGGAAGAGGTCGTCGGTTCGAGCCCGATCAGGTCCACTCAGTCAACGCCGCAGGCACATGCCTGCGGCGTTGTCGTTGGTGGTGGCGTTGGCATGGGCGTTGGCGTTGGCGTGGGCGTTGGCATGGGCGTTGGCGTGGCCGTTGTTGAGGCCGCGCGCGCACAGGCTGCTTCCGGCGTCCTTGATGGTTGATCCAAATCAAAGACTCATGCTTCACTTCTGGCTTCAGTGAAGCATCGAGAGTAGATTCCGCCTTGCATTCTCCATCGTCCTTTCGAGCCTGCGGGGCGCTCATGGATGACTGTTGGGTCTCCGCAGCGGATTGAAACTGTTCGAGCAACCGAAACAGGAGCCTGTCATGCGCATTCCCAAGGATCAGATTCCCGCCAAGATCAACGTTCCCGGCGCCGTCGCGCGTGTCGCAACCGACTTCGGCGACGCGACCGGTTTCGGCAAGATGGGAGGCGAGTACTTCTCCCTCGGCGCTGGAACCGACATCGCGCCGCTCCTCAAGGGCCTCAGGGCCGACGCCTGCCACGCGCCGCACTGGGGCTACATGATCTCCGGCGAACTCGTGGTGACGTACATCGATGGCAAGGTCGACATCTGCAAGGAGAACGACCTCTTCTACTGGCCGCCCGGCCACAGCGTCCGTGCGGTCAAGGACTCCGAGGTCATCTTGTTCAGCCCGCAGCACGAGCACGCCGTCGCGATGGACCACATGATCAACGCGATGAAGGGCTGAGCAGGTCCTGCGCGGGCGAGTGCCTGCGCGCGAGACAGCTCGCTTCAACGCGAGAGCGAGGCCGAACAAGCGATGGCAGTGGACGGTCCGCTCCGTGGCCCGCCGCTAAACCGCCGCGTTGCGTGCGTCCTACAGCTCGCCGCAGGCACGCGCCTGCGGCGTTGTCGTTGAGGCTTTGGTTGAACGCGCACGCCTGCCGCTAGAAGAGCGCCACGCCCTTCACCCGCGCAAAGAGCACGAGAAACGGCAGCACGATCGCGAAGTAGGCCAGGCTCGCCACGACGGCCGCGGTCATCCCGCCGAGGATCGCCGTCCACCAGCGCTCGGCCAGCACCTGCCGGATCACCCAGGCGAAGTAGGCGAGCATCATCGCCACACCCAGCGCGTACGCGACCATGAAGGCGTTCGAGCCGAAGTACGCCATCGCGAAGATCGGCGTGAACGCCAGCGTCTGCAAGCCGAGGATGTACAGGTTGATCGAGAGATGCTCGGCGAACGAATAGCCGCGCGCGGGAAAGAGCACGCGGGTCGCCAGCGCGATCAACGGCGCCGCGAGCAGAAAGAGCGGCTGGCCAAAGCGCTGGTAGAACTCGTTCCACAGCTCGAGGACCCGTTCCTCGCCGGCGGTCGCGCCTGCGGGCGACGGCACATGGATCGCGCCCATCGCGATCAGGTAGACCGCGCCGGCGGTCAGCGCGAACTTGACCGGACCGATGTAGACGATGCGCTTGCCCCCGAGGTAGTCGCGCAGCATGGATCCCGGCCGCACGCAGAGGTCGAACACGGTGTGGAGCCATCCGCGTTCGAGGCTGAACGCGCGCAGCAACGAGCGCTTCATCTCGGCGACGGTGACCTTGCCCGATGCGGCTTCCTGGCCGCACTGGCCGCAGTAGGGCGTGCCGAAATCGGATCCGCAGTTCATGCATTTCATGGCGCGGAGGGAAGATAGCCAAGTTCGAACCCCAGGCCCCGGACTTGGGCTCATTGCCCGTGCGCGCCAGCGTCAAGTCGTTTCGCAGTCGTCGATTGTGGCTCGCGAGACCGCTGGCCCGCTTGGCTGCGCGTCGCGCTCGTGCGCGCGGCGCGTGCATTCGCGCTGCAATTGTCTTGATACGGCGGTCGCCGCGCGTCATGCTCGGACCCATGAGCATCTCTCGACGCGACCTCCTCGTGTACGGCGCCGGCATGGGCGCAGCGCTTCCGCTGATCGGCAACCTCCCCACCGCGCGTGCCGACGGCGGTGATGACGAAGGCGGCGAAGGCGGCGGCTCCTACGCCACCGAGGCCGAGCGCCGGTTCGCGCGGTACGCCAGCGCCATGCAGTGCGCACGGCTCGCCGAACTTTCGCTCCTCACGGGCGACAACTCCGTCAACGGCGGAATCCGCTTCGACGACGAGATGGCTGTCGTCACCGGCAGCTCGAAGTGGCGGCTGCAGCGCGCCGCGCGCGTGGGCGACATCGAGCACCGTACGAACCCAGGCGTCCTGCCGATGTTCACCATCGGCTTCGTGATCCTGGGCGACACCAACGGGCAGACCCAGGCGTTCACGAGCCTCGACGCCGCGCTGCAGTTCCTCGTGCAGGCCTGCGGGCTTCCGCGCGAGGGCCTGTCGTTCACCACGACCGATGCCGTCGCGCCGATCTTCAATGGCAACGGCGGCGACGCGCCTCCGGCGTTCGCGGTCTTCGGCCTCGACCCGAGCCGCGTCACCTATCGCCCGCACGCAGAGGCCCTCGCGGCAGGTGATGGCTCGGGCTGGTTCTTCGATCCGCGCAACAATGTCGGATTCCCCACGGTGTCGATCGAGTTCACGCGCGGCGGCCTCACGCTCGAGCTCGGCGAAGTGACTCGCTCGGGCTTTGCCATCGGCACGGAGCGCGTGCAGTGGGCGATGACCGGCGCGATCCCGACCTGGAACCAGGTGCTGCCCACGCTGCTCGCGCGCATTCGCGCCGAGGCTCACAGGGCGCATGTGCAGCTCCCTGCGGGATACGGGCAGTTTATTTGGTTGGGCCCCTGATAGCGCAGGCTCCAGACGCATGACGCAACGACGACTCATCAACACACACACGCTCGGCCCGCGCCGAGCGTGTGTCGTTTTGCCGATGGCGCCTCGGCCGCCGCGTCAGTTGACCGGACCCCAGTTGTTGAGCAGGATCGCAAGGTCGCCACCGCCGATGACGCCGTCCTGGTCGAGATCCGCCTCGGGCGCGGCCACGGCCAGCAGGCCCCAGCGCGAGAGCAGCCACGCGAGGTCGGATCCGTCGATCACGCCGTCATGGTTGATGTCGTTGAAGCCCGTGCAGCCGTCGATGCGCATGTCGAAGTTGGTGTCGGCGGCGGTATCGAGGAACAGGATCTCGTCGACATCGGCCACGCCGTCGCCGTCGCAGTCCTGGTCGACTTCAGCGACCGTCGCCACATGACCCTGCGCGTCGTAGGTGACATGGAACGCCACGCTGCCGTCGATCACCGAGATGATCCTGCCCTGCGCGTCGCGCGCGAGCGTCGCGGTGCGCGTGCTGATCGTGCCGTTCTTGCGGCAACGGAAGAACGGCACCGTGTTGCCCGTCGAGAACATGTCGGCGAAGAACAGCGCCTGCTCGATCGGCTGGCGGCGTCCAGCATCAAAGCGCAGCTTGCCCAGGCGGAAGCAGAGGTCGCTCTCCGCGACCCACTGGTTGGCGATCGACGCGATGAACTCGAGCTGGTTGACCTGGAAGAACCCCGGCTCGAAGCCGCTGCGGAGGTAGTTGAGCGGATCGTTGCCCGCATCGGCGAGCAACGCGGCGCGGCGCGCGGCGCGCTGCGGGTTTCCGTAGATGTAGGCCGAGTCGAGCACGTGCGTGACCTCGTGCGCGGTGACCTGCGCGAAGATGTCGCAGAGCCAGCCGTCGTACGGCGCGGGGAACGGCGGCTCGCTGGAGCTTGCCGGGCGGTCCCTCACCACATTGATCTTGTAGCCCTTGCCGTCGAGCGAGAGTTCAGGCGACGCCGTGCCGAGGAAATCGCGGATCGTGACCGCCCGCAGCGGCACGCGCTCGGCGGGCATGCGCGAGAGCCACGCGAGGATCGAGTTCGCCTGCGCGGCGGATGCGTCCTGGTTGTCGAGGATCATCAGCTGCCGGTCGACGAAGAGCGTGCGGCGGCTGTTGACCCAGCCCGCGATCGACGCGACCTGCGCGCGGATCGCGGCGTCGTCGAGGCCCGAGTCGATGTAGGTGCGCCACAGCCGCTCGCGCGCGAACGCCGCGGGGGCATTCGGCGCGTGGTAGTTCGCGCCGTGGTTGTAGAAGCCGACCGACGCGTTGTAGACCTGCACGCACACGCTGGCCGCGGTGAGCACATCGTCGCCCGTCATGCCGAGCGTGCAGGGATACGCGAGCACCGCATGCAGCGCGGTAAAGCGCGCGCGCAGCGCTGCGTCGGTCGTGAGGTTGACCGCGAGCGCGGCGCCCTGCGCGAGATGGATCGCGCTGAGCTCATCGCCCGCCGTGATCAGGTCGCCCGTGAGCGCGTTGCCGCCGAGCACGTCGAAGTTGGTCTCGGAGACGATCGTCTGCTCGTCGATGCGGCGGGTGATCGAACCGCGCACGGGATGCAACCCCGTGCCCGAGAGCAGGCGCGCGACGGGATGGTCGTACTCGGGCACCGACGTGCGGCCGTGCGCGCCGACCCAGCGATTGCCCGAGGCGTTGACCCAGAGGCCGCCGCCCGCGGCGACCCAGTTCATGATCGCGGTGCGCTCGGAGTCGGAGAACTGCAGATCGGGATCGTCGATGTAGAGCACGCCCGTCGCCGCGAGTTCGGGCGTGCCGACCGGTCCGACGATCGGCAGCCAACCCTGCCCGACCGACGACGCGAAGTTGATGAGGAAGTACCCGAGCTCCGACTGCTCCGCATGCGAGGTCGTCCAGCGGATGAAGCCCGGGCGTCCGTTGCGCAGCCACGCGTGCGCGTTGACCTGAAAGCGGTTGTTCGACGCGGCGTTGGTCGTGAACGCGCGGCTCGTGCACAGGATGCGCCCCTTGCCCCACTGCCGCGCGACCGCGACCAGCTGCGGCGCGGTGCCGAGGAACGGCTCGTCGCCGTCGGCGCGCCAGAAGCGCGTGCCGTCGCCACCCGCGACGAGCGGCGTCCACGCCGAGCCGAACGCGATCAGCGCGCTCGACGGCGCGGCGGCGGTGAGCGACGTCACCGACTGCAAGGTCGGGTGATCGGCTCGGACAACGACGGTGCTGGCGATGAACGCAACGACGACGGTCAGCAGGCGCGCGAACTTGAGCATGGGGCCTCCGGGTTGGTGAGGGCTCTTGCGGGTTGAAGCGGCAACGTAACAACGCGATGGGCCGCCGACCCAGCAGCGCGCGCAATTGCTGCAACCTTCACGCATGCCAACGACCCGCGCCGCGCGCAGGACCGGCACCGTCCGCGCGCGCCGCCCCGCTACCCTGCGCCGATGCTCAGCCTTCTCGCCGCTTCGGTCGTTGCTTCATCGACACTCACCCTCGCGGGCGCCGACGACCAGACGCTCGGCTACTACCGCATGCCGGCGATCCACGGCGCGACGATCGTGTTCGTGGCCGAGGGCGACCTCTGGCGCGTGAGCACCGCGGGCGGCGCGGCGTCGCGGCTCACCTCGCATGACGGCGAGGAGCGCGATCCGTCGATCTCGCCCGACGGCAAGCTCGTCGCATTCACCGCGGCGTACGAAGGCCCGCGCGAGGTCTACACCATGCCGCTCGACGGCGGCCTCCCCGTGCGCCGCACGTGGGACGCAGGCCGCGTCGGCGCCACGGGCTGGACGCCCGCGGGCACGCTCGTCTACGCGACCAACGCGGGCAGCGATCTTCCCGCCGTGCGCTCGTGGCGGCACGACTGCGCGACCGACGCGCGCGGGCCGATCCCGCTCGCGCAGTGCTCGGAGACGGCGTTCCTCGACGAGGCGCATGTGGTGTTCACGCGCATGCAGTTCCAGGGCAGCCACACCGATCGCTACAAGGGCGGCACGGCGCAGCAGCTGTGGAGCTTCACGCTGCCGATCCCCGATGCGGAGACGCGCGAGGCCAAGCCGCTGACCGCCGACTTCGACGGCACCAGCCGCAGGCCGCTCGCGTGGCGCGACCGCGTGGTCTTTACCAGCGACCGCAGCGGCCGCATGAACCTCTGGTCGATGAAGCCCGACGGCGGCGATCTCCGCCAGCACACGAAGCACGCGGAGTTCGACATCGGCAGCTCGTCGATCGACGGCGACCTCGTCGTCTACCAGCTCGGGCCGGACCTGTGGATCCACGACCTCGCGAAGTCGACCGACACCAAGCTCGCGATCCACCTCGCGTCGGACTTCGACCAGATGCGCGAGCGCTGGGTCAAGGAGCCCGCTTCGGCGGTGAGCGCCGCGCATGTCTCGCCCGACGGCGACCGCGTGGCGTTCACCATCCGCGGCCGCGTGTTCGTGGCGCCCGTGCAGGCCACGCAAGGCCGCACCGTCGACGCCGACCGCCGCAGCGGCGTGCGCTACCGCGAGGCTGCGTTCATGCCCGACGGCGCCAGGCTCGCGGCGATCTCCGATGAATCGGGCGAGCTCGAGGTCACCATGCTGCCCGCCAACGGCGTCGGCGCGCCCGAGCGCAAGAGTTCGGGCGGCGACACGGTGCGCTGGCTCGCGGTGCCGTCGCCCGACGGCAAGCGCATCGCGCACACCGACAAGCGCCTGCGCCTGTGGGTGCTCGAGCTCGAGAGCGGCAAGGACACGCTCGTCGAGGAGAACGCGGCCGACCAGCCCACCGACCTCGCGTGGTCGCGCGACAGCCAGTGGCTCGCATACGCGTCGCCCAACGCGTCGAACATGAACACGCAGGTGCGCCTGTGGCCCGTCACCGGCGGCAAGCCGATCGACGCGACGAGCGACCGCTACGACAGCTTCAAGCCGCAGTGGAGCGCCGACGGAAAGTTCCTGTACTTCGAGTCGAACCGCTCGTTCGAGTCGGCGGTGAGCAGCCCGTGGGGCCCGCGCGGACCCGAGCCGTTCTTCGCGGCGCCTGGGCTCGTGTTCGAGCTCGCGCTCAAGCGCGACGCGCGCTCGCCGTTCCAACCCGACGACGAACTGCTCCGCGCCGCCAAGCTCGCGGAGAAGAAGAAGAAGGCCGACGCGGCGAAGGACGACGCGAAGAAGAGCGAAGACAAGAAGCCTGAAGACAAGAAGAGCGACGAACCAAAGCCCGCCACCAAGACCGAGATCGATCTCGAAGGCCTCGCCGCGCGCATCGAGCAGCTGCCGATCAAGCCCACGTACTTCGCCCTCAGCCCGCTCATCGCGACCGACGACGCGCTCTTCTGGATGAGCTTCGATCCCGTCGGCGACGGCGATGAGTCGGGTCCGCGCGCGGGCACGCTCATGGCGCTCGCGATCGGCAACGACAAGCCCGAGCCCGTCGAGGTCGCGTCGGGCGTGCGCGACGCCGAGCTTTCGGCCGACGGCAAGCATCTCCTCGTGCGCAAGCCCGCGGGCGCGAAGTCGTCGCAGTGGTTCGTGATCGCCGCCAAGCCCGCGAAGGCCGCGCTCGACAAGCCGGTCGATCTCAGCGGCATCGCGCTGTCGGTCACGCCCGCCGCGGAGTGGCGCGAGATGATGGTCGACTCGTGGCGCCTGCTGCGCGACTACTTCTACGACCGCGACATGCACGGCGCCGACTGGAAGGCCGTGCGCGCCAAGTACGAGCCGTGGGTCGCGCGCGTGCGCAGCCGCGAGGAACTCAACGATGTCTTCCAGGAGATGACCGGCGAGCTGTCGGCGCTGCACCACTTCGTGCGCGGCGGCGACCTGCGCGACGGCACCGACCGCGTGGCGATCGCGACGCTCGGCGCGGACCTCGCGCGCGACCAAGCCGCGGGCGGCTGGCGCGTGACCTCGATCCCGACCAGCGATCCCGACGAGCCGACCGTGCGCTCGCCGCTGTCCGCACCGACGGTGCGCATCGGCGTGGGCGATGTGATCCGCGCGATCGACGGCGTGCCGACGCTCTCGGCGCCGCATCCGTCGGCGCTCCTCCGCAACAAGGCGGGACGACAGGTGCTCCTGAGCGTGCTCGCCAAGGGCGCGACCGACGCGCACGACGTGATCGTGCGCCCGCTGAGCTCGGCCGAGGACACCGACCTCCGCTACCGCAGCTGGGAAGTCACCCGCCGCATGCGCGTCGAGGACGCGGGCAAGGGCGACCTCGGATACCTCCACCTGAGCGCGATGGGCGGCGAGAACATCAGCCAGTTCACGCGCGACTTCTATCCCGTGTTTGCGCGCAAGGGGCTCATCATCGATGTCCGCGACAACCGTGGCGGCAACATCGACAGCTGGGTCCTCAGCCGGCTCATGCGCAAGGCGTGGATGTACTGGAGCCAGCCCGCGGGCCATCCGCCGCTGTGGAACATGCAGTACGCGTTCCGCGGGCACATCGTGGTGCTCTGCGATGCGCGCACGGCGTCGGACGGCGAGGCGTTTGCCGAGGGCTTCCGCCGGCTCGGTCTCGGCAAGGTGATCGGCACGCGCACCTGGGGCGGCGAGATCTGGCTGAGCTCGAGCAACACGACGGTCGACGGCGGTCTGACGAGCGCCGGCGAGAACGGCGTGTACGACGACAAGGGCGCGTGGCTGATCGAAGGCCGCGGCGTGGAGCCCGATATCACCGTCGACAACCTGCCGTACGCGACCTTCAGCGGCGGCGACGCGCAGCTCGATGCAGCCGTCGCGCATCTCAAGAAGCTCATCAAGGATGAGCCGCGCGAGATTCCGCAGGTGCCGAAGGCGCCAGTGAAGGCGCCCGCGACGAAGTGAGCGGAGGCGCGCGCGTGGTGCGGGTGCGGCAGCCTTCGTCGTATGTTCGGGGGGAAAACGCGATTTCTCGGTCCTCGCGCAGGCTTGATGAGGGCTATCGTCCGCGCGCCGTTGGCTGATTCTCAAGCAGTGGATGTATCTGCATCCGTGTAAACGCCTCCACTGAGACGTCTTAGCCCCTTCCGGGATGGCCGTTCGCATCGCCTGGGCCCTGCAAGCTTTCAACAAGCCCACGCAATTCAATCCCACGCAATTCAAGCCCACGCAAATCAAGGAGAGACCCGCCGTGACCAACCACATGAACTTCTTCCGCTCGCTCGCAGCAGTCGCAGCGACTGGCCTCGCGATGATCGTCGCCGCGACCAGCGCGCACGCGCAGAGCTCGCCGAACCAGCTCTCGCCGGGCAAGCAGCTTCTCCTCGCGAATCCCGCACTGGAGTACGACCCGTACTCGGTGCTCGTGCGCTTCACGCCTGATTCGACCAACGAGCAGCGCTCCGAGGCGCTCGCCGCCGTCGGCGGCACGGTGCTCAAGGCGTACGACCTCGTGCCGGGCCTCTTCCACATCTCGATCGAAGGCACTGCTGATCAGGCCGTGGCCGCGCTCGGCGCGTTCAAGGCCGTCCAGTACGCGGAGCTCGACTACGTGCGCCGCACCGATGCGATCGTGCCGAACGATCCGTTCTTCAGCCTCGAGTGGGGCATGCTCAACACGGGTCAGACCGTGAACCTCGACCCGGGCACCGCTGGCGCTGACGCCCGCATGCCTGATGCGTGGACCGTGCTCACCGGCAACGCGAACTTTGTCGTCGCGATCATCGACAGCGGAACGCTGCTCGCCCACGAGGATCTCGCGGCGAACATCTGGACCAACCCCGGCGAGATCGCTGCCAACGGCATCGACGACGACGCCAACGGCTACATCGACGACACCCGCGGCTGGGACTTCTTCTCGGTCGACAACGATCCGAGCGATGTCGGCCACGGCACGCACACCGCGGGCACGGTCGGCGCCGTCGGCAACAACGGCGTCGGCGTCGCAGGCGTCGCCTGGAACTGCAAGCTCATGGCGCTCCGCTTCATCGGACCGAACGGCGGATTCACCTCCGACGCGGTGCTCGCGGTCCAGTACGCGACGCGCAAGCAGGTCAAGGTCTCGAACAACTCGTGGGGCGGCGGCGGCTTCGACCAGAGCCTGTTTGACGCGATCAGCGCGTCGGCCGCGGTCGGACACGTGTTCGTCGCTTCGGCGGGCAACGGCAACGCCGCGGGCGTCGGCATCAACAACGACATCACGCCGTCGTATCCCGCTTCGTACGCGCTCGACAACATCATCTCGGTCGCCGCGACCGACAACGATGACCGCAAGGCCACCTTCTCGAACTTTGGCGCCGTGTCGGTCGACATCGGCGCGCCTGGCGTGAACATCGCGTCGACCTACGGCGCGGTCAACGGCTACGCGTACCTCAGCGGTACCTCGATGGCCGGACCGCACGTCGCGGGCCTCGCTGCGCTCCTCTACATCCAGAACCCGACGTGGACCCTCCAGCAGGTCAAGGCGCGCATCCTCGGCACGGCTCGTCCGATTGCGGCGCTCAGCGGCCTCTGCGTCAGCGGTGGCGTGATGAACGCCGCGGCCGCGCTCGGCGCCGCGACCTCGACCAACACCGCTCCGACGGTCACGATCACCGCTCCCGGCGCTGGCGCCAGCTTCGCCTTCGGCGCGACGGTGACCTTCACGGGCACGGCGACCGATCTCCAGGACGGCGTCCTCACCGCGAGCATCACCTGGACCGACAGCGTCTCCGGCGCACTCGGCACTGGCGGCAGCGTGTCGCGCTCGAACCTCTCGATCGGATCGCACGTGATCACCGCCCGCGTCACCGACGCAGGTGGCCTCTCGACCGCGGTCACCCGCACCATCAACATCACCGCTCCGCCGGCGCCCGCGCAGCCGACCAGCGTCCGCACGACCGCCGGCCCCGCCCGCGCCACCATCACCTGGACCGACCGCTCGACCAACGAGACCGGCTTTGAAGTCCGCCGCGAGCAGCGCGTCAACGGCGCGTGGATCAACACCACCACCGTCGGCTCGGTCGCCGCGAACGTGACGAGCTTCATCAACACCGGCCTGACCAGCGGCGGCCAGTACCGCTACTCGGTGCGCTCGATCAACGGACCTTCGGCCAGCGCCTGGACCGGCTGGGTGACCGTGACCGCTCAGTGACCTGCAGGAAACTCCGAGGCAGTCGAAGCCTCAGCGCGGGCCGAACGGTGACAGCTGTTCGGCCCGCGCCTTTTTTGGAGCGACCGCGCGAAACGCACGGTCTGTAATCTCGCTCTCGCCCGCGCCTAAGGCGTGTGGCCAAATCCGATTGTGTCGATCTGCGCGGTTTTTCCTGTCGCGCGTTCGACATGTCGGTTTTTCGCGTCCATGGTGCTTGCATACGCGGTCTCTTCGTCCGAGGCCGCGGCAAACCAGAGGTGCGCATCTTTCGAGCTGCGCGAGGAGCCAGGCAATGGCGAGTCGTCTGCCAGCCGTGTTCGCGGCGTTTGTCGCGCTAATCGTTTCTGCGTCCGTGGCGTCGGCCGACATCGGCATTGCCGCCGCTGCATCGATCGCGCGCAGCATGTACCCAGGCAAGCCGCTGATGGGTCTCGTCCATCGCTACCAGGTCGGCGTCGGCGGCTTCTACTCCGCCACGGTGAACGACTGGACCAACACCTACCAGTACTCGGTGGACATGTATGACTACAACGGCACGATGTTCGGCTGGGGCATGAACTTCGTGACCGACCAGATCGCGATGGAGACGGCGCCCGTGCTCGAGCGCCTGCCGCTCGTGACGATCGACTACTCCGACGCGGTCAACCGCGTGCGCGAGTTCACGGGCCGGCCCGACGGCTCGATCAAGAACATCAGCCTTGTCTCCGCGCTGTTCATGATCTTCTACGACGTGCGCTACAACGACACCTACCGCGTGATGGTCGATGCGATCACGGGCCAGGTCGTGCCGCTGGTCGACACGGCGACCGCGGTCAACTCGATCACGCCCGCGGCCTACAAGGCTGCGGTGATCCGCGCCGAAGCGCTCGCGGGACCGGGCTGGTACCCGATCTTCGGCGAGACCGCCGCGACGCAGACGGGCATGGCGGTCGGCATCATGATGCTCAATCCGCTGACCGGCAACGTGAAGCAGGTCGACATGCTCAACAAGCAGAGCGACGTGCTCGAGTTCACGCCGATCGGCTCGCTCGCGCTCAAGGTGAGCGGCATCCGCGGGCAGTGGCCCGAGCTGCAGATCACCGCGGAGCTGCTGCTCGACAAGATCAACACGATCTACCCCGGCAGCAAGGTCGCCAACTTCGGCCTGCAGGCGCAGTTCAACAACGGGCAGAACATCCTCAACTGGAACGCGAGCGTGCTCACCTCGACGCTGCAGCCGCTGGCGGTCGTGTTCAACGCGAAGATGCCGGTGGGATTCGTCGTGCCGATCGCGACCGTGCCCGTCACCTACAAGCTCGGCGACTACAACCAGGATGGCTTCGTGAACGGCGACGACCTGTCGCAGCTCCTGACCACCTTCAACACGAACTATCCGCCCTACGACCTCAACCACGATGGCTGGGTCAGGGGTGAGGACCTCGCGATCCTACTCCAGAACTGGGGCTGAACACAGACGCCTATCACACGCAGTGCGGGTCGACATGCGTCGACCCGTCGCTGTTTTTGCGGCAGCGCGCAGGTCTGCAGAGATGGCGCGCGCGACGCAACATAATCGCCGCGGCGCGCGGCACGCACGCGCGAGATTTCGGGAACAGCGCACGCAATCGACCCAAATCGCAGGACCGCGCTTGCGTGCGCGGCAACGCGAGGCATGGTGTGTGTGCTCGCGGCCCCGTCGTCCGGTCGCCTCGACATCAATCCAGTGTGCTCGGTTCGATGGCTCTTCCGCCGTCGGCTCGTGCTTTGATCATGCGTTGATCATGCGTTGATTCCTGCGTCTTGGAGTCTTTCTGTGGTGCGTCGTCTGCCCGTTGCCCTTCAACTGCTCTGCGCGCTTGCCTTCGGTGCGCTCTCGACGTCGGTCGCTTCGGCCGACATCGGGTTCACGGGTGCCGCGGCGATCGCGCGGCAATTGCATCCTGGACTGCCGCTGCTTGGACTCAAGCACCGCACGCAGAACAACGACGCCGGCGGCTACTACCACAGCGTCTGCATCTACCCCGACAACAGCGCGTACGAGACCAACCGCCTGAGCATGGTCGACGGATCGGTCCTCGAGTCGGGACTCGAGACCTTCCCGCTCCAGACCGCGATCACCAACGCGGCGGTGCTGGAACGGCTTCCGCTCGTGACGGTCGACTTTGGCGAAGCGCTTGCGCTCGCGCGCCAGGCCACCGGCCGCGGCGACGAGCAGGTCGCGCGCATCGACCTGACATCCGAGCTGTTCATGATCTTCTACGACGTGCGCTACAACGACCGCGAGCGCTTCCGCGTCGACGCGATCACGGGCCAGGTCGTGTCGGACGCGGACATCGCCACGCAGGCGAACGCGCTCACGACCGCCGAGTACGCCGCGTACCTGACGCGTGCCAAGACCTACGCGCCCGGCGCGGGCTACGTGATGTTCTCGGAGAAGTCGCTCGCGACCGAGCAAGGCGTCGGCGTGTCGGTGATGTTCTTCCGCACCAGCAACGGGCGCGTGCGGCAGGTCGACATGCTCGGCAAGCAGACGCTGGTCGTCGACTACAACCCCATCGGACATCTCGCGGAGATCGTGGCGTTCAACTTCCAGGCGCTGCCGCGGGTCGTGGTCCATGCGCCGCAGTTCATCGCGCATGTCGCGCACACGTTCCCGGGATCGCGGATGTCGGGCATGACGCTCAAGACGCGCCTCGTGAACGGCGAGTACCAGCCGCGCTGGACCGCGACCGTGCTCACCGCTGCGCTGCAGTCGGTGGAGTTCTCGATCGACCCGACGGTGCCGCTCGCGAACGGCCTTGCGATCTCGACCGTGCCCACGACGCCGATCGTCGGCGATCTCAATCAGGACGGACATGTGCTCGGCGACGATCTCGTCGAGCTGCTCTCGCAGTTCACTCTCGACTATCCGCCGTACGACCTCGACCATGATGGCGTGGTCGGCGGCTCAGACCTCGCGCTGCTGCTGGCCCACTGGGGCTGACCAGCGCAACGAATCCATCGGGGAAGCATGCACGGCCGGCGCGGAAAACGCCCGCGCCCCGCCGGCGAACCGAGGGAAGCGCCTGTAGGGGTACAGGCAGACAGCGGGCCGAACAGAGGTTGGGCCCGCTGTTGTTTTTTGGGTACTGGGTGTGGGGATTGGACCGCCGCTGCGCGGCGCACGCGTGTGACTTCATGAGTTGGGCGACCACTACCTCTGCTTCGCAGAGGAAGTGGCACCCGCGCCTCCGGCGCGGCGACAAACGTGGTTGTCATGTCCACCGCGCCCTTCGGGCGACGACGAACGTGGTCGTCGCACCAACCGCCGGCCGAAGGCGCGGGTTGTGTGGTCGTGACACTGATCGCCGGCCGAAGGCGCGGGTTGTGAAGTCATCGCGCAATTCGCCGCGCGCAGCGCGGGTGCCACTTCCCCGAAGGGGTAGTGGTCGCCGTGCATGAGAAGTCACACGGGTGCGGCGCGAAGCGCCGGTCCCTCACAACCTCAGTTGTTCCCTCAGCTATTCCACGTCCACCCATTCAGCACGATCGACATGTCCGGCGCGCCGACGAAGCCGTCGCGGTTGAGATCCGCAATCGGCGCACTCGTGCCCCAGTACGTCAGGATGAACGCCAGATCAATCGCGTTCACATGCCCATCGCCGTTCACATCCGGATCCGGCGCGTCGACCACGACGCAGATGTTCGCCATGTTGTCGACCGTGCCCTGGATGAGCGCGTTGCGCGTCACGACCTTGATGCCATTCGTGATCAGCGTCGCGCCCGGCTGCACCGTGAGCCCGCGCGCGTACACGACCTCCGCCGTCTTGCCCGGCGCGTTGTTGAAGTTGTCGACCAGCTGCACCGTCGCGCCCGACGCGACCTCGAGCTCGCCGATCAGCGACACCTGCGTCTCCGCGCCGCTGAACGCGCCAGCCACGCAACCCAGGTCGCGGCTCGTCGCCTCGACCGTCTGCACGGTGCCGTTGCAGCCGTCGAGCGACAGCTTCGCGCCGTTAAAGCGCACGTTGTCCGAGGTGCACGCGAGCGACACGTCGCCGCAGACGCTGAACTTCCAGAGGTCTTCGATGAAGCGGAGTTCGCCCGACGGACCGACATCGACCGCGCCCGCGACGCGGATGCCGTCGCCGACCTGCGTGCCGCCGGTGCCGCCGCCGTTGTAGCCGGGCGCGGTGATCACATTGCCGTAGATCGAGCCGTTGTTGTGCAGGCTTCCCGTGATGTAGATGATGCCGACCTGCGCGAGCACCTGGCTGCCGACGCCGTTGGTCACGTCGCCGACGACCACGAGGTTGCCGATCGAGATCAGCTTGCCCTTGCCGTTGTCGACGTTGCCGAAGATCTGGCCCGACGCCGCGATGGTCGACACGGTCGCGCTGCCGCCTGCCTGCGCCTCGGTCACGAGGTCGCCGACGAGCGTCGAGGTCGCGAGGTTCACGCTGCCGCCCTGCGCGCGCACGGTGCCGACATCGACGAGCGCGTTCACGCCCACCAGCCGGCCGCCGGGCACGGAGCTCGGGCTGCCCACGGGCGCGCCCGCGAGGATCATCTGGTCGGCGCGGATCGTTCCGCCAAAGCAGCGCGCGTCGCCGTGCGGATCGACGCGCAGCGTGTCGGCGCCGCCGAGCAGCGAGAAGAGCGCGCTCTGGTCGACCGTGAGCGCGCCGGCGATCGCGGTCTTCGCGGGCGCGGCGACCTGCACGCTGCTGCCGAACTCGACGACGAGCTCGCCGCCGCCGCGGATCGAGAGCGCGGGATCGGCGGTGTGCGTGCGGTCGACCGAGAGCGAGATCGCGGTGCCGACGGGAATGCGCATCGAGCCGCCGATCGCGAGGTCGGCGTCGGTCTCGATCGAGCTGCCGTTGCGCAGCGTGGCGAGGCCGCCGACGAGGGTGGTGGTGGGGCCGTGGCTGATGATCTTGTTGCCCGGCGGGAGATCGATCACGGAGTTCGGGCCGAACTCGAGGCAGGGTGAGACGGCGCTGTAGGCGGGGTCGGTGCAGGTGTCGAAGTGGGCGTATGTCTGATCCGGGAAGATCTGCGTGCCGTTGGGGTCGGAGGAGTAGACGCCGCCGTCGAGGATGAGGCGGTGGGTCGATGTGATGTCTGCAGGAAGGTCGTAGTCGGTGTTGCGGAGATCGATGGGCCCATGCACGCGCGTTGACGAGTGGGCGCTTGAACGCACGCCGGGTCCGTTGACTGAGCCGACGGCTACTCCGTCCTGAGTTGCTGAGACAAACCCCGAGGTGAACGCTGCGTGCCCTGCTGAACCGACGACGGTCACAGTGCCTTCGGCGTTGAGCGTCGATGAATCGGCGTTTCCGCCAACGTGGATGTAGCTGCCTGCACTGAGCGTGGATGCGTTGGCGTTCCCGAGAACATTCACATGTCCTTCGGCCGCGGCAGAACCTTGCAAGTACTCCGGGATGTAAATGCTGCCGACAGCGGTCACCGAGCCTTGAGCGTGTCCTGCCAACTGCACATCACCGCCTGATGCCAGGCTTCCCGCCGCCAAGCTCCCTCCGACTTGGATGTCGCCGCCAGAAGTCACGCCGGCTTCCACATCACCGCTGATGTTCGAGGTGCCAGCAACGGTGACCTGCCCCGCACGAAGCAAGGATGGAATCTGCATGTCGCCTGCAACGGTGATGCTTCCACTAAAGATCACCGGGCCGGTCGTGACGAAGTTTCCGACGGCGGCGAGTTCGCGATAGTTGCTACCAGACAGCCAGGAGAAGCCTGGATGAACGACATCCGCGCATTCAACACGCCAACTGGGCAGCGCGTAGATCTGGCATGCGTCGTAGATGCTTGGGTAGACGGCGAAATCCGAAGTTCCAGGGCGGATTGCGCGGACGGGGCCGTTAGTCGTCTCGACTGCCATCGTGCCCACGTTGGCCGCAACGACAGTTGCGACGTGAGTCAGATTAGCCGGGACATTGCACTGGCCCCAGCTGTTGTCCCCCCAGCATTTGACCGTGCCGTCGACCTTGAGCGCGACGGTGTGGTACTGGCCCGCCGCGACAGCGGTGACGGGTGCGAGTCCTGCGGGGACATTGCACTGGCCGGAGTTGTTGGACCCCCAGCATGCGACCGTGCCGTCGCCCTTGAGCGCGACGGTGTGGTACGAGCCCGCCGCGACAGCGGTGACGGGGGCGAGATCTGCGGGGACATTGCACTGGCCGTTGCCGTTGTCCCCCCAGCATGCGACCGTGCCGTCGCCCTTGAGCGCGACGGTGTGGTACGAGCCCGCCGCGACAGCGGTGACGGGTGCGAGTCCTGCGGGGACATTGCACTGGTACCAGCCGTTGTACCCCCAGCATGCGACCGTGGCATCGCCCTTGAGCGCGACGGTGTGTAGTTGGCCCGCCGCGACAGCGGTGACGGGTGCGAGTCCTGCGGGGACATCGCACTGGCCGGAGTTGTTGGACCCCCAGCATGCGACCGTGCCGTCGCCCTTGAGCGCGACGTTGTGGTCCCCGCCCGCCGCGACAGCGGTGACGTTTGCGAGTCCTGCGGGGACATTGCACTGCCCATAGCCGTTGTAGCCCCAGCACATGACGATGCCGTCGTATCGCGCCAATATTCCGAATCGATCATTCGAGCCAATGGCCAGCGATCGAACCCGTGGCGATGGCGTGGGGAACCCCCC
Organism: uncultured bacterium; assembly: GCA_903891095.1. Taxonomy (GTDB): domain Bacteria; phylum Planctomycetota; class Phycisphaerae; order Phycisphaerales; family SM1A02; genus QWPT01. The sequence continues at coordinate 1,082 of CAITDI010000024.1, read as the reverse complement.
ATCGATATTTCCCCAACCCGTCAGCTGAGTCCCCTCCCACCCATCCGTCCCCCCCGCGCGCGCGTCAGCCGCCGCGCCACCGACGGCGATCACCGCTCCGGCGCATGCGAAGCCCATCACACGACGCCAATCGAAGCCGATCTGCTTGCTCATATCTTCTCATCTCCGTGAGGAACGCTTTGTGAACGCGCTTGTCCGAAGCGTGAACGATACCGAGCCGCCCGCGCGGAAAGAAGTTTCATGTTGTGCGATTGGATGACTTTCGCGCGCGGGTGGCGCGGGTGCGGACGCAAGTTGTTGTCGGGGCGGGCGAAGCGTGGTGGGGAGTGTGGGGTGGTGGATCGCCGGCTGCGCCGGCGCACCCGCGTGAACTCGGACGCACGGCGACCACTACCTCTGCTCCGCAGAGGAAGTGGCACCCGCCCTTCGGGCGGCGGCTCTCGTGGTCACCACATCCACCGCGCCCTTCGGGCGGCGGGTTGTGTGACGCCCACACCCGTCGCCGGCCGAAGGCCGGGTGCCACTTCCCCGCAGGGACGTCATGGCCGCGGCGCGCAGCGCCGATCCCCTCACTTCGCAAACAACGCCCTCAACACACCCACCCTCCGCTCCCGCACCGCGCGCCACACCAGCTGCGGCCAGTTCGAATACATGAACGGCCGCTCGACCAGCGGGAACAGGCACAGGCACGCGAGCGTGACCGCGCATGCGAACGGCAGCGCGACCAGCAGCACGTTGCGCTCGAACGCCGTCGTCGTGAACGGCGCGAGAAACCGCCCGAACAGCGACACGCACAGGAAGTGGAACAGGTAGATCGTGTAGCACGCGCCGCCGATCGCGCTGATGAGCGGCACCGACAGCGCCGCGCGCACGAGGCGCGAGCGGAACGCGCCGAGCGTCATCGCAAAGAGCCCCGCGAGAAGGAGCGCGATGCCCCACGGCGATTCCTCGAGCGCGCGGTACGACGCGATCGCGGCGGCAAGGCCGGCGATCCACGCGATGTCCCACGCGGCGTGCGCGATGCGCGCCTCGCCGCGCACCTCGCGCAGCGTCCAGATGTCGGCGACGAGGATGCCGACGAG
>CAITDI010000023.1 GCA_903891095.1 uncultured bacterium | reverse complement strand
TCGGCTTCTTGCCCGCGCAGCGCAGCACGATGTGATCGCGCTCGAGCGCGACCGCGTGCGCGGCGACCTCGCCGATGCGCGCGCCAGCGCGTCGCGCGTTCTCCGCACGATTCCGCGCGATGCCGACCAGGCGCATCTCATGCGCATGCTCGCGGTCGGCACTGGACCCGACGTCGGCACGCAGACCATCGTCGCGGGCGTTTCGCTGCCTGCGACGCCTGCGGCGAACTCCGCGTTTCGCGCGATTCCCGTGACCGTCGAGATGAAGGCGACCTTTGCGCGCGTGATGGAAGTCCTCGCGCGCGCCGAGTGCGACAAGCGCCTCGTGCGGCCCATCCATATCGCCATCACGCGACCCGCGGTCGATCCGTCGACGGCGCGCGGCGCCGGCAGCAGCAACGCCAGTCCCGACACGGGCGTTCCGCTCGTCGAGGCGCGCATCGAGCTCGATGCAGTGTTCGGCGGCGCAGTCGCCGCAGCAGGGGAGGAACAGCCATGAAAAAGCAATCCGCAAAGCAGCCCTCGCCGCAGCGCGATGGGATCAAGCCCGCCGCGTCGCGCTCGTACGCCTGGATGCGTTCCCGCAAGACGGCGCTGGTGTTCGTCGCCGCGTTCTCCGTGGTGGCGTGGGTCAAGCCGATGGGACTGCTGCTCTGGGCGCGTTTGCGCATCCTCACGAGCATTCCCAAGACGGCGGTCGCCGACGATCCTGCAAAGGGCCCCGTCGAGCCGGAGAAGCCGAAGGACATCGATCCAGGCCTTTCGGGCGGCAGCGCGGGTCTTATGGATCCGTTCCGCGTTGATCCGTACAGGTTCCCCAACCCGAACGCCGCGCCGCAATCGGGCGCCAGCATCACGCCGTCATCAAAGCCGCAAGTCGTTCCCGCCGAAGTAGATGCGCTGGTGGCAAGCGAAGGGGCGCGGCGAGCGGCGGAACGGTTCCGCCTGCAGTCGGCCGGACGGGGTCTCACTATGGCGGTCATCGACGGACGCACCTATCAGGTCGGAGACACGCTCAAGAGCGTGGACGGCTTTGATTTCGTGCTCGTCGAAGTCCTCGAGTCAGCGGCTGTGATCGGCCGCGGCGCGGAGCGATTCGAGATCTCCATGCGTGGCGCAGCCGTGGGAACAACCACGGCAAAGACCACGGGAACCCCTCCAAGGAACTGACAGCAATCAATCGGGACCAGAGAGACGCGAGTCGTCGCGCGAACTCCCCACGGCCAGCGATATCCACGAGTGAACTCACTATGAACAACAGCAACAACAACGCCGCACTCTGCGCCTTCTTCAGCATCTCGAAGACGGCTACCTTCATCGCAACCATGGCGGCGTCGAGCGTCGCGCTCGCGCAGGCTCCGGCCGCTGCGACCGCAGCTCCCGCCAAGCCGGCTGCTGCCGCTGCTGCGCCCGCTGCTGCTGCTCCTCAGGCCGCGAAGCCCGCTGGCGCGAAGCCCGCGCCCGGCACCGCGCAGGTCAAGCCGACCGCCGGCCAGGCCGCGTCGGAGACCTTCACCATCCAGTTCCAGGACACCGACATCCTGCAGGCTCTGCAGATGCTCTCGATGCAGGGACGCCGCAACATCATCGCCGCCAAGGGCGTGACCGGTGCCGTCACCGCGAACCTCTACGACGTCTCGATCTACGAGGCGCTCGACGTGATCATGCGCGCCAACGACCTCCGCATGGAGGAGGCCGGCAACTTCATCTACGTCTACACCCGCGAGGAGTGGGAAGAGGTCACCAAGTCGCGCCTCAAGAAGGTCAGCCGCAACTTCCCGCTGCAGTACCTCAACGCGAAGGACGCGGGCGAGTTCATTGGCCCGATCCTCTCCGAGGTCGGCAAGGTCTCGTTCGTCGGCGACGTCGAGAAGGGCTTCCAGCCCTCGTCGACCGATGGTGGCCGCGACAGCTGGGCCTTCCAGGGCATGCTGGTCGTGAGCGACTATCCCGACAACCTCAAGGCCGTCGAGACGCTCCTCAAGGAGATCGACACGCCGCCGGCGCAGGTCGTCGTCGAGTCGACCGTCGTGTCGTCGAAGGTCGATCAGAAGGACGGCTTCGGCGTCGATGTCTCGATCATCGGCAACCTGAACTTCGCCGACCTGACGAACCCGCTCTCGGGTGCGAACGACATGGTCAAGGGCACCGTCGGCCAGCAGGCCGGCCAGGGCGCCGCGAGCTCGGTCAACACGGCCGTCGCCGGCTGGGAGCGCGAGTCGACGATGCGCGTCGGCGTGCTCTCCGATGACGTCGCGGTGTTCCTGCGACTCCTCGACAGCGTGACCGACACGACCGTCCTGGCGCGTCCGCGCGTCATGGCGCTCAACCGCCAGCGCGCGCAGATCCTCATCGGTCGCCGCGTCGGCTACCTGACTTCGACGACGACGCAGACCTCGACGACGCAGAGCGTCGAGTTCCTCGACTCGGGCATCAAGCTGATCTTCCGTCCGTTCATCTCGGCCGACGGTTCGATCCGCATGGAGCTCGCGCCGAGCGTGAGCGACGCCAAGGTCGAGAGCCTTGTCGATGCGCAGGGCAACTCGCAGCCGGTGCCGAACGAGGACACCAGCGAGATCGTCACCAACGTCCGCGTCAAGAACGGACAGACCCTGGTGCTCGGTGGTCTCTTCAAGGAAGACACCAAGATCGAGCGTCGCCAGGTGCCTGGTCTCGGCGACATCCCGCTCCTGGGCAACGCGTTCAAGGGCTACGACGATCAGATGAAGCGCGAGGAGATCATCTTCCTCGTGACCCCGACGATCGTGAAGGACGAGATCGCCAAGGTCTGGTCTGAGGAAGCGAACGAGTTCGAGCACGCCGTGCGCATCGGTACCCGCGAGGGCCTGCTGCCGTGGTCGCGCGACACGCTCACCACCTCGGAGAACCAGAAGGCGATGGATGCGCTCTCGAAGGGTGACCGCGAGCTCGCGCTCTTCCACTGCGAGAACTCGCTGCGCCTCTCGCACAACCAGCCGGAAGTCATCCGGATGCGCGAGGACCTGACCTCGAAGGGCACCGCCTCGCAGTCCGACTACGAGCACAGCATGATGCGTCGCCTGATCGAGGGCCAGATCGGCGCCAAGAAGACCGCGGCTGCCGAGAACACCTCGTCGGACGAGAACACCGAGCCCGCCTCGGACAACTCGACGAACGATGCCGGCTCGACCGGCGCCTCGAACGCCGCCCCCGCGAACAGCTCGGCCAACGCCGCGATGAGCGTCGAGGGCAGGAATAACGGCACGACGCCGAACAGCCTGTGGTCCAAGTGGACCATGAACGGCATGACCAAGGGAACGACGCAGAAGATCGCGGGCGTTTCCGACAAGTAAGCCTGAACCCGCTTCCCTGAAGCGCCGACATATCGAACACCGGGACCGCGCCCGAATGGGCGCGGTTCCATTTCATGAAAGGTCCCTCCATGCGCAAGCAGAACTCCGTCCTCGCCGTCGCTCCGATCGCACTCTCGCTGGTGCTCGCGACCACGCTCATGACTCCGTTCATGACCTCCTGCGCTCCGCGCTCGACGGGCCTCGAGGCCCGCAAGGAAGCCGACGCGCGGTTCCGCCGCACGACGAGCCTCGTGAGCTACGACCAGGCCAAGCAGGCCTTCGAGTCCGGCGAGCTGGACAAGGCGCGCAAGGAGCTCGAGAGCGCGATCAAGCGCAGCGACAAGGAAGCCAAGTACTGGGCGCTGCTCGGCCGCGTCGAGCTCGAGTCGAAGCACCTTGAGAAGGCCGTGGACGCCTTGACCAAGGCGATCGAGCGCGATCCGACCTACGCCGAGCCGTACTACTACCGCGGCATCGTCTACCAGCGCTGGTCCGACAACGTCAAGGCGATCGCCGACTACATGAAGGCGTCCGAGCTCGACAACGACCGCATCGCCTACGTGCTTGCCGCAGCCGAGCTCATGATCGCCGAGCGCAAGCTCGACGACGCGCGCACGCTGCTGCTGCCGAAGCTCGCGTACTTCGAGCACAACGCCGCGATGCACGAGCTGCTCGGCGACATCTCCGAACTCTCAGGCGACGCGAAGGCCGCCGCGCGCAGCTACGAGCGCGCGATGGTGATCGACGCCGAGGCTCCGCTGATCGGCGACAAGCTGGTCGCCGCGCTCTTTGGCGCCGGCGAGTGGCAGAAGTGCCTCGAGGCGGCGCGCCGCCAGCACGAAGCCGCGAACAAGGCCGGCGACGGACATCGCGTGGCGATCTCGAAGGACGTGCTCCGTCACGAGGGTCGCTCGCTGGTCATGCTCGGCCGCATCTCCGAGGCGCGCGTGATCTTTAGCGATGCCGTGCGCGAGTATCCCGAGGATGTCGCCGCATGGCGCGATCTCGCGTCGGCTGCGCTCGCGCTCGGCGACCTCAACCGCGCGGAGAGCGCGTCGGAGCGCATCGTCGCGCTCGCGAAGGATGAATCGATCGGCTACACGATCCGCGGCCTCGTGGCCGAGAGGCGTGGCGACTACACCAAGGCCGTGCGCTGGCACCGTCTTGCCTGCCAGGCCGCGCCGAAGGGCATCGAGGAGCGCGTTGCGCTCGCGCTCGCCCTGCGCCACGACGGCCAGATGGCGGAGTCGATCAAGGTCCTCAACGAAGCCCTCGGCATCGAGCCCCAGTCGGAGCTCGTCAAGCAGGCCATGGCGGACGTCAACGGCGGCTGAGCGGGTCGCGCGCCTGACCGCAGGTCCGGCGCGCGTGGATCGGAGCCGAAATGAAGAATGAACCGGGCGGAAACCGTCGCGTGGACAGCGAGCCTGCGGGCCGCGGGGATGCTCTGCATTCGCGCATGCACGCGTGGTCGCTGCCGATCGCGGTGATGGCGGCGATTCCGGCCGCGGCTGCCGCGGGGCTTGCGCTTGAAGGCACGGCATCGTGGATCGTCGCCAGCGGGGCGGCCGCGATCGGCGTGGCTGCGACGCTGCTGGCGTCGGGGCGTGCGCCTTCCGCGATGCAGCAGCAGGGCGATGCCGCGGGCGCGTCCGCCGGCGAACACGCACAGGACCATGCTCCGAATGAATCGCTGCTTCGCCGCGCGATCGAGGTCCGCAGCGCCGAACGCACGTCGCTCCTCGAGAGCCTCGTCGACGCGGTCATGCTGGTCGACGCGCACGGCGAGACGCGCTTTGCCAACCGCGCGGCGAGCGAGATGCTCGGCGAGCAGGTCGCGGTCGCGGGCACGCGTGCGGCGATCGAGTCGCTGCCGCCGCAGGTGATGCGCGCCGTCCAGGGCGTGGCCGCCGCGCGCGCGGGCGAGCGCCGTCGCATCGAATGCGAGCTGCGCGACGCCGAGTCGACGCCCGTCGTGATCGTCGTCGTGTCGGTCAAGAACGGCGGAGACGACCTTGCCGCGATCGTCGTGCGCAACGTGCGCGCCGAGCGCGAGGCCGACCGCATGAAGAGCGAGTTCGTCGCGAAGGCCAGCCACGAGCTGCGCACGCCGCTGTCGTCGCTGTGCGCGACCGCGGAGATGCTCGCCGACGGCGAGATCACCGAGGAAACGCAGCGCGCGGAGTTCGCGCGGATCATCCTCGCGGAGACGGCGCGCCTCGGTGCGCTCGTCGACCGCATGCTTGACATCAGCCGCATCGAGAGCGGCATGGCGCGCGCGAGCTTTGAGCAGGTGGATCTCGCCGCGCTGGCCGCCGAATGCGTCAACGAGCAGCAGAACGAGGCGAACCGCCGCAGGACCGCGCTGTCGGTCGGGCGCGCGAGCGCCGGCGCCATCGCCGCCGCGGACCGCACGCTCATGAAGCAGGTCATCCTCAACCTGCTCTCGAACGCGCTCAAGTACACGCCCGAGGGCGGCACGATCCGCGTCGAGGTCGATATCGACAACCTCTCGCGCTCCGTGGTCGTCTCCGTGCGGGACAACGGCCTGGGCATTCCCGCGCACGCGGTCCCGAGGCTGTTCGGAAAGTTCTATCGGGTCGAGAACCATGAGCGGGTCGCCAAGGGCACCGGACTTGGACTCAACCTGTGTCGCAATATTGTCGAATCACTCCACGGCGGACAGATCGGGGTCGATTCCCAGGTGGGGGTCGGGTCGCGGTTCTGGTTCGCGATCCCGCTCGAGCATGCGGGCCGAAAGGCTGCGTGAGGCATGGAGAACGAGCTGACCAATACCGGTACTCCGAACAGCGCCGCGATCCGCGGTGCGCGCATCCTTGTCGTCGACGACGAGGCGCACATCGTGCAGGTCGTCGCGCTCAAGTTCCGCAACGCGGGACATGAGGTCGAGACCGCCGGCGACGGCGACGAGGCGCTTGCCGCGCTGCACCGCAAGCCGTTCGATCTCGTGGTGACCGACCTGCAGATGCCCGCGATGTCGGGCATCGAGCTCGCGCACGCGATGTCGCGCGAGCCCGCGCTTTCGCGCATTCCCGTGCTCATGCTCACCGCGCGCGGCCACCTGCTGCGCGAGGGCGAGGCCGACAGCGCGAACATCGCGCGCGTCGTGCACAAGCCGTTCTCGCCGCGCGGGCTGCTCGCGGATGTCCACGAGCTGCTGGAGCTGCACCGCAATTCGAATCCCGTCGCTGACCTGGGCAAGGACCGTCGCGCGGCATGACCACGGGTACCACCACGCATCCGCTGCTTGAGCTCCATCGCGCGTTGCGCGAGGCGGATGTCGTGCTTGTCCCGACCGACGCGACCGTGCCCGATCCGTTCAACGACGGCCGCGCGGACCTGCTGCGCGACCTCTGCACTTCGCCGATCGCGCGCAATCTCGTGGCGCGCGCCGCTGCGCGCTGGGCCGTGTCGAGCGACGAAGTGCTCGAGCCGCGCTTCGGCCTCGTCTGCCTTCCGCTGCCGATCCGCCGCGGCATGGGCGGCGGGCGGTTCGCCGCCGTCGCGCTGCTGGCCGACGTGCTCCAGGGCGAGACCATCGAGCAGCTCGCGCACAGCGCGCGCATCGACGCGCGCATCGCGCGCAGCATCATCGCCTCGAGCTCGCCGTGGGACCGCGCGTCGCTGCGTCGTCTTGCGCGGCTCACCGCGTCGCTTGCGCGCAGCGAGAACGAGCGCATCGCCGGCGTCGAGGCGGGCACGCAGCTCAGCGCCGCGTGGGAAGAACTTCACCTCCTGCACTCGCTTTCGGGCGACATGACCGTCGGTGCGGCGCCGATGCGCTTCATCACCCGCACGCTGTCGGAACTGCGCCAGACGCTCGGTTGCCGCTGGACCGCGCTCCGCGTGAGCGGGGGAGCGGAGCAGCTGATCGATCCGTCGCTCGGCGGGATCGTGGCCGATGGCATCGAGCCTGGCGCCGCGCGCCGGATGCTCGTCGAGTCGATCGAGCCCGTGCGCGCGCTCGTGGTCGGCAGCGACCGCGTGCTGGCACCCGTGCGCCGCGACGACAAGTCGCTCGGCCTTCTCGCCGCGGGCGACCGCCTGACCGGCGACGGCGCGATGTCCAACTGGGAGCGCACGCTGGTCGAGACCGCCGCGGGACATCTCGCGGTCTTCCTCGACAACGCGCGGCTCTACCGCGATCTCGACGCGATGTTCATGGGCTCGCTGTCGGCGCTCGTGAGCGCGATCGACGCGAAGGACCCGTACACCCGCGGCCACTCGCAGCGCGTCGCGCTCGTGTCGCGGCAGATCGCCGAAGCCGCGGGCCTGAGCGCCGACGAGCAGAAGCACATCCACATCGCGGGGCTCGTGCACGACGTGGGCAAGATCGGCATGCCCGAGGCGATCCTCCGCAAGCAGGACCGCCTGACCGACGAGGAATTCGCGATCGTCAAGCAGCACCCCGAGATCGGCTACCGCATCCTGCGCGACATCCCGCAGTTCGCGCCCGTGCTCGGCGGCGTGCGCTACCACCACGAGAAGTTCGACGGCACCGGCTATCCGCACCGACTCGCGGGCATGGACATTCCGGTGTTCGCGCGCGTGATCGCCATCGCCGACAGCTTCGACGCGATGAGCTCGACGCGCACCTACCGCGCCGCCAAGCCGCGCGCCGACGTGCTCGCCGAGCTCACGCGCTGCTCGGGCACGCAGTTCGACCCCAAGCTGCTCGCGCACTTCCTGTCGATCGACCTTCGCAGCTACGACGCACTCAACGCCGCGCACGCGGCGAGTTTCAAGGACGCCGCATGAAGCTCTCCTGGGAAGAACACGGTCCCGTCGCGCTGCTGATCGCCAGCGGCGACTTCTGCGCGGACGCGACCGACGCCTTTCGCCGCGTCGTGACCGAGCGCATGGCCGCGGGCGCGCGCAGCTTCGTGCTCGATGTCGCCAACGTCACGCTCGCCGACAGCGCCGCGCTCGAGAGCCTGCTCTGGCTTTCCGAGGAAACCGCGCGCAACAGCGGTGCGCTCCGTCTTGTCGCGCCGCAGCACGCGCTGCGCGAGGCGCTGCGTCTCACGCGGCTTTCCGACCGTTTCGAATGCGCCGAGAGCGTCGAGCTCGCCGCGCGCAGCCTGCGCTGAAAGGGACCAACGATGGGCGCACTTCCACGACATCAGGCGATCGTCGACCGGCTCCCGAGGCTCCAGCTCGGCGAGACGCTGATCGCGCGCGGACTGATCACGCCCAAGCAGCTCGTCGACGCGCTCGAGCACCAGAAGGAGAAGGGCCATCGCCGCCTCCTCGGCGAGACGCTCGTCGAGCTCGGCTTCGTGACCGACCACGACGTGATGGAGGCCGTGGCCGACAGCTACGGCATTCCCTTCGCGCGCGACATCGCGCGCATCGCCGACCCGAAGTGCCTCGAGGTCCTTCCGCGCGAGTACCTGCTCGAGCATCTCGTGCTGCCGCTGTACCTCGTGCGCGGCATGCTCACGGTCGCCGTCGCCGAGCCCGCGAACCTCTACCTCTTCGAGGAAGTCCGCCGCCGCACCGCGAAGAACGTGCAGATCGTCGCGACCACCGCAGGCGAGATCCGCGCCGCGCTCGACGCGTATGTGCCCGCCGCGAATGTGTTCGTGATCGACGACATCGTCGGCGATGTCGACGAGCAGGCGTTCAGCGTGGTCGAGCGCGAGGTCGCCGAGATCGAGGACCTGCGCGAGGTCGCGGGCCACTCGCCCGTCGTCAAGACCGTCAACTGGCTGCTCTGGAACGCGGTGCATGAAGGCGCGAGCGACATCCACATCGAGCCCGGCGACCGCAGGCTGCGCGTGCGCTTCCGCATCGACGGACGGCTGTACGAGAAGGTCGATCCGCCGTGGCAGATGGGCGCTGCGATCTCGAGCCGCATCAAGATCATGGCGGGGCTCGACATCTCCGAGCGCCGCATTCCGCAGGACGGCGACATCCACGTGATGCTCGAGGGCCGGCCGATCGACCTTCGCGTGTCGACGATGCCGTCGCGCCACGGCGAGAAGGTCGTCATCCGCATCATCGACAGCCGCGCGTCGCTCGTGCCGCTCGAGCGGCTGGGCATGTCGCAGGAGATCCTCGGGCGCTGGAAGGGCGTGATCGCGCGGCCGAACGGCATCGCGCTCGTCACCGGCCCGACGGGCAGCGGCAAGTCGACCACGCTGTACTCCGTGCTCGCGTCGCTCAACTCGACCGAGCGCAACATCTCGACCGTCGAGGATCCCGTCGAGGCCACGCTTGCGGGCGTGAACCAGTTCCAGGTCAACGAGAAGGCGGGCTTCACGTTCGCGTCGGCGCTGCGCTCGATGCTGCGCCAGGATCCCGATGTGATCATGGTCGGCGAGATCCGCGACAACGAGACCGCGACCACCGCGGTGCAGGCTGCGCTCACGGGACACCTCGTGTTCTCGACGCTGCACACGAACGATTCGATCAGCGCGGTCACGCGCCTGGTCAACGTCGGCATCGAGCCGTTCCTCGTGGCCGCCGTCGTGCGCGGCGCGCTGGCGCAGCGGCTCGTGCGCCGCATCTGCCCGCATTGCCGCGAGGCGTGCGAGGTCGAGCCGCATGTGCGCGCCGAAGTCGAGGCCGTCGCCGGCAAGTGCGAGAGCTTCGTGCGCGGCGCGGGTTGCGCGCGTTGCCGCGGAACCGGCTTCGCGGGGCGCATCGGCGTGTTCGAGCTGCTCGTGCCCGATGAGGCGATCTCGTCGGCCGTCGCGCGCGGCGTGTCGCTGCAGGATCTCACCGAGCTCGTGCGCGCGTCGGGCCATCGGTCGATGCGCGCCGATGGATTCGCAAAGGTGCGCGACGGACAGACAACCTTCGAGGAGGTCGTGCTCGCGACCGCGTCGTGAGCGCACGCACCGACATGCCCGCCGAACTCCGCACAGAGCCGCGCGCGACGTTTGTCTTTCGCGCCATCGACGTCGATGGCCGCGAGACGAGCGGCACCATGGCCGCTGCGAATCCCGAGGAAGTCGCGCGCAAGCTGCGGTCCGAGGGACGCACCGTGCTCGCGATCGGCCGCGACGAGGCGATCGCGTCGACCCAGCGCACGCAGCGCGTGGCGCGCGCGCGGCGCAGCGATCTCGCGTTGCTGTGCCGGCATCTCGGCACGATGACCGACGCTGGCGTGCCGATTTCCGAAGCGCTCGAGGCGGCTTCGCGCGAAGGCGTGCGGCCGGAGTTCCGTCCGTTCGTGCTCGCGCTCGCGGCCGATGTCGAGAGCGGATTGCCGCTTTCGCAGGCGTTTTCGCGGCGCGGGCGCGAGGTCCCGTCCATCGTGGTCGCGCTCACCCGCGCGGCCGAGTCCACTGGCCAGCTGGGCGCGATGCTCCTGCGCGCGGCCGAGCACCTGCAGCGCAGCGAGCGCCTCACGCGCCAGCTTCGCGCGGCGGCGAGCTACCCGATCTTCATGCTCGGCGCGGGTTCGGTGGTCGTGCTCGGTCTGTTGATCTTCATCCTGCCGCGGTTTGCCAAGATCTACGCGGAGCGCGGCGCCGAACTGCCCGTGCCCACCAAGATCCTGCTTGGAATCAGCAACGGCGTGCGTGAGAACGGCATCTCGATCGGGGTCGCGCTCGCGGCGCTGGCCGCGGCGCTCGTCGTGCTCGCCAAGTCGGGCGCGCTCGCTCGGACGATGGACCGCGTGCGTTTCAGCGCGCCGATCCTCGGCAAGCTCGCGCGGCTCGCGTTTGTCGCGATCTCGTGCCGCACGCTGGCGACGCTGCTCGCGAGCGGCATCCATCTGCTCGATGCGATCGCGATCTGCCGCGGACTGTCGCGCAGCCCGCGCGCGGAACGCTTCTGGAACACGCTTGACGCCAAGCTGCGCGACGGCGGGTCGCTTGTCGACGCGCTCCGCGAGGAGACGCTGCTGCCGTCGACCGTCGTGTCGATGGTCGCGGCCGGCGAGCGGACGGGGCGTTTGCCTGAGGTCCTCGCCCGCGCGGCCGACTTTGCCGAGCAGGATCTCGAGACGGCGCTCAAGCAGGCGACGAGCCTGCTCGAGCCTGTGCTGGTGCTGGTTTTTGGCTCGATCCTGGGCTCGGTCGCCATCGCGCTGCTGCTGCCGCTGTTCAGCGTGGCCAAGGTCGTCGCGCACTGAATTCAGGGAATCGTCCCCGTGCGGTGCACGGTTGGCAGTCGATATGCGCCGCTGTATGCTCCCCGCGCTGTCATGGAAAGCAGCAAAGCTGTCATGGAAGGCAGCACAGCTGTCAAGGAAGGCAGCAGAAGGGACTGGGCATGGACCGCACCAGCATCGATCGCAAGAGCCAGGCCACGATGGCAACAGGCGTCGCGACCAGCACCGAAGCGCCCGCGGGCATCAGCTCGCGCGCAGTGCTCATCACCGACATCGTGCGTGAACTCACCCGCCGCGAGCGCCTCGTGCTCGCGCTTCGCTACACCGAGGAACTGACGATCGCCGAGATCGCCGCCGTGATGGAGATCGCGGCGACCGAGGTCGAGCGCATGCTCGACAGCATCAGCGAGCGCGTGCGTCGGCGCATTGCGCCGGTGTACAGCCGTCCGCGCATGGCGTGACGTTTCTACTTAGCCCCACGCGCCCAGCAGGACCGCAAGATCCTGCGGGCCGACGATTCCATCGTGATTGAGATCCGCGCTGCCCGGGCCGCCCCATTGGCTGAGGAGCGTCGCGAGGTCCTGCGCATTGACGCTGCCATCGCAGTTGAGGTCGGCGGGAGCGCAGGTGCTCGTGCTCACGGTGATCGCGAGCGTCGCGGCGCCCACGCCGGTCGCGGTGACGATCGGGTTCTCGCGGCAGTAGAACGTCGGGAAATTGCCGCCTTGCTGCACGACCTTGGTGAGCGAGCTCACGGTCAGCCGCATGCGGCCCGCGTCGACGGCGGTGCGGAGGTACTGCTGCACATCCGCGCGCGAGACATCGAGCGCGAACCGCACGCGCGAGTTGATCGGCACGAACGCGCCCGGCTTGAGGCCCTTGATGGTGCCGACCGCGAACGGCGACGGCGTCCAGTGCTGGCGCACGGAGTTCGAGACATCGACCCACTGGCCGCTGGCGTTCGTACCGAGCGCGTAGGCGCTGCGCACCGACTGGTCGAGCGGGCTGAGCGGCGAGTAGGGGGTGTACTCGGTCCACGTCGCGAGGCTGAATCCGTTGCGGAAGCCGACGCCGTACATCTCGAGCGGCTGTCCGGGATCGGCGTCCTCGATGTAGTCGGGATCGGTCGGCGCGAGGAACCCGTTGTACGGATCGACCGTCGCGTCGTACTGCACGATCTGGTCGTTGGCGTAGGTGATCTCGACGACGCACGACTGGATCGTGTAGGTCGACGCACCGAGGCCCGCGGGGATCTGCGCGCCGGTGTTGAAGCCGACGATGAACTGACCGTCGCGGTTGTCGAACATCGTGCTGGTCGGGTCGTTGCCGAACGTCGACGCGACGATGCGCGTGCCGGGCGTCGGGTTGAACGGGTAGTTCCAGCGATCGAGCGCGGGCGTGCCGTAGATCGCGGTGAAGGTGTCCGCGTGCGCCTGCGGAACGAGCGCGGCGACTGTGGAGAATGCGAGCGCGAGCGGCGCGACTTGACGGAAGGACAACACTTGCACCTCGGTTGAACTTGCTTGATTTCGGACGCTGAACCACGCGTCGCGCCAAATCGCGGCGACGTGTCGGCTACCGTAGTCCGAGTTCGTCCCTTGGGCGGTCAATACCTCGCTGCTGCTGCGAGATTCCGGAGCACCGCCGAAAGTCGCGCGGGTTTTCGGTCGTTAGAAGATGTGGATTTCGATCATGAGCGCCACCGGTCTCACTGCAATGGCTGTCGTTGCATCCTCAGCCACATCCTCATCCGCGGCCTCGGCCTCGGCCTCATCCTCGGCCTCATCCTCGGCTGTCACGCGCCGCTGCCCGCTCCGCAAGGTTGCGTCTGTCGCGGGTTTCACGCTGGTCGAGTTGCTGGTGGTGGTCGCGATCATTGCGGCGCTGACCGCGCTTGCACTACCGGTGATCCTGCACGCGCGTTCGGCCAGCGAGCGCGTGCGCGAGGTTGCGTCGGCGCGCATGCTGTCGATGGCCTGGCAGCAGTACGCGCAGGACGCGAACGGCGCGATTCTTCCGGGCTACAAGTCGGGACTGCCGGCGTACGACGAGACGCACGGACCGATCGCCACGCAGACGATCGGCGTCGCCGCGAACCGCTGGGTGTGGCGCCTCGCGCCCTACATCGGCCATGACCTGCGCGCGCTGTACGTCGGCGACCACGAACGGCTGCTGCACGAGCTCGAGGCGACCGACATGTCGAACTACCTCTACCAGACGAGCGTGTTCCCGAGCTTCGGCCTGAACAGCGTCTGGGTCGGCGGCGACGAGACGTACGGCGGCTTCAACAGCGCGTTCCTCGGGCTGTTCGGAAAGTTCTACGCGTCGCGGCTGTCGGAGATTCCGCAGCCTGCGTCGCTGATCGTGTTCGGCAGCGCGCACGGGCAGGACGCCGCGCCTGGTGGCGGCATGGGCGAGCTGACGGAGGGTTTCTTCCGCGTGCGCTCGCCGAACTTCGACACGCGCACGTGGGCGTCGGCGTACGACGCCGCGGACGCTGCCTCGTGGGGTAACCTCAGCGCGCGTCATGGTGGCGACATCGTCGTGAGCTACGCAGATGGGCACGCCGAGCCGCGCGCGCCGCAGGAGCTCGACGACATGCGCCTGTGGGCGCCGAACGCCGATGCGAAGGATTGGAAGCTGACGCCGCAGCAGTGAGTGAACCGGCGAGGCTGACGGCCACACTGTTGATTCCCACATACTGTGTTCCGCGGGCTTCCGCCCGAAGTCTTCAAGCTACGGGGTCTCCAAGCTTCGGGGTCTTCAGGCTTCGGGCATTCGTGCAACTGGTGGTTGTGAGTTGGGAATCGTGCGCCTCGACATCGTGAGCCTTCGATGGCCGTGAATGCCCGTCAGGCGTGAGCCTGCGGCACGGGTTGTGTGAGCCTTCGATGATCCGGCTCCCACGTCCCGTGTTCCGCGTGAATTCACGCACCCCGCAGCATCGCGCGCAGCATGTGTGACGCGGGCACCGCGATCGCCAGCAGCACCGCGATCATTCCCGCGGCGTTGAGCGCGCTCGGTGCGCCAAACATCGTCGGCGCGAACGCCGCCAGTGCGTAGCCCGCCACCGTCAGCGCCGAGCCCGCGACCAAGCTGATCGCGATCTGCCCGCGCACGCTTCGCGCGTGCGGCGACGCGATCAGCGCGGGACACGCAAGCAGCGCGACGACAAGGATCGTCCCCACCGCCTCGAAGCTCGCGACCACGCAGGCGCTCGTCACCGCGAGCAGCAGCGATTCCAGCATGCGCGGCGCCGCGCCCGTCTGCCGCGCGTGGTTGCGGTCGAACGCGAGCAGCGCGAGTTCCTTCATGAACAGCACGCTGAACCCGATCGCGAGCACCGCGGCCGCGAACAGCGTCCACAGCTCGTGCGGAAGCGTCGTGTACCACGGCTTGTCGCGCACGCTCACGAGGAACAGCGTCTCGAGCGAGCCGAACAGCACGCACTCGGGATCGAGGTCGATCTGCCGCGCGCCTTGCGATTCAAGCAGCGCCACGCCGAGCGCGAAGAACGCCGTGAACACCACGCCCAGCGACGCGCCGGGCTCGAGCCGCATGCGCTTGCGCACCCAGCCCGCGAGCATGATCGCCGCGACGCCCGCGATCGACGCGCCCGCGAACATCGCCGCGACCGACCGCGTGCCGGTCACGAGGAATCCCGCCACGAGCCCGGGCAGCACCGCGTGCGCGATCGCGTCGCCGGTCATCGATTCCTTGCGGAGGACGAGCCAGTTGCCGAGTGTTCCGCACGCGATCAGCGCGAGCAGCGCCGCGGCGAGCGCGGGCAGGTCGATCGCGACGAACTCCTGCAGGAATCCGTTCATGACTGCACGGCCTCCGCGCGGCCGCGCGTGGTGGCGAGCAGCGCCAGGAGAAAGAGCCCCGCGGCGCAGAGCGTCATCGCGGGACCCGTGGGCAGGTGCTCGAACTCAAGCGACACGAGCACGCCGCACACCGCGCTCGCCGCGCCAAAGCCCGCGGCGATCGCCGTCACGCGCGCGATCGATCCGTGGAAAAAGCGCGCCGTCGCCGCCGGCGTGATCACCATCGACACCACGAGCACGATCCCCGCGAGCTGCATGCCCGCGACCACCGTCGCGACGAGCAGCAGCGTGAGCAGCAGGTCGAGCGAACGCACGGGAAAACCCAGCGTGCGCGCGTGCTGCTCGTCGAACGCGAGCAGCGAGAGTTCCTTGAAGAGCAGCGCAAGCGCGACGAGCGTGACGAGCGCGAGCGCGGCGAGCGTCTTGACGTCCGCGCTGCTGGTCGCGGCGGCGCTGCCGAACAGCAGCCTCCGCAGTCCGCCTTGCGAGCCCGATTCGTGCGACTGGACGAGCGAGAGCAGCACCGCGCCGAGGCCGAAGAAGAGCGCAAGCGACACCGCCGTCGCGCCGTCGGCGCCGATCGCGAAGCGCCGCGAAAGCCACGGCACGAACCACGCCGCGAGCAGCGCGGTGCACGCCGCGCCGATGAGCAAAAGCCACGGCGTGCGGCCGCCGATGTGCAGCGCTTCGCCCGCGAGAAACGCGAGGCAGACGCCGGGCAGCGCCGCGTGTCCCGCGACATCCGCGATCAGCGAGCGGCGCCGTGCGATCACGAACGTCCCGACCGCGCCCGCAAGCGCGCCGAAGATCCCGCATCCGAGCAGCACGAGCACGGTGTTCGCGCCGAGGCCAGTGGCTGCGAGCGACGGCGCGTTCAAGCCGCGCCGCCTGCGGAGAGATTGGCCGCGTTGCTCGCCGTGTACGCGCGCACGATCGCCGCGTCGGTGAGCGTCGACTCTGCGGGCCCATGCGCGAGCACGCGCACGTTGAACAGGATCGCGCTCGCGAAGTTCGCGCGCACCGTGCCGATGTCGTGGTGCACCGCGAGGATCGTCGTGCCGTTCGCACGCAGATCCTCGAGCACGCGCGCGATCGTGCGCTCGGTGAGCTCGTCGACGTTGGCGAACGGCTCGTCGAGGAGCAGAAGGTCCGCGCGCTGCACGAGCGCGCGCGCGAGCAGCACGCGCTGGCGCTGGCCGCCCGAGAGTTCGCCGATCGGCTGCGCGGCCTGCGCCTCGAGCCCGACGAGCGCGAGCGCCGCGCGGGCCTCGTCGCGCGCCGCGCGGTTGACGCGGCGAAAGAGCCCGAGCCTGCGGTAGAGGCCCATCGCCACGACGTCGAGCGCGGACGCGGGAAAGTTCCAGTCGATCTCCGAGCGCTGCGGGAGATACGCGACGCGCTCGCGCGCGGCATCGAGCGATTGCCCGAAGAAGCGCACCGCGCCCGCGTCGTGCACGGGCGTGAGCCCGAGGATGCCCTTGAGCAGCGTGCTCTTGCCCGCGCCGTTCGGGCCGACGAGCGCGGTCAGCGTGCCGCGCCCGAGCGTGAAGCTCGCATCGACGACCTTGATCTCCGACTGCGAGTAGCCCGCGGAAAAGCCGCGCAATTCCAGCGGCGCGGCCGCGCTTGCGCCCGCCGTCACCGCGAGCCTCCGAGCGACTGCGAGATCGTGCGCGCGTTGTAGCGCAGCATGCCTTCCCAGGTCGACTCCGCGCTGCCGTCGCGGCCGAGCGAATCGCTGAACAGCGGTTCGCCGATCTTGAGCTCGTGGCCGAGCGACGCCGAGCCTTCGACGAGCGCGCGCACCGTGCGTTCGGACACGGTCGTCTCGATGAAGACCGCGGGCACCTTCTTCTGCGCGATGTCGGCGACGAGCGACTCGATGTCCGCGATCGACGCCTCGCTTTCGGTCGAGATGCCCTGGATGCCGCGCACATCGAGCCCGAAGCGCCGGCCGAAGTACGAGAACGCGTCGTGCGCCGACACCAGCGTGCGGCGATCGAGCGGGATCGCCGCGATCATCAGCTCGACGTCGTGGTCGACCTTCGCGGCGGCGGCTTCGTAGTTCTTGGCGTTGGCGCGGTATTCGGCCGCGTGCGCGGGGTCGAGCGACGCGAGCACGTCGGCCACGGGCGCAGCGGTGCGGCCCCACAGCGTCGGATCCATCCACACGTGCGGGTCGAAGTACGACGCGCGCTTGGGGTCGGTGAGGAGCAGCTTGCGGTCGAGCGTCTGCGCGATGCGCAGCACGGGGCGGCCCATCTGCTCGACGCGCGCGAACGAATCGCCTGCGCGGCCCTCGAGCATGAGTCCGTTGAGGAACACCGCATCGGCCTCGAGCACCTTGAGCGTGTCGGTGCGCGTCGGCGTCCACAAGTGGGGGTCGACGCCGGGCGCGATCAGCGCGACGACATCCATGTGCTCGCCCGCGACGTGGCGCACGACGTCGGCGACCATCGGCGTCGTGGCGACGAGCATGAGCTTGCCGGACTTCTGCGGCTGGTGCTCGCCTGGCGTCGGTTGGCCCGCGGAGCCGCCGCCGCATGCGGCGAGGTGCAGCAGTGTGACGAAGGCAACGAGGAGGAGCAGGGCGGCGCGCTGTAGCATTGGCTACATGTAGCCTACGCTA
The DNA here is from genome assembly GCA_903891095.1 of uncultured bacterium. GTDB lineage: Bacteria > Planctomycetota > Phycisphaerae > Phycisphaerales > SM1A02 > QWPT01. The sequence goes on along the minus strand of CAITDI010000023.1, from coordinate 9,591 downwards.
CAGACCCGTCGATGCAGGGCGTTCCCGTCCGCAGCGGGGAAAATCGCCAAATAGCCGCCCGCGCAATTACTCCGACAAGTACCGCGCCATCGCCTTCAGGGTCGCGGGCGAGACGTGGTGCTCGATGCCCTCGGCATCGCGCTGGGCCGTGAGCTCATCGACCCCGAGCGCGCGCAGGAACGCGAGCACGAGCTCGTGCCGGCGCTTGGCCTCGGACGCGAGGGACTTTCCCCGCGCCGTCAGCCCGAGCGGCTTGTGCGGCTGCGCGAGGACGAATCCCTCGGCGGCCAGGCGGCGCACGACGCGGGAGACCGTCACGTGCGACAGCCCGAATCGCTCGGCGATCCGCCCGACGCGCGCCTCGACGCCCGCGTCGATCAGGTCGCCGATCGCCTCGCAGTAGTCCTGCGCGGCCTCGGTCTCGTGCTGGGCGCGCAGCGCGCGGTGATGCTCGGCGCTGGTGGGCGCCTTGGTCGTGGCGGGGGACTTGCGCTGCTTTTTCGCGGCCACGCGGCGTCCTTACTCGTCGTTGCCGCGCAGCGCGGCGAGCACGTTGAAGTCCTCGAGCGTCGTCGTGTCCTGCTTCGAATCGCGGCCGGCGGCCACATCGCGCAGCAGGCGGCGCATGATCTTGCCCGAGCGCGTCTTCGGCAGCGACTGCGTGAAGCGGATCATGTCGGGCTTCGCGATCGGACCGAGCACGCTCGAGACATGCTCGCGCAGCGCAGCCTTGAGCGAGTCGCTCGGCGTCGCGCCGGGCGCAAGCGACACGAACGCCGCGATGCCTGTCCCCTTGATGTCGTGCGGCATGCCGACGACGGCGGCCTCGACGACGTCCTCGTGCGAGACCAGCGCGCTCTCCACTTCCATCGTGCCCAGGCGATGGCCCGACACGTTGAGCACGTCGTCGATGCGACCCATGATCCAGAAGTACCCGCGCTCATCGCGCCGCGCGCCGTCGCCCGCGAGGTACATGCCCTGCACGCGCGACCAGTAGGTCTCGACAAAGCGCGCGCGGTCGCCGTGGATGCCGCGCAGCATCGACGGCCACGGCTTGCGGATCACGAGCAGTCCGCCGGTGTTCGCGGGGAGCTCGTTGCCGTGCTCGTCGACCACGGCCGCGTCGATTCCGAAGAACGGCAGCGTGCACGAGCCAGGCACCGCCGGCGTCGCGCACGCGAGCGGCGTGATCACATGCCCGCCCGTCTCCGTCTGCCAGAAGGTGTCGACGATCGGGCACTTCGCGTGGCCGATGTGCTCGTGGTACCAGATCCACGCCTCGGGATTGATCGGTTCGCCCACGGTGCCGAGCACCTTGAGGGTCGACAGGTCGTGCTTGGCGGGATGCTGGTCGCCCCACTTCATGAACGCGCGGATCGCGGTCGGCGCCGTGTAGAAGTGCGTCACGCGATGCCGCGCGACCATCTCCCAGAAGCGGTCGTCGCCCGGGAAGTTCGGCGCGCCTTCGTACATGAGCGTCGGCACGCGGTTCGGCAGGATGCCGTACACGATGTACGAGTGGCCCGTGATCCAGCCGATGTCGGCGGTGCACCAGTAGACGTGGCCCGCGTCGGGGCGGAGGTTGAAGGTCTGCTGCGCGGTGTACGCCGTGTACACCATGTAGCCGCCGATCGTGTGGCGGATGCCCTTCGGCTTGCCGGTCGAACCCGACGTGTAGAGGAGGAAGAGGAGGTCCTCCGAATCCATCGGCTCGCACTCGCACTCGGTGCTCTGCGCGCCGACGAGTTCGTGCCAGGCGTGGTCGCGGCCCGCGGTCCAGTCGATGCTGTTCTTGGTGCGGTGGACGACGACGCAGTGATCGACCGTGTGGTTCTGCGCGGCGAGCAGCGCGATCGCCTCGTCGACGCTCTTCTTGAGCGGCACGACCGCGCCGCGGCGCCACGCGCCGTCGCAGGTCATGATCACGCGCGACTTGGCGTCGAGCATGCGGTCGACGATCGCGGGCGCGGGGAATCCGCCAAAGATCACGCTGTGCGCGGCGCCGATGCGCGCGCAGGCGAGCATCGCGATTGCGAGCTCGGGCACCATGCCCATGTAGAGGGTGACGACATCGCCTTTCTTGACGCCGAGCGACTTGAGCGCGTTGGCGCAGCGGCAGACTTCGTCGAGGAGCTCGCCGTAGGAGAGGTGCTTGACCTCGGGCTGGCCGCCCGCGTGCTTCGGCTCGCCTTCCCAGATGATGCCGACCTCGTGGCCGTGGCCGTCGAGCACATGGCGGTCGAGCGCGTTGTGGCAGATGTTGGTGGTGGCGCCGACGAACCACTTGGCGTCGGGGCAGTTCCACTCGAGGACCTTGCTCCACGGCGTGAACCACTCGAAGTCCTGCGCGACCTCGCCCCAGAAGCCCTCGGGGTCGGCGATCGAACGCGCGTGGCGCGCGCGGTACTCGTCCATCGACGCGCAGAACGCACCGCCGAGCGATGCGGCGAGCCCGCTGGCGGGCGGGAAGATGCGCGTTTCCTTGAGGAGCGATTCGACGTTGGAGGACGGGGCGGAGGAGAGTGGCGCGGTCATGGACGGGGGAATGTACGGGACAGGTTGGCGCGGGCGAAGTGGACCGAAGTCGCACTTCGACTCGCGGAAACCGAGGCGTCGAAGCGTCTGAGTCGTGCAGTCATGTGCGCGTTGGCGACCCGACGACAGCGATTTGCACTTTCCGATGGAAAAATGCGCGTCGCCAGTTGCCTTGTTGCACGCTCGGGCTAAAGTCCGCGCCGCTCTGCCTTGGAATTGGAAGGCAGCGCCCGTATTCGACTGACAACTGGTGGAGAAAGACGTCGAAAGATGCGGTGTTTCGCTGCGTCCAGCCTGCATGCCGCCGCCGCGCGGTGGGTGGCGCTGGGAGGGACAGCGAGCCGGTCGTGAGACGTGAGATATGCGCGCGGCGTCCCCGCGCGTGATCAGGCTTTGGCGGCGGCGGCGATGAGGTATCTGGCGGCGTGTGTGGTGGCAACTTTGCCGCGAGAAGTATGCGGCGCAACAGGTCAGGATCAGGCACGGGAAACAGTGCTTTGCGCGGGTGTCCGCGATCGAGTTTTTGATCGCGGATCCGTCGTGGTTGTCGCACGCCCAAATCTCGCCCTACCCCGGCCGCGTGGGTGGGGTCCGGCGAATGGACGCAAGACGTGGAACCCCAGCTGAGGAAGGAGCCTCTTCGATGATGATGGCGGACGCACTGGCGGACGGACTGGTGGCGGATGGCGTGCATGGATGCGGCGGCGCGGCGATGGATGGCGGAAGGCCGTTCGACCTCTTTGATGTCTACCGTGCGATCGCGCGGGCGGAGTGGGGGCGGCAGACGTTTGCGACGCAGCGCGGGTTCGAGCTCGCGCTCAACAAGGTGCTCAAGCGCATCTCGCGCGACGGCGCGTCGGTGCTGCGCTTTGCGAGCATGTTCGAGGTCCTCGCGTACGCCAAGCGCGTGCTGGTGAGCACGCTGCTCGACGCGAAGCGGCGCTTCGAGGTCGAGTGCCGCTACATCGACGCGTCGACCGAAGGCGGGCAGTACCGCGGCCGCGATCCGCTCTCGCTGCCGGCGTCGGCGGTCGAGTACGGCGCGTTCGCGCACGCCGAGCGCGAGGAAGTGCTCGACTGGCTCGTCGCCTGCGTGGGCGCGGCCGATGCCGAGCTGCTGATGTCGCTGCATGTCGACGACCGTTCGTTTACCGAGGTCGTCGCGGCGCGCGATGCGAAGGAAAGCACGCTGCGCGGGCGCGAGAAGCGCGCGTCGGAGCGGGTGGCGGAGGCGTGGGAGAGGGGGGAGAGGCGGGAGCGGCGGGAGAGGGACGGGGCGCGCAGGCGGACGGGCGGTCCGGGGGCGCGGCGGGGGGTGGTGAGGGCGGGGGTGGGGTGGTGACGGGCGCGTTAGGGAGCTGAGTTGCCGGTCAGCCGCCATTGATGTCCATCTCAAGTCTCGCCAGTTGCGCGAGGATGTCATCAAACCTCGGTGCGATGCCGTAGATGAGGTCCTTGGTTTCTTCGTAGTCCGCACGGAGGTCAGTCAGTTGTCGGATTGGCGGTACGAGGCGCAGCGAGCCAGGCCGGGCAAGTTCGTAGCGTGCCCACGCCTGCGGGAATAGGCGCGACTTGTGCTCGGCGACTGCGACGAGGAGTTCTGGTTGCGCAAGGGCGGTCGCGCCGATCGGGTTGCGCGAGAGCTCGAAGAGGTCGTAGTAGTGGCGCGTCAGGCGAGGTGGGATTCGGCGCTCGGCGTGATGCCAACGATGGAGGATCGTCGCCTTCTCCCAGAAGGTGCGTTCGGCTGCCAGGACTCTGACACTTGTCTGTGCGGAGCGGAACGCGCCAGGAAACACTTCCGCGGCGATCGGCGTGACGCGTCCTCCAGTCGTGGGCCAGTGATCGGAGCGCGCGCCGAACTCGAGACGCACGAAGGGCATCACTGGTCCCGCATTGGAGCCATCGCGTGGATACGCGAAGTGCAGCGTGGGTTCTCCCTGCTCCTGGAGAGGGAGCCCGTGCTCGTCCGCCGCGGTGAGTGCCCAGCCGACGCTTGTGCCGAGGGAGGACGCGATCGCCGTTCGCAAGCGCTCCTGCAAGGTTCCGAGCACCGCCGCGCGGCAAGCCGTCGCGAGCGACTCGATGGCGGCTGCGCGGCGCTTGGATGAGGTGATGCGCGACGGATCGCGCACTCCGTCGAATCCGAGTTCGCGTCGATCGAGCGACAGGTCCACGTCCTCGGAGAATCGCGTGATGGCGCCGAACACCTTGGACAGCGAGGTCCCGCCCTTGAACAATATCGACGATGGCGGTGACTGTTCGGCGGCGCCCGCTGACGGCTCGAGCGCGAACACTCGACGCAGGATCCAGCAGACCCAGAAGTCCTTCTCCACGAGCTCGGTCGGGATTCCTCGCGCGAGCGATGTCTCGACGAAGAGTGTGCGTCGTACGTCTGCCGGCAATGTCGCGATGTCGTCCATCCTGTTTCCCCTTCGTGATGTGGTGTTGACGAGTCGATGCGCCTAGCGGCGTCCGACCGACCGCGCTTTGCGGGCGCGGGCCTTCGGGCGTTGCGGGCGCTGTGGTGCGCCGAAGCTTCGACGCACGAAGTCGCAGAGCCACGCGGGCATCGCGCGGGCATCGAGGATCAGCGTCTCATGCTCGCCCGGGCCGAGGAGCGCGCGGATCCTGGCGGTCGTTCGTCCGTCGAGCGCGTGCTTGCCGAGGTGCAGCAGCGCCGACAGGATCAGTGCGTTCTTCTCCGAACTCGCATCGAGCCGTCGCGCGGAGATCCGCCGGAACTCGACGTTCGCCTTGCCCACGCGCACCTTGCGCGAGCGGCCGTCTGAGAGGTAGACGGGCTTGGCGGGGACCTGCGTCGAGAGCCCGAGGCGATTGGCGGCCGTCGCGCCCGTGGGCATGATGCGACAGCCGTTGCGTCGCGCGATCGCGCGGGCGACGTCGTCGAAGCTGGGCGAGATGGCGATGCCCAGCCGCTCGTTGCGGCGATGGAGCGCGTAGAGCCCGCGAGCGGGGCGGATCACGCTGCCGGACTTGACGAGCCGGCTCAGGGCCTGGTCCACCGTCGCACGCGGACCGAGGTCGAGGAAGTCGCGGCTCGACCACACATGCGCGGGATCGCCCGCACGGAGCCGGTCGAGGACCAGCGCCGGAAGGCTGCCGACGGAAGTGGATGTCGTGGGCTTGGCGGGCATGGCAGAAATATAGTGCAGTTTTCTGACATGGGCCAAGATTTGCCGGAATTGCGTCAGGTTCGGCGCAGCTCATGGCGACTGCGAGCGTACGCGCGGCGGAGGTCGCCATGCACGAATGCCCATCACCACCTACCGCCATCGACATCGCCTTCCGCGCGTGCCAGGAGGAGTGCGAGTACTGCGCGACCTTCCGCGTGAACCCTCGCGCGCTGGGCGAGCGGACGGCGGAGTACTACGTCGATCACGCTTGCGTGACGGTGCGGTTCCGGGGCCGCGTGCCGAGCGCTGAGGACGACGCGAGGGTCGTGGCGCTCGACGCGATCGGCTTTGATCACACGTTCCTCGTCTCGCGGCATGGCGGTGACGAGGCGGCGTCGTATCGCGAGCTCGCGCGGATCGCGATGGCGTGGTGGTTCGACGAGTTCGAGAGGGACGCGAGCGCGATCACGCTGGCGGTGGCGCGGATGGTGGAGGCGGTGGTGGGCGGGATGGGGGAGGGGAGCGGAACTGCACCGGACCGCCGCCTCGCCTGGAACTACATCCGCGTGCCAGCGCCGCCTTGAGGCGACATCGCACTGAGTCGCGCGCGCAACTTCGATTCGAGCAAGGTTCGATAGACCTTCGGATCAGCGAGATCGCTACGCGTCGGCCAGGGCAACGGCACGATGCTGAGGCGGACATCCTCGGTAGCTCGGTGCTGCGGCATGCGGCGGTGTCCCTCGGACGCCGTCGCGCTGGCGCAGTCGGGGTACGCAAGGAACAAGTCGTGCACCTTCGGCTCACCCTGCACGAGATGGCTGTACGCGAACATCTGGTAGGCGTCCGCGACGCTCACGCTGCGGTCGAAGTGCTTGTACTTCGCGTCGATGATGAACCGGCGGTCGGTCCAACGCAGATCGATGTCGGGTCGCGAATCGTCGGTAAGGTTCGACCATGGCGGATCGGCCTTGGAAGGTTCGACAGTGCCGATGGAACGCGCGGCGTTTGTGAGCAGCGCTTGCCACACCTGCCAAGTCGGAATCTCGATGCGGAGGAACTTCCCGCCGCCTTGCTCCGAAAGCGCGTCGGAGAGGTGGATGGTGTCGAAGTCCTGCGATGCAACGAGCGCAGTCCGCTGCAGGATCGGGTCGATCAGTCGAAGTGCCGGATCCCACACGCGCTCGAGGCGATGGAGCCGCGCCGTGCGGGCGATGCGGAGTGCGTCTCGTGTGGGGAGGGCAGGGACTTCCGCGATGCGATTGCGGAGGCCGATCGCGAGGCTCTTGCTTTCGGCAGCGACTTGCTGAAGCACGCGTGAGCCCGCCAGCGTCGGCGAAAGCGATGCGCGCGCGACGGCCTCGAGACCCGTGGCGATTGCACGCAGCAGCGGCGTCGCGAACTCGAACTCCTCGTATTCGCACTCGACCGCGGCGACTCCCGTCGCAAGGGCGAGTGCAAGGCTCTCGCCGCGCGGCCTGCCGCGCATGGTGTCGAGCGTCTCGCGGCGCTCGACGTAGCCGCGTCGCGCGTGCCGCATGGCGTCGGACACGCCATGCACGAACCGCCGATGCAGGAACGGCAGCAGCCAGTCGAGATCGATCGAGTTGGCGCCGAAATCGCCCGCGAGCGCGTGGAGTGGATCGATCTGAGCCAGGTCGGCGAGTTGCATCAGGTCGAGTGCGGCGGAGTCGGCGTCGGTGCGTGGTTGTGGATGAGCCGCGCTGTCCACCGGCTCAGGTGCTGGCGCGAAGAGAATCTCCTCTGCATCGAGATGCGCTCCGCACTCCACGGTGAGGCTGCCGAGCATGTCAGCCTTGCGCTCAGCGTGCTGGCCTGAGACGCGAACAGTGAGCGTGTCGCCTTCGTGGATCGTGGCGCTGAGCGCGTCGCTGCGCCAGTCGATCGCCCACGCGGAGCACTGAGCGGCTGGTTTCGCCTCGCGCCAGAGCTTTGGCAGCACCGCGATCGCCACGCGGAGCGTGCCGTCGTTGCGCAGCGCGATTCCGCTGAGCTTCTGCATCGGTGACGCGCGGAGCGTGATCAGGCGCATCAGCTGTTCGCTTTGCTGTCGGTGGGACGGACGCGGAGGAGCGCGTGCAGGCCTTCGCCTTTTGGCTCGAGCTTCAGGTCAAGCAACTGGAGATGCGCAGCGAGCGCCGCGTGCTTGGCGAGTTCCGCCCGATTCGCGGAGTGAAGGATGTCGATGAGCTGCGGCAGGATCGCGAGACGCCACATGTCGCGGATCGCCTCGTCGGCCGATTTGCCCGACTCCATCGCGCGCGCGGCGTCGAAGAAGTAGCTGTGGCCAAGCATCATGTCGGGGCCGAGCTTGTCCTCAAGCTCCTGGTTGAGTCCGTGCCAGGCGTCGATGGCGGAAGACATGATGGGATGGTCTGCGGTCTTGCTGATCGCGGACTTGAGCTCGGTGGCCGTCATCGGCTCGAGTCGATGGAAGGCGAATCGCCGGCGCAACGCCTGATCGAGCGGCGCTACGGAGCGGTCCGTCGTATTCATCGTGCCGAGGACATGAAGGTTGTCGGGGACGAAGAAGGTGAGGCCGGAGTAGGGGAGGGTGGCCGTCTGGCCGCCGCGCCACGTTCCGCCTTCGAACCTCTTGCGCTTCGAGGGTTCGAGCAGCAGGAGCAACTCGCCAAATGCGCGCGGCACGTTGCAGCGATTCAACTCGTCGAGGACGATGAGATGGTCTTCGTTCGGGTTGTTGCATGCGGTAGCGCAGGCGAGGAGGAATCGACCCGCTCGGATGCAGAAGGCCTGGTCGAGCTCTCCGGTGGTGCTGGGATTTCCGTATGCGCGGGCGAAGTCACCGTTAGCGCCCACGGGCTGGAAACGCGAGCCATCCGAGGCGCTGCCGGCAGCAGGGCGCACGCCTTCAATCATGTCTTCGTACGAGGTCGAAGGGTGCATCACTACGACGGATGTGAATCCGTCGAAGAGCGCCCGAACCGAATCAATCGAGTGGCTCTTGCCGCTCCCTGGAACGCCCTCGATGACGACGTTCTTGTAGGCCCGTAGGAGGCCCTCTAGGGGCGAGGCTTCAGGCGCCGTTCGAAACAGAGTTTCGATGTCCTCTAGATTGCCCGTGCTTAGGGTGGCGATCTTGGAGATGGATTGAACGACTTCGCCGTTGGCAAGGGTAGCCGTTGCAGTTCCGTCATCCACTTCGAGGGTGAATCCTTGTCGATCCAGTTCGACGCTGCGAAGCGTGAGATCGCGCAGCAGCCTACATGCAAGCGTTGGGGAAAGTGGAATAGAGCAGTACTGCGAAAATGCGCTGTTTCCGTTGTCGAGACGTTGGTCAGACAGCTTCTCGCCGACTTGCAGCCTTGGTTTCAGCAACGACGGTTCCGACTGGATCTCCGTCACCACGTGTTTCACCTCAGAAAGCGCTTGGCCCTTTTCACCCGTGCGCGACGACCAACTCCATCGCATTTCTGAGGTTCCGCTCAGGATCGACTCAAGGCAATCGCACAGAAGCGTGATGAACGCGGTACGGGCTTCCTGATCCAGCCGAGCCGTCGAGTTGCCTTGGGCACCGATCAGGATCAGTTCGTGATCTGTGACATCGGGAAGACTGAGTCGGTTCTCGAGCGCCGAGAGCAGCCCCGCGCGATCGAAAAGCGAGAGCTGGAACCGAGCGCCGTTAGTCGCGCCGGGACGCCGAATAGTCAATTTCGTCTTGAGCACAGACGCAAGCTAGCAGCTCACAGGAGGCGCTGTGAAGCACGATCGTCGAGATTGGGTTGAGCGTCCCGACATCTCGCCGCTCACTTCTTCACACCTTCCCCGCCGCAAACCCACTCGCCGCCTCCAACGCCTCCCGCGTCTTGCTCGGATCCTTGCCGCCGGCCTGCGCCGTGTCGGGTCGTCCGCCACCGGCGCCGCCGCACGCCTGCGCCGC
>CAITDI010000022.1 GCA_903891095.1 uncultured bacterium | reverse complement strand
GGCGAATCGCTCGTGAGACCCATCACCGCGAGCAGCTCGGGCTTGGAGCCGACCTCGAGACCGAAGCCGTACTGCTCGCCGTACTCGCGGACTTCCTCGACCACGCGGCGCTGCTGGTTGACCTTGATCGGGTAGACCGCGTTGTACTTGCCCTTGTAGCCGTTCTCCTTGATCGCGGTGTCGAAGGCCTCGTGGAGGTCCTTGAGCCGGCGATGGAGCAGATCGCTGAAGTGCAGCAGCACGGGCGTGCGCAGGCCGCGCTCGCGCAGGCCCTTGACGACCTCGAAGAGATCGACTTCACGGCCCGGCGTACGCGTCGGGCGCACGAGCACGGTGCCGGTCTTGGACACCTCGAAGAAGCCCTTGCCCCAACCACGGAGGTTGTAGACATCGGCGGCGTCGTCGATGGTCCACGGATCGATGCCGGCCTTCACGCGGGCCATCGTCGAAGCGGAGTGCGAGCCGGGAACAGCAGGAGTCACAGAAGGAAGAACCTGAGACATCGAAGTCCTCAACCGTCCTTTCGAAGCCGCTATGGCCTCGACTTGCGGAACGGATCCGTGCGATCCGCGCGACAATCGCGCGAAGTGGGAGACTATAAGACATTTCCCGCGGAAACCTGCAGGCAAACTTGTTGAAAAGTACGCAGAGAAAGGGTTCCATTCGGCGGACGGACTTCGGATACTGGCGGAGCGCTCCCTCGCGCTGCGTTCGACGGCGTCCACCGCCGACCGCGTCCCGCCCAAGTTTGAGCTTGGGTCTGTGTCTGAGTCTGAGTCTGATTCGTTCCTGTCCCGTTCCTTTCCCTCCGCGCCAGAAGGCCCCTCTCCCGATCCCTTCGGACGGGCGCTCCTGGCAGACCATCCTTTCCAAAGGTGTTCCCATGAAGGCTGCATTCCGCCGTTGCAACGGTTCCCTGTCCGTTGCCGTCTCGCTTTCCGCGCTTTCACTCGCCGCGACCGCGTTCGCCGGTCCCGACTGGGACGAGGCGGGCATCGACGCTGGCTCGACGATCGACACCGCGCAGGTGATCACCATGAGCGGCTCGCTGAACTCGATCAGCGGCTCGCTGACGGGCCTCGCGCTTACGGGCGAGGGCGACTTCCAGGATTGCTTCCTGATCAACGTCACCAACCCGACGCTCTTCAGCATCAGCGCGGGTCCGCGCGGAACCGGGCAGTCGCAGGTCGACCCGATGCTGTTCCTGTTCCGCGTCGACGAGTTTGGCGGCGGCAAGGTCGCAAAGGCCATGCTCGCCAACAACGACGCGTTCGCTGGATCGATCGGCGCCAAGCTCGGCCCGACCGCGACCGACGGTCGGACGACGATCGTCAACCAGCCCGGGCTCTATCTCATCGCGATCGCGGGATTCGGCAGCCAGCCGGTCAACGCGCTCGGCGAGCGGATCTTCGATCAGAGCTTCCTCCAGCCGGGCGTGATCGGCGGACCCGCGGGCCAGGTCACCGGCGACTACCTGCTCAAAGGCTGGTCCGCGCCCGGCTCGTACGGCGACTATGTGATGAACGTGCAGGGAATCTCCGGCGTTCCCGCGCCCGGCGCGATCGCCCTGCTCGCGCTCGGCGGACTTGCGCGTCGTCGCGCGCCGCGCTGATCGGCTGCGCCGCTACTGCTTCGACGGCTCGCGAAGCTTGGACACAAGCTTCTCGATGTCGACCACGGTGGCGGCGTCGCCGCCCTTGCGTTTCCGCAGGATTTCCTGCGCGGCGGTTGCATGCATGAGCGCGTCGTCGCGACGGCCGAGGCGATCCTCGACGCGCGCGATGCTGAAGAGCGAGCGCCCCACGCGATAGTCGTCGTCCGTCCCCGTCGCGCGCCGCACCGCCTCGAGCGCGCCCGTGAACTCGGCCAGCGCGAGCTCGAGCTGGTTGTTCTGGAAGTAGATGAACGCGCGTCCGTTGCGCAGCGCCGCGAACTCCTCGGGCGGATAGTCCGGTCGTGCGCTCGCACGGCGGAAGAGCGCGTCGTACATCGCGAGCGCTTCGTCGATGCGCTGCTCGCGGCGCAGGCAGCTCGCGAGATGCCGACCCGTGAGCAGCGCGAGCCGATGATCGCGGCCGAGATCGCGCTCGCGGATGGCGAGCGCCTCGCGGTAGGCAGCTTCGGCCGCGGGCAGGTCGTTCTTGAGGATCAGGAGCCGCCCCATGTTGTGCAGGCTCTCGGCGAGCTCGAGCGCGGTGCATCCGCCGGCGTTGAAGAGCTCGCGGCGTTCGTCCAGCGCGCGCTGCAGCGCGGGCTCGGCGCGCTTGGCGTCGTCAAACCCGAGATGCACGATGCCGATCGTGTCGAGCACGCCCGCGAGGACGTTGGGTTCGTCCTTGAGCGCGTCGGATGCGTTCTCCTCGATCAGGCCGAGAAAGCGATCGACGGAGATATCGGCGGAGCCCTTGCCTGACTCGGGGTTCGCGCTGCCGAGCGCTTCGCGGAATCCCTGCAGCGTGCGCTCGCTACGGGCGCGTTCGCGCTCCGCGCGCGCGTACGCGACGGCGAGCGCGATGCCGGAGGCCACGATCGTCACCAGCAGCACCGCGGCCGTGCTCGAGAGCAGCCAGTGGCGCCGCAGCGTCTTGCCGACGACATAGAGCGTGCTGTCCTCGCGTGCGAGGATCGGACGGCCGTCGAGGTAGCGCGCGAGGTCCTCGACCAGCGCGTCGGCGGTGTCGTAGCGGCGGGCGGGATCGGCGGCGAGCAGGCGCAGCGCGATCACGTCGAGGTCGCGGTCTACCGCGGGATTGCGCGCGCTCGGACGCTCGGGCGCGGAATGCGTCTTCTGCTCGACGAGCTCGGCGATCGAGCGTGCGCCCTCGAACGGCTTGCGGCCGGCGAGGCACTCGTAGAGCACGACGCCGAGCGCGTAGAGGTCGCATCGCGTGTCGATCGCGTTCGGGTCGCCCGCGAGCTGCTCGGGCGCGGCGTACGCGAATGTGCCGAGGAACTCGCCCGCGCGCGTGGCGCCAGCGGATGGACTGACCTGATTGCCCGCAGCCTCGCCGTCCTCGTCGGCGCGCGCGAGCCCGAAGTCGAGCACGCGCGGGACGCCGTCCTTGTCGACGAGGATGTTGCCGGGCTTGAGGTCGCGGTGGATCACGCCGCGGCGATGCGCGTAGGCGACGGCCTCGGCGACCTGCTTGACGAGTTGCGCGATCTCCCGCGGGCTCGCGTGCCGCGCGCGCACCGCGACATCAAGCCGCTCGCCGTCGACGAGCTCCATGGCAAACCACGGCTCGTCGTCGCGCGAGACGCCGCTCTCGTAGAGCGTGACGATCGACGGATGGCGCATGCGCGCGACGACCTCGACCTCGCGCTCAAAGCGCACGAGCTCGCGGTCGCTGGCGAATCGCCCACGCAGCAGCATCTTGACCGCGCACGTGCGGCGCGTGGCGAGCTGCTCCGCGCGGTACACGGCGCCCTGCCCGCCGCGATGGATCTCGTCGCCAAGTCGATAGCCCGCGATCGGACCGAGATTCGCCTCGGCCGCGATGGCCTGCGCGCGCGAGCCGCTGCGGGAACTCTCGCGCGACCGTCCGACCTGGACAAACTCCCCGAGAAACGCGTTGTCCGCGGCAAACCGATCGACGATCGCGCGGCAGACCGGGCAAGACTCGATGTGCTCGCCGACACCCGCAGGCACGGGCACCTCGGCATCCGCACGCGCAAGCGCGGCCAGCTCGAGTTCGTCGCGCGAGTACTGCCCGCAACCGATGGCCGTCTGGTCGGCGCTCACGCGCGAAGCCCGTCCGATGGCCGAGCGCCCGCGGCGTCCCACTCGCCGGGCGTCTCTTCGTACTCGCTCTCGAGGCGCAGCACGATCTCGCGCAGCTTGGCGGCCACGCGGCTCTTGGCGAGGTACACGTCGTGGGTCGAGATGCCGAGCTGCTCCGCGACGACCGCGGGCGAAAGGCTGTGGTAGACGAGCATCTCGAAGGCCTTGACGGTCTTCGGGTCGACGCGCGACTTGGTGCGGAGTTCCTCGAGCGCCTCACGCAGCAGCCCCTGCCGACGCTCGGCCTCGTACGCCGCGCTCACCGAGCGCTCGTCGTCGAGATCGACCATCGCGCTGTCGCCGCGCGCGATGCGGGCCGTGCCCGCGCGACGCTTGACGTCGAGCATGCGGTAGCGCGCGATCGTCACCAGCCACGCGCCGAGGCGGCCGCGCGTGCGGTCGTACTTGCCCGCGCGGTACTCCTCGACAAAGCGCACGATGGTCTCCTGCGCGATCTCGTTGGCGTCGTTGTCCTTGAGGCCGCAGTTGCGCGCGAAGCCGACCAGGATCGGCCGGTATCGGAGGTCGAACGCCTCCCAGGCGGCGGCGTTGCGGGGATCGAACAACCCAGCGAGCAGTGCGGTGGTCGTGCGGTCGAGGTCCATCGCCCGATGCTACCAAACGAGGCGGGAAAACCCATCACTCGCGGCGCAGGGTCTCGGCGATCGCGGCCTCGTGGACCCGCATCGAAAGCACGTCCAAGGCCTGTTTTGCCCGATGGAAATCGTCGGCGACGACCGAGCGCGGGTCGCGCGCGGCGGCCTCGCAGCGGGTGCGGACCTCGGCCATCGCACGCTCGAGTTCTGCGACGTAGGCGGGGTCGAGCCTGGTCCGGACGCGCGCGAGCGCCTCGCCGATCCACTTGAGGTCGAGCTCGGAATGGACGCGCAGGTCGATCACGCGGTGGACCGTCATGTCGGCGCGCGCGTGCTCGACGCTCTCGCGCTCGATGCGGTCGACCTCGTCCTGCGTGAGCCCGTAGCTCGGCACGACCTGGATCGACGCCTCGGTGCCGCTGCGCTTCTCGCGGGCTTTGACCGAGAGGACGCCGTTCTGGTCGATGGTGAAGCTCACGTCGATCTGCGGGATGCCCGCGGGCATCGGCGGAATCCCGCGCAGGTCGAACGTGCCCAGCGAACGGCAGTGCTCCGCGAGCTCGCGCTCGCCCTGCAGCACGTGGATGCGCACATTGGTCTGCCCGTCCTTCGACGTCGAGAAGTGCTCGTGCGCGCGCGCAGGCACGGGGCTGTTGCGCATGATCAGCTTGGCGATCGCGCCGCCGACGGTCTCGATGCCGAGCGAGAGCGGGATCACGTCGAGAAGCAGCAGGTCGCGCCGGCCGCCCGCGACGATCGCCGCCTGCACCGCGGCGCCGAGCGCGACCACGCGATCGGGGTCGAGCGCCGTGTACACGTCCTTGGCGAAGAAACGCGCCACCGCGGCACGCACGCACGCAAGGCGCGTCGAGCCGCCCACGAGGACGACGCGGTCGATCTCCCCTGCCGTCGTCTGCGCGTCGCGCATCGCGCGCGCGCACGCGTCGAGCGTGCGCGCGACGAGCGGCGCGCAGAGTTCGTCGAGTTCCGCGCGCGTGAGCGCGTGCATGCGCGCACCCGCCGCGAGCGCGACGGAAACCTCCGCGCGATCCGCCGAGGCGAGCGCGACCTTCGCGCGTTCCGCGGCCTCGATCAGCGCGGCACGGTCGTGCTCGCCGAGCGCGCGCGTCGCATCGGAGTCGATCCAGCGCTGCGCGATCGCGCGGTCGACGTCGTCGCCGCCGAGCGCGGTGTCGCCCGCGGTCGCGAGCACCTGGAAGCAATCGGCGCCCGTCCCAGCCTGTTCCGACGGAACGATGTCGAGCACCGTCACGTCGAAGGTTCCGCCGCCGAGGTCGTACACGACGATGCGCTCGGCGCGGCGCGTCTGGCCGATGCCGTAGGCGAGCGCCGCGGCGGTCGGCTCGTTGACGATGCGCACGGCGTCGATCCCGGCGATGCGCGCGGCGTCGCGCGTGGCCTGCCGCTGCGCGTCGTCGAAGTACGCGGGCACGGTGATGACCGCGCGACGCACGGCGACGCCGAGGTCGGCCTCGGCGATGGCGCGCAGCTCGCGCAGGACTTCAGCCGCAACTTCCTGCGGCGTGACGACGCGGCCGCCTCCGACATCGAGTGCGGCGATCCCGCGCGGACCCTCGACGAGCGGCACCGAGAATCCGCGGGCGAACTCCGCCGTCTCGCGCGCGGAGCGACCCATGAGCCGCTTGGCGCTGGCGACGGTCTCGCGCGGATGCGCGGCGCGGTCGCGGCGCGCGGCGTCACCGACGGTGGCGTGTCCATCGGCATGAAAGCGCACGACCGACGGCACCATCGCGCCACCCGCACCGCCGCCGAGCACGCGCGGCCCCGACTCGAAGCAGTACGCGACGAGCGAGTTCGTGGTCCCCAGGTCGATCCCGACGATCGGATCCGCGGGGGGCATGGTTGTCATCGGAGCAGCGGCGGTCATGGCGAAGCCGCGATGGTAGAGCGAGTCGCCATTTCGCGGGAAGCCGCGCGACGCCAGACCATCCCGCAAAGAAAGAACCCCGCATTGCGCGGGGTGCTCGGGGAGAGTCATGAGTCTGTCATCCGTCCGTCATGAGCCTGTCATGAGCCAGCAGGAAGGCTCAGATCTTGTCGTCGGCGCCGAAGCCGCATTCGCACGGTCCGGTCGCAACCTGCTGCAGGTGCTCGCGCAGGATGTCGCCCAGCGGATCCTTCGGCGGCGCGAAGTTCAGGCCGCCCGTTCCGGCGACCGGCGTCTGCATCTGCAGGGTCCGCGCAACTTCGGGATGCTCGAGCGAGATGGCTCGAAGCAAGCGCTCACGCGAGACGCGCTTGCTGTTCAGGATCTCGTCGACGGGGATTGCTGCCAACCCGGCCATGCAAGCGCACGGCGAATCGGATTGATCGCAGCGCAGCTCAACAAGCTTCCGCTGTTGGGCGCCTTCCGCTGCCGGCTCGGTCGCTGCCTTCGACGAACTGCTTGAGTTTGGTGAGTGCACGATGCTTCCAATTGTTGATGGTGGATACTGGTACGCCGAGTGAACGGGCTGCCGTGTCGTAGTCCATGCCTTGACACACGATCAGCCGCACCGCGGATTGCTCGGAAGGCGTCAGCAGCTTGAGCACAGCGTCGAGCCGCTCGGAGTCGATTTCATCGACCAAGGAGCGCGTGTCGGTGGCACGCGCGTTCGCGCAATGCCGGCCATCCACCTCGTCGTGTCCAGGACCCACCCGTCCTGAATCCACAAAGATCTCAGTGAGGATCTCGCGATACCTCTGTGCCCGTCCATGCCGTCGCCGGAGGAGGTTCTCCGCGATACGCAGCAGATAAGCGACGCTGATCGACATCCTTTCAAGATTCCTAACGCGAAGTAGACGAACGAACGCCTCGTGCGCGATCTCCTCCGCCTCCTCGTCGTTGGTGTAGCGACGGACGAAGCAAAACACCCTGTGGTAACTGGACGTGTAGAGGCGCTCGACGATGCGGGAGCGTGCGGCCTTCGAGTCTGAAGTCCTGGATTCTGAGGCCTTGGAGTCTGAAGTCCTGGAGTCTGAGGCCTTGGAGTCTGAAGTCTTCGAGTCTGAAGTCTCGGCAGTCGCCCCGGGCTCCGATGGGAGCACGTCACCGCCAGGCTCTTCCCCGGTCATGCGCAGCGTGGGCTGCGCGGGCGCGGGCGAATCATGGGGCGTCGTCGTTTCCGTGACGCGGTGGTGAGCGGTTCCGTGCTCGGCCAAGCGGGGCCATGCTAGGGCTCGGTCCGTCTGCGCCAAGTGCGTTGAGCTCGATTCGATGTCGATCGTGGTCGTGCCGCGCAAAATCGGCGCGTCGGCTTGCGCATGAAAGGTTGCAGAGTCGCGGCGGGCCATGCTTCGAGAAGCAAGCTGCACATGCGATGCCATCATGGTTCCACTCCCTTGCGAACGTGAGGGTGCTGGTGTGCCCGCCAACTCCACGCAGCCGCACCTGTTCTCGGACACGGGAGACTTCCTGCTCCCGGCCAATGGCAATCTCGGGTCCCGCCGCCGCCTTTCGGTCCAGCCGGGGATTTTTCCAACGGTGCAAAAGAAAAAGCTCCCGTGCAGAGGCAACGCACGGGCGCTCGGAGAGTTTCGAAGTTGGTTCGACCGCTTGCGCGATCTTCGACGAGCGCCCCCGGCTGGCCGGCCGGGGACGCTCGTCGAGGGGCGGAACGTTCGTACGCACATCCTTGTGCTCCGAACGCGCAGCCCACGCTGCTCCACCGCGCCGCAATCCATCGCGGCACGCTGGGCTTTTCCTGTCCTTCAAAGTTCGCCGCAGGCCATGCGAGCGAACTTGACGTCATGTGTCGGACCACCGAGTCGAGCCACGTTCCTTGCGGCTCGGACGCGCGCATCCATGCGGCGCGCAAGAGGAAAACCCCGCGAAACCGCTGGCTCTTTCAGCATCGCGCGGAAGTTTGCTGACTTTGGGCGCGATGGGGAAACATCCCGTCCCGCCCGCGCCACGCCGCGCTCACCGCGCGCGCGTGCCTGCCTCGTGCTGCGACTCGATCACATCGCGGAACTGCCGCATCGCGATCTCCTGGCAGAAGGCGCGCAGTTCATCCAGCGACTTGTCGGCGCCCGACACGGCAAACGCATGCTGCTTGCGATCGCTCACGACGACGACTTCGCTGCGATCGCCCGTTTCACCCGTGTTGCGCTCGCGCGTGGCGAATGCCGTCGCCTTCAGCAGCGTGTCGAAGCGCACGATGTCCGCGTCGCTGAGCGTTGCGTGAAACCGCACCGCGCGCTGCGTCGCGATCGCCCCGCCGGACGAACCGAACTCGCCGTCGATGCTCACCGTGTAGTACGCGCACTGCGAGTGATCCGCGCTCAGCCAGAAAAACTCGAGCGCGAGCGAACCTGTGCGATCGATGCGCACGATCTCGGGGCCGCACGAGGGCAGCGCGAGCATCGGCACGAGCATGAGCGCGCCGACCAGCGACATCAACAGCGCGAGCGCGCGCGTCACGGCATGCCACCTTGCACGGGAGCAGGCGTGGTTGCGGGTGCCGGTTCAGTCGCAGGCGTCGGAACAGGCGCAGGCGCAGGCGCGGCCGCAGGCACAGCCGCCGCCCGCGGCGCAAACCGCGCGTACGGATCCGCGCCGAGGTCGTAGCGCACGGGCAGCTCCGCAGAGTCCGCGAGTGCCTCGTCGCTGGCCCAAGCGAGCGACGCGAGCGAGCGCACCACGCGACGCATCGCGAGCTCCGACTCATCGCCCGGCTTGTAGTGGCGCGCGAAGCAAAGCCGCTCGCCGTTGGCGTAGAGCTCGAGCGTCGCGAGCACTTCGCCCGCCTGGGGCTTGAGCAGGCGCACGTTGCCATGCGTGTCGACAAACTTCGCGTCGGAGAATCCCGCCGCGACGAGCACCGACCAGACATCGGTCATCTGCTCGCGCGCGAGACGGCGCACGCGCGCGGGGCGCACCACGCCGGACGGAAGGCGATCCGCCTCTCCCATCAGCGAACCATCGGCCAGCAGGACGAAGCGCGCGGGGCGCTCCTCGATCTTCGCGCGCTCCTCGACGCCGCGGCCGGGCGTGACCACGATCTCGAGCGAGAGGTCGCTCGGCGCGCCGGCGGCGCGGTCGACGGGCGCTGCCTTGGCGGGCGCAGGGGCGCTCGTGCAGGCGGGCGCAAATCCCACGAATCCAGCGAGCAGCACCGCACCAAGTCGCGTCGCACATGTCGGTTCGAAGAAGGTCCGCAGCATGGCGGGAAGGTACCCGAACCGAACCCGTCGGACGCGCTACTCTGCGTGACCTATGCGCACGAGCGTGCTTTGGATCAACGACTATCTCGACCGCCCCGCCGACGCCGCGGAGCAGGCCGCTGTCCTCACTTCCGCAGGCCTCCCGCTCGACGGTGGCGACACCGCGGAGAACGGCGAGGTCTGGCAGGAGATCGAGACCACCTCGAACCGCGGCGACTGCCTGTGCCACGTCGGCATGGCGCGCGAGATCGCGGCCGTCACCGGCCGCAGCATCAAGTTCCCCAAGGTCGAGCTCAAGCCGTCGACGGGCGCGCGCGCGGCCGACATCGTGCGCGTCAAGAACCACGAGCACGCGATGTGCCCGCGCTACACCGCGCGCGTGATCAAGGGCGTCAAGGTCGGCCCGAGCCCCGAGTGGCTGCAGCGCCGCCTGATCGCGATCGGCCAGATCCCCCGCAACAATGTGGTCGACGCGACGAACTTCGTCCTCTTCGAGCTCGGGCAGCCGACGCATGTGTTCGACCTCGCGACGCTC
Organism: uncultured bacterium; assembly: GCA_903891095.1. Classification (GTDB taxonomy): domain Bacteria; phylum Planctomycetota; class Phycisphaerae; order Phycisphaerales; family SM1A02; genus QWPT01. The sequence continues at coordinate 89,042 of CAITDI010000022.1, read as the reverse complement.
GCGGGCGCCGAGATCCACATCCGCCGCGCGCGCGACGGCGAGGCGTTCCTCCCGCTCGGCAGCGACGCGAAGGAACTCAAGCTCACCACGAACGACCTCGTGATCGCCGACCGCGACCGCGCGGTGGCGCTCGCCGGCGTCAAGGGCGGCGCGCTCGCCAGCGTGACCGACAAGACCACCGACCTCGTGCTCGAGGCGGCGACGTTCGACGTCGTCGCGGTGCGCGGCGCGAGCCGTCGGCACGCGATCGCGAGCGATTCGTCGTACCGCTTCGAGCGCATCGTGCACCCCGCTGAAATCGACGCCGCCACCGATCGCCTCGCCGCGCTCATCATCGAGATCGCCGGCGGAACGCTCTGCGAAGGCGTCGTCGCCGACGGCGCCCCGCTGCCCGCGCCGCGCGCGATCACGCTGCGCCCGGCGCGCGCGCGCCAGATCCTCGGCTTCGACATCCCGACCACGCGCATGGTCACGCTGCTCGGCACGCTCGGCTTCTCGCCGAAGGTCGTCGGCTCGGGCGCGAGCGAGACCATCGAGACGATCGCGCCCGCGCGGCGCGTCGACGTCGAGCGCGAGATCGACCTGATCGAGGAGATCTGCCGCCTCAACGGGCTCGATGCGATTCCCGTGAGCGACACGATTCCCGTGCGCGTCCCGCGGCCGAATCCGATCGAGCGCGGCACGCGCGCGGTCAAGGACCTGCTCGTCGGCATGGGCTTCATCGAGACGATCACGCACTCGCTCGTCGCCGAGAAGGCCGGCGAGGCGTTCCTCTCGAAGGGCGCGAAGCTGCTCCGCGTCGACGACGAACGCGCGGGCGGCGAGCCCACGCTGCGGACCAGCGTGGTCACGAGCCTGCTGCGCGTGCGCCGCCACAACGAGGACCAAGGCGCGGCGAACCTGCGCGTGTTCGAGTTCGCGAGCGCGTTCCACTACGCGGGCGGCACGCACGTCGAGCGTCCGACGCTCGCGCTCGTGGCCGACGCTCCCGCCGATGCGCGCGACGCACAGGGCGCGTACCGCCTCATGCGCGGCTCGATTGAACGCCTGCTCACCCTGGTCGCGCCGCGCACCGCGCGCGTCGAGTTCACCAAGACCGACGAGACCGCATGGCTCTCGCCCGCCGCGCGCGTGACGGTCGACGGCGTCGACATCGGCGTCGTGGGCATCGTCGAGCCGCGCGTCCTCAAGGCGCACGGACTCGAGCGCCCCACCGCCGCCGCCGAACTCGAGCTGCGCGGCCTGCTCGCCAAGTACCCGCCCGAAAACGCCGCGAAGGAACTCCCCGCGTTCCCCGCCGCCGACCGCGACATCTCGGCGATCGTGCCCGACAGCGTGGCGTACGGCGACATCGAGCGCACGATCCACGCGCTCGGCCTCGCGCACCTCGAGTCGATCGCGTTCGTCACCACCTTCCGCGGCAAGCAGATCGGCGAGGGCAAGAAGAGCGTCTCGCTGCGCATCGTCTTCCGCAAGAACGACGGCACGATGAAGAGCGAGGAAGCCGACGCGTCGGTCACCCGCGCCATCGCGGCGCTCCGCGAGAAGCTCGGCGCGGAGATCCGCGCGTGAATCTCGACCTCCGCTCGATGACCGTCGGCGAGTACCTCGACAAGCTCGCGGCGGCCGTGCCCGTCCCGGGCGGCGGCGCCGTCGCGGGCGTCACGCTCGCGCAGGCAAACGCGCTCGGCTCGATGGTCGTCGGCTACGCGATCGGCAAGCCGAAGTTCGCCGCGCACGACGCGGCGCATCGCGCGGCGCATGCCGCGTTCGAGAGCGGCCGGCAGCAGTCGCTCGACCTCGCGGCGCAGGACGCGAGCGCCTACGCCGTGCTCAACACGCTGTGGAAGCTGCCCAAGGACGATCCCGCGCGTGCAGGCTTCGGCGCCGCCGTGCTCGCTGCGATCGCCGCGCCCGAAGCGACGGTCCGGCTCGCGCAGGACACGCTTACCTCGCTCGAGGCGCTCGTCGGCACGACCAGCGCGAGCCTCGCGAGTGATCTCCGCATCGCGATCGACCTCGCCGCGGTCGGCGCGCGCGCAGCGCAGGAGAACGTGCGCATCAACCTCCCGTCGGTCGCCGACGAAGCCACGCGCGCCGCGATCTCAGCGCGCACCGAGGCAATGCTCGCGGCGATCGAGTCGGGTGCCGCCGCGCTCGTGCGGCGCGTCTGAGCCGACGGTCTTGAACGAAGAGCAGGCTTTCGCCCACTCAAGTTCGCCCGCTCAAGTCGGACGCCGCGCCCGTCCGAAGGAATGCACGTGCCCGACCCGCGCGACATCGTGGACATCGACGGCCTGCGTCCGACGCAGCCGGGATCCCGCGCGACTTCGCCGCATCATCAGCAGCCGCCGCAGGCAAACGCCCCCGCCAACAAGCCCTTCCTCATGATCTGGTTCCGCTGCTGCTCGACCTACGGGAGGCTGCCCAAGTCGGCCGACGGACTCAGCTACTCGGGCCGATGCCCGAAGTGCCTCGCCAAGCTCGACGTTCCTGTCGGCGAAGGCGGCACCAACCGGCGCATGTTCGAAGCGGAGTGATCGCGCGGCCCGTCCGCTCGCGCGCGCGCGGCGCGTTGCCGTAGACTTCGCGTCTTGCCGGATCCAGCAGCCATCCTCGGCGGTGCGGCGTTCCTCGGCGCGTCAGGCGCGCTCGTGTACGCGGGCGTCGTCGCAGGCGTGGTGCGCGAGGCGGTCAAGCCCGAGCGCAAGACGCTCGGCTGGGCGCTCGGCCGCGGTCTCCCATCGGAACCAAGCGCGTGGGGCCTCCCCGCGCGTGAATGGCGCCACGAGTTCGACGGCGCGTCGTGCCCCGTCTGGGAGATCGGCGAGTCCGACCCCGCGACGCCCACCGCGATCGTGCTGCACGGCTTCGCACGCTCGCGCTACGACGCGCTCGCGCGGGTCGGGCCGATGCTGCCGTTCGTCAAGCGCGTGATCATGCCCGACCTACCTGGCCACGGCGATGCAGTCGGGCGCGGCACGCGTCTCGGCACCGATGAAGAGCTCTTCGTCGAGTCGCTCGCGGCCGCCGCGACGACGGGTCCGCTGATCCTCGTCGGCCATTCGCTCGGCGCGACCATCGCGCTCCACGCAGCGACGCTCGACTCGCTCGCGCCGCGCGTGGAGGGCGTCGTCGCGCTGGCGCCGTACGAGCGCCTCAGCACGCCGCTCGGCGCACGCCTCGACCTGCGCGCGATGCCGCGTACGCCGATCATCCGCCCGACGCTCACGGCGCTCGCCGCGCTCGGCATCCGCGAGCGCTCGACGCGCGCCGCCGCCGCGCGCACCGCCTGTCCCGTCGCCGTTCTCGCCGGCGAGCACGACCCCGTCACGCCGCTCGAAGAAGCACGCGCGATCGCCGCCGCTGCGCCCCGCTCGCGTCTCGCGATCATTCCGCATGGGCGACACGATGACTTCCACACGATCGGCCGCGAGGAGATGACCGCGGCGCTCACGTGGATCGCGCACGCGCGCAGCTGAACAGCCGAATTGAAACGCGCCGCGCATCACATCGGATGCGCGGCGCGTGGATTGTCGCGTACGACTGTCGAGCTCACATCACTTGCCCGTGCCGGGCAGCGCGCGGAGGCTCGTCGAGAATCCCGCGCTGGTCGACTTGAAGTCGAGCACGGTGTCGCCAAAGCAGCGCTTGACGACTTCGGGCTTGAGCAGGTCGTAGAACGAGAACACGTCCTTGACGCCGAGGCCGACGCCCGGGATCTCCGCGTCCTCACCGCCACCCATCGCTTCGATCTGAGCGGCCGCGGCCTTCATCGTGCGGCCTGCGGACTCCATCATGCGCGGCGTGTTCCACCACACCGTCGCGACGACGGGATCCTTCGACATCGCCTTGACGGCCGCCGCGTACTGCGCGTCGCCGGCAAGACCGGCCTCGCCCTTGGCGTCGACCGAGCGGAGCGCCTGCTCCACCTGCTTGACCTGTCCGATGACGAGGTAGCCGCCACCGATGCCGAGCGCGATCGGCGAGAACTCATCCGACAGGATGGTCATGCCGTTGAAGTCGCGCGGCTGCAGGCCGAGCGGAAGGAGGTTGATGAAGTCGCTCACCGCGGCGGCCGAGGCCTTGTCGTTCTTCATCGCGATCGCGGTGACCGTCGCGCCGGCGCTCATCGGGTCGGCCGCATCGGGCTCGGTGCCCCAGATGTGCATCTCCGGTCCGAGCGCCGCAAACGCAGCGGTCATCGCGGGGCGGTACATGTCGATCTGCGGCTTGATCATCTCGGCCTGGTCCTCGGGCAGTCCGCCGATGACCTCGTCGAGCATCGAGACGATCTTGTCAAAGCGCACGTTCATGCGGCCGTAGCTGAGCGCATCCGACGGAACGATCGCCGGCGCGGCCTTGGGCTCGGACGACATGTCGATGAGGGAGAGCAGTCCGACCTTGCCGCCCGGCACGTAGATGCCCTGCGCGGTCTCGAACACGCCGTCCTTCGCGTGGACGCCAAAGCTCCACGCCTTGATGTCGCCGAAGAAGCGCTTGATGATCGGCTCGACCAGCATGATCTGCGGCATCGCTGCGAGAAGCGGCTTGGCCTGCTCGGTCGCGAGGACCGCGTAGATGTCCTGCGTGCCGCCTGAGAGTTCGGTCGCGCCCTTGAAGGTCGCGCTCTCGCCGACGGACTTCGCGTGATCGCCGTCGACGCGCTGGAGCATGGTGTCCATCGTCTCGGTCGAGCTGGCGGCGAGCATGCGGCCCTTGTCGGAGACGATGCAGACCTGCTTCGGCGCGAAGTCAGGCGTGCCGAACGGACCCTCGTCTTCGTCCTCGTCGCCGTCGGCAACCTTCTTCGCGTCGTTCGCGTTCGCGCCGAACGGCATGACCAGCACGCGGCGGCCGCGGATCTCCTCGGTCTTGACGGCGCCGCCCGCTTCCTTCGCGTCCTTCTCCATGGTGGAGATCATCGCGTCGATCCACTTGGTCGCCTTCTCGGCGTCGGAGCTCCAGTCGCAGAAGAACATGAACTGCGGCGTCGGAAGTCCGAGCTCCTCGTCGATGGTCGCCATCACGGCAAGACCCATGCTCGACGGCCAGGTGACCGAGTCGCGCTCGATGCCGGCCTTCTCGGCGGCGTCCTTGACGCCCTTCTCGAAGCCGTCCTTGAACTTCTTGACCTGCTCGGCCATGACGGGGTCGTTCCACAGCTTGCCGAACGAGGTCGTGCCGAGGCGGTCGATCGTCCCATGCAGGTCGTCGGCGCCGACCACGAGCAGCGCCTTCTCAGGCGCGATGTCGCGGATGGTGAGCGCATCGCCCGCGAACGCGAGCGAGGACATGAAGACGGCCGTGAACGAGATGATGGTGGCTGATGCGATGCGCTGCACAGGATGTCCTTTGCTGAGATGGCCCCGATGGGTGAACCGCGTTGCCGCGGGAGGGCGCGATGTTGGATCCCGGATGTCTGATCTTTCACGGCGCGACGAGGCGCGCACGAACTTCAGTTTGCGTCGTCACTTGGCGGCCGTACCGCCCGACGATCCGTCCTTGAGCTGCGGCGGCGCGCCCTCCATCGAGCGCGCAGGCGGCTTCTGGTAGTTGTGGCCCGAGTTGGGGTTGTTGCGGTCGTACGCGAAGCTCTCGCGGTTGCGGATGAAGTCCTTCACGTAGCGCGCGGGGATCGCGAAGCCAAGCGCTTCGCCGCCGCGGATGCCCATGTTGGTGATGCCGATGACCTCGCCCTTGGTGTTGAACAGCGGTCCACCCGAGTTGCCGGGATTGATCGGCGTGTCGGTCTGGATGTAGGTGAGGCCGTCGAAATTCCGCTGCGTCGTCGAGATGACGCCCTGCGTGAGCGTGCGCTCGAGGCCGAGCGGGCTGCCGATGGCGAAGACGTTCTGTCCGATGTCGAGCTTCTCCGCGTCCTGCACGGGCGCGAAGGGAAAGTCCTTGCCTTCGGGATGCTTGACCTTGATGAGCGCGAGATCGATGTGGTTGTTGACCGCCACGAGCTCGACGTCGTCGATGTCGGTGCGCTTGAGCGTGCCGTCGGGCTGTGCGAACCACACGGTCGCGCGCAGATTGGTCTCGCCCTGCACGACGTGCGCGTTGGTGATCGCGTAGCCGTCGCGCGAGAGGATCACGCCGGAGCCGAGGCCGCCTGGCGTCGAGACCTTGATGACCGCGGGCCCGAGGATCTTGGCCTGGTCGCGCGGCGGCAGCTCAGCGAGCCCCTCGGCCGTCGAGAACAGCGTGTCGAGCTTGACCGCGACCTTGGCGCCCGCGCTCTCCGACTCGACGTTCGCGACGTCGTCCATCGAGAAGCTGAGGACATCGGCGCCGACATCGACCCAGATGCGATGCTCGTTGCGCTTGAGCACCGTGCCGCCGACCATCGCGCCGCTCTTGAGCTTGACAACGTCGGTGGATGCCAGGGCGGATGCCGGGGCGGACGCTGCCGCAGCGAAGCCGACCGCGACACACGCGGCGATGCGGGCAGCGGTCACGAGCTTGGAAATCGGTGTGTTCATAAGCATGAGGAAGCCCCTACTATACCCGCCCTCGCGCGGCCCACGCCGCACGACACGCATTCCCCTCCGACGGCGGACCATCGCATGAAGCCACTCCAGCAGACCTCCCGACTGAACCGCGGACTCCTCCGCGTTCCCGCCATCCTGCTCGCGACGTCGCTCGCAGCCTCGATCGCAGCCCACGCGGCCGCGCAGAGCGCCGAGGTCGCGCAATACTTCGGGTTCGACGGGCTCGAGGTCGTCAAGATCGACCCGAACGCGGGCCCGATCGCCTCGGGCGACTTCGACGGTGACGGCAAGACCGACCTGCTGGTCGCGAACAACTTCAAGAGCCGCCTCGAGCTGCACCTGCAGAAGCCGAACGCGTCGCCCGACGATCCCGTCGAGGCGAAGGGCAGCGTGAATGAAGTTCCACCGCACTGGCGCTTCAAGCGCGTCGAGATCCCGGTCTCGCACCAGGTCAACGCGCTCATCCCCTACGACTTCAACGGCGACGGCAAGCTCGACATCGTGTACGCGGGCCAGCCCGGCACGGTCGTGTTCATGAAGCAGACCAAGCCCGGCACGTTCGAGGTCGAGCGCCGCATCCCGCTCAAGGGACTCAGCACCAACCGCGACGCGTTCGTGATCGCCGACCTCATCGGCGACTCGAAGCCCGATCTCGCGGCGATCGTCAGCGGACAAGCGACCATCTGGCCGCTCGACGGCAGCAAGCTCGGCGAGGCGGTCGAACTCGGCTCAGGCGAGCCGCTCGTCGCGCTCGTCGTCGGCGACTTCGACGGCGACAAGCACAACGATCTCATCGGCGTCGCGCCCGACAACTCCGCGCCCGTGCGCCTTTGGCTCGCGAGCGTCGATGAAACCGCAGGCGGCAAGACCGCGCGCCTCGGCGCTCAGCGTCGCTTCGAGATGCCGCCGCTGCGCGAGGTGACCGCGCTCCGCCTTCCCGGCGGCAAGAAGGATCTCATCGCGCGCATCGAGCGCCAGAGCAAGCGCATCGTGGTCGAGGAACTCGTGCCCGACGCGGGCGGCTCGAAGGAAGCCGCGATCGAGGTCTTCTCCGGCACCGGCGGCAAGAAGCGTTCGTACGCGGTCGCCGATGTCGATGGCGACGGACTCGTCGATGTGATCGCGACCGATCCGTCGGCCAGCGCCGTCACCGTGTACCGCCAGCAGAAGGGCCGCGGCCTGCAGCCAGGCGTGCCGCAGCCGAGCTTTGCCGAACTCGACGCACTCGCCGCGGGCGATGTCGACGGCAAGCCGGGCGACGAAGTGTTCGTGCTCAGCGACAAGGAAGGCGTCGTCGGCCGCTCGCAGTGGAAGGACGGCGCGCTCACCTTCCCCGTCGCGATGCAGCTTTCGCCGGGCTGCTCGCCGAGCGTGCTTTCGATCGTGCGCCTCGAGAGCGGTCCGCGCGTCGCGGTGATCACCAAGGACGGCCGCAACTACCAGATGGAGCTGCTGCCGGTCGACGGCGGCAGCGACGCGAAGCCCGAGATCGTCAAGCTCGGCTCGCTCGTCAAGGGTCCCGACGCGATGCTCGACCTCGACGCCGACCAGGACGGCAAGGTCGACATCCTGCTCTTCACCGCCGACAAGCCGATGTCGATGCTGCAGGCCGTGGAGAAGGACGGAAAGGAAAAGGACGGCAAGCGCTCGTTCGAGCTCCGCGAGTCGAAGGACATGGGCCAGTTCGGCCTCGCGCAGGCGGCGAACGCCGGCAACTCCGTCGCGTTCGACGTCGACGGCGACGGCAAGAAGGAACTCGTGATCGCCGACCGCAACTTCATCCGCGCGCTGCGCTACGCGCCGACCGCGACGCCTCCGGGCTGGCAGGTCGTCACGCAGATGAACGCCTCGCGCGCCGACGCCAAGCTCGTCGCGCTCACCGTGCGCGGCAACGCGCTGGTCGCGAGCGACAAGGAAAACGGCGCGCTCGCGGAGTTCACCAAGGACGCGGCCGGCAAGTGGTCGCAGAACGACGAGCATCCCGTGACCGGCTTCAAGTTCGGCGGCGTGCGCGCGGGAGCGTTCAGCGGCGCGGGCAGCCCTGACAAGGGAACGGAAACGGCCGCGACCGACGTGATGCTCATCGGCGACGACGGCTTCGCGATCGCGCGTCTCGACGGCGCGCGCCTCGCGCTGCAGGAACTCGCGAGCTACCGCGGCGACCGCATCCAGCAGATCGACCACGAGATCTCGACCGGCGACGTCAACAGCGACGGCTTCCTCGACCTCGTCGTGCTCGACGCGGGCGAGCAGTCGCTCGGCGTGCTGAGCTTCAGCGAGTCGGGCCGCCTTGTGCCGATCACGCGCTTCAAGGTGTTCGAGACGCGCATGTTCCAGGGCGGCGAGCCGCGCGAGTTCGAACCGAGCATGGCGATGGTCGTCGACCTCACCGGCGACGGCGCCGACGACGTGGTGCTGCTGTGCCACGACCGCGTGCTGATCTATCCGCAGACGAAGAAGGTCGTCAAGAAGTAACGCGCGCGGAGCCGCTCCGCAGCGTCAATCGCGCGGAGCCCGCGCCGCCTTGTCGGCGGGCTGGTTGACCTTGCCGCCCCACGGTGCGCGAAGGCTCCATGTGGTCGGCGCCTGACCTCCGAGCGGAGGGGCTTCGTAGAACTTGAGCGCCTGCTGGTAGAGATCCGCTTCCGATCGTCGGAGCGACTTCTCGTCGACGAGCAATTGCTGCATCGTCTGCACCGCAGCCGCAGCCCTACCCAAGCGGAACTGGAACCACGCCTCGCGCGCCAACGCGTTGCGAAGTTGGGCCGACAGCTTGGAGATCTTCTCGCGGCACTCGGCCTTCTGCCGGTGGAGATCCTCCCGGAAGGAGCCCGTGCGATCGGCGCCCGTGCGATCGGACGCCTTCGCCTCGGAGTCACGAGTCGACGGTCCCGCGGCCGGATTGGCGGTGGCTGCTCCATTCGACGCGGCGCCCTCGGCGATCTTCTCGATCTCGGCCTCGATCACCTTGAGGAGCGTGGTCTGCCCCTCGATTTGATGCTCGAGGAACTCCACAGTCTTCAACTGCAGCGCCAGGACGTACTCGACCTCGCGAGGGCTCGCGTTGGGATTGGACGCCGCGAAATCGAGTGCGGCTTCAGCTGATTCGCCGCCGACCTCGTACACGATCACTGCGTGCGCGGCGTCGCTCGGCTCCGGCGTCGCACGCGTCAACCGCGTTGCAAGCTGGAACGACGCCGACCCCAGCGCGATCACCGAAGCCGCGCACACCAGCAGCGGATCGCGGTGGCTGCGCACGTACTTGCGCATGCGGTAGCCGTACGAAGGCGGCACCGCGCTGACCGTCTCGCGCTTGAGGAAGCTCCTCACGTCGTCGGCGAGCGCCTGCGCGGTCGCGTAGCGGTCGTCGCGGTCCTTGCACATCGCCTTCATCGGGATCCAGCCGAGTTCGCGCCTGATCAGCGCGGCGAGCTTGGCCGGCGTGGTGCGCCGATGCTCCGCGTGGCGCCGCGCGACGTCGGCGCTGTACGCCTGCATCTGCGCGATGCGCTCGCTCGGACGCTGCGGCTCGTGCTCGCGGATCGCCTGCTGGATCGCCGTGCGGCTGTTGCGGCGCAGCGACTTGCGGTCGAACGGCCGCTCGCCCACGAGCAGCTCGTACAGGATCACGCCGAGCGAGTAGATGTCGCTGCGCGCATCGACGTCGTCGCGGCCTGCGGCCTGCTCGGGGCTCATGTACTCGAAGGTCCCGACCATCTGGCCGGACTCCTCGCGCATCGTGTGCGCCGACAGCGGCCGCGCGAGCGCCTTGGCGATGCCGAAGTCGATGACCTTCGCGTTCGCGCCGCTCTCGCTGTCCCACGAGACCATGATGTTGGACGGCTTGAGATCGCGGTGGACGATGTCCTTGTGGTGCGCGTACTGCACCGCATCGCAGACCTGGAGGAACAGCTGCAGCCGCTCCTCCACCGTCAGGCAATGCTCGTCGGCGTAGTCGGTGAGCGGCTTGCCATCGACGAGCTCCATCACGAAGTACGACCGACGGCTCTGCGTCTCGCCGCCGTCGAAGACCTTCGCGATGTGCGGATGGTCCATCCGCGCCAGCATCGACATCTCCTGGCGGAAACGCTCGATGATCGACGGCGAGTCCATGCCCGGCTTGACGATCTTGATCGCCGCCATCTGCTCGAAGCCGGTCAGTCGCTTGGCTTGCCAGACCGTGGCAAAGCCGCCTTCGCCCTTGCGGGTCAGCAGCCGGTAGCAGCCGACGACGTCGCCCTCGATCTCGGTGCCCGCGGAAGGGCTCGGAGTAGGAGTAGGATTCGGCGTCGCCCCGAGCGGCAGGGTCTCGTCGCTTCGCGGATCGGAATTGTGGTCGTCGCCGGAGGGACGAAACTCGGCAGATGATCCCATGCAGTTCCCCTGTCGCGCCGAACGGAGCGCAGCGAGGATTTGTCGACCTCTGGCGGCATCGACTCAAGACATTGCATGGATGGCACATGTGTCGCGCGGTGTGGCGGTTCCAGTCGTGCGGGTTAGCCCGCCTGAACGACCACCGCCCCGGCGGAGGGCCGAGGCGGTGGGTGGTGGAATCTGTTTGGGCGCGCGGATGACCCGCGCGGCGCCGTCCCTTTAGCCGCGCGGGGCCATCCCTCAGCTGCGCTGGGCCATCCCTCAGCTGCGCTGGGCCATGGCCACATACGGCGCCTCATGCGGCCCGTTGTACTTCGCCTGCGGGCGGATAAGACGGTTGTCCTGGAGCTGCTCGATGCAGTGGCCGGCCCAGCCCGACATGCGGCTCATCGCGAACATGCAGGTGAAGAGGTCGGTCTTGATGCCGAGGCAGTGGTAGGTCGTCGCGCTGTAGAAGTCGACGTTCGGGAAGATGCCCTTGCCGGCCTTCGCGTCGAGGACGATGCCCTCGATCTTCTGGCTCATCTCGAAGAGCTTGATGTTGCCCGTGTCGGTCGCGATCTGCTTGGCGAACGTCTTGAGGTACGTCGCGCGCGGGTCGTACGCCTTGTAGACGCGGTGACCGAAGCCCATGATCAGCTCCTTGCGCTCGAGCTTGCCCTTGATGTACGGCTCGACGTTGTCCATCGAACCGATCTCGTCGAGCATGATCATGACTTCCTCGTTGGCGCCGCCGTGGAGCGGGCCCTTGAGGGTGCCGACGGCGGTCGTCATCGCGCTGTACATGTCGGACAGCGTGGCGATCGTCACGCGACCCGCGAAGGTCGACGCGTTGAGGCCGTGGTCCGCGTGCAGGATCAGGCAGATGTCGAGGCCGCGGGACATCGCCTCGGTCGGCTTCTCGCCGTTGAGCATCCAGAGGAAGTTCGTGGCGATGTCGTACGACTTGTTCGGGCGGACGAACGCCTTGCCCGAGCGGTGACGGTCGAAGTTCGCGATCAGGGTCGGCGTCTTGGCGACGAGGCGCAGCGCCTGGCGCTTGGCGCTCTCGATGCCGGCCGGCGTCGTCTCGCTCGAGGTCGCCTCGGCGTCGTGCAGCGCGAGCGCGGAGACGAGCGTGCGAAGGGCGTGCATCGGCACGGCGTCCTTCGGGAACGACTTGATCATGTCGTAGATCGCGTCGGGAATCTCGTACTCGGCCTGCAGCGCGCTCTTGAGCGCGTTGAGCTCGGCCTGCGTCGGGAGCTTGGTGTTCCAGAGCAGGTACACCGTCTCCTCGTAGGTCGAGTTGCGCGCGAGCGCGTCGATCTCGATGCCGACGTACTCGAGCACGCCCTTGCCGCCGTCGATGAACGACATCTGCGTCTCGGCTGCGATCGTGTTCGCGAGGCCCTTGTCGAAGATGGGTCCTGCGGGGGCGGCGGGTGCTGCTGGAGTCGTGCTCATGGTTGAAGCGCTGGTTTGGATCGTGACGGGCGGCTGCGTGCTTGCGGCGGACATGGTGTTTCTCCTGACCGCCGCACGTGGGAACGCCCGCGCGACACGGTCAACAGAAGGATCTTTCTCAAACCCTCCGCCCCGCTTCGCCGCAAAACGGCGAATGGGTTCGAAGAACAGAGATGCTAGCGAAACGTCGCTGCGATTGGAACGGTCACGACCGCGGGAGAGGTTGATTTCCGAGGCGGTTCTAGGTCCGCGGCGGGCGGTCGGTCGCGCCTTGAGCGGACACGGGACGAGCGCTCCTCGAACGCGCCCCGAGCGCATCCGCCCCCCCTCTATGATGCGACCCATGTTCCTGATCCCAACCGGCACCGACCGCGACGATGGGCGCCGGCCGTTCTTCGTCCCGCTGATCGTGGCCGCCTGCGTGGCGGTGTTCGTCATCTCCCTGCAGGGGGACGGCGAGGCGCGCTGGAAGTTTGTCGACAAGTACGGGGTCGCCTACGTCGGATTCGAGTGGTGGCAGCTGTTCACCCACCAGTTCCTGCACGGCGGGTGGTTTCACCTGATCGGGAACATGTTCTTCCTGGCGGCGTTCGGGATCGTGCTCGAGAGTCGGCTTGGGCACCTCGGGTTCCTGGCGTTCTACCTGCTGGGTGGCGCCCTCGCGGGTGCGGCTCAGGTCGGGATCGGCCATCTGATCGACCCGGCGCATGACATGGTTCCGTGCGTGGGCGCCAGCGGCGCGATCTCCGCGCTCATGGGCGCCGTCTTCGCGCTGCACCCCCGCGCGAACATCCGCGGCATCGCCATCCCGCAGTTCGTGCGGGCGCAGACTTCGGTGCAGTGGATGGTCGGCTTCGCGGTCGCGCTCGATATCGCGCGGACGATCGTCGACCGCAGCGGACACGGAGGTTCGGGCATCGCGACGCTCGCCCACCTCGGCGGCCTCGGGTCGGGCTTCGCGATCGGCGTGCTGCTGCTTGCGACGGGGATCCTCAAGCGCAACGATTTCGATGCGCTCTATCTCTTCAAGCAGTGGCGTCGGCGGCGCGAACTCCGCTCGGCTGCGTCGATGGTCGGCGCGCGCGTCGCGGCGACCGCCGCCGCCGTCGAGACCCCTGCGCAGCGCACGCTGCGCACGACGATCGCCGCAGCCCATCGCGAGCGCGACTACACGCTTGCGGCGCAGCTCTATGCCGAGCTCCTCGCGCAACTGCCGAGCGCCACGCTGCCCGCGGAGATCCAGCTCGATGTCGCGAACGAGTTCGCGCGCACCGGTCGGCACGCGCAGGCGGCCGCGGCGTACGGGCGTTTCGTCGAGCGATTCCGCACGCATCCCGCGGCGGACGACGTGCGGCTGCTGCTCGCGGCGATCCAGGTGCGCAGGCTCGGCGATGCGCGCGGCGCGATGACGACGCTCGCGGCGTTCGACGGCCGCGACCTCGACGACGCGCGCGCGCAGCTGGTCAAGTCGCTGCGGGACGAGTGCGAGGCCTCTACGCGCGGAGCACGCGCGTGAGCAGCGTCAAGATCAAGATCTGCGGCGTGCGCGACCGCGCGACGGTGGACGTCGCTGCGGATGCGGGCGCGGATTTCATCGGCGTGGTGCTCGTCGCGTCGAGCCCGCGCTTCGTGCCGCCTGCCGAAGCGACGGCGCTCGCGGTCGACATCGCGGATGCGGGCGCGATGCCCGTTGCGGTCGTGCGGCTGCCGCTCGATGCCGCGACGAAGGCCGCGCTGGATGCGTTTCCGATCGTGCAGTTCCACGGGTCGGAGGAGCCAGGCGACCTCGCGCGCATCAGCAGCGGCGGCGGCGCGTGGGAACTCTGGAAAGGCCTGCATTTCTCGCGCGCGGCGACCGCGTCGTGGCTCGCGGCGGGCTGCGTCTCGCGCCTCGTGGTCGACGGCCCAGAGGCCGGAAGCGGCGAGCGCTGGGACCCGCGCGAGTTCGCCGCGCTCGACGACGCGACGCGCGCGCGCTGCATGCTCGCAGGCGGGCTCGATCCGTCGAACGTCGCTTTGGCGATCCGCGCGGCGCGCCCAGGCGGCGTCGACGTCTCCAGCGGCGTCGAGAGCGCGCGCGGCGTCAAGGATCACGCGCGCATCCGCGCGTTCATCGACGCAGTGCGCCGCGCGTGACCGACGGCGCGCGATGCGCGTCAGGCGCCGACCGCGACCATCTTGCGCGTCGCGCCGAGTTCGCTCACCCAGTTGCGCATGTCCGCGCGGCACGAATCCCACGCGGGCGAGCAGCGCAGCTCGACGAACGTGCGGTACATGCTCATCAGCGCGGCATCGAACGTCGCGAAGCTGTCGAGGCGCTCCTCGATCGCGGCACGGATCGACTGCGGCTTGTCCTCGGGCTTGGGGAGCTTGAGGCCCGAGACCTCGAAGCGGTCGCCCTGCAGCGTGCATTCCCACACGCGCCCGAACTGCGACACGGTCAGCCCGATCTTGCGCGGCCACTTGCCGAGCTGGACGGCGCGCGCGGTCTCCGCGCGGCGCGTCGGTGCATCGCCGCGCATGCCCGTGCGGCCCGAGAGCCCCCACGCGCACTCGAGGTCGAGCGTCTTGTCGATCACGATCGAGACATCGCCATCGGCGGTCTCGACGAGGCCCTCCTGCGTGTCGCAATGCCACCACAGCCAGAAGAGGAAGAGATTGCCGAGGAAATCCTGCGGTTCGGTCGCGGTCCACGGAAGCTCCGGGCGATCGGCCGACGCGCGGGTGCCGTCCTCGCGCGCGAGCTCGATCTCCGGCGGCGCGCTCGAGAGCGGCTGCGCGCGGAGATCGCCGTAGTCGTTGGTGCGGCCCTTCGCGGCGATGATGTCGAGCGCGAGCGTGCCGGCGCTGCGCGGCGCGATGGTGATGCCGAGCGAGTCGAGCATCAGGCGACGCATCGCCTGCACCTCGATGTCGTTCGAGACCGAGGCGTACATCGTGGACTTCGAGAAGTCCCACCAGATCGGCGTGTGCTTCGGGCGGCGATAGCGGCCTTCGCTGATCTCGTCGTCGATGCGGCGGAGCGCGTCTTCGCGCGCTTCCTTCTTCGCGGTGCGCGGAAGGAACGCGCCGCCGCCGTCCTTCGACACCTGCAGGCGCGCGTCCTCGGCCATCGCGACGTAGGCCTTCTTGATCTCGGGCGGGATGCGCACGGTGTCCGCGCGGAACCCGAGCATCACGCCGCTGCCGAAGCCGACGCGCTCGTAGTCGAACGATCGGTCGAAGAGATGGCGGCCCGCGGTCCAGCCCACGTGCATCTCACCGGGCTTGATCGGCTCGAGCTCGCCGAGCGCGTGTTCGCGCAGCGCCTCGAAGAACTTGGCGTCGAGCAGGTCGGGAGCGTCGCCGGTCACATTGAAGCGGCGGTAGGTGATGGCACCGGAGCGGAAAGGCATTCCGCGAGTGTCGGGGATTTCGCGGGCGGCGGGCGGACTGCGACAAGTTGTGCACATCCGTCGCCCCCCCAGAAACGGTGCCTGGCACGTGCCATGAGGTGCCGGGCACCCGTTGACACGTGCCGGCCTCCGCGTCTCCGCGCTCCCAACGCTGTCGGCCGTGCCGATCCTGCGGATGAGCCAGGGTGCCTGGCACGTGCCGTGAGGTGCCGCGCACCTCATGGCACGTGCCAGGCACCGTTTCCCAGGCGGTCACGCGGGTTGCTTGAGGCGGTAGCTCCGCCGCCCATCCACGCCCTCGACATCCTCCGCCAACCCCAGCTGCACCAGATGCCGCGCCGGCCCATGCGGCTTCTTCGCCTCATCGGCCAACCGAGCCTTCGCCCCAGGGTTCGCGTACGAGTTGAACACCATCGCCTTCACCGTGGCAAACATCCCGCCAAAGCTCGAGAAAGTATGGTTCACCGCGCTCGCCTCGTAGCCCGAGTGCACCATGCAGTTCGCGCACTTCGGATTTCCGCTCGCGTGCCCGTAGTTGTCCCACGCGGTGTCGTTCATCAGCTCCGCGAACGTGTCCGCGTAGCCCTCCTGCAGCAGGTAGCAAGGCTTCTGCCATCCGAAGATGTTGAAGCACGGCATGCCCCACGGAGTGCACTCGTACTCCCGCTTGCCCATCAGAAACTCGAGGAACAGCGGCGACTGGTTGAACACCCAGCGGCGCTTGCCTCCGTCCGCCTTCACCCGTCGGTTCGAAAGGATCATCTCGAACAGCGTGTTCGTCTCGCGTCGCTGCAAGAAACCCGTCTGGTCCGGCGCCTTGTCGTACGCGTAGCCCGGCGAAAGCATCATGCCCTCGACGCCGAGCGCCATCATCTCGTCAAAGAACGCACGCACCGCGTTCGGATCCGCGCCCTCGAACAGCGTCGTGTTCGTTGTCACTCGGAAACCCATCTTCACGGCCAGCCGGATGCCCTCGACCGCCTTCTGGAACGTGCCCTCGCGACAGACCGCGAAGTCATGGTTCTCCTCGAGCCCATCCATGTGCACGCTGAACGTGAGGTACTTCGACGGCTTGAACAGCCCCGCCTCGAGCTTCTCCTTGAGAAGCAGCGCGTTGGTGCAGAGATAGATGTACTTCTTGCGGGCGACCAGACCCTCGACGATCTCCTTGATCTCGGGGTGCAGCAGCGGCTCGCCGCCGGGGATCGACACCATCGGGGCGCCGCATTCCTCGGCCGCGTCGAAGCACTGCTGCGCCGTGAGCTGCCGCTTGAGCACATGCGCGGGGTACTGGATCTTTCCGCAGCCGGCGCAGGCCAGATTGCAGCGGAACAGCGGCTCGAGCATCAGGACCAGCGGGTAGCGCTTGCGTCCGCGAAGCTTCTGCGTGAGCACGTAGCTCGCGACCGTCCACATCTGGCTGAGGGGCACACCCATGGAACAAACCTTCGGGAAAAACCTTCGGAAACCCTTGGACACAGCCTGGCAGTCCAAGCGCAGCCACCCCGCCGCTGACGCCCGGCACGATGCCTGGGGCCGACTGCGCGTGGCCGAAGTCAGGGATTCTAGGGAAATTCGCAATCCCGTCCGAACCACGGATGCATCATCCGACGTAGCCGCCCGACTATGCCGCGAAGCGCAGCGATTGTCGCACACCTCAACCCCTGTCCGGTCGACCGGACCATGCGGGCTGCGGCGAGTGCGGCGGACGCGTTGGCAGAGACGATCCGTCGGATCGCACCCCCCGCCCGGCTCATCAACACCAATCTCGCCAGTATCGGCGCCACCGTAAACCGCGCGCTCACCTCCGTCGCGCGCGCAAGCTTCGCGGACTCGGCTATCTTCCCCGCGCGCATTCGCGCCCGCCGATCCTTGCACGCCACCTCCAACCAGTTGTCACTCCGCGAACGTTCCGACGAAGAGCTCATCGTCGCGCATCGAAGCGGCGACACGGCGGCGCTTCGCGTGCTCGTCGAGCGTTACTCCAGCGAGCTGCACGGGTTCCTCACGCGACTCGTCGGCACGCGCGCAGGCGCGGACGATGTGTTCCAGGAAGCCTTCCTGCAGGTTCACCTGTCGGCGGACGCCTTTGATTCCGAGCGTCGGTTCAAGCCGTGGCTCTACACGATCGCCGCAAACAAGGGCCGCGACTTCCTCCGCCGTCAGAAGCGCCGCGCCGCCGTCAGCCTCGATGCGCCGGTCGGTCCGTCGGGCGACGCCTCGCTGATCGATCTCGTCTCGGGCAGCGACGACCGCCCCGACGCCTCGCTCGAGGCCGGCGACGAAGCTGCGATCGTCAAGCAGGTCATCGATGAGATGCCTGGCCATTTCCGCGAGATCCTGCTGCTTTCCTACTTCCAGAAGATGAGCTACGCGCAGATCTCCGACAGCCTTTCGATCCCGCTCGGGACCGTCAAGAGCCGACTGCATGCAGCCGTCGCATCGTTCGCATCGAGCTGGAAGCTCGTCTGCGCACGCCGCGGAATCTCGCCCCAGCAACCCAGCACGACGGATACCGACGCATGATGCCGAAGAATCCAGGAGATCACGAGCAAGACGGCAGCGACGCGACGGGCGGCGGCCTCTACCCGAATCTCTCGGCGGCGGATGAACGCGCGGTGGACCTGCTGATCGAACACGGCTTCGACCTCGACGCCGCGGTGCGTGCGAATCCGAGCGAGGCCAAGCGCCTCGCCGCCGCGCACGCGCTCTTCGTGCGCACCGAGGCGTACCCCGTCCAAGCGCCCGATGCGTCGCTTGTCGACGCGACCATGGCCCGCATCGCGCGCGAGGAAGACGAACGCGAGGAACGCCTCAAGATCGGCTCGCGCGGCGTGCCCACGCTCGGTCGCGGCCGCTGGGCCGACTTCGTCGCGCTCGCCTGCGTGGCGCTGCTGCTGCTCTCGATCGGCATGCCGCTGCTCAGCAACCTGCAGCACCGCCGCGGCATCGACCTCTGCGCGAACAACCTGCGCGCCCTCGCGTCGGGCCTCGAGCTCTACACGAAGGACTTCTCCTCGCGGCCGATCGCCGCAGGCTTCGCGCCAGACTTCTCCGGCCTCAAGTCGTGGAAGAAGTACGACAACCGCCAGCATCTCGCCCTTCTGCACAAGCACGGGTACTGCGACCCGGCCTGCATGCACTGCGCCAACGACGCCTCCCACGACGGCTACGCGTCGATGGTCCCGCACGAGCGCATGAACCCCGCGTGGCTGACCGCCTCCGGACTGCCGATCGTCGCCGACCGAAACCCCGTGGTCTTCCTCACCCGCGGCGGACGCGTGGCGGAAACGCTCACGATGAACAGCCTCGACCACGATTCGGACGGCCAGAACGTGCTGTTCCGCGACGGTGCGGTGCGGTTCATCCTGACTCCCGTGCTGGAAATCCGCCCGCCCCAGGGCGGCCCGATGCGAACCGACGACATCTGGGTGCCCGCCGACCGCGCCGGCCTCGAAGTCGAGTTCAACGACTCGCACACGCCGGGCGAGTGGTCTGCGCTGGACGTGTTCCTGACGCAGTGACGCTCGGGACCGAGCGAGCGCGCCGCGCCGCCTCCGATAACAGCCACTCGAACGATGCGCCGGGCATGCACTCGGCAAGTACTCGGCAAGCACCTGCATTCCGTCGGGTTGAAGTCCTCAGGGGTTCTGCTATGTTCCCCGATTCCCCCGAACGGAAGTTAACCATGCCGAAGAACAAGAGTCACAAGGGTCTGGCGAAGCGCATCAAGGTCACGAAGAACGGCAAGGTCCGCTTCGGTCGCCCGCATAGCCGCCACCTCAAGAGCAACAAGACCGGAACCGCGATCCAGAGCTATCGCAAGAAGCGCTACGCGCGTTCCGGCGAGATCCGCGCCCTCAGCAAGCTGCTGTTCCGTCCTCTCCTCTCGCAGGAGAAGGGCGAAATGCGCGAAGCTGCCCGCGAAGTCGCCGTCAAGGCGTAAGTCAAGTTCCTTCACACCAGACCGTCGGGTCCGAAGCGTTCGGGAAGTCCCGTTCCTCCGCCGGTCGTTGAGATTGATACGAGGTTGAATCATGGCACGCGCACGCAAGGGTGCAGCACGCACGCAGGCCCGCCGCAAGCTTCTCCGCGAAGCTCGTGGCTTCTACGGCACGAAGTCCCGTCACAAGCAGCAGGCGAAGGTCGCCATGATGCGCGCGAAGCGCCACGCATGGCGCGACCGCCGCGCCCGCAAGCGCGACTTCCGCGCTCTGTGGATCACCCGCATCACGGCCGCGTGCCGTATGCGCGGCACCCGCTACTCGCTCTTCATCAACGGTCTCCAGCGCGCCGGCGTCCTGCTCAACCGCAAGATGCTCTCGCTGATCGCGATCGAGGATCCGAAGACCTTCGACTCGCTCGTCGAGGTCGCGAAGAAGAACACGACCGCCGTTCCGGCTGCCGTGTGAGTTGAACGGCCGCGAGAGCGGTCTTTCACGACGAAATCACGACCACGAAATCACGACCATATCGCCCGCTTCGGCGGGCGATGTGCTTTTTGTCGCGTCGTTTGCAGCGCCTGAACGCGCGTCCGATCGCGCGTTAGACGCGCGACGTCCAGAACTCCATCACCTCGCGCAGCTCGCCGCCGCGGAGTCCGTGCGCAGCGCACGACGCCTCTGCAAACTCCGTGAGCGCGCTCGCCCGCGCGTCGGCGCTCCGTGCATTCGACGCGCTCTTGAAGTGCGCCGCGCTCGCGCGCCACGCGGCCGCGTCGGTCGGCAGCGGCATCGCGAGCAGTTGCTTCGCCGACAGCTTGATCGCGCCTGCGCTCATCGCGCTCCCCGCGTACAGCGCGAGCGCGCGCGCCGCCACGACGGGCGATGCGACGGCGGCCGCGAGCTTCCAGATGTCGACGCCATCGCGCGGCGTCACGGTGATCAGCGGCACGAGCGGCGCGGCCTCGCCGCGCGCGTCGACCCATGCTTCGATGACGCGCGTCTGCGTCGCGACGAGGATCTTCGGCACGAGGCGCGCATCGAGCCATGCGTGCATGCCCTTCACGCCGTCGAGGCGTTCGCGCGCGATCGTCGGACGCGCGAACTTCTCGCCGAGCGCGCGGATGTCGCACGAGCCCCACGCGCAATGCGCGAGGTCGATGTGCTTCGTCGTGACCAGCCGCGGTCCGGCACCGTCCTCGACGATGGCGCCGCGCAACCCGTAGTACTGGTCGCGAAAGTCGGCCGTCGCAAACGCGATGTCTCCGATCGCGCCGCCTTCCGTGCGCTGCGTCACGGCCGCGCGCGGCGCGCCGAATCCGTCCGCAAGCAGCGTCGCCCACGACTCGTCGCCCGGCCTTGGCGCCGCCACCGATCCGCGCAGCGCTCGAAAGTCAGCTCCGAACGCGCGACGCACGCCACTCGATTTCCTTCGCGCTCCGTCACGCTCGAACGCGACCGCGCACACGCGCACGTTCGCGTCCTCGAAGATCGACTCGCGGCACGACCAGATCGCGCGCAGGCTCGCGAGTCCGAGCGCCGCATCGCGCGCGCCACGCGCATCGCCTGTCGAAAGAAACGACTGCGGCATCACGAACGCAAGCCGCCCGCCCGGCGCAAGCCGCGGCAAGCTCGTGAGCAGGAACGCCACCGCGAGATCCGCGTAGCGCTTGACCGCGCCGCCTGTCGCAACGGCGATCTCGCCAGCACGCGCGCGCGTCGCGGCGGTGCCCTTCTCAAGCTGGTTGAGGAACGGCGGATTGCCGAGGATCAGATCGAACCCGTCGGAGTCGAGAAACCTCGCAGCCTTCGGCGAAAGCGCATCGAGCTCCACGACATGCCGCGCAAGCGCGCGCGCGACCTTGGCGCGCGTCGCCGACGCAGTCCGCGCAGGAAGCATCGCCAGCAGCGACGCACGCGCAAGCTTGACCGCGACCGGATCGATGTCGACGCCATGCACGCGCGCCGCGAGAAATCGCGCCATCGGCTCGCGCACGCGAGGCGCAAGCTCTCGCGCCGCCGCGACGAGAAAGTTGCCCGAGCCGCACGCGGGATCGACGAGCTTCCACGCGGGCGACGACGGCTTCCATCCGCGCGTGGCCTCGCCGATCAGATGCGCGACCAGCGGCTCCGGCGTGTAGTGCGCGCCCTGCGCCTTGCGCTGTGAAACCCCGCCACGCGCCGCGCGACGCACCGACAACTGCGCGAGATGCGCGGAGACGGCTGCGGAGTTGCGAACGGCACGCGTGGTTGGCACGCGGGGAAGGTAGTCGCTGCGGGGGAACAGTGTTCGGCCTGGACAGAGGCCGCGCGCGTTCCGACGCCCCCACTCACTCGAGCTTCGCGCCCGCCATCAGCTCGTCCGCCTTCGCGAATCCCGCCTCGGAATCCTGCGTCGTCGGCAGCCACACGTAGCTCAGCCCGCCGACGACGGTGATGTACTGCTTGACGTACTTGCCGTCCTTCGCCTGGAACGCGAGCGTCGTGAACGGCCCGACCATCGCGCGCGCGGGCAGCGCGCCGTCCTTCGACGCCTTGCGCATGCCGCCCATCGCGGGCTTCACGAAGTCCTCGAGGTTTCCCGGGATCAAGAGCGGCTCGCAGATCACGGGGATCATGAGCGCGCTGCCGTCGTCGAGCTGCTCGGCAGTCGCCGCGCGCGGCCGCAACGCGGCGATGTAGCCCTCGCCATCACGCGTCGAACGCATCGGATCGGCGCGGAGCTTGGCGACGATCTTGCCATCGACTTCGTCCTCGGTCTTGGCCTCGGACTTCGACATGTCGATGCACTTCCACTCGGCGGGCAGCTTGAACACGAAGTCGCCCACGCGCGTCTCGCCCTCGACGATCGGCCGGCGCTTGCGCGGCGCGGCTGCACGGCCCGGCTGCTTGAGCGCGGGCTGCGGCGGAACATCGAACTCCTGCGAATTGCCGCAGCCGGACAGCGGCGTAAGCAACGAGACGGCAAACACGCCGATGGCAATCGACTTGGCGGGCGACGTGAGCGCGATCATGGGGCTGTGACGCATCGAGATTCCTCGCAGTACGGGTTCGTTGGAAGGCGCGGAGTCTACCGCGCCGCGTTCCGTGCACATCGGAATCGACCGCGAACCGCGACTTCCTGTACCTTCCCTCCATGCTGAACCGCCTGAGGAGGCTGCTTCCCGGCATCGCCCTGATCGTCGCTGCCTCGGCGGCGCTCGTGCTCACGGACCGATCGGGCTCGCGCAACGCCGCGACGCCGACAGGTCCGGGCACGGTGACCGCATCGAAGCACGCGCGCATCGCGGTCATCCAATACGCGAACATCGCGGCGTTCGAGATGGCCAAGAAGGGCCTGCTTCGGCACCTCGCGTCGATCGGATACTCGCAAGAGGCCGGCAGCACCATCGACGTCTTCAACGCCGAAGGCGACAACGGGACGCTCAGCCAGGTCTGCACGCAGGTCGCCACGAGCGCCATGCCGTACGACCTCGCGATCTCGCTCGGCACGGCCGCGACGCAGTCGTTCAACCGCGCCAACAAGCGCGCGCTGACGCAGGCATTCGGCCTCGTCGCGTCGCCGCCGACGATCGGCATTCCGCTCGGACCGTACACCGAGGGCTCGACGCGACCGAAGAACTCCGCAGGTTCCGGCACGCTGCAGCCGGTCGACGGGCTGTTCGACCATGTGATGGCCATCGCGCCCGGACTCAAGCGCGTCGGCGTCGTCTGGAATCCCGCCGAGGCGAACTCGGAGGCCAACGTCAAGCTCGGTCGCGCCGCAGCCAAGCGGCTCGGCTTCGAACTCATCGAAGCCAACGGCTCGAACGTGAGCGAGGTCACTTCCGCCGCTGAAGTCGTGCTCGCGCGCGGCGTCGAGGCGTACTGGATCCTCGCCGACGTGAGCGTGAACTCCGCGGCGCCCGGCATCATCGAGCGTTGCCGCAAGGCGCGCGTGCCCGTGGTCACGAACTTTCCCGAGTTCGCCGCCAAGGGCGCCGCTTTCAACGAAGGCGCCGACTGGGATGCGATCGGCATCACCGCAGGCATCTACGCGGAACTCCTTCTCGGCGGCGTGGAACCGAAGTCGCTCCCCGTCGAGAACTTCGTTCCCTCGCGGATCACCATCAATCTCGACGGGATCCCCGCGTCATGGAAGCTCTCCGACGCGATCCGCACCAGCGCCTCGGAGATCCACGAATCGGGCAAGGCTCCG
Organism: uncultured bacterium; assembly: GCA_903891095.1. Taxonomy (GTDB): domain Bacteria; phylum Planctomycetota; class Phycisphaerae; order Phycisphaerales; family SM1A02; genus QWPT01. The sequence goes on along the minus strand of CAITDI010000022.1, from coordinate 65,191 downwards.
ATCGTCAAGGCCGTCACCTTCCCCGCTGCACCGGAGTCCGCGCTTGCCGCGCTCGCGGCGCTTCATGCCCAAAGCGCAAGCGGCTCCGGCACGAGCGACGCGCCAGCTGCGCGCGCGCCCACCATCGCGATCCTCACCTACAACCGAACGCCCAACTTCGAGAGTTGCTACGCGGGCTTTGCCGCCGAATGGGCGCGCCTCGGCTACGTCGACGGGAAGAACTGCAACGTCACGCTGCGCGACGCGCAGTTCGACACAGGCGCGCTCAACACGATCGCCGCGGCCATCGCCGAGGAGCAGCCCGACGTCGTCGTGCCATTCACCACGCCCGCGCTGCAGGCGGCGATGAGGCGCGTCAAGACCTCGCCGATCGTGTTCTCGCTCGTCGCATCCGGCGTCGACGTCGGCGCGGGGACATCGAACACCGACCACCTGCCCAACATCACCGGCGCGCAAGTCGGCGCCGACTGGGACAAGATGATCGAGGTCGCGCGCGCCGCGATCCCGAACCTCCGGCGCGTGGGAACCGTGTTCAGCCCCGGCGAATCCAACAGCGTCATGTTCCGCGACCAATGGAAGGCGAAGCTCGCGGCCGTCGGCATCGAGCTCGTCTCGACGGGCGCCGAGAAGCCCACCGAACTTCCCGAAGCGGCGGATGCGCTCGTCACCATGGGAATCCAGGCGGTGCTGCAGATCTCAGACAACTCGTCGAGCACGGGATTCCGCGTGATCGCCAAGGCCGCGGACCGCGCGAACATCCCGGTGTTCGGGTTCTCCCCCTCCTCCGTCCAGTTTGGCGCCACGCTGACCGTCTCGCGCGACTTCGCCGATGTCGGCCGGCTCTCCGCGCAGATCGTCGACCGCGTGCTGCACGGCGAATCGCCGGCGAAGATCCCCTTCCGCGATCCCGACCGCACGGTGATCATCGTCAACACCGAGCGATTGCAGCGGTTTGGCATCACGCTCCCCAAGGCCATCATGGACCAGGCCACGATCGCGCCCGAGACCCAGGAGGCGAGCAAGTGAAGATCACAAGCACGGTCTCCGATTCCGCGGTGCTGCTCACGCTCGACGGCCGCCTCGACTCGTCCTGGTCCGAGCCAGTCGTCGCCGCGCTCGACGAGGCGATCCGCTCGGGTCGATCTCGCATCGAGCTCGACATGTCGGCCGTGAGCTTCGTGTCATCGGTCGGCATCGGTGCGATTCTGCGGGCAAACGTGCGGTTCCGCGCGGTCAAGGGCGTCCTCGCGATCGTCGCCGCCAGCGAGAACGTGCGCGAGATGCTCCGTCTCTCGCGGCTCGACGCGCTGCTGCACGTGGGTGTCCCCGCCCCCGCCGCGGCCCCGCGAGCCGTCGCCGCGACGACTCCCTTCGGACGCGGCTGGACCGGCGAACTCGCCACGATGGGCCACACCTACGCGCACGCGCACGTCGAGTTCATGCGCAATGCGCGCCTCACGCTCGACGCCGACACCATCGCGCTCGGGCACTTCGCGCTCGCCGGCACGATCGAAGAAGCGCGCGGCCTCTTTGGCGACGGAATCGCTGTCGGCGGAACCGTCGCGGTCGCGCCCGCAGGCTCGCCGCGTCCCGATTGCCTTGTGTCAGGCGCGCACGAGTTCGTCAGCTGCATCGCGCGCGACGCGGTCGTCGTGCGCGGAAAGCCTACGTTTCAAGGGCATTTCGAGCGCTCCGCCGAGGCGCACATCACGCTGTCCTCGCTCGCGTCCGCACTCGTGGAGCACGCGGGCGGCGCCGTCGCGTTCACCGCGATCGGCGAATCCGACGGCGCGTTCGGCGCGTGGGCGCGCGTCTCGCCCGACGAATGGAAACGTCCGCTTGCCGAGATGCAGCCCGACGAGATCCGCGCCAACCTCCGCTTCGCAGGCGAGCGCATGCACGCGGGCGCGTCGATGGCGTTGGTCGCGATCGCATGCGCGCGCGATGCCCGCGACACGCTTCCGCCCGAGGTCGCGACCACGCTCTTCGACGTCGGCTCGTGCCTCCTGCACGCGCATGTCGCGCTGGTCTCGTACCGCCCCGTCCCGCGGTCGACCACGAATCTCCGCACAGCCGGCGAACTGCTCGCCGAACAGCCGCTGCGCTCGGTGATGCACGCGCTGCGCGCCGCGGACGGAACCGAGAGCGGATTCGTCCGCGGCAGCGTGTGGGCCAGGCGCATCGGCCGCGCCGCAGCCGGAGGATCACGATGAGCCTGCTTGTCGCCACCCTCGCGATCGGATTGATCTTCGCGATCCTCGCGCTGGGCATCTACCTTTCGTTCCGCGTGTTCCAGGTGCCCGACATCACGGCCGACGGATCGTTCACGCTCGGCGCAGCCGTCGTCGCGACGCTGCTCAAGCACGGATGGAATCCGCTCGCGGCCACGGTCGCCGGCATGATCGCCGGCGCGCTCGCGGGCCTGTGCACGGGCGTGATCCACGTGCGCTTCAAGGTCAACGCGCTGCTTGCGGGAATCCTGGTGATGACCGCGCTCTACTCGGTCAACCTGCGCGTGATGGGCTCGAGCAACACGCCGATCACCGCGCGCACGCTGTTCAGCCCGCTCGAGGAGCTCGCGGTGCGCACGTTCGGCCGCGAGACGGCGATCCTCGGTCGCAGCGTGCCTTCGCAGGACCTCGGGATCCTCGCGACCACCGTCGTGATCGCCGCGATCACCGCGATCGCGCTGGTCCTCTTCCTCAAGACCGAGCTCGGCGCGGCGATGCGCGCAACGGGCGACAACGCGCGCATGCTGCGCGCGCTCGGCACGAGCACCGACCGCATGCTCGTGCTCGGACTCGCCTTGTCCAACGGCCTCGTCGCGCTCTCGGGCGCGCTCTTCGCGCAGATGCAGGCGTTTGCCGATGCGCAGATGGGTATCGGCGTGATCGTCCTCGGACTCGCCAGCGTGATCCTCGGGCAATCGCTCGTCGGCAACGTGCGCTCGGTCAGCCTCGCGGTGGCGGGCGCGGTCATCGGCGCGGTGCTGTTCCGACTGCTCGTGGCGCTCGCGATCCGCATGGGCCTCGATGCGAACGACCTCAAGCTCGTGACCGCGGTCGTGGTGCTCGCTGCGATCGTCGGGCCAGGATGGATCAAGTCGCTCGGGCGAAAGCGAGGCGCGCATGCTCCGGCTTGACGGCGTTCGAAAGACCTTCAATCCCGGCACCGCGAACGAAGTCCGCGCGCTTGGCGGCGTGACGCTCGAGTTCGCGCCGGGATCGTTCACGGTCGTGATCGGCACGAACGGCTCTGGAAAGAGCACGCTGCAAGGCGCGATTTCAGGCGCATTCGAGCTCGATGCGGGATCGATCTCCGTCGACGGCACCGACATCACGCGCTGGCCCGAACATCGCCGCGCGCAGGTCGTCGGCCGCGTGTTCCAGGATCCCTTCGCGGGCACCTCGCCGGAACTCACCGTCGCGGAGAACCTCGCGCTCGCGTCGAAGCGCGGCAAGCCGCGCACGCTCGCGCCGCTCCTGCGCGGCGCAAAGCGCGGTGCGTGGCGCGAGCTTCTCGCGCAGATCGGCCTCGGGCTCGAGAACCGGCTCGACGATCCGATCGGCCTCCTCTCGGGCGGCCAGCGCCAGTCGATCACGCTGCTCATGGCGACACTCACGAATCCCAAGGTGCTCATGCTCGACGAGCACACGGCGGCGCTCGATCCGCGCAGCGCCGAACTCGTGATCGGTCTCACCACGCGACTCGTCGCGCGCTCAAGCTCGACCACGATCATGGTCACGCACTCGATGCAGCAGGCCGCGTCGCTCGGCGACCGCCTGATCGCGATGCACCGTGGCCGCGTGTACCTCGACGTGTCCGGCAGCGAGAAGCGCCAGCTGATGGAGTCCGACCTGCTCGCGCTCTTCAGCCAGATGCGGCGCGACGATCGCTTCGACGACGATGCGTGCGCGATGGTCGCGGCGCAGTACAGGTGACGGCGGGCCAGCGCGTTTCCGCAGATTTCAGCCGAGATATCGCGATGCATCACACACTCCGCCTCCTCGTCGCCAGTTGTTCCGCCCCGCTGCTCCTGCTCGTCGGTTGCGCGTCGATGGGCTCGAGCGAGACGCGCGTCTGGCCGCAGGCGGCGGGCCCGGATGCGACATGGAAGGCCAACGCCGCAGCGGCGCCGGCCTCCTGGAGCGCCGCGCGCAACGAGAACATCGCGTGGCGCACGCCGCTTCCGAACGCCGGCCAAGGCGGCATCGCGGTCACGCGCGACAAGCTCTTCATCGAGACCTTCGCGAGACAGGATCCGAACGCGCCGCGCCAGTCGAACGAAGTCCTCTGCCACGCGCTCGACCGCGCGACGGGCAAGCTGCTCTGGAGCGTCTCGCTCAAGGGCGGGCGCGCGAGCCCGCAGCTCTACGCGTTCAGCGACTCGACGTCCTGGACGCCGATCGCCGACGAGTCGCGCGTGTGGTTCTTCAACTCGGGCGGACTGATCGCGTGCTACGACCACGATGGACACGAGCTCTGGCGACAGGGCTTTCCCACGCAGCCCGAGCACTTTCCGTTCAACCGCCAGTGCGAACCGATCCTCGCGGGCGACGACATCCTGATCGTCGCGCCGCTTGCCGACGACGCACGCCAGCGCGATCCCGCGAAGGCCGAGTGGAACTACCTGCAGGCGTTCGACAAGACCACGGGGAGATTGCGTTGGATCGCCGAAGACGCGTGCACGTTCTACTGCACTCCCTGCATGGGCACGCTCGCGGATGGCCGACGCGCGGTGCTCGTCGGCCGAGGCGGACCGCACGGAGTTCCCGAGACGCCCATCGGCCTCAGCATGATCAGCCTCGCGAAGGGCGAGGAAGGCAAGGCGATCTGGCGCTTCTCGCCCGCTGCCAGCGAACACGCGCCGCTCGACGGCACGACCTGGATGGCGCTGTACACGCTGCATTTCGACGAGAAGTACGCGTACTGGTTCCGCAACGCGCCCGAGGAAGCGCACGTCGTGCTCGATGCGTCGACCGGCGCGCTCGTGCGCGAGCAACCGCTCGCGCGCACGGCGGACGTCCGCCGCTACAGCGCGGCAGGTCACGGCTACCAGCTGTTCGCCGACGCGAACATCCGCAAGCTCGACGATCCGTCGTACCCGCTCGCGGCCGGCGAGTCGCTGCACGTGCTTCCCGAGTGGCACGCGAACATCGTTGCCAACGGCTACCACTGGTTCCTCTGCACGACCAACAATCGCCGCAACGGCTACGCGCCGCCTGGACACAGCGGCCCCGCCCACGCGCTCGGACGCGTGCATGTCGAGACCGGCCGCGTGGAGTATCTCGAGTTGCCCGTCGGCGTCGCGCGCGAGCCGGGTGCGAAGGACATCTTTCGCTACGGCGAATCGCTGCGCACCAAGACCGTCGACGACCGCGGCATCGAGATCGCAGACGAGGACCGCTCGCGCACAGACGGCTGGGAAATCGACGCGTTCTTCCCGTCGCCCGTCGTGCTTGGCGACAAGCTCTACATCACGACGGCGCTTGGCGTGACCTACGTGATCGACACGAAGGCCGCGGCGCTCGACGCTCGCGCGCTGCTGTCCGTCAGTGACCTCGGGCCGCTCGGCGACACGTGGTCCATGAGCGGGCCGTCGTACGCCGATGGCGCGCTGTACCACCGCAATGCTCGGGAAATCATGGCGATCCGCGAGACGCCGGCGACGACGCGCTAACGGGCGTCCGACGTGCTGGCATCCACCTCGCCCCAGAGGCGGCGCGCTTCGTCGGCGCGGTCCTGCTTCTCGAGCGCCGCGCGCAGGTACGCGCGCACGTGGTTGCGCATCGCGTGCGCGGGACCGATGTGATCGCGCACGAGGATGTCGGCCTCGATCAACTGGCGCTCGGCGTTCTTCAGGTCGTCGAGCTCAAGCAGCACCTCGCCCCGCTGCATCGCGAATCGCACGGTCCACGGCGAGAATCCCCGCTCGTGCTCGCGCTGGATGAGCAGGAGTGCATCGAGCTCTGCCAGCGCCTCACGCCACCGCTTCTGCTTTCGCAGCGTGTCGACGAGGTAGCTGCGGGTCTGCACGGTTGCCTCGTCGTTCGCGCCGCGGATGCGGGTCGTCCGCGCGATGGCACGACGGTAGTACTCGGTCGCCTGCGCGGCGTCGCCATCGGCCTCGGCATACTCGCCCAAAGCGCCGAGGCAGTCGCTCGTCACGTCGACGTCGTCGCGCGCATCGACCACGGGAAGCAGCTCGAGCAACCTTGCGCGCGCGGCGGCCTGCAGTTCCTCGCGATGCTCGCGCGCCTGCGCGGCGCGCTTGACCAGCGCCCACGCCTGCAGGCATCGCGCCTCGACCGCGGTCGTGCTGTTGGCGCCGCTCGCGACGGTCGCGCCTTGCTCGGCGATGCGCGCCCAGTTCTCGCTTTCCTTGGGATCGGCGCCGTCGCCCTTGAGCCACGCCTCGGAGAGCTTTACCGCGATGTGCGCGGTCTCCTCGTCCTCGACGCCATTCACGAGCGCGCTCATGTCATAGGCCGCCTGGCCGATCTCGCGGACGCGCGGGGCGTCCTGCGTGAGCCGCAGCGCCATCGCGGCAGGAACAAGCTGGTCCTTCACGTGGCGCGAGATGGCGCTGATGCGCTCGGCCTCCTCGCGCTTGCTGCTCGCATAGATGAACGATCCCGCGACCAGCGCGAGGATCGCCGCCGCAGAGAGCCCCGTCGCCGCGGCAAGCGCAGGCTCGCGGCGGATCCAAGATCGCAGCTTGCGGAGTCTGCCCGGCGGCCGCGCGTGCACAGGCTCGCCGGCAAGCACGCGGTCGAGATCGTCGGAGAGTTCGCGCACCGATGCGTACCGAGACTGCGGATCGCGCGCGCAAGCCATCGCCACGACGGCATCGAGGTCGCGAGAGACTTCCGGGTTGAGCTTGCTCGGCACAGGCACGTCGTGCTCGGCGACCGAAAGGATCGCGGCATGCACGGCGAGACCGTCGAATTCGCGCGGGGCCTTGCCCGTCAGCAGTTCGTAGAGCACGGCGCCGAGCGCAAAGACGTCCGACCGCACGTCGGTGGCGCGCGGATCGCCCGTGCACTGCTCGGGGCTCATGTAGAGCAGCGTGCCGATGATCTCACCCGTCTCGGTCGCGGCGGATCGCTCATCGACGCCCGCAAGTGCGCGCGCGAGTCCGAAGTCGATCACCTTCACCACGCCGTCTTCTCCGACGAGGATGTTGGATGGCTTGAGATCGCGATGAAGCACGCCCTTCGCGTGTGCGGCGGAAACGGCAGCGCACGCGGTCCGCAGCAGTTCGAGCCTTCCGGCGAGTCCAACCGCGCGCGATTCCGCGGCGCGCACGATCGATCGTGCGTTCGGCACGTACTCGACGGCCATCCACGAGACGCGCGCCTCATCGTCAAAGCCCGCGGCGATCACGCTTGCGATGTTCGGGTGCGAAAGCAGGCCCATGTGCTCGGCCTCGAGCTCGAATCGGCGCCGGACCTTGGCGCCCGCGAGCTCGGGGCGCAGCGCCTTGAAGGCGACTTCGCGCGCGGGGCGCAGCTGCTTTGCACGATAGACCGCGCCGCTACCGCCCTGCCCGATCAGGTCGCCGACCTGGAATCCACCGATCTTTCGCCCGGTCAGGATGCCCGCATCGCCGAGCACGCCGGCCGTCGAGCGGATGGTGACGAGCGCATCCTCGCCGCGCCGCGTGTGCTCGGAATCCTGAGCGGCATCCGCCGCGAGCAGCGCCGCAAGCCTCGCCGCGGTCGCCGGACTCGTCGCGGCGATCTCGGCAACGAACATGTCGCGTTCATGCCCACGAAGCCCGACGGCTCGCATGAAGATCTGTTCGAGCGGCGGCAACGGCTCGACCATGTCACTCCTCGTCGCGACGCATGGCGTCGGAAATGAAGGCACGCCCGAAGCGCACCAGATTCGCCACCTCGGACTCGGAGATCCCGAGCGCGGCGGCGACCTGCTGATTGGTCAGGCCGAAGACGTAGCGAAGGCGGACGACTTCCGCGGCGCCGGATGATTCCTTCTCGAGGCGCGCGACCTGCTGGATCAGCTTGATGGCATCCTCGCCGGTGCGCTGCGGCTCGTTCTCGAGGGTCGCGGTGAGCTCGGCAACGCTCGCGTCGACAAACATCGCGGTCCGCTTCTTGCGCGAGAAGTTGCGCGCGGTGTCGATCAGGAACTGTTCCATCGCGCGGGCGACCGCGCCAAAGAAGTGGCGGCGCGATTCCCACTTGCGCGCAGGTTGTGCGGCGATGCGGAGGTAGACCTCGTTTACGACAAGCGTGGGTTCAAACTCGCCGCGGCGGGCCTCACCGGCGATCGCGCTGGCAGCCATCGCGCGGATGTCGCGATAGACCAACGACCAGACCTCGCCAGCGGCATCGGCGTCGCCGTCGGCTGCGCGCTTGAGGAGTCCTGTGAGTACACCCTGCTGCATGCAAGATTCCCGGTGAGCAATCGCGTACGTCGGCGGTTACCGCAACCGCTCTGACGCACCCCGGCACGGAACGTACATCGGCGCGACGGACCAAACAGTGCAGAGCGATGGGCAGGACGGCAGGCAACTCAGCTCACTCGGCTGCGCGAAATGGCGCCAAAGCGCTCCAAAGACAGCCGAAGACTTTCAAAGGAACCTGAGGTACTAAAAAGAACCGAGGCAGTAAAAAGAACCGAGGCAGTAAAAAGAACCGAGGCCCCGCTGGAAACCAGCGGAGCCTCGATTCGAGATTTGGGAGTCGGATCTCGGCGGTCCCACGCCTTGATCCGGATACGACGGACACTCCATAGTTTTCTCTTCGGGTTCTTGTAGCGCGGCGCCTTGCGGCTCGCGACGAGTCCCTCCCTCGGAGAAGACGTCCAGGCAAATTGTCCCTGAGCCTGGAGTCGCTAAGTATGTGAGTCCCAGTTGTCCCTGTCTTATCCGTCGTGTCCTTACAGCGAGTGCAAGGACGTCCTTTTGGACTATCTCCCAACCTCCGGAGCTGTCCATCACCGAGGTCTGTTGTCCAGACAGCCTCAGTTGCGCGGGACGAAGAGTGCGACATGCATCGCAGCTCCGGTCACCATGGGCTCGCTGCGGACGCGCGAGGATTGCTCCTGCACGGACGAAACGACCGCGTTGGACTCACTCTGACCGTGCGCTGAGTTCAGGAGCGATCCTGCGCCCAGCCCGATCGCGCTCACCGGCAGTGAAACTGCCACAATGAGCAAAAGCTTCGCATGGCGATTTGCAGCGGACTGCATGAGGCGCCATGCCCCATTTCCTACCTGGACAGTCCAGGCAGTTTTGCCACGCGACATTTGCCGCGCAGCGGTTCCACGTTCTACAAACATGTGAGGGTCTCTCTCCCTTTGAGGGACCCTCCCTCCAGTAGTGACAATGCTCTGAGTTCTGCGCGAGGCGAGGACAATCTGGTGAAAACACCGAAGATTTGTCCCAGCGACCGCAAATATCGGCGACCAACGGTCGTGACCATAACTTTTATCGGCAGGCATGTCAAAAACAGAAAGGGGCGGCCCCTGCGGGCCGCCCCCTCTTTCTCGTGTTGTACCCCTTCGGAGAACCGTCGGGGCTCCTCCGCCCCTCGCTGTCCGGGTGTTTAGCCGCGGAGGAGCGAGAGGATCGACTGCGGGGCGCTGTTCGCGAGGGCGAGCGACTGGGTCGCTGCCTGCGACAGGATCTGATTGCGGGTCATGCTCGCGGTTTCCGACGCGAAGTCGGTATCGCGGATGGCGCTCTCAGCTGCCGTGGTGTTCTCAAGGGCGACGCCGAGGCTCGAGATGGTCGAACCGACGACGTTCTTCTGGAACGCACCGAGGCGGCCGCGGAGGCTGGAGACCTGCTTGATGGCCGAGTCGATGATGCTCTGGGCCTTCGAGAGGTCGCCGTTCTGGACGTTCGCGGTTCCGCCCGACTTGAGGTCGGAGAGGAAGCCCGAAGCGGTGCCACCGAGGTTGCCCGTGGTGACGGTCTCAATACCGAGCGAGACCTTGCCGGCGAGGCTGACCGACGGCGAGAGGTTGAAGTTCGCGCCACCGCTGGTGATCGCGAAGGTGGTGGATGCACCGACCGCGTTGAGGGCGCTCGTGCCATCGATGCTCACAGAGACATCGAAGCCGTCGCTGGAGACGCGGGCGCGCAGGCCGTCCGTAGTGGCCTGGGTACCGTTGATGAGGACGGTCGCGTTGCGACCGGAGTCCTTGAGGTCGTCGACCGCGCTTGCCGAGGCAACCGCGTCGTAGATGAAGGACGTACCCGCATTCTGGTTCGACAGCTCCTTGACGCGGATGAAGGAATCCGAGCCGTAGCCGGTCGAGTTCAGCTGCACGCGGGCAGCGTCGGTCGACTGGATCGCAGACACGCCGAGCGAGTCCTTGAAGCTGTTGATCGCGGCGAGGATGTTCGCCTGCGAGGTGCCCGAGGCGAAGGTGAACTGCTGGACGCCCTTGGTGCCGGTGATCTCGAACGAAACTTCGCCCGAGCCGCCGTTACCGAAGGTCGCGCCGGTCGACAGGAACACTGCGCCGGTCTGAGCAGACTGGAGCACGGTGACCGAGACCGAACGAGCGGTGCCAGCGTCGGAGAGCTTGGCAGCGTTGATCGTCACGTCCGTCAGGTTGGCCGACTGGCCGCTGACCGTGTAGTCGAAGTTGCCGTTCAGGAGCTTGGTGCCCTGGAAGCTCGTCGCGTTGGCGACGCGGTCGATCGTCTGAAGGATCGAGTCCATCTGGAGCTGATTCGCGTCGCGCTCTTCCTGCGAGACGCCTGCTTCGTTGGCGGTCGCGCCGACGAGGCCCTGGAGTTCGACAAGCATGTTCGAGACTTCCTGGAGGCCACCTTCGGCGACGTTCATGACCTGGTCGGCGCGCTGCGAGTTGGTGATCGCGCTGTTGATCGCGGCCTTCTCGGCGCGGAGATTCTCGGAGGCGATGAGGCCTGCCGGATCATCGGCGCCGCGGTTGATGCGGGTACCGGTTGCGAGGCGCTGAAGGCTCGTGGCGAGACCCTTGTTCTGGTTACCCAGAACGCGCTGAGCGATGAGCGACGGAATGTTGGAACTGATACGACTCATGACGACTGTCCTCCGTGATTTGCCGGTGTTCCGGCGGTTGTCTTTCGACCGCCCGCGTTCACGGGTGGTCTGCCTCGGCTGCCTGCTGGTCCTCCGGCAGGTTCCGTACGAAGTTGAAGGCGCGTCCTGCGCCGGCACAGTCAGGGCTGAGGATCCTGACGCGGAGGAGATCGGAGGAGCAGCAGGCCAACTTCACGCACAGACTGCATTTCCCGCACGATTCGGGCGACATCCGCGCTGATGGGGAAAATGCCGCATGCCTCGCGCACGGATGGGGAACGAGTACCCGCGACAACGCACGTCCCCGCGCGGTTACCGCCGATGGTTCTCATGACGTTGCCGCAAAGGTTGAGGAAAAAGTCAACCGCCCGGCGAGACGCCGGGCGGTTGGTGGATCTGTGCTGGTCGTGCGGATTGCTCCGCGCGGTTAGCCGAGCAGCTTGAGGACGTTCTGCGACGAAGCGTTGGCCGTCGCAAGCACCGAGGTGCCGGCCTGCTGCAGGATCTGCGCGCGGGTCATCAGGGCGGTCTCCGCAGCGAAGTCCGTGTCGCGGATCTTCGACTCGCTCGAGGTGATGTTCTCGAGTCCGATCTGAAGGCTGCGCGAGTTGGTCTGCAGCGTGTTGCGCTCGAAGGCGCCCAGACGTCCGCGGAGCACCGAAACTTCGGTGATCGCAGCGTCGAGAACCAGGCTCGCCTCCGCGGTGCGGCCGCCGCTCAGCGCGTTCGGCTGCCCGCTCTTGAGGCTGTCGAGGAAGTAGCGCCCCGCGCCGAGCGTGGTTCCACCGATCCGGCTCGCCGCCACCGACTTGATGCCGATGCCGACCTGCTGGGTGGTGGAGATCTGCGGTCCAAGCTGGAACTTTGCGCCGCCGCCGGTGATCTCGAACCTGCTCGGGTTGCCGGTCACGGAAGTCGCGAACAGCGTGCTCAGGTCGACGTCGACCGCGAGAGCCGGCGTATTGAGCGACACCTTGGTTCCATTGCCCGTTGCGAGCGCGCCGTTGATGATCGCGCTGACGTCGCGGCCGAGGTCGCGCTGGGTCGCAGTGCCGCCCGGTGCGTCGTAGGTCTGGAAGAAGGAACCGCCCTGTCCGAGCTTGCGGACCGAGACGAAGTTGCTGCTGCCATAGCTGGTCGAGTTGAAGTAGAGACCCGAGGTCTGGCTCGCGCCGTTCTTCAGGCTCGCGCTCACGCCCGTCGTGTCGCTCACGGTGTTGACCGCAGCGATGACCGCGGAAAGCGCCGTACCCGAGACGAAGGTGAGCGTCTGCACGCCCAGGTTGCCCGCGAGTTCGATGGTGACGCTCGATGCGAGCGCGCCCGTCGCCGCGGAGAGGAACAGCCGTCCAGTCTGCGCCGACTGCGTGACTTCGACCGAGACGGCGACCGACGAGTTGGTGCCGAACTGGACGCCGTGGATGTCGACGCCAGCGACGTCATTCGAGTTGATGCCGCTGGTCACGTACTCGAGCGAGCCGTTGAGCAGCTGCAGTCCCGCGAAGCTCGCCGTGTTCGAGATGCGCGTGATCGACTCGATCGCGCTGTCGATCTCGAGCTGGTTCGCGTCGATCTCCTCGCGGGAGATGCCGCCGGTGTTGGCGCTGTTGACGACGAGGCTCTTGACGGAGTTCAGCAGGTCGGCGACTTCGGCGAGATAGCCTTCGGTCGTCGCGACCACCGAACTGGCGCGCTCGGAGTTGTTGATCGCCTGCCCGATGCCCTTGATCTCGGATCGGAGCCGTTCGCTCACGATGAGACCTGCGGGATCGTCGGCGCCGCGGTTGATGCGGACGCCGGTGGCAAGGCGCTGGAGGCGGGTGGAGAGGTCGGAGTTCGACCGCGCGAGATTGTTCTGCGCGATCATCGACGGAACGTTGGTGTTAATGCGGCCCATGGCAATCCTCCTTGACTGGAAAGGCCCTGAGCGAGCGCTGCGGTCAGGCAGTCTCGCGTCTAGACGTCTGAGTGGCCGCGAGCTTCGCGGCAGCAGGCAGGACCGTCCCACCTGTCGTGGCCTTCGCACCGCGCGTACTCCCACGCGGGCGGAGCGAACCGAGCTCACCGCGGAAAGCCGCGGCCTGCTGGTTCTCATTCCTGATGGCGTCGTACACCTCTTTGCGGTGCACAGCCACCGTCGCGGGGGCCTTGATGCCGATCCGCACCTTGTCGCCTCTGATGTCCACGATCGTCAGCTCGACATCGTCGCCGATCATGATCGTTTCATCGATCTGTCTGGAGAGCACCAGCATGTTGCGGGCTCCTTCCTTGTTGGGCTTCCGTGCCCGTTAGAGTCCATCCGTGTCACGCCGGCATAGGCCGGCACGTCATCCATCTCGACGCGCTCTCGCCGACCTTGCGGTCAGGCGATCTTCGCAACCTGGGTCTCCGCGAGCTTCACGAGCTCATGGCGGGTGGACCACTTCTTCTCCGCGAGCACGAGCTGCATGGCCGTGCGGTTGGCGGAGTTCACGACGAGCGGGCCCTGGAGGTTGGCCGTGAGCGACTGCTCGCGCTTGTTGACGATCACGAGCACCTGGGCGTCGCTGACCTCGCGGAGGCCGAGCTCTTCCATCTGCTCCTTGCGGATGTTGGCCTGGAAGTCCGGCAGCCAGAGCGCCGGGTCGGTGACGACGAAGGCGAGGTCAGCGCTGTCCGTCGACTGGAGCCAGAAGAAGACTCCGTTGTCGTCGGGCTGCAGCAGTGCGAACTTCTTGTAGCTCGAGAATCCCAGCAGTCCCGCCGGGAAATCGATGATGCGCGACTCGTCGATGTCGACAGGGCCAAAGCGCGTGGTCTGGATCAGCATATCGGGTGCTCCATTCGGCCTTTCCAATCCTTGGAGTCCGGCATCCATGCCGGTCGGGCTCCGTCCCTGGTTCCGCGCGGAGGGGCCGAGCCTCCGGTTGGTATCCGCGCAACCGCGCGGGTTGTTGATCACTTGCTAGCGGAGGAAGTCGAGCAGGCTCATGTTCACCGACTTCGATGCGCCCACGAGGCCCGCCTGCAGCTGCTGCTGCAGGTTGGAGAATCGCGTGGCCGCGGAGGTGAAGTCGAGATCCTGGATGCTCGATCGCAACGCCATGTCCTGAATGCCAAGCTCCTGCTCGCGGTTCGTTGCGTCGGCAACGCGCTGCGAGCGGACTCCGACGTCGGCACGCGCCTCGGAGGCGCGGGTGAGGTCGGATTCCAGCTTCCCTGTCGCAAACTCGATGCCACGCTCGTCGTTGCGGTTGAGCGCGTCCCGGAGCGTGATGAGGTGCGAAAACACGCTGTCCACGGCAACTGTTGCGTGGTCGGTACCGACGAAACTTGCCGCAGTGGTCTGCCCCGCGATGCCGAGGTCGGTCGCGGTGCCGCTGTTGTTGATGTCCTCGATCTTGAGCGTGGTGCCCACGGTCGAGTCGACGAGTTCGATGCCGTTGCCGGTGCCGGCGAGCTGCGCGGTGAACTCCGCGGGCGTGACGCCGGCGGCGGCAGCGGCCGCGTTGATCTTGTCGAGGACGTCCTGGACGGTCGCCGCGCCGTCGATGTCGATCTCGAACGACCGGCCGTCCTTGACGGTCACCTTGATGTCGCGGTTCGCCGCGGGATCAGGCAGGCCCGTGAGCGGATCGACCGCCCCGCTCACCTTGCGGACGCCGCGGCCTTCGTTGAAGTCCGCGAGGCTCGTCGTGCCAGTGAAGGAGCGAATTCCCAGCTCTTGCGCGCTGGTTCCGCCGAGGTCCTCGACGGACATCGAGGCGCCGGAGAGTTCGTTGCGCACGTTGAGGCGGCGTCCGTCGGCCGCGATCTCGACGCGCACGCCGAGGCCTGCGGAGGCAACGGCGTTCTGGAAGTCCTGCACGGTCACGACCTGCGAGAGGTCGATGCGCCGCGTCTGGCCGCCGTTGCGGATCACGATCTCGCTCATCGGGACGGTGACGCCCGTGACCGAGTCGAGCCGCGTGAGTTCGGTGAGCTTGGGATCGAGATCCGCGCCGGTCGAAGTCAGTCCGCCCGAGTAGCTGCCCGAAAGCCCGAGATCGCCCGCGGTGGTCGCGGAGTTCGAATCGCGGATGATGACATTGACGCCAGCTGACGGCGTGATCGCGATGCGGTCGCCAGTCGCGGGGTCGATACCGACCGTCGCACCGGGATCGATGGCGCCAATGGCGGTGGAGAGACCGGTGATCACGTCGGCGATCGAGTCCGCCGACGAGAGATCGACCTGCGTGATCGTGCCGTTGACATCGATCTCGACCATGCCCGGCTGCACGCCTCGGCCGTTGGCGCCGCGAAGGTCGCTCAGGCGCGTGCCGAGCGTCATCGAGGGATCCAGATCGTGATCACCCTGCACACGGCCAGAGAGCGCGCCAAAGGCCGCCTCGCCGCTGGTGGTGACGCGGACATCCGACGCGAGACCGAGGTCCGCACGCATGCCCTGCCCGCCGCCGAGATAGCGCACGCCGCCGAGCAGCGAGCCAAACGGCTCGGACACATGCTGGTCGCCGCCGAAGAAGTGAATGCCGTTGAGGTCGCGGTTGGCGATCGACAGCATCGAGTTGAGCATCGAGTCGATCACCGACGCCTGGTTGCGGCGGGTGGTCGCATCGCTACCCACGCCGATCTGCGAGAGACCGATACCTCGGGCCTCCTGCAGGAGATCGGTGACGTCGCCGATCGCGCCGTCGAGGGAGTTCAGCGTGGCGTCCGCCTGCGAGAGATTGCGACCGCGCTGGTTGCGGCGCTCGATCGCGTCATCGAGGACGGTGACCGTCGAAGCGCCGATGGCGTTCTCAGACGGACGGGTGAAGGCCTTGCCGGCTGCGAGCTGCACTTGCAGCAGCAGAAGGTCGCGATTGGCCTTCTGCACGCCGCTGAGCGCAATTCTCGACGCCAAAGCGTTCGGCACACGCGCGAGGTTGGCAGGAATTGCGCCCATGGAGGTTTCTCACGGGGCATTTGGCAAGGCGCGTGCCTTGGCGCGGCGCGGGAACCGTGAGTCCTCGTGGAACCGTGAGTCCTCGTGAAACCCCGCGTCCTCGTAACGGCGATTCGAGCCCAGCCAAGGGATTTTCGCCGAATGTCTGCATGGCGCCCAACTTACGTCGCATGAAGTAGATGCCCCTCCGGGGGGCGACTGCAGAGCAGTCTGCGTCTTGAGTACAGCATGTGGTGCAGAGATTGAACAAGTTCCAAGCCAACCGCAACGGTGCTGTCGCGGCGGGTTTCGGAACTGCGGCTTCCAGACACGGAGCGTCGGCTCGTTGAGGCAACGAGCAAACGCTTCAAACCAAGGCTGGAAGCCGTGCTCGGGGGCATCTGAAGGTCGGGGTCCGCCCGCGTACCGAACCGAGAGTGGTGGTTCGTTGCGAAGGGCAGGCATCCCGGGCGCCTTTGGATCGAGCGGTCTCCAGACGGGTAGCGCGCAATTCGTCCAGCGCATTGCCGGTTGTGCGCCCTCTGAACTCGAGACAAACGATCGCTGGCGAGGAGACTCGCCGGCGATCGTTGTTTTTGGGGCAGATTCGGTTTCGAATCGGCGGGCGGCTCGGATACAACCTGACCCATGTCGATGTTTCGCCTGACCGCCGCAGTTGCCTGCGCCTCCATGCTCGCCTCGTCTGCCGTCGCGCAGTCCACGGACGTCCTGCTGATCCCCGACTCAGGCCCCCTCCTGGGCAGGGTCTGGGCCTTTAGCGCGGTCGACGGCTCGCTGGTCAGCAACAACTTCATCCCGGGCGATGCGCGGCTCACGCAGCCGATCCAGATCGCGGTGTCTCCGTCGGGGACCTTTCTGATCACGGACGAAGTGGCCAAGTCGGTGTTCGAGTACTCGGCGGACGGCACCTACCTGCGCACGCTCGCCTCGGGTCTCGACGGCGCCTACGGCATCTGCATGTACAACGGCTTCGCGTATGTGACGTCGGGGTTCGGCAATTCCGTCGGAGGCAAGATCTACAAGCTCGCGCTCGATGGGTCGGCGCCCGTCGTGTTTAGCGACTGGACTGGCATTGGCGACCCGCGCGGGATCATCCGCTACGGCAACGGGTTCATGGTCGGCAATTCGGTCGACGACGACCTCGAGCTGGTGAACGACAAGGGCTCGGTCAATCCCGTGCCGTTCTTCAACTCCGACGGCATCTCGAGCCTCAACTTCCCGCAGCAGCTCGTGGACCTCGGTGGCGGCAACGTCATGGCGACGGGCTTCTCTGCGCCGTGGGGTCTGTATCTCTTCGATTCCGCGGGCCTGAACTACGCGTCGTACCGCGCGCCTGAGGTGTTCCTGAGCTGCCGCGGCGCGACGGTGCTCGACAACGGCGAGTACCTCTACACGGGCGGAACGCGCGTCGACAAGTTCAGCACCAAGAACTACATCAACGTGAACCTGGCGAACCAGGTGGGCGCGAGCTTCCGTTGGGTCACGCGCTATACCCCGCCGGCGCCGTGCACTGGCGACATCAACCGCGACCGAGTGGTCGACGCGAGCGACCTCGCGACGCTGCTCGGTGCGTGGGGCAGCGCGGACGCCGCGGCGGATCTCGATCACAGCGGAGATGTCGCGGCGTCGGATCTCGCGATCCTGCTGGGCGCGTGGGGCGTGTGTCCGTGATGTGAGCGGTCGCAGCTGCGGCTGCTTCCTTTGGCGGGATCCGCACACGGCGACATCGGAATGAACAAACGAACAAGGCCGGCGCATGTGCGCCGGCCTTGATTCGTCTTGTTGTCTTGTCGACTTGTCGCAGCCGAGTCCGCTCAGCGGCGGCGGCGGCTGACGATGCCCGCGAGGCCGAGGAGCGCGATCGCGCCCGGGGCCGGGAGGGCGCCGGTGCTGACCGTCACGTTGTCGATGCGGTTCGAACCAGCAGCAGCCGTGGTCACCGTCGAACGGAAGCGGAAGATGACCTCCGCCTGATTGTCGGCCGCGGCGATCGAAACGCTCGTCGTGTAGATCGAGTTGTAGACCGTGGTGCTCCAGGTGCCGGGAGCGCCGCCGCCACCCGACTGGAGGACGGTGTAGGTCGCCGCGCCAGCGACGTTGATCACGCTGAAGTTGGCGCCGCCGTCGGTGCTCATGAGGAGCTCGAAGACCGACGGACCGGTCGCGCTGCGGGTCTGGTCCCAGGTGAGGTAGATGTCGCTGTAGCCGGTCGTCGAGACGGTGGCCTGGTAGTAGTCACCAGCCGACCAGTTGTTGCTCGAGAAGCCGAACTGCGAGCCGTTGCCCGAGGGCGACGTGTAGGTCGCGGCAGCGAGCGCGTGCACGCTGGTGAGCGACGAACCCGCGGTCTGGACGCCGAGATCGCCAGCGCCGACGGTGTAGGTCGTGCCGGTCGGGACATTGCCCGCGCCGGTGGGGAATGCGGTGGTGATCGTCCAACCACAGACGATCTCAGCGGAGGCGCTCGACGCGATGGCGACGGCGACAGCCATGGTGCACAGGGACTTGAGGGACATCAGATTCTCCGCGGCAAGAGCCGCAAGTTTTGGCCGAGCGTCAGACAAACGCTCGGTGGGACACAGGACAGGGACAGACCAAACACAGGGATACGCTTCGCACACGCGGGATCAAGTCAAGTCCTGGGAGATGTGCAGTGGCCTGGACGCCACAACGCGCACCTCTTTCGGCTCGGCCTTGCGGCCCGCCGCGAGTCGGATCCGGTTGCGTTGCTGCTTGTTTGAGGGCCTATCGCGATGCGAACTGGCCAAGCGGAAACGAAACGGGATCGGACTCGCACACACACGCGCACTGGCGACGCGCGTAGATACGCGCGCGACAGACGCACTTCTCGCCCAAAGCCCAAATTCCGTTTCTCCGAGGCGGACTATAGAGAGTTGGACTTCTGATTCAACCCCTGCAGCGCCTCGAACCGCGAAACCGTGCGCATCGGGATGAATCCGCGATTGAGTCGACGCGCGCAGAGAATCGCCAACTTGGTGGAAAGCCCGCGCGCGCGGCTCCAAACACCGCGCCGCTATGAACGACTTCCACTACACCGATCCGCGCGGCAAGCGCTCTGGCCCGTTTACCGAGGCCGAACTTAAGTTCCTTGCGAGTCGGGGATTGCTCGAACCCGATGGGCGCGTCGAACTCGCGGACACCGGCAACTCGTGGAAGGTCGCCGAGGTCCCATGGCTCGCAGCGCCAAGCCCCCTGCCTCCGCCGGCGCCCGACGCCGCGGCGCCCGTTTCGCCCATGGCTGCGAACACGCCGCCCGTCGTCCCGCCAGCGCCGACGTCCTCAGAACCAACGGCGACACCGTCGGGCACCTCGCGCGCGGCCTTCGTGCTGCTCGCGCTGCTGCCGCCGTTCATCGGGATCTTTGGCGTGCACAACATCGTCGCGGGGTTCACGACGCGCGGCATCATCCAGCTGCTGCTGTCGTTGCTGGTGTTCAGCGGAACGTGCTGCTGCTGCTTCGCGCCGCCGTGCGCGTGCTTCAGCGTGCCGCTGTGGATCGTGCTGTTCACGATGAGCGCGTACGAAGCGCTGACGGTCAAGGCCGACGCGCGCGGACGCATGCTGCGCTGACCGCTCAGACCATCGCCAGCAATGTCTTGAGCGTCTCGTCGATGGTCGAGATGTACTTGGCAGCGGCCTGGAATTGACGCTGGTACGTCAGCATGTTGATCGACTCCTCGTCGATCGAGACGCCGCTTGCGGCCTGCACCTGAGACTCGAGGTTGTCGCGGACAAGTTGCGCGCTCTCGGCCTTGCTGTTCGCGGCCTGCGTGCGCACGGCGAGATCGGTGGTCGCCGACTGCCAGAATCCGCGGATGCTGCGGCCGTTGAGTCCGTCGACGGCCTGGGTCTCGAGGTTGGCGATCGCGAGTGCGCCGCCGTTCGAGCCCGCGACATGGCCCTGCCCGGCGGCGAGCAGCCGCGGGTCGTCCATGATCGCCTGGTTGACCGTGATGTCGGTCGCGTCGGTGCCGCCGAAGAATCCGTTCACGCCGAGCGCGGCGAGAACGCCGCTCGAGTCGTTGCCGAAGCTGACCTCGTAGCCGCTCGATGCGTCGATGCGCAGCGCGCCGTCGGCCGTCACCGACGCGGAGCCGGTGCCGCTCGGGAACGCCGCCGCGATGCGCGTCGCCAGCTGGTCGAGCGAGGTCGTGTTGGGATCGACGCTCACGAGCACGGTGCTTCGCACGCCCGTCGCCTTGTTGGTGACGTTGAGTTCGAACGAGCCGTTGCGGATGTCGAAGGGAATGCCCGTCGCGTCGGCGGCGAGGTTGCTGGTGGTGCTGTTGACCCTGTTGAGTCCGACGACGCTCGAGAAGCCGATCGTGCCCTGGCCCTGCGAGTGAATGCGGTTGACCTGGAAGGCCAGCTGCTGCGCGAGCGTGTCGAGATCGGCGATCGCGGGGTCGATCGTGTCGGCGCGCTGGCGGAAGAGCGCGCCGACCTGGCCCCCGTCGGGCTGCAACGTCGTGCCGTCGGCCTTGACGCGCAGCGAGACGGTCGTGCCGCTCGCACTTGCGTCGGTGCGCAGCACGATGCCGCGCGACTCGCCGGCGAGGACGACGGGGACGGAGCCGACGAGGACATCGAGCGAGCCGTTGGCCTGCTCGATGGTGCTGACGGGGATGTACTGCGAGAGTTCGTCGACGAGCGCGTCGCGGCGGTCGCGCAGCGCGTTGGCGTCGCCGCCCGCGCCGCCCTGCTCGGTCTCGACGATCTGGCGGTTGACCGAGGCGATCTGATCGAGCAGCCCGTCCGCGGTGCGGATGGTCGAGCCGAGCGCGCGGTCGATCTCGGTGCGGATGTTGGCGTGCTCGGTGCGGAGCTCGCGGATCGCGGTGGCGAGGCCGCTGCCCTGCTGCACGACGACGGTGCGCACGGCCTGGTCCGTGGGGTTGTTCGCCAGCTCGCTGAAGCTGTTGAAGAACGCGCTCAGGCGGCTCGAGAGATCCTGGTCGGAGAGCTCGTTGCGCACGGTCTCGACGGCGTTGAGAAAGCGCTGGTCGATCTCGGCGGAGTTCTGCTCGCTGATCGCCGAGCGCGTGCGGCCCTGCAGCGCGGTGTCGACGGTGCGCATGATGCGCGTGAGCTGCACGCCCGTGCCGACGAAGCCCGCGCCGCCGACGAACTCGGGGCGGCTCGGCGTCATGCGCGCGACCTGGCGGTTGTAGCCGGGCGTCGACGCGTTGGCCAGGTTGTTGCCTGCGACCTGCAGCGCGGTCTGGCTCGCGAGGATCGCGGACTGACCGATTTGAAGTGCGCCGTTGATGCTCATGCGTTGCTCGCTTTCAAGCTGCGTTCACGAACGGATGTCGAGGCTCGACACGACGTTCTGGCCAACTGCGATTCGGCCGCCGCGCGAGTACACCTTCGCGTGCGCCATCGCCGAGTGGACGGTCTGGAGGATTCCCGCCATGTGCGACGAGAGCCGGTCGCTCGCCTGACGGAGGATGCTCGACTCGCGTCGCGTCTCCTCGATCAGCGTGCGGAGCTCGCTGCGGACGATGTCGAGGCGCGCGCGCTCCTGCTCGCCGAGGCGCGCGGCGATGTCGGTCAATGCAGCGCCCGGCGCGAGCGCGAGGCGCACTGCGAGCGCGGCGACCTCGGCCGTGCGGTCCTGGTCGAGGAGCGCGAGCCTGGCGGCGATCACCTGCTCGCTGTTCTCGAGCTGCTCGAGGCGCACGAAGTCCGCGGTGCGGATCGCCTCGCGGCGCGCGCGGATCTGCGCGAGAAGCTGCGTGTAGAGCGCGTGGCTCGACTCGAGGATCTCGATCAATCGCGCCGCGCTCGCGCGGGATTGCGCGGGACGCTGCGCGGATGCTGGATGCGCGGCGGCGTTCATCGTGCGGCTCCTTCGGGCTTCGCCGTGTGGCCCATCGAGCGCTCGAAGCGATCTGCCACGCGCTCGACGAGCGCAAAGTGCGAGCTCTCGACCACGCGGTCGGAGAGCATCGCGTCGAACATCGGGCGGAAGCGCTTCTCGGCGGTCCCTGGCTTGAAGGCGTCGGCGGCGAGACCCGAGTCGCGGAGCGAGGCGAGCACGGGCTTGACGAACGCCTCGCCGACGAGGGTCTTGGCGGCCTCGAGCGCGAGGCCGCGGGTGTCGCCGCTGCGCGCGTGCTGCGCGAGACGCGCGTCGGGCGCGAGGAGCGACGCGTTGCTGGCGGAGGTCACGTAGCTCATTGCTCGATCACCTGCGCCTTGAGCGCGCCTTGGCGCTCGAGCGCCCGGATGACCTGGACCTGGGTTTCGAACGGCACGTCGACCTGCACCAGCGCGTCGATGAGCGACTTGAGCCGCATGCTCTGGCGCTGCGTCTCGCCCGTAGCGACGCCGGTCCACGCGGTCGTGTCGGTGATCGGCTGGTCGGGAGTCGGCTGGATGGGCGGCGTGATCGTCGTGATGCGCAGGTTCGCCGCGGTGATCGCCGCGGGACGGAACTCGACGCGCTCGTCGACCGTGATCACCTTGCCTGCGCGGTCGATCACGATGCGCGCCGGCGTGCGGATCAGGTCGCCTGGCACGGAGAAGGTCATCAGCTGCGCGACGAACTTGTTGCGGTTCTGCAGGTCGTCGGCGGGAATGCGCACGCGGATCGTCTGCGCGTCCTCGACCTTGGCAGCGCCCGAGTGGCCGGACACGGAGAGCTCGTCGTTGATGAGGTCCGCAATGCTCGACGCGGTCGGATAGCCCGCGTACTGCGGGTAGAGGACGAGCGCGACCGAGTCGCCCTCGAAGGGGTTCATGACCACGTCGCGCACCATGCGGGCGCCGCCGCGGATCTTGGCCTTGGTCGGGGTCGTCGGGTCGACCTCGAGCTCGCCTTCGGCCACCGCGTAGGGCAGCCACTCGGCGGGGTCGGCGGGCATGACCGGGCTCTTGAGGAAGCTCGTCACGAGCTGGCCGCCCGCGAGGCTCGAAGCGGTGCCGTAGGTGCCGATCGTCACGTCGAGGCGGTCATCGGTGCGGACGCCGTTCCGAGGGATCTCGACGGTCACGAGGACGAGCGCGACGGACTTGGTCTTGGCGAGCGACTTCGGGTCGGACCCGATGTTGCCGAGGTTCTTGAGGAGCTGGGCGTAGGGCCGGCTGGATGCGGCGCCGTCCTTCATGCTGTCGCCGGTGCCGGCGAGGCCGTAGACCAGGCCGATGCCCACGAACTTGTCGCCTTCGAGGCCGCGGAGACGGGCGTACTCCTGGAGCTCGCCCGCGCTGGCCGGGGCGGCAAGGATCGCGATCAGCAACGCCCAGAGCGGCGCAGAAACTGCACCGAGGGTTCGGTGCGGGTTCGCCCCCGCGGGCAGAATTGAAGCAAGGAATGCGCGGAATGAGCCGAGTGCGCCTGTCATCGGGTGGACCTCCTGTCCTGTGCCGCTGCAGAGGCAAGCCGCGTACCACGGGGGACGGGGCGACGGCGCACGGCGGAGTTTGCGCCCTTCCCCTCGCGTTCCGCCGATATCGCCGCCATGTCAAAGTCGATGCGGACGATCGTTCCCTTTGCCCTCGGACTCGTTGCTGCGGCCTTCGTGCTCGCCGGGATGACCGGCCCGCTGGAGGCGAACCTGCTTGTGGGTGTCGCGAGCGTCGCCTACCGCGACGGCTTGCATGCGCTCCTCTGGTGGGCCGCTTCGTGCGGTCTCGGACTCGGGATCGTTCGCGTGGCGATCGGTCCGAGCGTGCAATCGATCGCGTCGGCGGCGATGCGTCGGACGCTCGGCGACGGCGAGCGCACCACGCTGGACGAACTCGCGATCGCGCTCGGCCTCGGCTCGGCGGCGATGCTCTTCCTGGACACGACGCTCGGTTCGCTCGGCGTGATCACCGCGGGCGGCGGGCTGATCCCGTGGGTGGCGGTGGGCATCGGCGTGGTGGTCGGCGCGCGCGTGCTGCGTGATGCGCCGATTCGCGGCGACCACAGCGGCAGCGACGACGACCAGGCTCCGCCGGCGATCTCGCGCGCGGGGCAGCTCGCGTTCTGGACCGCGCTCGGCGCGGTCGCGGGACTGCTGATCGTCGCCGCATCGAACGCGCCTGGATGGCTCTGGTCGAGCGAGTTCAAGGGCTACGACGCGCTCAGCTACCACCTGACGCTGCCCAAGCACTGGCTCACCGCGACGGGCACGATCGCGCCGGTCACAGGCAATGTGTACTCGGCGTTGCCGTCGTTCGTCGAGAGCGCGTTCATGCACCTGATGCTCGTGCGCGGCACGCCGATCGACGGCGCGTTCGCGTGCCAGTGGTGGGCGGTGCTCGCGACGCTCGCGACGGCGTTCGTGGTCGCGCGGCTTGGTCGCGCGATGGTGGATGAGACGGTCGGCTTTCTCGCGGCGGCGGTGTTTCTCGCGGTGCCGTGGACGATGGTCGTCGGCACGCTCGCATACAACGACATGTATCCGTGCCTCGCGCTCGCCGCGGGCTGGCTGCTGCTCGTGCGCGCGACGGAATCGGAACGCCGGCTCGACGTGCGCGCGGCGATCGCGCTTGCGGTCCTCGCGGCCGCGGCGTTCGGCGCGAAGCCGAGCGCGCTCTTCTTTACCGCGATCCCCCTGCTCGTGATCACGATCATGCGCGCGGGTCCCCGCTCGCTCAAGTTCGCGCCGGTCGTGCTTGGCGTGGGCGCGCTCATGCTTGCGCCGTGGATGGTGCGCAACGGGCTCGCGTATGGAAATCCGTTCTTCCCGTTCCTGCGGCACATGTTTGGCGCAGGACCGTGGAGCGAAGAGCAGGCGCAGGTGTTCCTTGCCGCGCATGGACCGGTCGGCGGCGTGGGCGATCGCCTCGGCGCGCTGGTGCAGCAGTGGCTGCTCTACGGTTTCGTCGCGGCGCCTTCGCCGACCGAGCCGTGGTTCCCGCTGTGGAGCGTTGCGCCGATCGCAGGCCTGATCGGACTCGCGGTCGCGAGCCGTCGCAGCGCGTGGGCGCGGCAAGCGCTGGCCGTCACCGCGGCGATGTGCGCGGGCTGGCTGCTGGCGACGCATCTCAAGAGCCGCTTCATGCTGCCCGCCGTGGTGCCGATGGCGCTCGGCGCGACCGTGCTGCTCGCCATGCTCGGACGAAAGATCGGGCGGCAGTACGCAGCGTGGACGGTGCTCATCGCGCTGGCGCTGCCGTTCGTGACCTACATGCGCGAGCCGATGTCGCTCAAGGCGAAGGAAAGCGCGATCGGCCAAGCGCCCACGCTCGTGTGGGAGGAAGGCCGAGCTCCCTCCGTCATGATCGACGGCATGGCCAACCGCACCGGCGAGGCGATATCGATGCGGCTCAAGCAAGCGAAGACGCCCGAGGAGCAGCGCGAGCTCGCCCAGCAGATCGACAGCGCGTTTGCGCTGAACTTCGCGATACCTCCCGAGGCGAAGGTCGTGGCGATCGGCTACTCGACGCCGTTCTACTCGGCGCGCGTCCCTTCGTCGCTCAGCTGGAACACCGTGTGGGATCGCGGCGAATTTGATCGCGTGGTCGAAGAGTCGCCCAACGCGCCGACGGAATGGGGCGTGAAGCTGCGCTCGCGTGGCTATGCGTTCGCGATCGTCGACCGCGGCATGCTGGAGGTCTGGGCGCAGGCGGGCTGGATCAATCCAGCGCTTGCGTCGGGGGCGTGGCTTGCGCCGTTCATCGCGTCGAACACGGTGTTCACGCGGACGACGGATGGCAAGTTGATTCTGCTGCTGCAGCCTCCGCCGCAACAGCAACAGCAACCGCAGCAGTCTGCGACGCAGGCGCCGCCGACGGGGCTCCCCGGCGGAATGCCAAGCGCACAGCCGGACTCCGGACAACAGTTCACGCGGCCGCTGACTGCGCCGCTGTCGGATCCGCTCACGCCGCCGGCGATTCCGCTGCCTTCGGGCAGCAAGCCGTGAGTCGGCCTGCGCGCCGCCGCGTTACGGCGTGGCGCGCGGCGTTTCGGGAATCTTCGGAAGCTCAGGCTGTGGAGCGTTGACCACGGGAGTGACGGCCGCGGGCGCCTTGCGGTCGCGCTCATCCTGTGCCTGCTTGGCTTTGGCGATCTCAGCGTCGCGCTGACGAACGATCGACTGAAGCCGCCGATTCTGCTCGAGCTTGTCGAACAGGAAGAAGAACAGCACGACCGCACCGATCGACGCCACGACCACCGCCGCGAACAGCGCGCGGTTGGTGCGCTCGAGCTTGCGCGTGCGTTCGGCGAGCGCGCGATCGACGATGGAGACGGCGTCGCGCGGCGTAGGCGTGGGCGTGGGCGTGGGCGCGGCGACGACGACGGGCGCGACTGCAACGCGCTCCTCCGCCACTGCGGTCACGCGGACGAGCAGCACGCCGGAATCCTCGATGAAACCAGCGAGATCAGGCACCGCGTCGGCAGGCGTCGCGACGCGCTCGATGGCGGGAAGCCCCGCGAAGTTGCGCGCCGGCGGCGTCGACGGCACCGTGCCGCACGCGCTGCAGCTCGGCGCGGCTGGCGCGACCGGCGACTGGCACGCGTGACAACGACCAAAGAGATGCGCGATCCCAGGCGCGCGCCGCGCGAGCGTCCAGAACTGCCGCGTGGTCGGTCCGCGCACGATCGAGTTCATGCCGATCTCGCCCGCGCGGATCGCCGCGACGATCGCCTCGTGCGACAACCCGATGAAATGCGGCCGCGACGAATCGCGCACCTGCCACGTGCCCATGTCGTTCTGCGTGGCGGCGAGGCTCCACTGGTCGAAGCTGCCGCCGCAGGAACGGCAGGCAAGCGCGGGCTTCTGCGCGTCGCCGCAGTAGGGACAGAGGATGGCCTTGGGGTCGTAGGCCTTGGGGTCGTAGGCCTTGGGGTCGTAGGCCTTGGTTGCGTCGGACATGGGTTCGTCAGACATGGGTTCGTCAGACATGGGGTCGTCGGACATGAGTTCGTCGGACATGATGAGACGCCGGTCGCGCGCAAAGGCGCGAGCAGCGGAATGAGGGAGCATAGCCACGATGCCCGAGGGCCACGCACGCACGCGCGCGAGCGTGGGAGTACGCTGCGCGCCGCTCCATGGTTGCGATCACCGCTGCATCCCGCCGTCTTCCTGCTTCCGCACGCCGCGCCGCCGTTGTCGGCGTGCACGCGATCCTGCTCGGGGGATGCGCGACTGCGCCGGCGCCGCAGCAGCAAGGCGCGACCGTCGCGCCGCCCCCCGCCGCTGCTCCGCAGCCGCGCGCGCCGCAGGGTTCGCTCGTCGCGATCGTCGATGGCGAGTCGATCGAGTTCAACGCGCTGCGCGAGCCGCTGGTCGAGCTCGCGGGACAGACCGCGCTGCGCGACGCCGTGCTCGACGCGCGCCTTGCCAAGCGCCTCAAGGAATCCGGCATCAAGATCGACGACGCCGCGATCGAGCGCGAGCGCAAGCTGCTGCTCGACACGCTTTCGGAGGATCCCGCGCGCGCGGTCGAACTGCTCGGCGAGATCCGCTCGCGGCAAGGCCTCGGCAAGACGCGTTTCGCGCAGCTGATCAAGCGCAATGCGGGACTGCGCGCGCTGGTCGCGTCGGCGGTCAAGATCGACGACGCGGGCATCGCCAACGCCTTCGACATGCTGCACGGGCCGAAGCGCGTCGCGCGGCTTGCCGTGCTTTCATCGCTGCCTGACGCGGAGAAGTTCGCGCGCGAACTCGCGCAGCGGCCGTTTGCCGATCTCGCGGTCGAGCGCTCGCTCGATGAAAGCGCCGTGCGCGGCGGACTGCTCGCGCCGATCGCGCGGCGCGACCCGAGCTATCCCGAGCCGATCCGCGTGGGGCTGTTCGCGACGGCCGTCGGCAGCGTGTCGACGCCCGTGCTCGACGGCGGACGGTTCTATCTGCTGCAGGTCCTCGAGGAAAAGCCCGCGGACGGCGTGACGCTCGACGCGTCGCGCGCGCGCTGCGAGGCGATGGTGCGGCTCAGTCGCGAGCGGCTGCTGATGGAGGCGCTCGCGCGCGAACTCTCGTCGCTCGAGCGGGTCACGGTGTTTGATCGCGCGTTCGACGGCGCGCCCGCGCCGACCAAAACCCGCTGACGAAACAGCCCTCATACGCAGCGCTAGCTCCGCAGCGCGCCAACACGCCACGCGGCGATCGGCAGCAGCACCGCGACCGGCAGGAACACGCCGACCGTCGCAGGCACATGCGGCATATCCACGGTCATCATGAAGAGGCTGCCAAGCAGTCCAGGCACCGCGACGCCCGCGCAGATCACGCTCGGGCGCAGCATCTTCTTCGGCTCGCGCACGAGGAAGAACGGCAGCACGATCACCAGCATGAGCAGGTTGACGCACGCGCCGGCAAACCGCTGGCCGACGAGACGCGTCGCGGCGCCGACATCGATGCCGCCTTCGCTCGCGAGCTGCGTGATCTGCGGCGACGAGAGCAGCTGCGCGAATCCGCGGAAACGCCGCGCGAGGATCGCGCGCGGCGAGACATCGCTCGCGATGAAGGTGACGCCTTCCTGCGGCTCGATGCGCACTTCGCGCGCGCCCTGCCGCTCGCGCGTCGTGCGCTTGGAGGCGAAGCCGTTCTCGAGATCCCAGCCGCCGGCCTGCGCGTTCCACTTGGCGCGCGGGGCCTCGATGCGGCGCGTGGCCGCGCCGTGCTCGTCGCGCTCGAGGACGACGAGGTTCTGCAGCGACTCGGTCGCGGGATCGAAGCTCGACGCAAGCAGCAGCCGCGCGCCGCGGTCCTCGATCAATTTGACGGGAAAGCTCTGCGCCGTCTGCTGGAGGATCGCGGAGTTCTCGCGCACGAGGAGCGGCGCGAGGCGCGGCAGCACGAGCTCGCCGTTCATCAGCTGCAGCAGGTTGAGGAAGAACGCCACGCCGATCACCGCAAGGCCGACGCGCCAGAGGCTGATGCCCGCCGCGAGCATCGCGACGACCTCGCGCGCGCGGACCATCTGCGTGAAGGTGAATCCCGCCGCGGCGACCGAGCAGAGCCCGACCATGTATGCGAAGAACTGGAAGAGCCGCGGCAGGTTGAAGTCGACGATCGCCGCCGGAACCGCGGTGAGCAACGTCGAGAAGCGCCCCGCCTTCACGGCGAGACGCGCGCCCTCGATGTACGAGTCAAGCTGCAGGATCGTGTCGATCGACACGGCGAAGAGGAACATCACCGCGAAGATGAGGATGAAGTTGCCCAGGAACCTGCGGGCGATCCAGCGGTCGAGCATCAGCATCAGTTCCTCGCCACCCGCCGATAGGCGATTGCAATCATCACGGCGATGCCGATGTTTCCGCTGGTCGCGACGAAGATGCCGAGCGCGGAGGTTCCGTCGCGGAGCATCTGCTCGCCGCCGGAGATGAGCAGGATGTCGATGATCGACGGGATGAACGCGAGCATGTAGACCTGCAGCGGGTTCGAGCCGCGCAGGCGGATCGCGAGCACGGCGCCGAGCAGGATCATCAGCGGGCCGCAGAGCGACTGGTTGATGCGCTGCACGATGCGCGCCACGATGTCGGCGCGCACGAGGCGGATCGCGTTCGACATCTGCTGGCTCGAGTCCTTCGCGGCGGCGGCGGCCTTGGCGGCGCGCGCTTCGCTGGGATTCGGCTCGAATTGCGCGGCCTCGGCGGCGAGCTGCACGACCGAGTCGTTGGCGCGATCACGCACCGCGCATCCATCGGGCGAAAGGCCGTTGATGCGCGGCGGCCAGCGGCCTGCGGTGCTACCGCGCGTGTCGACGATGTGGTCGGCGCTTGCGAGCAGTTCAAAGGCGACTTCGCCGCTGCCTGCGCGAACGGCCTGGCGGAGGATCGCCTCGGACACGCTCGCGCGTCGGCCCGCGCCTCCGCGGTCGAGTTCGATCAGTTCGAACGTCGCGCCCGTGCGGGGCACGAGCCGATCGTCGCCTTCCACGCGCGCGCCGCGGATCTCGAACGCGCGGTGCGCATCGACGTCGACGAGCTTGAGCGCGCCCGCCGCGAGCCCGCGCTCGACGCACTGCCAGCGGTCGCGCGCGGCAAGCGCGGCGATCGTGCGCGTGCGCGGCTCGGAGACCGCGTAGTAGCCGTCGAGGTTGTTCCACAGGTGCATGAGCCCGCTGAAGTCGAGGTCCTTCGCGGTCAGCCGGATGCCCTTGCCGAGGTCGATCGGCTGCGGCTCGGCCTGCGGGACATAGACGAGCGTGCCTTCATCGCTGTTGTACGCGGTGGCGTTCTTGAAGAGCAGCTTGAGGTACGCGCTGTCGTTCTCGCGGTAGACGTCGACGGTCGCGAGCTCGGCGGTGAACTCGGTGGTCGGCCGTCCGTCGGAACCGATCTCGATCGCGGCGACGCCCGCGAGCGCGAGGCGCGTGGCGGGCCCCCTGCCGTCGAGCGAGCCCGGCGTGACCGCGACCTCGTCGGCGTAGAGCTGCGTGCCGCCGATCGCGAGCGCCTCGCCGTGCTCGACCGAGCTGACGAAGAGCCGCGTGACGTCGCGGGTGATCAGCATGCGCATCGAGGTCCAGAACCGCGGGACGCCCGCGTCGACCAGCACCGCCATCACGATGAAGAGCATGACGCCGACGCCGAACGCGGGCATGAGGATGCGGCGGTACGACAGGCCCGCGGCCGACATCGCGAGGATCTCGTTGTCGGCGGCGAGGCGGGCGTAGACGATCGTTCCTGCGAACGCTCCCGCGAAGGGCAGCGCAAACTGCAGCATCGGCACCGAGGCGAGCGCGACGTACTGGATCACGTCGTCGGCGCCGAGGAGGTTCTGCATGATCGGACGAATGGCCGCGCCGAACGCGATCACGGCGACGAGCACGCTCGCCGTGAGCAGTTTGATGCGGAGGAGATCCGCCGTGATGTGCCGGAAGAGGATGCGCGGCATGCGGGGGCGCGGATCGTCCCCCGAATGGACCAAAGACGCAACTCGCGGACTTTCGGCATCTTCGGTGCGATCCGCACAGACCGAACGGCGCGGACCCCGATTTCGGTCGGTGCTTCCGACGGGCTCCGATTGCGCGCCCGCGTTTACGACCTTGGAAGAAGCCCACCTTTGTGGGGAAGCCTCGTCGTGAGGTCGGCATCGTTCCCGCCGACCTGTGCGTCCGTGGCAACTGAGGAAGTCACGCGTGAAGCCAATCCAGGCACATCCCAGCCGAATCGCCAATCCGCGCACTCGCGGCTTGACACTGATCGAGGTGCTCGTCGCCTCGGTCATCCTGTCGGTGGCGGCGCTGGCGGCGCTGGAGATGCTCGCGCGGAACGACTCGTCGAGCCTGTTCGCCCGCCGGCAGGCGCTGGCGTCGGTCGAGGCGGAGCGGCTGCTGTCGGAAGCAGCCGCTGCCGTCAAGTCGCAGAACTCGGCCGCCAAGAGCGAGGAACTCGACGCGGGCACCGCCGCCGAGGCGCTCGGCGGCTGCACGGCGACCGTGAGCGAGTCGCGCGAGTCGATGTCGATCGCGATCGCGGACGGCCAGTCGGTGGTGATGCCCGTCGTGCGCGTGATCGCGGAGATCCGCGACCCGTCGGGCGCCCTGCTCGCGACCCTCGAGCGGATCGTGCCGAGCTCGTCGTCGATCAGCGCGCTTGGCGCCAAGGGCGTCGGAACCACTGCCCAACCCGTGAGCGAGGTCAAGCGATGATGCGCCGTCGCGCCCACAGCGCACGAGGCTTCACGCTGGTCGAGGTCATGCTCGCCGCGGCGCTGCTCGGCATCGTGGGCTCGGGCATCCTGACCTTTCTCGGCGCGTTCGCGTCGGGCTCGTCGGCGCGCGCGCGGGTGTCCGACCCCGCGCTCGAAGCGACGCTCGCGGTGCGCCGGCTCGAGGCGATCGCGCCTGGATTCCGCAGCGTGCTCGCGGCCGACAAGACGTCGGCGGCGCTCTGGCTCTCCGACCGCGTGCCGAGCCACACCGTCCACCTGAGCGAGCTCGGCTGCCTGCGCGTCGACCTCGATCGCGGCGAGCTCCTGCTCGACACGATCGACGACGCGACGATGGCCGCGGACCGCACGCTCGAGACCGAGTTCGAGGCGGGCGACGACTTTCTCGCGGCGCTCGCAGCGGCGCGCAAGGCCGGCGTCCTGCACACACGCGTGCTTGCCGAGGGAATCGACGCTGCGTCGTTTCGCGCGGCCAGCACCAAGGGCAGCGTCGTACTCGAGGTCGCGGCCGAAGGCACGACCTCGGGCGTGGTGATCACGCCCGCCCTGCCAGAGGAGCCGCTCCGATGAAATCCAACCTCATGAAGTCTGGAGACGAGATGATCGGCAAGCAATCACGGAAGCGCGGCGTGGCCGTGATCCTCGCGCTGATCGCGGTTTCGGTCGCGACGGTGCTCGGGCTTTCGCTCGCATCGAGCCGCGACGCCAACGTGGCGACCAGCTCGAACCTCTCGAAGGTCGCCAGCGCGCGCGCCTCGGCGGCGAGCGCGCTCGACCTCGCGACCACGATGCTCGCCAAGCCCGGCTCGCTCGACCAGCTCGGCGGTAGCGCGGGCTCGACGCTGTTCCAGAACCTCACCATCGGCGGCGCGACCGTGCGCGCCGAAGTCGTCGATGTCGAGACGCGCCTCGCGGCGACTTCGGATTCGGCGGCGGTCGAGATCGTCGTGCACAGCGACCTCGAGGGCACCGTGCAGGTGGCGCGCGCCGTCGGCCGCACGCCGAGCGCGGACACGGCCGTGCGCGCGGACCTCGACGGCTCGGAGTTCGCGGTGCTCGCCTCGGGCTCGATGACCGTCGAGACCGGCGCGCATCTCGGCGTATGGGAGAAGTCGCCGCTCGCCGTGCTCGGCGAGCCCGTGCGCTTCGGCACCACGAAGGGTTCGCCGAGCGGCATCTCGGTGAGCCGCGATGCCAGCGTGTTCGGTTGCGTCGAGCTCCGCAATGCGGCGTTCCCGACGAGCGGCGAGCAGGCGGCGATGGCGATGGCCGACAAGATCTGCACGATTCCCGCGGAGATCTACGTGCCCGCGGCGCCGGTGCCTGAGGCGCTCGGCGCGGTTGCGCTCGAGCCGACCCTGCAGTTCGACGGACTCATGCAGCGCGACGCCGCGTGCACGGGCGACGCCCGCGTCCCCGCGAGCGGCTCGGCCACGATGCGCGGCACGCACACGATCGACGTCGGCGGAAACTTCTTCATCGAGCGCGGCGCGCGCATGTTTGTCGAGTCGCCGACGGTGATCGTCGTGCGCGGCAACGCGGTGCTCGACGCGTGCTCGGTCGAGGTCGCGCGCACGGGCTCGCTCACGATGATCGCGCTCGGCGACATCACGCTCGACGGCGCGTTCGTGGGCGGCGCGCAGAGCGATCCGAGCGAAGGCCACGATCCGACGGGCGCGGCTGCGTTCGACGGCGGCGCGGGCCGCGTGATGTTCTTCGCGTCGGGCGACAAGCGCGTGCTGATCACCGACGGAACCGTGCTCAAGGGCCAGGTCTACGGTCCCACCGCGCGCGTCGACGTCGAGAACCGCAGCGCGGTCTACGGGCGCGTGCTCGGCAAGGACATCTACCTGCGCGAAGGCGTCGCGCTGTTCTACGACCCGACGCTCGACGCGCGCCGCGGCTGGTCGAACGCGTCGTCCGGCATCTGGACTGCGTCGGGCACCGTGCTCTCCGAAGTGCGCAACGTGAAGGAACTCAGCGATGCGTCGCTGATGGAGTTCGCGGTCAAGACGGGCATCGAGGCGGATCCTGCGAGCGTCGCGGACGCGGCGGTCACCGTCGTGCAGGTCGCGGCGACGACGCCCGCGCTCGCGTCGAGCATCCAGGCGGTCGCGACCTCCGACCTCAAGTCGATCCGCGCGCTGCTCAAGCAGATCGTGGCGATCCAGGTCGCCTCGGCCAATGCCAAGAAGCTCGGCGCGACCGACATCGCGGACGGCAAGCAGCCGGGCAAGTCGTCGGGCAAGCACCGGGAGGGACACGAATCGAAGGAGTCCGAGGACGAGTCGGAATCGGAATCGGAAGACGAAGACTCGGCGAAGTTCGTCTCGATCGGGTTCGACAAGCCGCGGAGCGAGGACAACTGATGCCGCGTCGCAACGGCTTCTCGTTCATCGAGCTGATGGTGGTCGTGGGGATCATCGGGCTGTTCGCGGGCGTGGTGATTCCGGGCCTCGCGGCGTCGACCAAGCCGCTGGCGGAGCCGGTCGCGCAGGTGCTCGAGGCGGATCTCCTGCGCGCGCGCACCGAGGCGATGATGCGCGGCGAGACGATGGTCGCGGTCGCGTCGCCCAAGGGCGACGGCTGGTGGATCGCGCGCGCGAGCGCGGTCGACGAGCCGATCGACGGCACGCTGCGCGTGTTCGGCCGCGGCGGATTTGCCGAGCAGCAAGGGCTCAAGCTCGTCGTGCAGCAGGAAGACGCGCGCGTGTTCGCGCAGTTCGACTCGCTCGGCGCACGCGATGAGGGCGTGCCGACGCTCGTGCTCAAGGACCAGCGCGGCGCGAGTCTCGCGACGTGGCGGCTTGATGCGGGGCGCGCGAAGTTGAGCCGGTGACGGCGGCAGGTCTTTACTGGCAGGCGCCCCAGTTCGACAGCAGGATGGCGAGGTCAGCTCCGTCGACGAAGCCGTCGTGCGTCACATCCCCGACACCTGTCGGTGAAGTCGCACCCCACGCCGAAAGCATGACGCCGAGATCGCCGCCGTTGACGAGACCGTCGCCCGTGATGTCGGCCGCGCATCCGCAGACGGTCACGGACCCCTCGATGAAGTACGGGCCGTCGACGTTCTTTGGCGCGTTGTTGCAGATGTTGGTGCCCGTCGCGAGCACGCAGCTCTGCATGCGGCCGAGGACGCGAAGACCTGCGGCGTCGTGCGGAATGGGCTGGCCTGAGGTGTTGCCGGTGATCGAGGTGTTCACGACCCGCAGCACGCCAGGGTGATACTTTGTGTGCTCGTAGTGCTCCACCGCGGAGCCCGAATCGCCGGCGATGTTGCCAGTGATCGTGCAGGTGTCGAGGACGATGGTTTCGCCGTCGCCGTTCGAGCCGACTGACTTGAACGCGCTGCCACTGCCGGGGCCGAACAGTCCGCAGCGATTCGCTGTGAAACTGCATCCATGCACCGAGCCCGTGCAGTTGTAGGTGAGCACTGCGCCGCCTTCAGCGTTGGCGGTGTTGCCAGTGAAAACACAGTTGTCCCACGCGAGCGAGCCGACATACTGGTAGACCGCGCCACCGAAATCCGCACGGCAGTTCTCGAAGCGGCAGTCCTTTATGTGTGCGGCGGTCGTGTTGGCGAAGATCGCGCCGCCAACGGTGAAGGTCGACTTGGGAGTGAGCCGAGAGCCCGCAGTGCCATTTCGGAAGACGAGGCTCTCGACGCCAGCGGTCGCCGGTTCGCCACCGGTGAACTTCGCGATGGAAGTGATGAGGCCAGTGCCGTCGAGGATCGTGGCGTTTTTCGCAGCGCCGCGCACAAGCACGTCCTTGCCGTTCAGCGAGAAGGACTCGTTGTAGGTGCCAGCAGCGACCTGCACAGTGCGCTGCGAGTTTGCGGGAACCGCGTCGATTGCGGCTTGGATTGTGGGGTATTGCGATGGGACAAGGAGTGTGGACTCGCAGATGTCGGGGACGCCGTTGGCGTTCGCGTCAGCGAGCGAGCCGCTGAGGATCTGGCCGTAGTCGACGAAGCCGTCGTTGTTGCAGTCGGCGGACCATTCGACCAGAACAACGGGAAAGAAACTCTGGCACTGGTTGTAGGAAACCCCGTCATCCCATGGGAGAACGTTGTCCGGGAGGCTGCCGCACGCTGCTGTCCAGATGAAATAGCCGCTCGCGCCGTTGTTGGGATAAGGACCATAGTCACAACCCCCTTGTCCACCCCACGCGGTGTACGACCACGGCTCACCAGTCACCCAAGCCCAATCACCACCTGCCAACTGCGGGCCCTTCGCTCCAATCGTAAAGTGCGGGCGTCCAATCGCTCGAGCGTACTTGGATGCGAACGTCCATTCTGCGTGCGAGTTGGCAGTCATCAAGTAACCGCGAATCGATTCTGCATAGGCAATGGCGTTGAGGAAACAGGTCTGGCCTGAATCTCGCATCTGATACCAATGGCCGTTGCCACCGTCTTCGGTACGCCACTCCACTGGATAGCTTCCAACTGCGCACGCCGTCCCCTGCTCGCAGCAATCAGGAATGTTGTTGCCGTTGAAGTCAGGCAGCGAGCCATCGCGGCACTGGCCGTAGTCGACGATGCCGTCGTTGTTGCAGTCGGCGGACCATTCGATGATGTATGACCTGACTGGCGAGTTCGGCGCTGTGTCCGCCCAAGTCGCAGCAGTTGGCCCGCCACCGCCAAAGCTAATCACGGTCTGATTCGGGTCATTCAACGGATCTGGCTGACTTGGATGCCACGCCGTGAAGGTCCAAGCTTCTCCCGACAACCACTGCCATTGCTGATCACTTGGCGACGAGCGGAATCCACCAATCCAAGGACCAAAGATCCACCACGGATGGCCGTTGAGCCCCCATGCACCGGGCACGTTTTTGGTTTGGGCGTGAACCCAAGTGTTCTCAGCGTCGGACGTCAGCGTTGCGAGTGCGCCTCCCACGCTGATTGCGTGCTCTCGGGCATCGAACCACGAGATATCTGACGCAGACACCACGACTTGGTACCAATGCCCATTCCCCCCATCCGCCACGCGCCACTCGACCGCGTCGCCTGCAGCAATGTTTGTGATCAAACCGCTCGTCGCCAACGCCACCGCCGCCATCGACTTCATCTGCATCTCGGGACTCCTTGGGATGTCGCTTCGCGACGCACCCATGAAGCGCGACGCGGCGGCCATCGGGAGGACCAATCCGAGAAATAGTGCGAAAAGCGCGGTCGCGCGGCGTGTTCGCGCAAGCGTGCGTGTCACGGGCGCTTGCGCGCGAAGCGACTGCGCAAGACGCAGCGCCGACGCGTCGGGGATGTCGCTGAACGGCCTGCGCGCGCTCACGCGTCGAGTCCGTTGTCCATGAGATGGGTCATGCGGTCGACTTCGGCGTCGAGCTCGCTTTCGCGGAGGCCGTCCTCGCGCAGGATCGCCTTGAGTTCGGTGCGCACGAGCCGCAGCCCGCGACGCACGGCAACCGCGTGGCGCTCCTCTGCT
The DNA here is from genome assembly GCA_903891095.1 of uncultured bacterium. GTDB lineage: Bacteria > Planctomycetota > Phycisphaerae > Phycisphaerales > SM1A02 > QWPT01. The sequence continues at coordinate 28,206 of CAITDI010000022.1, read as the reverse complement.
TCGCGCGTCGGCTGCTCACCGGCGGCGAGCAGGATCGCGCGATACGACTGACCGTCAAGCACATGGCGCTGGAAAACGCTCCACCCATCGCCGTCGCCCGCGGCACGCAGCGATTCTTCAACCCGGCGGCACGCCTCGCCAAGCGTGGCGCGGATCCACGCGCGTTCGAACTCGCGCTCGGCGCCGCGGTTGCCAGACTCGATCGCGCGGGCCGACTCGCTGAGCGGTTCGTGACGGCCTGCGTGCGTGGCGCGCTCGCGCCACAGCGCGCGGATGTGCGCGGACACGCCGTTCATCAGCCAGCGCCGCAGCGGCAGACCGCTCGCGAGCCAGCGGTCGAGATAGTCGGATTTGCCGAAATTTTGAGCGAAAAAACCATGAACGATGTCGTCGGCCTCGCCAAGCGCGGTCACGCGCGCGCCGCGCACATACGCCACCAACGCCGCACGGCTGCGCGCCATGACATGCGCGCGCGCTACGCCGAGACCGACCTCGCCTTCGCCAAGCTGCTCCACAAGCCAAGTGCGCTGCGTGGTTGGGAAATGGTCAACGGACATCAGCGCAATCTACCGCATCGCTGCCGCCAGCAATCGTTAGCGCAGCCCGTATTCCCTGAGTTTTCGATACAGCGTGCGCTCGCCGATGCCGAGCATCTGCGCGGCCTGCTCGCGATTTCCCGCGGTCATGGCCAGCGTTTGGCGGATCGCTTCCTTCTCAAGTTTGTCGAGCCCGACACCCGCGAGACCCGCGCGCGTCTGCGCATGATTCTCGCCGTTGTCATCGCCGGCGCGGATTTCGTCGGGGATGTCGCGCAGATCGATCGTCTCGCCCTGCGCCATCACCACCATGCGGTGCATGAGCTGGAACACCTCGCGCACATTGCCCGGCCAGTCGTACGCGACGAGGCGCATGAGCGCAGGCTGCGTGACCGTCGGACGCGTGCGGCCGATGTCCGCGGCGTACTTGCCGATCGCGTGGTTGACGAGCAGCGGGATGTCCTCGCGGCGCTCGCGCAGCGGCGGGATGTGGATCTCGGCGCCCTTCAGTCGGAAGTACAGGTCCTCGCGGAACTGCCCATCCGCAGCGGCCTTCTTGAGATCGCGGTTGGTCGCGCTCACGACGCGCACATCGACCTTCTTGTTCTCGTTCGAGCCGAGGCGCACGACATCGCCGGTCTCGAGCACGCGCAGCAGCTTGGGCTGCATGTTGAGCGGCATGTCGCCGATCTCGTCGAGGAAGACCGTGCCCTTGTCGGCGTACTCGAACACGCCCTCGCGGTCCTTGTCGGCGCCGGTGAACGCGCCGCGCACGTGGCCGAAGAGCTGGTCCTCGAGCAGGCTCTCGGCCTGTCCCGCGGCGTTGAAGGTGACATAGCGGCGCGTCGCGCGCTTCGAGAGCTTGTGGATCGCGTGCGCGACGAGCTCTTTGCCCGTGCCCGACTCGCCGGTCACGAGGACGGGCAGCGTGCTCGGCGCGAGCTGCTTGACCATCGTGATCACCTGCCGCATCGCCGCGCTTTCGCCGATGATTCCCTCGAAGCCGAACGCCGAGTTGACCTGGCCCTTGAGCGCCTGGTTCTGGCTGCGCAGCATCACGGTCTCGGCGGCGCGGTGCACGAGGTTGCGCAGGACGACGAGATCGACGGGCTTCTCGATGAAGTCGTACGCGCCGCCTTGCAGAGCCTTCTTCGCGGTCGGGATGTCGCCGTGCGCGGTGACCATGATGGTCTCCGCGTGCGGCTGCTCCGCGCGGGCGAGCGCGAGGACATCGAGGCCCGCGGTCTCATGCTCCATCACGAGGTCGGTCACGATCACGTCGAAGTGCCCGTGCTGGATCTCGTCGCGCGCGGCGGCGAGCGAGTGCACGATCGTGCAGACGTGGCCGGGCTTTCGCAGCGCTTCCGCCATCGCTTCCGCGTGGTCGCGTTCGTCGTCGACCACCAGCACCTGCGCGCGCACATGTCCGTCGCTCATCGAATTCGCTCCTCGTGTCCTGGCTGCATGCTCGTGGTCCCGCTCACTTCTTCTTGGACTTGTCGGTGGTCGGCGGCACGGGCGCGTCGGGGACATCGAATCCGCGCATCGTGCCCGCCGTGGAGATCGACGGCGCATCGATCGGAATCGGGCGGATCACGCCAAAGCCGTCGTAGCGCGCGACGTAGGTCACGCCGCCGCCGACGCGATTCTGGTAGATCGCGGTCATCGGCCCGCGCAGGCGGATGCGGTCCTCGGCGATGAGCACCTTGGCGACCGCGTCGTAGCCGACGACATCGATGCCGTGATCGTGGCCGATCCAGACCTTGCCGTCCGCGGCGGCGAGTGCAGAGACGCGTCCACCGCGCGATGGGCGGTATGTCTCCGAGCGATCGCCGATGTGGAAGATGACTTCCTCGCGCTTCTCGTCGGCGGTCGCGGAGCCCCATGTCACCTCGACGGAAAAGTCGGGGCGGTCGGGCGACGCGATCTCGCGGTCGACGAGCTCGGCCTTCTCGCCGATGAGGTACATCCACACGCCTTCGTTGCTCGCGGCGAGCACGCGGCGGCGGTCGGTCGTGGCCACGTCGATGCGGCCGGGCGTGCGCTCGGTCCAGTAGAACGTGTCGCCGGGCTTGTCGCCTTCGGGGAGATAGCGATAGAGCGCGCGGCCGAACGAGCCCGCGACGGCGAAGCGGTTCTTGCGGAGTTTCGCGCAGTCGCGCGCGCCGCGAACGGGGACGGAGACGAGCGTGCCCAGCACCAGGCCGTCGCCCGCGGTGGCGGACACGACGGTGTCGGGACCGGGCTTGGTCTCGAGCTTCCACGTCGCGGCCTCGAAGTCGTTGATCGCGAAGAAGCGGTCGTCGAACACATGGATCGAGCGGACCGTGCCCCGCAGCGCGCTCGACGAACGCTCGCGGAAGTCGGTGCCCATGAGCCCGACCTGCGCGCCCTCCGTCTGCTGCAGGACGAAGCCGAAGCCCGCGCCAGCTTGCTCGGGGAGCGGAATCAGCATGCTCGCGGCGCCGAGGTACGAGCCGTCTGCAATGCGCAGGATGCGGCGGCCGACGCAAGCGACCGCGCCACCCTCCGCTGCGATCGCACGCCCGGGTTCCAGGCCCACGAGCAGCGCCGGCGGCGGCACCGGCGGAGCGGGCTGGCCCTTCTCGTCGAAGGTCGTGCCTTCCATCGGCGCGTCGGCGAGGCGGATCACGCCGCCGTCGCCTGAGACCATCACGTCGTTCCCGACGCGGGAAATCCAGCGCGGCGAGATGCCGAGCTCAGGCCGGCCCCAGCGCGTGACGGGCTTGGGCGTGCGCGGCGCCTCGACGTCGATCTCGACGACGGCGTCGCCCTCGAGCACGGCGTACAGGCGCGTCCCGACGAGCACGAAGTCCGAAACCGTTCCCGTCGTGCCGCGCGGCGCGAGCTCGAGGTCGGTGATCACGGTGCCGCTCTCGGCGTCGAGCAGCAGCATGCGGTTGGCGTACGCCTGGTACCACACGTTGTCGACGATCTCCATCACGCCGTGGCAGCCGCCGAACGAGCTGTAGACCCGCATCGACTTGGGCACCAGCAGCGCGGCCGCGTGCGCCTCGTCGATGACGGGCGACCCGTTGGGCGCGTTGGAGCAGCCCGCGGGGAGCATCGCGGCACAACCGACGAACATCGTCGCGAGAATCGGCAGAACCAGTCGCTGACAGAAGGAAGCCATGGTTCGGTAGAGTACCCACCCTCCCCAACCGGGGATGCAGACGCGACCTTCGATGGCGAACGAATCCGACCGACTTTCCAAGCTCATGGCGCTGCTCGCGGCCGAACCCGACGACGGGTTCCTGCTCTACGGGCTGGCGCAGGAACTCCAGAAGCTGGGGCGGCACGCCGAAGCCGCCGCGCAGTACGACCGCGTGATCGCGGTCGACCCGAAGCAGTGCTACGCGTTCTTCCACAAGGCGAAGTCGCTCGAGCAGGCGGGCCAGCGCGCGGAGGCCGTGGCCACGCTGCGCACGGGGCTCGCGCACGCGCGCAAGGTCGGCGACCACAAGGCTGCGAGCGAGATCGAGGGATATCTCGACGACATGGAGTGAGCGCTATGGATTGAGCGCATGGAGTGAGTGAGCGGCGAGCGCGCGACGAACATCAACGACTGAACAACGATCGAACCAACGATCGAGAGAGGCCGGGAACACATGGCTGCGAAGAAGAAGACCGCACGGAAGACGAGCAAGAAGGTCGCGAAGAAGACCGTTGCGAAGAAGACCCTCGCGAAGAAGGCCGTTGCCAAGAAGGCCACGGCGAAGAAGACCCCGGGGAAGAAGGCCCCGGCAAAGAAGCCCACCTCGGTCGTCATCGCGTCGATCACTCCGACCAAGGACGGCGCGTCGTGGACCGTGAAGACCAACACCGGCGACGCGATCAAGCTGCCGACGGGCGCGGCGCAGAGCGCGGGCATCAAGGTCGGCGGCGCGTGGAGCCCCACCGTGCTCGGCCGCGTGCTCGAGGCGCAGCGCGATCAGGAGCTGTTCACGAAGGCGATGGCGTTGCTCGCGAAGGACGGCAAGACCTCGCGCGCACAGCTCGAGAAGTCGCTCGGCGGCGACGCTGGCGCCAAGCGCGCCGTCGCGACCCTCGCGAAGAACGGCTGGATCGCCTGAGAAACCACAGCAGAAACCACGAAGAGTGGGAACGTTTCCCCGCGCGGATGGTCCGCTCGGACGCGACGCTTCTGCATGCATGCACCTTGACGACGGAATACCGCAGATGAGCAACACCGACGCGCGCGGGCTTCCGCCTGGCTACCCCTACCGCCCCGAGGACGAGACGACGCCGCGCGAGCTCAACGTTCTGCGGCACGACCCGAAGAGCGGCGTCGTGGTGGTCGACGTGCGCACGCAGCCCGAGTGGGACATCTGCCGCATCGACGGCGCGAAGCTCTTCCCGCTGCAGGAAATCGAGCGCCGCATGGATGAGCTCAAGGCGGAGCTCGACGACGATCTCGGGCGCAGGATCGTGGTCAACTGCCATCACGGCCGACGCAGCCTGACCGCGACCTACATGATGCGCGCGGCGGGCTTTACCAACGTCACCAGCCTCGCGGGCGGCATCCACCTGTGGGCGACCGACGTCGATCCGAAGATGCCGACCTACTGAACCCCAATCGTCCCACGCCGAACGAGGCCACATGCTCTGGCAACGACTCATCACCGGACCCCTGCTCATCGCGCTCATCCTGGGCGTGGTGTGGTTCGATGCGTCGCTCGATGCGACGCTGGCGGAGCGCGGGCTGCCGCAGGGACTCGTGCTGCTGGGCTTTGCGTCGCTGCTCGCGGTGCTGATCGCGCGCGAAGTCGCGGCGTTTGAACGCGCGGCGGGCATCGCGATGCCGACGGCGGTGGCCGCGGTCGCTGCGCTGCTCGGGTTGTTCGGCACCGCGGGGAGCGCCGTGCTCGCCACGCCGATCGCGTCGTCGGGCGCACTCGCGACGGCGATGTCGCTGGCGCTGCTTGCGGGGCTCTTCGTGATGGCGACGCATCGCAATCCGAAGAACGCGCTCACGCTCGCGGGCGGCGCGCTGCTTGCGGGCGTGTACGGCGGCGTGCTGCTCGGATTCTGGATGCTCGTGCGGCTCGAGCACTCGCCGTGGATGCTCGTCGGCGCGATCCTCACGACGAAATCGTGCGACATCGGCGCGTACTTCACGGGCATGTCGATCGGCCGCAACAAGATGATCCCGTGGCTCTCGCCCAAGAAGACCTGGGAAGGCCTCGCGGGCGGCATCGCGACCGCGACGCTCGTCGGCGCGGGACTCGCGCACTTTGCGTCGACGCACGCTGCGGGCGCGGACCAGATCCCGTGGTGGATCGGCGCGATCGGCGGCGCGCTCGCCGCGGTGATCGGCCAGGCAGGCGACCTCGCGGAGAGCGCGTTCAAGCGCGACGCGGGGCTCAAGGATTCCGGCGCGATTCTCCCCGGCATGGGCGGCGTGCTCGATGTGCTCGACAGCCCGCTCTTCACGGGACCGATGGTGTACTGGCTGCTGCGCGTCGCACCGCACGGCTGACGCGCGCGCCCTCTCGGGTCGTCGCGTGAAACAGCGTCTTTTCCTCAGTTTCCGCGCGCGGTTTCCTGATAACATCCCTCCCTCTTATGGCGCTTCTCGACAACCTTCTGACACTTCACCGGGTCGACAGTCAAGTTCGTGCGCTCCGCACGCGCGTTGAGTCGGCCCAGACGTTCTTCACCGCTCAGGAAAAGCTCCTTGCGACGCTCGAGCGGCAGAAGACCGAGCTCGAGACGCAGCACCGCCAGCTCCAGGCGAGCGTGCACGCTGCCGAGGTCGAGCAGGCCGCCGCGACCGAGCGCGTGACCAAGCTCCGCAACGAGCTCAACACGTCGACCAACGACAAGCAGTACAAGGCGATCCTCAACGAGATGAAGGTCCTCGAGGGCAGCAAGGACGAGATCGTCAAGCGCGCCGTCGACGAGATGCAGCGCGCCGAGGACACGAAGAAGCGCCTCGAGGTGCACGCCGCGACCATCGCGGAGCGCATCAAGATCCGCGACGTGGCCAAGACCAAGCTCGAGGAGTGCAAGGGCGACGTGGGCGAGCGGCTCGCGCAGCTCGAGGCCGAGCGCAGCCGCGCCGCCGACTTGATCCCCGACCGCGAGCGCAAGCTCTTCGACAAGGTCGCCGACCTGACCGAAGGCGAGTCGATGTCGGAAGTCACCATCGTCGACCTCCGCCACCGCGAGTTCGCGTGCGGTGAGTGCAACATCGAGGTGCCGTTCGAGACCTACGCCAAGCTCGCGTCGAACTCCGACGTGGCGATCCAGTGCAAGAGCTGCACGCGCATCCTCTTCCTCGCCGAGGCGAACCACCCGGGCGCCGCGACCGAGAAGGACAAGGCCGAGGCGAAGGTCGCGAAGGCCGCCAAGGCCGCTGCGAAGGCTGGCCTCCAGCCCCCGCCGGTCATGGACCAGGCTGCGCGCGACCGCGCGGACAAGGCGAAGTTCGAGAAGACGCGCAAGCTCTGAGCGAGTGCGCGGATCGAGCTGGCGAAAGCCAAACGAAATCACTGAACAGGACGCGCCGAGTGGCGCGTCCTGTTTGCTTGTGGGCGCGCGGAGCGTGAGCCCTACCGCGCGACGCGTGGGCGTTGGATGCGCTCGATGCGGTCGGCGTCGACCGCAGTGCGTTCGGCGGTCAAGCCGTCGGACCAACGCGCGACGACGCGATCGATGCGCGTCGCGTTGCCGATGCCGAAGCGCGCGACGGGCTCGCATTGCGAGAGATAGCTGCGCGTGGGCGAGAAGACGCGGCGCTGCGTGACGGGCCTGCCGCGGATGGTTGCGGTGATCTCGACTTCGGCGCCGATGGCGCATGGCGCGTCGGGCGCGATCGCGATCCAGTGGTTGGCCGTGCGCTGCTCGTTGAGGAGGACGCGCGCGTGTCCAGCGAGATCGACGAGCACGAGGTCGGGATCTCCGTCGTTGTCGAGGTCGCCCGCAGCCAGCGCACGGCCGACGGCGGGAATCGCGAGGTCGCCGGTCGATGCGGGATCGGCTTCGGTGAAGAGCGGCGCCGTGCTCGCGTCACCGCCTGCGCGGCCGCGGTTGATGAAGAGCTGCCCGCGCTGCGCGTAGGTCTGGCTCGGCTGCACGCGCGCGATGTCGGGCTCGAGATGGCCGTTGGCCTGCGCGAAGTCGATGTTGCCGTCGAGGTCGAAGTCGGCGAAGACCGCGCCGAAGGTGAGGAAGCGCCGCGTGGGCGCGCCGATGCCGAGCGCGAGCGCGTCGTCGGAGAGGACGGGCGTCGCGCCGCGCGCGCGGGTTGGGTCGGCGAGATAGAGCGACGTCGGCTCGTTGGCGAAGTTGCCGACGGCGACCGCGAGCGTGTCGTCGTTGCGCGGCCACGCGACGTCGATGCCCATCGCGCCGGTCGCGCTGCCGTCGCGATCGAAGGCGAAGCCCGCAGCGACGGCGATGTCGGCGAAGCGCGGCGTGCCGTCGGCCACGGGACCGAGGTTGCGGAGCATGAACTTGGGCGTGCGGTCGTTGGCGACGAGGATGTCGGTGCGCCCGTCGCGGTCGGCGTCGACGAACACGAGGCCGAGGGCCTTCGCGTAGGGCGCGCCGGTGACGGGGTTCTTGACGGCGATGCCGGAATCGGCGGTCGCGTCGCGGAACGCGCCGTGGCCGTCGTTGACGAGCAGCGCGAGCGATGTGCCCGCGAAGCCGGTCGGCGGGCCGTAGGCGCGGCCGATGCCGTCGAGCGTGAAGTTGACGGCGCGGTCGATGTCGGGCGACCAGCGCACGTAGTTCGCGACGACGATGTCGAGGTCGCCGTCGGCGTCGGCGTCGAGCATGCCGGCGCTCGTGCCCCACTCGCGCTCGTCGGGAAGTTCGCGCTCCGCGAACGCGGGCGAACTGCCGCGAGGCGCGGTGTTGACGAGCAGACGGTCGTGGCCGACACACGCGATGTAGATGTCGGGCGTGCCGTTGCCGTCGACGTCGCCGATGGCGAGGCCGTTGGCGTAGGAGCCGCGCGCGAGCGTGTCGTCGCCGGCGAGGCGCGCGAAGTCGAGCGCGCCGCCGGGAGCGCCGCCGGGAGCGCCGCCGGGAGCAGTCGTGTTGAGGTAGATGCGGAGGCCGCCGGTGTTGGCGGCGGCGGCGTCGGCGGCGGCTTCGGCTGCGGCTTCTAGCGGTTGGCCTTGCGTGAACACGAGGTCGAGGCGGCCGTCGCCGTCGAGGTCGGCGATCGCGACACCGCCGCCGAGGCACTCGGGGAGGAGCTTCGCGCCGCGCGCGCCGGAGTCGTGAATGAAGTCGACGTGCGCGGAGGCGGCGACGTCGCGGAATGGGACGGAGTTCGGCGCGGCGAGCGCGAGAGATGGCGGAGCGGCGGGTGCGGACGCGGGCGCGTCGGAACCTGGCGCTTGCGCGGGCTTGGTGCGGAACTGCTTGAAGAGCACGATGACGAGCGTGATGAATGCGATGACCGCGATCGATCGCCAGAAGCCGCGGGCGACGAGGGCGTCGTCACCGGGAGTCTCGGGTTGAGGGGCTTGGGGAGCTGGCGGTCGCGGCACCCCCCGAGTCTACGGTGCCTGGCACGTGCCGTGCACTGCCGGCAAGTGCACGGCACGTGCCAGGCACCCGCGCGGCCGGGGCGATCCCCGCGTCCAGCCGCGAAAACCCGTGGGATGTCGCGGCGCCGAGCAGGTCTCTGGCACGTGCCGTGTTGCACCCGGCAGTGCACGGCACGTGCCAGGCACCATTTCCGTCAGAGGATCGTGCGACGCATCTTCACATAGTCCCACACCACAAACCTGTCGAGCTCCTCGCCGCCCGCAAAGAGCACGCGACCGCCCGTCGTCTCCGCCATCCGATGCGCGAACTGCACGTCCTCCTCCGACTGCGACCACGACGGCAGCAGGAAGATGTTGATCACGATCCCCTCCTGCTTGCAGCGCATCGCTTCGCGCATGGTCTCGCGCTCGGTGCGCGGGTCGGGCGGATAGAGCATGAACAGCTCGCTCCCCTCGAAGTGCGCCGTCGGCAGACCGTCCGTGAGCAGGAACACCTGCTTGTTCGGAGTGTCCTGCGCGCTCAGCACCTGCCGCGCGAGCTGCAGCGAACGCTGGATGTTCGTGAAGTGCAGCGGCAGGTCCATCTCGGTGATCTCGGGATCCGCCATGTCGGCGCGCAGGCGCACGACGGGGTCGTTGATCGAGACCATCTTCGGCAGCATCTCGATGATCTCGCTCGGGCGGCGCAGCCTGGCGACCGTGTACATCTCGATCGCCTGCAGGAAATCGCCTGGATACTCGCTGCGAATCAACCCGTCGAGCGCGAGCGCCATCTTCTTGCACGCGATGTACTGGCCGCCGTAGCGCATCGAGCCCGACATGTCGAGGATGAGCGCGGTCGCGCACTTCGGCGTGCGGCGCGTGCGGTGGACGACGAGGTCCTCGCCCGCGGGCCGCGCCTGGCCCGTGCGCGCGACGGCGTTGAGGATCGACTGCGGCACGTCGAGATTCGCGGGCGAATCGCCGAACTCGTACGCACGCGTCGACGGCAGCTCGACCGCGCCGTCCTTCGAAGTGATGCCATCGTGACGACCGCGGCGCGCGTCGGCGAGGTCGGCGAAGATCATCGAAAGCAGCCGCTTCTGATAGGTGCGCAGCGCGCTCGGCGAGGCCTTGTAGCCGTCGGGCGATCGCTCGAGCCCCGCTTCTTCGGCCATTTTCCGCAGGAGTTCGTTGACCTGGCGCTGGAGGCGCGCGAGGTCCTCCATCTGCTCCTCGCTCGCGAACTCGCCGAGCGACTCCATGTCGATGATCGCGGGCTTGGCGTTCTTGAGCGCGTCCTCGATCTGCTTGAGCAGGCGGTCGATCTTCTCGAGCTCCTCCTTGACCTCGAGGGCCTTGGCGACATCCATCGCCTCGCGGCCGGTGAACGGGTACTTCGACGCGAGTTGCTCGACCGAGTAGCGGTCGCGGAGGCGTGCGATCACGCGCATGAGCTCGTGCGCGAGCGGCGTCGCGTCGGGAACGCGGCGCTGGATGCGCTCGAGATCGGCGAGCTGCCCGAGATCGAGCGCGGGCCGCAATCGCGGCGCGAGCGGATCCGGCACATCGACGCGCTTGACCGCATCGCCGTACGCGTCGCGCGCGAGATCCTCCGCGCGCGTCGTCTCGTAGCGCTCGAGGATCTTGCGCTTCTTCTCCTCGAGCATCGCCTTGATCGCGTCGAGGCTCGGACCGAGGCCGCGGATCTGCGACGGATCGAGGCGGATCGCGTTGGCGAGATCGCGGTCGGTGAACTTGCGACGCGAGCCGTACATCAGCATGTGATCGAGCATCGCATCGCCCGCGTCGGCGCCGCGCGGCTGCGTGGGCGGCGGGAACTCGATCGGGTCGTAGCCGAGGTACGAGTGCACGACGCCGCCGAGCGCGCGGGGTTGCGCAGGAGATTCGGGATTGTCAGCGCGCTCGTCCAATCACTTCACCTCGAACGACACGCGGCCGTGCTTCTCGCTGCGCGAGATGCGCTCGGTCGCCCAGAGGCCCGCGAGGACGAACTCGACGCAGCTCGCGCGCACGGCGGGATTCTCCGACGCATTCACCTCGAACGCCTTGTTCCAGGCCTCGGGCACGGCCTTGAGCACCTTCTCGTAGTGCGACGAGGGGAGCATGTCGCCGACCTCGATGCGCACGCCCTTCGCGAAGACCTCGGCGATGTCGCCGAGACCGTGCGCGTCGACGTACTCGCCGAACACATGCTCGATCGCCTCGGCGACGATCGCGTCGATCGCCTGCTGCTCGGTCATCTGGTGCGAGCCCATGAGGTCGAGCTCGAGCTTTCCGACGGCGCTCGCCTTGAGATGCGCGAGGTCGCTGATGCGCGGGACCGCGGGCTTCTCGCCGAGCGCGATGCCGCGGCGGCGCGTGTTCGCGACCATGGTGCGGTAGTTCGCGATCGAGAAGCGCGCGCTCACGCCGCTCGCGTGATCCACGTAGCGCGACTTGCGCGCGACGCGCGAGATTTCCTCGACGATCTCCTCCATGAACGGCGGCACCATCACGGGGAATTCGCCGCCGAGGTCGATGCCGGCCTCCTGCTTCATGATGCCGATGCCGAGCTCGCGCTCCTTCGGATAGTGCGTGACGATCGTCGAGCCGATGCGGTCCTTGAGCTGCGGGATCACCTTGCCCGAGCGGTTGTAGGTGCTCGGGTTCGCGCTGAAGAGGACGAGGATGTCGAGGTCGAACCGCACGGGATAGCCGCGGATCTGCACATCGCGCTCCTCGAGGATGTTGAAGAGCCCGACCTGCACGAGCTCGTCGAGGTCGGGCAGTTCGTTCATCGCGAAGATGCCGCGGTGGTGGCGCGGGATGAGGCCGAAGTGCAGCGCGTCCTCGGCGGACATGCTGGTTCCCGAGATGAGCTTGGCGGGATCGATCTCGCCGATCACATCGGCGAACTTGGTGCCCGGCGCGAGGCGCTCGGCGTAGCGCTCGCTGCGGTGCCACCACGCGATGCGCACGCGCTCGGGCGGATTCGCCAGGAGAAACTCGCGGCCCGCGCGCGTGATCGGGCGCTCGGGATCCTCGTGCACGGGCGAACCCGCGATGTCGAGGTACGGAATCCACTCGTCGAGGAACGCAGGCAGCAGGCGCATGAGGCGGCTCTTGCCCTGGCCCTTCTCGCCGAGGAAGAGCATGTCGTGGCCCGCGAGGACCGCGTTCGCGACCTCGGGCAGCACGGTGTCGTCGTAGCCGACGATGCCGGGGAACATCGCCGCGCCGCTCGCGAGCGCGCGGGTGAAGTTGTTGCGGAGTTCATCCTTGACGGAGCGCGAGCGCCAGCCGGAGGCGCGGAGTTCGGCGAGGGTCGTGATCGACGGTGCGGGCATGGAGCCATCTTCGCAGGTGCGCGGCGCGGGGAGTCACCTGTCTGCGGAAGTCGCGCAGTATTCCTCGCCGCGATCCGCGGGCGCGGCGGGTTTGATTGCCGACATGCACGTCTCCCGCCGCATCTCCGTGTTGCAGTTGTTCGGTGGATTTGTGCTGACCGCGGTCCTCGCGGGCGCAGCATGGAGCGTTGCGACCGAGTTGTCGGGCTCGTGGTCGGGCTCGTGGTCCGGCTCGGGGGCGAACACGTCGGAACCAGCGCCCACAGCCGTTCCGCCCATTCCTGACGAGGCGAAGGACAACGGCTGGCCGCGCGACTTCGAGGCGGAGGGTCGCGTGGTCCGCGTCTTCCAGCCGCAGATCGAGAGCTGGAAGGACTACGAGCGGCTGGTGTTCACCTCCGCGATCGCGGTCGCGCCGAGCGCGAACGGAAGCGCCGACCCCGATGCGCGCGCGTTCGGCACGATGCGGGTGAGCGCCGCGACGGAAGTCTCGCTCGCCGACCGACTCGTCGTGCTCACGGACCGACGGATCGAGAGCATCACCTTCACCGATGTCGACGAGGACGAGGCCGCGGAACTCTCGCGCGTGGTGACCGCGGCGATGCCCGCGCGCAAGCAGCAGACGATCGCGCTCGACCGCGTGATCGCGGCGCTGGAGCCGGACGACGCCGACGTTCGCAAGGTGCCCGTCAACACCGCACCGCCGCGGATCATCTGGAGCAACCGCGATGCGATTCTGGTGAACTTCATCGGAAAGCCGCGGTTTGAGTCGGTTTCGGGCGAGGCGACCGACCTGCTCTTCGCCATCAACACGAACTGGGATGTCTTTCTCGAGCCTGCGTCGGGGCGCTACTACCTGCTCAACGACGGCGCGTGGCTTGAGACCGACAACCTCGAGCGCGGGCCGTGGACGGCTGCCGTGCAACTTCCCGCGGCAATCGCGCGCCTGCCGAAGGACGCAAACTGGAGCGACGTTGCGGCGGCGCTTCCCGCGCGCGCGGTCGAGAGCGTGCCCGCCGTGTACGTGACGAGCGAGCCGACGGAGCTGATCGTCACGCAGGGCCAGCCGGTGTTCGAGGCGATTCCGAGCACGCGGCTGCTGCTCGCGACCAACACCGAGAACGACATTGTCTACGACGGGCGCGGCAAGCAGTACTACCTGCTCGCGGCGGGACGGTGGTTCCGAGCGAACTCGCTCGGCGGGCCGTGGAACGACGCGAGCGCGACGCTGCCTGCGGAGTTTCAGCGGATTCCAGAGGATTCGAACGCGGGCGACCTGCTCGCGTCGGTGCCTGGCACTGCGGCGGCGGACGCGGCTGCCGTGCTTGCGTCGATACCGCAGAAGGCCGAGGTCGACCGCAAGGCGGTGACGATCGCCGTGACCTACGACGGCACGCCCGACTTCCGGCCGATCGCGCGGATCGGCGTGCGCTACGCGGCGAACTCGCCGTTCGATGTGTTTCTCGTCGACGGAAAGTACTACTGCTGCAGCGATGCGGTGTGGTTCGTGTCGAGCTCGCCGACGGGACCGTGGGCGGTGGCGGACTTCGTGCCGCCGGCGATCTACGAGATTCCTGCGGATTTCCCGCGGCACAACGTGACCTACGTGCGCGTGTACCAATCGACGCCGACGGTGGTGGTCAGCGGCTACACAGCGGGATACTGGGGCGCAACGGTCGCTTCGACGGGCGTGGTGATGTTCGGACTCGGCGTGATCTACGGCGGATACATCGACAACGACGACTGGTGCTGGCCGTACTTCTACCGCCCGTACTACTTCTCGTACGGATGCGGCGCGGTGTGGCATCACGGATGCGGCGGCTTCGTGACCGCGGGACATCGATACGGTCCGTATGGCGGCGCGGGCCACTGCGCGCACTATCGCGCGGGCAGCGAGCGCTATTCGCGCGGCGGACAGCGGTATGGCGCGGCGCACGAGCTCGGGTTTCGCTCCGCGTTCAACCCGTCGGTCGACGTGCGCGGCGCGCGCGTTGGAAACGTCGTGCCGTATGCGTCGTGGACGCGCGGCGTCGCGCAGCATGGCGATCGGCTGGTGCGCGCGGGAGCGCAGTACGGGGCGGCAACGCGCGCGGCTGCGACGCCAGCACCAAACTGGGCCAACGGCAAGCCGATCGCGCGCATGCGCGACGGCGACATGTACGCAGACCGCGACGGCACGGTGTATCGCAAGGGTGAGAAGATGGGCGAGAAAGCAGGCGGAAAGGCAGGTGAAAGGGCTGGTGAAAAGAACTGGGCGCGCGTTGGCGATGTGCCGCGGCGCGCGCCGCTTGCGCCGGCAAACACGGCCACAGCGACGACCAAGAAGCCCGCGGATCGCAAGCCGGAATCGCGAGAGCCAGCGACGCCGGGCAAGCCAGGTGGCGCGAAGGAATCAGGCGAGAAACCAACAGGCACTCGCCCGGCTGACGCTGCGCCAACGCGCGAGAAGCCACGCGATTCGACGCCGCAGGGGCGCGCCCCGTCCGAGCGCAAGCCAGACGAATCGCGGCAGCGCCCCACCGCGACTCCGCCCGCGAAGCGTCCGCCGACGACGGTGCGACCCGTTCCGACTCCGCCGCCTGCGGTGGCGCGCGATGCTTCGGCGCGCGATCGCGGCAATCGCGGCACGCAGAGCTATCAATCGTTCGGCGCGCGCGGTGGATGGAACAGCGGATGGTCGGGCGGCGCGGGACAGAGCCCGTCACGAGGCACCAACGCACCGAGCGCGACACCACCGTCGCGGCCAGCGCCGTCACGGCCGAGCGGCGGCGGGCGCGCTGGCGGCCGTCGCTAGCGGCGCGGGGACGCCGAGCTTTGTTCCAGGCAGGAGTTCGCCGGTCGCGCGGCCTGCGCGCTGCATGTCGTAGATGACCGTTGCTTCGGCAGCGTGATCGGCCCACGGGTACTTCTGCCGCGCGAGTCGCACGGCGGTGTCGCGCGCGTTCTCGTCGGGCTTGTACTTGGCGTGTTTCGCGCGCGCAGCGTCGGCGCCTGCGGAATCACCGAGCATTTCGCACGCGCGGTTCATGAGCCACCACGCCTGCGCCTGTTCGGGATCGACGGCGAGCGACCTGACGAGCGCGTCCTTCGCGTCGGCAGGCTGCTTGAGCTCGAGCGCGGTCTCGGCGAGCTCGTTGAGCACGCGCGTGTCGATCGCAAAGTCAAAGCCGCGCTCGCGCGCGCCGGCGAAATCAGTGGCGAGCACGCGGCGGAAACCCTCGATGGCCTTGGCAAAGTTGCCGTTCTGCTTGTCGACCAGCGCGGTGAAGTACGCGAGCGTCCACGGAGCGTCGAGCTGCGCACCCGCGGATTTCGCGAGCAACGCCGCGGCGTCTTCGAGGCGGCCTTCCTTGATCGCGAGTCGCGCGCGCGCAAGCTGTCCCGTCGCGGGACGGAGCGACTCGAGCTTGGCGAACGCCTCGTCGGCCTGGCGCAGCGAACCGCGGCCCGCGCCGCGATCGCTCTCGCGGAAGAGCCCGATGCCGTAGTCGTACCAGCGCTGCCATTCGGGGATCGCGTCGGGCGCGGCGACCTGCACTGCCCCATGCGCCAATCCATGCGCCAATCCATGCGCCAACCCATGCGCCAATCCATGCACCGATCCATCGCTCGCGCGCACGGGAAGCGTGACGACATCGCGCGCGAGCACCATCACGGGCAGGTCGTTCACGCGTTCGGCGCCGAAGACGTAGCGCATGTACGCCGCGTCGAACTTGCGGTAGCGCACCTCGGTCTCGACATGCAGCGGCGCGCGCGCGTCGGCGGGGACATCGATCGCGAGATGCGTGACATCACCCGCGCCAGGCGGAATCTGGTTGTTGTAGAGCGGCAGGAAGATGTCCTGCGGATTGCGGCGATCGATGCGGTTGCCCTCGCGGTCGATCACGAACGCGTTGAACATCTTCGACCACGGGTCGAGCGCCCCGCTGCTGTCGAGCGCGCCCGTGGTGCCGAGTTCGGATCCGACTTCGGCGTCGCCCAGCGTCGCGCGCGCGAAGAGCCACGCCTCGTTCGAATCCGCCGTGCCTTGCGTGAACTCATGCCCGATGTCGAGCGTGCGCACGACGATCTCGAGCAGGTATCGCTTGCCCGCTTCGAGCACGGGCGCCCTCTCGCCGCTGATCACATGCAGCGCGCCGTCGACCGCGCCGCCCTCGCGCACGGCGAAGAGATCGACGCGCAGCGTCTTGGCGTTGAACGCGGCGGTTGCGTCGTTGGCCGCCGTTGCGTCGGGCAGCACGCCGAGCGCAGGAAGCGCCGTGTTCGCGCTGGGAAACGCGTGCGAAAGCACGCTGCGCGTCCCGCTGCCGTCGCGGTCGCGCGCGGCGAAATCGTCGCTCGGCGTCGCGCGCATGTGGCAGTCGTTGCACTTGGGCGCGGGCCTGTCGGGGTAGTACCAGCTCAGCGCGCCGTGACCGCTGCGGCCCGACAGCAGGAACGATCCGTAGTGATCCTGCCCGCGCAGCCACTTGTAGTCGTTGACGGCCTCGGGCAACGCGACCTTGTGGCACGCGCCGCAGAACTCGCTCGAACGATGCACCTCGGGCTTGAGGAACGTGCGCTTGTGGAACGCGGGCTTGGCCTTGATCAGCTGGCTCGACGTCCACGCAAGCAGCGGCGAATCGCTGAACGCGAGCGGATAGTGCGGGCTCGATTCAATCGTGTAGTCGGCGTTGCCGCGCGGACTGTCGACCGACACGATGCCGTGGCACACCGTGCAGGTGATGCTCGCCCGTCCGAGCGGATCGCTGGCGACGTCGTACGCGGGGTCGTCCCACTTGCGGTCCTCGAACGCGCCGGAGAAGAACGGCACGGGATCGTGGCAACCCGCGCAGAAACGCGCGTCCTGCACGCTGTGCTCGCGCGCGAAGGCCTTCTGCCGCGTCTCGCGCACGCTCGCCGTGTAGAGCGGATTGTTGAACGAGCTCGCGGCGTGCGCGGAATGCGCCCATGAATGCACGACATCCGCGTGGCACTCGAGGCAGTACGAGTTCACCGTCATCGACGCCGCGGGAATGAAACCGCCCGTCGAAGTCTTGGCGAGCGAAGGCTCGAAGTAGCGCGCGCCGTCCTGCGGGACCTTCGCGGCTTCGCGCGGCGAAAGCGTGTGGAACGCCGTCGCTGCGATGGCGGCGACCGCGGCCACCGCGGCCCAGCGCGCGCCGATCGCCCACTTGATGCGCCGGCCCGACAGGCGATGCACGACGAAGAGCCACACGACCGCGAGCGGCGCGACGACATGCAGCCAGTACACCGATTCGCGCAGCGCGGGCTCGCGCACTCCGATGGTCGCGCCCGCGATCTCGACGCGCGTGAGGGCGATGCCGGTCGCGAGCAGCACGATCGACGCGACGAAGGTCGCGATGCCCGCCGCGATCGCGCGCGGGTTCGGACGATTGCTCACGTTGCGCCAGTGCGCGATGCCGAACACGATCGTCGGCACGACGATCGCGAACCCGAGGACGAGGTGCGCGAGGAAGTTCCACAGGTAGAACTGGTTCTGCAGCGTCGTGCCCGTGCGCCACTCGAGGAACGTGACCGCCGCGAGGTACACGCTGTTGACCGCAAGCACCGCGAACAGCGCGAACACCGCGGCAAGAAGCCACTTCAATCGCGGACCGACTGCGGGACGGAACTGCGCCACGAGGGCGAGTCTAACGCGAGATCAACGCCCGCCCATCGCGCGGGTGCGCGATTTCGCCTGCATTGCGCGGCTCGAAGGCGTGAGCGTCGCGTCGGCGGGCATCGGCTCGACCGTCTCGCCGTCGCGCGTGTAGAGGTCCATGTCCTTGCACCAGCCGCGAGTTTCCAGCACGAAACGGCGCGTCGAGCCCGCAGGCGCCGCCTGTGCGGGCGCGGCAAAGTCGACCGACACCTCTTCGCCAGGACCGAACACGACGGTCGCGCTGTCGTGCGCGGCGAGCAGCTCGCGAACGTCTCCGAACTCCGTGTAAAGACCGCGTTGGAAGCGGCAATCCCACAGCGGAAGACGGTTCGCGTTGTCGTAGAACGGCTGCTTCTGCGGGCCAGTCGTGCGCTTGGCGAATCCCGGCGAGGCGAGCGATGCGCGCGACAGCGCGAGCTCGACAGGCTGCACAGGCAGCGGCTCGCGTGCGACGAGCCGCACGCTGTCGAAGTAGATCTCCATGTTGGTGCGCATGCGCAGCGCGGTCGTGCCAGTGGGCAGCGCGGACTTCGGGATCGGCAGCGCCATGCGGCGCGGCATGCCTGCGGGGTAGCCCCACTCGGCGACGAGCTCCTTCCATGTGCCGTCGGCCGCGCGCGCCTCGAGGCCGGGCGCCTTGTACTTCGCACCCGCCTGCCACGCGGCGAACATCGTCTGGCAGTACGGGTACTCGATCCAGCCGTCGATCACGAGCCAGGGCTCGGCGATCGCGTCGATCGCGGTGCCGAAGTCGAGCTCGATCACCTGCTCCTGCGCGAGCCGGCCGATGAAGCGCGGATCGACCTTGCCGACTTCGCTGGCAACGAGATCGGCCTTGGCCAGCGCGGGATTTCCACTGGGCAACCACGCGGTCTTCCACGCGATGATCTCGCTCATCGGCGCAGCGCCGCCGATCGCCATGCGTTCGTCGGGCGCGATGTCCCAGCCCGCGGGCAGGTCGATCGCGCGCAAGCGCACGCTGTCGAGCATGCAGCTTTCCTCCATCGGTTCGGCGAGCGCGAGCGAAAGCGTTCCGTCCGCCTTGGGCGCGAGCGCGCCTTCGGGAAGCACGAGCGACTCGATCGGCCGCGACTCGCTGTACACGCCCGGCTCGAGCAGGAAGCCCACGCCGCCGACGCCGAGGAGATCGGTGACGAAGCGCATTTCGCGGCCGTTCCACGCAGAAAGCACTGGGCACGACGAGATCTGCCGCTGCGTCTCGGTGATCGCGTGCGTGGTGCCGCCCGCGAGGTCGACCTCGCTCTGGAACACGCCGTCGGACCACTCGATCTCG
The DNA here is from genome assembly GCA_903891095.1 of uncultured bacterium. Lineage (GTDB taxonomy): Bacteria > Planctomycetota > Phycisphaerae > Phycisphaerales > SM1A02 > QWPT01. The sequence goes on along the minus strand of CAITDI010000022.1, from coordinate 8,854 downwards.
AGCGCGTCGATCTTCCCGATCGGGCCCGTGCCGATCGCGACGGGCGCGAGCGACTGGCTGCGGCCGGTCGACGGACGGAACCCCTCGCCGCCCATCCACTCGCCGCCGATGCGCGCGGCATAACCCGTGCCGATGCCGCTCGTGTTCGAGCGCATCGACTGCGACGGATCGACGCGGCCGCTGAACGCGATTGCCGTGAACGGCCCGCGTCCGCTGCCTGGCGCCCAAAGCAGCGGCGGCTTGCCCACGCGCAGCGTGATCAGGTGCGAGCCGTGCACGGGATCGAGCATCACCAGCTGCGTGCGCACGCTGTCGGCGGGAACCGTGCATTCCTGCACGTTCTTGCAGGTCTCGTCGCGCATCACGATGCGGTCGAAGCCGAACTCCATGAGATCGAGATGGCCGTCGCCCGTCACATCGGCGACGCCGAGCTCGATGCTGCGGTTCTGCGTGATCTGGTCGACGCGGCGCGGCAAGCGCAGGTAGCTCGATGTCGCAAACACCGCGCGGCGCAGCGGAAGATCGGCCATCTCGACGATCGCCGCCGACGCGGCGCTGTCGTTGAGCTGCGTCGTGGAGATGCCTGGCGTGGTGCCCGGCGTCCACTTCCACAGCCGGTCGTTGAGGAAGAGCTCGTGCGGCAGCGTGTCGTTGAGCACGAGGATGTCGGCATCGCGGTCGTAGTCGAAGTCGCCGATGATCACCGAGCGCGGCCCGCGCTCGTCGGTGGCGACGCCTGCCTGCGCGCCGATCGAGCGGAAGGTTCCGTCGCCGTTGTTCGCGAGGAGATCGTTGGGCACATCGCGGAAGAGCACGAAGATGTCGAGGTCGCCATCGTGGTCGAGATCGGCGAGCGCGCCGTCGACGCAGATGCCGCCGTTGCCGCCGGCCTTCGACTCCTTGGTCGCGTCGCGGAATCCGTGGTCGGCGGTCTGCAGGAGCAGCGCGTTGCCGCCGACGCGGCAGACGTACGCGTCGGCGAGCCCGTCGCCGTCGATGTCGCCAAAGAGGATCGAGTTCACGCGCGAGCCTGCGAGCCTGGACAGCGGATGATCGGGCGCAAGCACGAACCTTCCGCCGTCGCGCGCGAGGAGGACGAGCGTGCGAGGCTCGACGGCGCCGCTCTCGTTTGGCAGCAGGATTCCGCGGGTCACGACGATGTCGAGCCGGCCGTCGCCGTTGAGATCGACGGTGGCCGCATGCTGCTCGACCTCGGTCGACCACTGGATCGCGAAATCCGCAGGGATATCGATCGCCATCTCCTGCGGCGCCTCGAAGATCGGCCCTGTCGGCGGCGTGTACGGCGCACGCGCGGCGTCGTCCACGACGACCGCGAGACCCATGTCGCCCATGCGCGTGTACTTGAACTCCGCGGCGCGCGCGCGGGGGTTCGCGCTGAGCTTCTCGAACGCAGCGAGCGCGCGTTCGGCGCGCGCGTCGTCGCCGGTCTTGCGCGCGCAGCGCTGGATGCCGAGCTCGGCGCTCTTGAGATATCCATCGCGCTCCGCGGCGCGCTCGTACCAGCCGAGCGCCTTGGCGTGCTCGCCGACCTGCTCGAGCGACTGGCCCGCGAAGTACTGCGCGTAGGCGTCGGCTCCGCGCGCCTGCGCGATCTCGACGAACGCGGGCGCGGCTTCTGCGGCGCGGCCGAGATAGAGATCGCAGAGCGCGATCGCGTAGCGGGCGCGCAGGACGAGGTCCTTCGCCGGCTGGTCCTTGCTCGCGTTCGCCTTCACGAACTCGCGCAGCATGGCGATCGCCTGCTCCTGCGCGCCGTCGCGCGACTGGTTCATCGTGGCGATCGCGCGGTCGAGCGTGGCTTCCGGCGGCGCGCCGGCCTTCCTGGCGATGGCGTCGAACTCGGCGGCCGCGGCCTCGAACTCGAACTTGCCCATGAGTCCGTACGCGTGGTTCATCGCCGCGATGGTCGCGGCGTCGTACGTCGGCGCGGCTGCGGCGGCCTTCGACGATGACTGTTGCGACGGCTGCGGCGTCGCGCCCTTGTCACCGCCGCACGCGAGCGGCAGCGCAGACAAGACGCAGAGAACAGCGGCGGGCAACACGGTTCCAATCGCGCGGAAACGAAGCATCCGCGCAGGATACGCAAGTCACGCAAGCGTGCGCTTGGCGTCGGCGATCCGCGCCTCGTTCGAAGCGATCGTGATCGCGGCCGCACCCGTGCGCGCCGGCTGGAATCGCGCGGTCCGCGCATACGGGTGAACTTCCGCGCGGTAATGGGCGAGCATGTCGTGCCCCATGCGCCGCGCGCGGGCGTCGCGGAGCGCCGCGAGGTCGATCGGCGCGACGACGACCTTCTCGCCCGCGCCGGGATCGGCCTGCGCGAGGATGCGCCCGTCGAAGTCCACGGCCATCGAGCCGCCCGGCCACGAGAACGGCGGATACCCCGCGAAACTCGCGCCCTGGTTGCAGGCGACGACGAACGCGGTGTTCTCGATCGCGCGCGCGCGGTTAATCGTGGTCCACCAGTCCATCGGCGCGGTCGCGCCCCACGGGTCCATGTACGCGCTCACGCGCACGAGCACCTCGGCGCCGTTGAACGCGAGCTGGCGGATCGACTCGGGAAACAGCCAGTCGTAGCAGATCGCGCAGCCGATCTTCCCGATCTCGGTGTCGGCGACGGGGAACGGCTCCTCGGCGTAGCCCGCGATGTCGTGCGGGCTCGCGTGCACTTCCCACGGGATCCACGGGTTGACCTTGCGGTATTTCGCGAGGATTCCATCAGGGCCGATCAGGCACGTGGTGTTGAAGAGCGCGCCGGGGTACTTCGGATCGCGCTCGATGAACGTGCCCGTCTGCACGAAACAGCCGGATTTGCGCGCGAAACGCGTGTAGGCATCGGTGTGGTCGTTGGGGATCTCGACCGCGAGATGCTCGTCGAGCTCCTCGACCGTGAAGTAGCACGGCGCCGCGTGCGCGAACTCGGGGAACACCACGAGACGCACATCGAAGAACGGCTTGTATCCCGCGACCGTCTGCTCGGCCATCGCGATCATGCGCGCGACGCGCGACGGGATCTCGTCGCGCGTCCTCGGATTCTCGAACGCGGTCTGGATCGCGGCGGCGTGGTAGCGTTCGAGCTTCTTCATGTGTTCCTTGGCGGTCTGCGCGCTTGCGCTCAGTCGCGCTCGTCGATCCACGCCTGCTGGATGGCCTCGAGGATGCGCTCGTTGCACGGATGCCCAGGCTGCTCGGCGAAACCAGGCAGCGCGGCCACAAGCGCCTTGAGCTTGGGAAACGCGACCGCCACCGGGTCGATATCCGGATGGATATCAACGAGCGACTCCGCGATGCGCTGGACGTCGAGCCAGTGCATGGCGCCGCTCAGTGCGGGATTTCCTTGACGGCGTTGCGGTTCCACGACGGCACGCGCACCACGATCGGCACGCGCTTGCCTTCGCCGAGGTCCTTGAGCTCGCACTGGCACGCGAGGCGCGAGGTGCGCTTGATGCCGGGAGCTTCCTCGACGCGGTCTTCCTCGTCCTCGCTCGCGGGGTTCATCTGCGAGGCGCCCTGCTCGACATAGATGTGGCAGGTCGAGCACGCGCACACGCCGCCGCAGGCGTGCTCGATGTTGATGCCGTTGTCGATCGCGACCTCGAGGAGCGACTCGTGCTCGCCGCCCTTGACGTGCCATTCCTTCTGCGTCGTGCCCGTGAGCCCCTCGGGGTCCTCGAGAAGGAACGTGATCGGGATGACGTCGGGTCCGTGCTGATGGCTGTCGTCGCGCTTGAGATGCATGGTTTCGCTCGATACTTTCGCTCGATGCTGTCGCTCGATACTGTCGCCGGATGGGTTCCACCGGCGCGCCGTGCGGCACACGCGGGGCGCGGATGATACCTGCGCCTTCGCCGCGGGTATTGCGATATTCTCCGCGCGAAACTGAGGACCTCAGCTGTAGGACTCTCAGCTGTAGGACCTCGGCTGTAGGACTCTCGGCCGAAGGTCAACCCACCGAAGGACAACGCATGGCCCACGACGCAGACCGGCTCACGATGCTCCTCAAGCGCGACCTCGACGGGACCCACCCGCTGGTGCTCGTCGAGTCGGATGACGAGCCGACCGTGCAGGAGGCGCTGTTCGGGGCGATCGATTCTGGGATCGCCTATCGCCGCTGGACCGCGGTGCAGGGCCTTGCGCCCGCGCGCATGGCGGAAACGAAGGCCGTCGCCGACAGCGAGCCCGCCGTTGCTGCGCTCGCATGGCTGCCGCTCCACGGCGGCGCGGGGCGCTCGGTCAATGTGTTCTACGACCTCTCCGCGCATCTCGCCGATCCGCGCTCGCTTCGCGCGCTGCGCGAGGCGATCACTTGGGCGCGCGCGAACTTTGGCGTGATCGTGCTCGTCGAGCGTCATGCCAAGTTGCCACCCGAGGTGCGGTCCGAGGTGCACGAAGTCCACCTCCCGCCCGCGGGCGACGACGAGCTCATCGCGCTCGTCCGCGACACCGTGCGCGAGGTCGCCAAGACGCGCTCGATCGAAGCGTCGATCCGCCGCAGCACGCTCGAGGCGATCGCGCGCAGCCTGCGCGGACTCACGCCGCGCCAGGCGCGCCGCGTGATCAGTGCGTCGGTCGCGCAGGACGACAAGTTCAACGACGACGATCTCGAGCAGGTGATGCTGCACAAGCGCAACGCGTGCACCGACCTCGACGGGGTGCTCGAGTTCGTGCAGGCGCCCGTGTCGATGGACAAGATCGGCGGCCTCGCACGGCTCAAGAAATGGCTCGACGCGCGCCAGCTCACCAGCGCCGATGAAGCCGCGGAATTCGGCCTCTCGCTCCCGCGCGGCGTGATGCTGCTCGGCGTGCAGGGCGCAGGCAAGAGCCTCGCCGCGAAGGCCGTCGCGACCGCGTGGCGCGTGCCGCTGCTGCGGCTCGACGCGGGCGCGCTGTTCGACAAGTTCGTCGGCGAAAGCGAGCGCAAGCTGCGCGATTCGCTGCACCAGGCCGACCGCATGGCGCCTGCGGTGCTGTGGATCGACGAGATCGAGAAGGGCTTCGCCAGCGCGAGCTCGCAGTCGTCGGACGGCGGTCTCTCGCGGCGCATGTTCGGCACGCTGCTCACGTGGATGCAGGAGCGCAGCTCGGCGACCTTCATGGTCGCGACGGCGAACGACATTTCTGCGCTTCCGCCCGAGCTGCTCCGCAAGGGGCGGTTCGACGAGATCTTCTTCGTCGACCTGCCCGATGCGAGCGTGCGCGCGCAGATCCTCGGGATCCACCTCGCGCAGCGCAAGCGCGACGCCAAGCAGTTCGACATGCCCGCGCTCGTCGCCGCGACCGACGGCTACAGCGGCGCGGAGATCGAGGCCGGCATCGAGAGCGCGCTGCGCGTGGCGTTCGCGGACGACAAGCGCGCGCTCACGACGCGCGATCTCGTCGACGCGTACCGCGCGAGTCCGCCGATATCGCAGGTGATGGCCGACCGCATCGCGGATCTGCGCGAGTGGGCTTCGACGCGCTGCGTTCCTGCGGATTGAGCGGCGTTTCCCGCGGCAACGGACGCGCCTCGCTGATACTCTTCGGGAATGGCTTCGGACGCCGCATCTCCCCTTTGCCCGACTCCGTTGCGCCCGCTCGGGCTCACGAGCCTGCAGTTCGTCGAGCGCTCGCGCGCGGCGGGTCGGCGCGGCGCGCCGCGCGATGAGTACAAGGCGCTGTTCCGCGAGGGAACGGTGCCCGCCGGCTGCGAGGTCGCCGACTATCCCGTGACCGCGACGCTGGTCGAGGGCGAGACCTCGAAGTTCGTGCTGCGCCATGAAGACGGCCTCGAGACCGAGAGCGTGCTCATCCCGATGCCGCGCTCGACTGGCACGACGACCACGCTCTGCGTTTCGAGCCAGGTCGGTTGCGCGATGGGCTGCCGCTTCTGCGAGACCGCGCAGATGGGCCTGATCAAGAACCTGCGTGCGGACCAGATCGTGCACCAGTGGTGGGCGGCGACGCATCGCGTGCAGCGCAGCGCGGATCAGACCGTGAAGAACGCCCAGGCGCAAAGCGCTGTGAAAAACCCCCAGGCGCGCAGCGCAGTGAAGAACCCCCAGGCGCGAAGCGCCGTGAAAAACATCGTCTTCATGGGCATGGGCGAGCCCACCGACAACATCGACGAAGTGATCCAGGCGATCCGCGTGCTCGTCGATCACGACGGCGCGCAGGTTCCCGCGTCCAACATCTCGATCTCGACCGTCGGCAATCCCGACGGCATCGTCAAGATCGGCGAGCTCGTGCGCGAGGCGGGCTTCCACCGGCTCAACCTCGCGCTTTCGCTCAACGCACCCAACGACGAGATCCGCACGCAGATCATGCCCGTCAACAAGGCGTGGCCGATGGCGCGCCTCAAGGACGCGCTGCTCTCGTTCCCCCGCTATTCGCAGGCTGCGTTCTGCGTCGAGTACGTGCTGATCCCCGGCGTCAACGACCGCGACGAACACTGCGACGAAGTCTGCGCGTTCCTGCGCGAGATCCGCTGCTCGCTCAATGTGATCCCCTACAACCCGCGGCGCAACTCGCCGTGGCCAGCGCCCGACGAGGGCGATGTCGATCGCTTCATCGCGCGCGCCGTTGCCAACGGGCAGTTCACCAAGCGCCGCGGAACCAAGGGCCGCAACGTGATGGCCGCGTGCGGCCAACTCGGCAACGAGAAGATCCGCAACCGCAAGGTCGTGTGCGACGACGGCGGCAGCGAACCGGTGCAGCTGCGCATTCCGCTTCGCAGCAGCGACAAGAAGAACTCAATATGAGCGAGATCAAGCACGACGCCACCCCGCGCCAAGGCTCCAGCCGCCTGCGCTTCGAGCGCTATCGCAGCGAACTCGCGCAGCGCGCCAAGAGCAAGAAGGAAGACGCGCGCGGCAAGCCGAAGGGCCAGCGGCAGCGCTCGTTCGGCGCGCTGTTTCGCGCGTATCTCGGCCTCCTGCGCCCGTACCGCCCGTCGCTCGTGATCACCTTCGCCTCGCTCGCGATCGCGACTTGCCTCGCGCTCGTGCCGCCTGCCGGCGTGAAGATCGCGATCGACAGCGTGTTCGGCGACAAGCCGCTGCCTGAGTGGCTCGCGCGCATTGCGCCGTCGTGGCTCGATGTCCACGACCGCAGCGCGATCCTCGCGATGGTCGCGGGCCTCACGCTCGTGACGATCATGGTCAAGGTGTCGATCGGTCTCGTCGGCCGCAGCCGCGCGACCATCATCGCCAAGCGTCTGCAGGTGTCGATGCGCCGCCGCGCGTTTGCCAAGGCGATTCGCCTTCCGCTCGCGCGCGTGCACGACCTCAAGGCCGGCGGCGTCGCGAGCATGCTGCGCGAAGACGCGGGCGCCGCGGGCGAACTGCTCTTCGGCCTTCTCTACAACCCCTTTCGCGCGGTGATCCAGCTGCTCGGCAGCCTCGCGATCCTCGCGTGGACCGACTGGCGCCTGCTCGTCGGCGCGGTCGTGCTGCTGCCGATGGTGTGGTTCAGCCACCGCACGTGGATCGGCCGCATCCGCCCGATCTACCGCGATCTCAAGAAGGTCCGCGACGAGATCGACGGCCACGCAGCCGAGTCGTTCAGCGGCATCCGCGTGGTGCGCGGATTTGCGCGCGAAGGCGCGGAGACCGCGCGTTTCTCGCGCGGCACCAACATGCAGGCGCGCACCGAGCTCCTCGTGTGGTGGTGGTCGCGCGGCGTCGAGATCGCGTGGGAACTCTTCATCCCCGCAGCGACCGCGGCCCTGCTCTGGTACGGCGGAACGCAGGTCGTGCAAGGCCGCCTCACCGCGGGCGACCTCGTGATGTTCCTCACCTACATCACGCTCCTGCTCGGGCCGCTTGAAGTCCTCGCCAACACCGCGACCAGCCTGCAGACCGGGCTCGCGAGCCTGGACCGCACGCTTGACCTCCTCGACGAGAAGGACGAGTTCGCCGACACCAGCGCGCGCGCGACCGTGCAGCTCGAGCCGCAGTCCGTGCGCGGACACATGCGCTTCGAAGGCGTGCATTTCCGCTATCCCGGAAGCGACCGCCCCGTGCTCGACGGCGTGGACTTCGACGCGCCGCCCGGCACGATGGTCGCGCTCGTCGGTCACTCGGGCGCGGGCAAGACGACGCTGTCGAACCTCGTCGCGCGCTTTCACGATCCGACCGAGGGCCGCGTGACGCTCGATGGACACGATCTCCGCGACATCGCGCTGCCGTCGTTCCGCAGGCTGCTTGGCATCGTCGAGCAGGATGTGTTCCTCTTCGACGGCACGATCCGCGAGAACATCGCCTACGCGCGTCCCGACGCAAGCGACGAGGCAGTCCTCCACGCTGCGCGCGTCGCGCGTGCGGACGTGTTCATCGACAAGCTCGACGGCAAGTACGACGCGCGCATCGGCGAACGCGGCGTCAAGCTCTCGGGCGGCGAGCGCCAGCGGCTCGCGCTCGCGCGCGCGGTGCTGGCCGATCCGCGCATCCTGATCCTCGACGAAGCGACCAGCAACCTCGACACCGAGAGCGAGCGGCACATCCAGGCCGCGCTCGGCGACATCCTGCGCGGACGCACGAGCTTTGTGATCGCGCACCGGCTTTCGACGATCCGCGAGGCCGACCTCATCCTGGTGATGGAGGACGGCAAGGTCGTCGAGCGCGGCACGCACGACCAGCTGATCGCCACGAGCGGCCGCTACGCGACGATGGTGGTGCTGCAGACCGAGACCCGCCGTCCGCGCTGATCGGCCGGTGCACGGCACGTGCCGTCCAGTGCCTGGCACTGCCTGGCACCTGCCGTGCACAATCTCAATGACCACGGAGCCGCGCTCCACCATGGACTTGCATGCGACCAAGCGGGTGCCCGGCACGTGCCGTGCAGTGCCAGGCACTGC
>CAITDI010000021.1 GCA_903891095.1 uncultured bacterium | reverse complement strand
TGCCGTGCACACGCCGCTCGCACAACTGGTGCGGGCTGTGCGCCGCGATTCACGCGTGCGAAAGTGTGCACGGCATGTGCCGTTGAGTGCCTGGCACTGCGCGGCACGTGCCGTGCACAGTTCGAGTTTTCGTTAGGCTTCGGGAATGTCCGCCACCACCATCCGCCGCCTGCACGAGCACCGACTCTGGACCCGCGCCAAGATCCTCACCGCCGCGCGCACCTGCACCGACGCAGACCTGCGCCGGCCGTTCGAAATGGGCGTCGGCACGCTCTTCGGGACGATCATCCACCTCTGGGGCGCCGAGACCGTGTGGGCGAATGTCCTCGAGGAGAGCGATCCCGCGTTCACGATTCCGAGCGCCGACGCATTCCCGTCGCTCGCCTCGCTCGAAGACGCCTGGCGACCGCTCGACGCGCGCTGGGCGCAGCTGCTCGCGCGCACCTCCGACCCCGCGTTCCTCGCCAAGCCGATGCACCGCGTGCGCGACGGCAAGACCTACACGACCAACGCGCACGACATCTTCCTGCACGTCTGCACGCACCAGCACTATCACGCCGCGCAGATCTCCAACATGTTGCGCCAGCTCGGCAAGAGCCTTGGCTCCAACGACTTGATCGTCATGGCCCGCGAGCAGTGGGTTGGCTGACCGGTCTGCGCTACACTCTCCGCTCGCTCGGGGCGCGTCCCGCACACGCAGGACGCTGAGAAGCACCCGTTGAACCTGATCCGGCTCGCACCGGCGGAGGGAAGCGAATGGCGCACCTCATCGCGCACATTCCTTCGCTGACGCCGTCAAGACCGCCGGCATGCCTGCTGGCAAGACCGTCACGAAGGACCGCACGATGATCACCACCGCCCACTCGACCCCGCTCAACTACGACCTCCCGATGCACGGCGCGCACAACCCCTCGACGGGCGCGCAAGGCACGACCCCGGGATCGTTCGCGCGGCGCGCCGACATCGGCGGCCCGCTCGCGTTCAGCTCGCCCGACACGCCGGGCATGCCCGCGCCGAGCGACAAGACCGCGTGGGACTTCCTCCCCGCAGGCTGGTCGACCGTCGAACTCGCCGAAGCCCCCGCCGGTCAATCCGGGGCCCCGAACGGGGGAAAGCCCTGCACGAACTGCTGCGGCGACGCCTACACCTCCGTCGAGTTCGCCAACGCCCGCAACCAGTGGCGCCGCGTCATCCACCCCAAGTCCTTCACCCCGATCACCCAGCTCGAGAGCGCGCGCCTCGGCATCATCACGCCCGAGATGAAGCGCGTCGCCGAGCGCGAGCCGCACCTCACCGCGACGCAGGTCCGCGACGAGATCGCCGCCGGCCGCATGGTCATTCCCGCGAACCTCGCGCACCTCCGCCACAAGCTCGACCCGATGGCGATCGGCCGTGCGTCCAAGACCAAGATCAACGCCAACATGGGCGCGTCGCCCGTCTCCTCCGGCACGCACGAGGAAGTCGAGAAGCTCCAGTGGGCCGAAAAGTGGGGCGCCGACACGGTCATGGACCTCTCGACCGGCGGCAACCTCGACGAATGCCGCGATGCGCTCTGCAAGAACTCCACCGTCCCGATCGGCACCGTCCCCATCTACTCGATGATCATCGGCCGCAAGATCGAGGACCTCAACGAGGAGATGGTGCTCGCCACCCTCGAGCACCAGGCGCAGCAGGGCGTCGACTACTTCACGATCCACGCGGGCGTCCTCAAGGAGCACCTGCCGTTCATCAAGAAGCGCCTCATCGGCATCGTCTCGCGCGGCGGATCGCTGCTCGCCAAGTGGATGCTCGTCCACAACAAGCAGAACCTCATGTACACCGGCTGGGAGAAGATCTGCGAGGTCATGCGCCGTCACGACGTGACCTTCTCGATCGGCGACGGCCTGCGCCCCGGCGGACTCGCCGATGCGACCGACCGCGCGCAGCTCTCCGAGCTCGAGACCATCGGCGAGCTCACCGAGCGCGCGTGGCGCATGGGCGTGCAGGTCATGGTCGAGGGCCCCGGCCATGTGCCGTTCGACCAGATCGAGTTCAACATGAAGCTCCAGCGCTCGCTCTGCCACGGCGCACCGTTCTACGTGCTCGGGCCGCTCGTGACCGACATCTTCCCGGGCTACGACCACATCACGAGCTGCATCGGCGCCACCGCCGCGGGCTACCACGGCGCGAGCATGCTCTGCTACGTCACGCCCAAGGAGCACCTCGGCCTCCCCAAGAAGGACGACGTCAAGCAGGGCTGCATCGCCTACAAGATCGCCGCGCACGCGGCCGATGTCGCCCTCGGCATCCCCGGCGCACGCGACCGCGACGACGAGCTCACCAAGGCCCGCGCCGCGCTCAACTGGGAGAAGCACTTCGAGCTCAGCTTCGACCCCGACACCGCGCGCGCGTACCACGACGAGGACCTCGACGTCGACACCGACTTCTGCGCGATGTGCGGCCACGACTGGTGCAGCGTGCGCATCTCGAAGGAGATCCAGGAATTCGCCTCGGGCAAGGACGAGGACTACCAGCGCGGCAAGCCCGTCAAGAGCGCCGCGCTCACCGCCGAGCAGCAGGAGATCCTCGCCAAGCGCGGCGTGCTTTCGCCCGAGGAGATCCACAAGCTCGCGTCGAAGACCAAGAAGGCCGTCGGCGCCGCCGTGGGCGAGAAGGCCTCGTGCCACTCGGACTACGTCGACCCCGACGCCGCGCAGGCCGTGCACGCCGAGAAGGTCGGCGCGAAGCTCGTGCAGGTGAACCTCGCGCCGGCGTTCAACATCGCGAGCGACGACCGCGTGGTCTAACGCTGCGTCTCGCGTTGCGTCTCACGCGGCTTCTCACCGCGCGCACCCCAGATCGCGAGCATCAGCGCGATCACCGACAGCGGTCCCATGATCCACGTCGCCCAGGCGCCGGGCGGCGGCGCGCTCACGACGATCGGCTTGATCTGTCCTTCGAACCAACGCAGCAGCTGGTCGAGTGCGATCACCCAGAGCATCAGCGTGACCAGTTGGCGATGGCGCAGGATCACCGCCCAGTAGATGAGGGCGAGCAGCATCTGCACGGCGCCCCATTGGCCAAAGATCGCGATCAGGTTTTGGCCGCCCTCGACGTCGACATCGAGGCCCGCGATCGAGTGCGCGCCGCCGTCGGGTGCAAGCATGTGGATGGCGGCGCGCCCGGTGCCCTGGACCGCGCAAAGCACCAAGAACCCAAACGCCACGCGGGAAGCACGCCGCCGCCACACGCGGGTGTTCGGTTGCGGGGTCGTCGTCGACGGCTCGTTGGCGTGTGGCGAAATCATGGGCGGTGAGAGTATCTCCCCGCGCATCCCTCGTCTCACGCCGCTCGAGCATCAGCCCGCCCGCTCTTGCCGCATCACTCGCGCCAATTCATGACCCGAGATTCATGACCCGAGATTCATGACCCGAGATTCACGGCCTGAAATTCACGGCCTGAGATTCATGGCATGATGCCCCCATGTCCCCGTGGTCGTCATGGTCTCCGTGGGCCCGACGCAGCGTTCGCGCGTTCCCGTATCTCCTGAGCGGGATCGCGATCACGCTGTTCATGGCGTGGGGGCTGCCGCTGCTTCTCGCGAGCCGCGGCATCGGACCGACGACCGTGCAGGCGACGGTGTGGCAGCGCACGCAACGCACGCCGGCCGCGCCGGACGACAACCGCTTTCACGCGGATCCCTACATCGAGCTCCGCCGCGCCGCGTTCTCCGACTGGTACCTCGCGTATCCATCGCGCAGCACCACCGCTGGCGGCGAGAGCGAATGGCCCACGGGATCGCTCGCGCAACTCGATCACACGAGCGCCAAGACTCCAGGCGCGCGCCGCCATCATCCGCCGGGCTCTGTCGTCACCGCGCCGACCGCCGAGCAGTCGTCGTCGTTCGCGCGCATCGACACGGGGCTCGCGGGCTGGCCGTTCCGCGCGTTCGCGAGCGAGGCGTGGTACCGCGCGAGCGCAAGCGAACCGCTCGGCTACGAGCCGCTGCCCGAGTTCCGCTGGAACGTGCACCTTGGCGAGATCCTCGGACAGCAGGCGCTCGTTCCGCTGCGGCCCGTGCTGCACGGCATCGCGCTCGACGTGCTCTTCTGGGCGACCGTGTCCTGGTTCGTGATCGCGCTGCCGAGCGCGATTCGCCGCCGTCGCCGCGAGAAGTACGGCCGTTGCGGCAACTGCGGCTACGCGATGGGCGCGCACGACGTGAAGCGCCCCGAGCGCTGCCCCGAGTGCGGCGCGGCGTTCGCGCGCGATCCGCTCGGCTTCGCGCACGCGCCCGAGATGCACTTCCAGAACGCGTACGCGTGGCTCATCCTCGTGTCGAGCCTCGACATCATGCTCACCTGGAAGATCCTCGACCGCGGCGGCATGGAGGTCAATCCCCTCGCGTCGCTCGTGATCGACGCATGGGGCATGCAGGGCGCGATCGCGTTCAAGTTCGCGCTCATGATGTGGGTGATCGTCGTGTGCGAGTTCCTCGCGCGGCTGCGGCGCGGCGCTGGGGTGTTCCTCGCGTATGCGGCGGTGATCGTCAGCGCATCGCCGGTCGCGTGGTCGCTGTTCCTGCTGGCGTCGAACGAGTTCTTCCCGCACGTCCTGGAGTAGGGTCCCAGGCCGAAGGGCTCGGGTTTGAGGACGCGAGCGGCGCGTCTCGCCGCGCGCGTCTCGCCAACGCTCATCGAGTCCTTGCTCACGCCACGCCGAATCTAAACCGTGCCCGTCGATCTTCCCTCGGTGACTTGCCGCCATGGATCGGCGGCAGCGGAGGTTCGACGCATGAAGGCGCGATACAGGACACTCTTCATCAGCGACTGCCATCTCGGCTCGAACGGCGCGCAGGCCGAGCAGCTCGCGCGCTACCTCAAGCATGTCGAGTGCGAGGAGATCTTCCTCGTCGGCGACATCATCGACATGTGGCGGCTCAAGCAGCGCTGGTACTGGCCCGACTCGCACAACACCGTGCTGCGGCGCCTGCTCAAGATGTCGCACAAGGGCACGAAGATCACCTATGTCCCAGGCAACCACGACGAGGCCGCGCGGCAGTTCTGCGGGCTCGTGTTCGGCGGCATCCGCATCGCGATGGACGCGGTGCATGTGACCGCCGACGGCCGGCGCCTGCTCGTGACGCACGGCGACAAGTTCGACCTCGTCGTGCGCCACTCGCGGCTGCTCTCGGTCGCGGGCGCCGTCGGCTACGAGTTCCTGCTCAAGATCAACCGCTGGTACAACGCGGGCCGCCGGCTCTTCGGCCTTCCGTACGACTCGCTCTCGCAGGCGATCAAGGCGCGCGTGAAGAGCGCGTGCACCTTCATCTCGAACTTCGAGGACGCGCTCGTCTCCGAGGCGCGGCGCGGCGGATTCGCGGGCGTCGTCTGCGGCCACATCCACAAGGCCGAGCAGCGCGACATCGACGGCATCGAGTACCTCAACTGCGGCGACTGGGTCGAGAGCTGCACCGTGCTCGCGGAGCACGCGGACGGCCGCATCGAGCTGGTCGACGGCCTCGCCGAGCTCGCCGCACGCGACGCCGCGAAGGCGATCCGCGAAGGTTCCGGCGACGACGCGACCGAAGATGGCGCCGACGACGCAGAGGAATCCGACCCGTGGCTCATCGATCCGCCGATCGCGTTCAACGCCGAGGCAGCGCTGCGAAAGGCCGCGATGTGAGGATCCTCCTCGCGACCGACGCCTGGAGCCCGCAGGTGAACGGCGTCGTGCGCACCTGGCAGCAGACGATTCGCGAGCTGAACACGATGGACCACGAGGTCGAGGTCCTGCATCCCGCGCTCGGCCGCACGGTCGCGGCGCCGCGCTACAACGAGATTCGGCTGTCGCTCGCGCCGTGGCGCATCGTCGGCGACGCGATGTCGCGGCCGTTCGACGCGGTGCACATCGCGACCGAAGGGCCGATCGGCTTCGAGACGCGCCGCCGCTGCGAGTCGCGCGGGATCCCGTACACGACCAGCTACCACACGCAGTTTCCCGAATACATGAAGCGCTACTTCGCGCTGCCGCCCGCGATCACGTGGCGGTTCATGCGCTGGTTCCACGGCGGCGCGCGCGCCACGCTCGCGCCGACGCAGCAGGTGACCGAGCAGCTGCGCGCCCACGGCATCATCTGCGCGCGGACCTGGTGCCGCGGCGTCGACACCACGATGTTCCGTCCGTCCGCGACAGGGCTCTTCGCGGATCTCCCGCGGCCCGTCCATCTCTACGCCGGCCGCGTCGCGCGCGAGAAGAACATCGACGCGTTCATCGAGGCCAGGTTGCCCGGATCGAAGGTCGTCGTCGGCGACGGACCCGAACGCGCGCGGCTCGAGCGCGCGCATCCCGCGGTCCGCTTCGTGGGCTACAAGTTCGGCGACGAGCTCGCGCAGCACTACGCGGCGGCGGATGTGTTCGTGTTCGCGAGCCGCACCGACACCTTCGGCGTGGTCATGCTCGAGGCCAACGCGTGCGGCGTGCCGATCGCGGCGTATCCCGTGACGGGACCGATCGATGTCGTGCGCGAAGGCGTCAACGGCGCGCTCGACGAGGACCTCGTCGCCGCCGCCGCGCGCGCGATGCAGGTCCCGCGCGAGTCGTGTCTCGCGCACGCGCGCAGCCAGAGCTGGCGGCGCGTCGCGGAGGTGCTTCTTTCGCACCTTGCGCGACGTTAGCGATCAACAAATCAACTCACAGCCCAGCCTAAGCGGCGCCGCAACACTCGACGCGTAGTTTCCCTCGCCATGGCTTCCCTCGCCATGACCGACGTCCAGTCGGTTCGTTCGGTGTCCCAGTCCTTCCCTCCATCCTTCCTAAGAGGTATCCCTTGAAGACCGCAATCTTTGTCTGCGCGCTCAGCGCTTTCGTCGCGTCCGCCGCCCACGCCAACATCCGCATCACCGAAGTGATGAGCTCGAGCAACGGCAACGGCGTGCCGACTCCCGATTGGTTCGAGATCACCAACTACGGTTCGTCCGCCGTCGACCTGACGGGCTGGCGCATGGATGACGGCTCGGTCAACTTCGCCGCCTCGGTGGCGCTCAGCGGTGTTTCGTCGATCGGGGCCGGCCAGAGCATCATCTTCATCGAGTCCGCCGCGGGCGCAGGCCTTGCGTCGTTCAACACGTTCTGGGGTCTCTCGGGCGTCTCGGTCGGCTACTACAGCGGCTCGGGCGTCGGACTCAGCTCCGGTGGCGACGGCGTCTCGCTGTTCGACACGTCGGGTGCGCTGGTCAACTCGGTCACCTTCGGCGCCGCGACTTCGGGTTCGAGCTTCTTCTACGGCTACGACTCCGCGGGCGCGATCGATCCGTCCTACAACGGTCTCATCAGCACCGTCGGCACGATCGGCACGCAGGTCACCTACGCGAGCGGCGGCGATACGGGATCGATTGGCTCCGCTCTCGGCGTCCCTGCACCGGGCGCGATCGCGCTGCTCGGCCTCGCTGGCCTCGCTGGACGCCGTCGCCGCAACTGAGCGGAACGTCTTCTCTCAAGAGTCGTTTCCTGGCAGTCGCTTCAGCGGCCTGCATCTCGCGCGACAGGCGCGGGGTGCGGGCCGCGTTGCTTGCGCGCGGCGTCTCGCCGTCGTGCACGGCATGGATGGGTTCGAAGTATGAACGGGCGGCACGCGTTCGCTACGCCGACTGATGCACGGTTCGCGCAAGCCGCGGCGCGGCGGCAGCGGCGGTGGTGACCTGCCGCAGCGCGCAGATCTCCTCCACGATCGCCTCCGCCGCGAACGGCTTCGCGCGCGCGCGTGCGGCCGTGCGCATCGCGCTCAGGCGCTCGGGGTCGCCGAGCAGCTGCGCGATGCGCCAGCCGAAGCTCTCCGGCGAGTTGAGCCTGATCGCGGCGCCCCACTCGAGCAGGTGATCGCTGTTGCGCTCCTCCTGGCCGGGCACGGGATGCACGATCGCCATCGGCAGGCCGCACGCGAGCGCCTCGCTCGAGGTGAGTCCGCCGGGCTTGCCGATCGAGAGGTCCGCTGCGTGCATGAGCTCGTGCATGCGGTCGGTGAAGCCGAGGACCGTGCACTTCACGCGTGATTCACCGTTGCGCGCGACGATGTCGCTCGCGCGGCGACGCAGTGGTTCGTTCTTGCCGCACACGAGCGCGACGCTGCAGTCGAGCGGCATCGCGAGCACTTGCCGAATCGTCGTCTCGAGCAGCGAAACACCGACGCCACCGCCCGAAACGAGCAGCATCGGCCCGCCACGCGCGAGCCCGAATCGCTCGCGCAGCTCGGTGCGCGTGGGCATGCGCGCCGAGAACGCGCCCGCGATCGGAATGCCCGTCACCACCATGCGTTCGCGCGGAACGCCCTTGCCCGCGAGGATCTCGACGGTCTCGGGCAGCGCGACAAACCAGCGGTCCGCGCGCGGACACACCGCCCACATCGCGTGCGCGTCGAGGTCGGTGACCACGACCGCGAAGGTGCCTGTCCATTCGCCGCGCTCGACCATGCCGGAGACGACCTCCGCCGCGAGGAAGTGCGTGCACACGATCGTGTCGGGCTTCTCGCTCGCGATCATGCGCCGCAACCGCGCCAGCGCGGCGCGCTGCACCACGCGCCGCATCGCGCCGCCCTCGACCGTGTCGCTCGAGCGATACAGCCAGCCGATCGCGGTCGGCGCGGCTTCGATCAGCCTGATGTACGCATCGCGGTAGATCGCGCGAAACGGCGCGCTCGCGTGGGCGAGCGCGTCGACCACCAGCGCCCATTCCGCCGCCCGCCCGCGGAGCATCGCCTCGCTCACGGCTTGCGCGGCGCGCGTGTGCCCCGAGCCGATCGACCCGGTGAGCAACAGCACGCGGCCGAGCGGCGCGCGCGCATCCTGGTTGTTTGTCATGCTTCCATGCATCGGGCGCATGTTGTGCGCGCGGCATGGGTTGCGAGTTCAGCGTGCGTCAAGATCGCATTCAGCGACGCGACATCGCCTTCTCGATCTCCGCGACCGTCTTCGGGATCGCAGCGGTGATGTTCACGCCGCCGGCCTTCCTGGTCACGAGGATGTCGTCCTCGATGCGCACGCCGAAGTTCTCGCTCGGGAGGTAGATCCCCGGCTCGATCGTGATGATCGCGTTCTCGGGGATCGCGCCCTCGGGCGTGATGTCGTGCACCTCGAGCCCGAGGTGGTGTCCGCAACCGTGGAAGAACGCGTCGCCGTAGCCGGCCTTCGTGATCACATCGCGCGCGGCCTTGTCGATCGCGGCGAAGGTCGTGCCCGCCTTGGTCGCGGCGATCGCGGCGAGCTGCGCCTCGAGCACGATCTCGTAGATCTCGCGCTGGCGCTTGGTGAACTTGCCGTTGACGGGGAAAGTGCGCGTGACATCGCACGCGTAGCCCATGTAATCCGCGCCCGAATCGAGCAGGATCAGGTCGCCGTCCTTGAGCGGCTCGCGGTTGCCGTGGTAGTGCAGCACCGTCGCGTTGAACGCGCCGCCCGCGATCGTGCCGTACGCCGGCTTGCGCGAGCCGTTCGCG
The DNA here is from genome assembly GCA_903891095.1 of uncultured bacterium. Taxonomy (GTDB): domain Bacteria; phylum Planctomycetota; class Phycisphaerae; order Phycisphaerales; family SM1A02; genus QWPT01. Next base: position 3,305 of record CAITDI010000021.1, on the reverse strand, counting down.
CGGTAGCCGTGCTCGGCGAGCTCCTGCACGTCGAACTCGGTGATCCCAGGCTTGAGGCCGGAAAGCACCGCTTCGTAGCCCTTGGCCGTGATGTCTGCGGCGCGCTGCATGAGCGCGATTTCATAGGGGCACTTCGCCGCGCGCATGACCGCGAGCAGCTGCGTGTGGTCGACGAACGACGAGCCAGGGATGCGCTCCGCGCTCTTGCGGAACACATCGAGGTCCGGCGACACCGCCGCCGTGTGCGCGGCCAGCGGGTGGAGCAGCGCGAACTTCTTCGCGCGCTTGGTCGACTCGAGCAGGAACCGCGCGAACGCCGTCGTGCGCATGATCGTGCCCACGCCGTACTTGGCCTTGAGCTTCGACGAGATCTCCTCGCGGAAGCCGTCCCACTTCTCAAGCTCGGGATTGAGCGGCTTGAGGAACAGGATCGTGCGCCGCGACTCGACGGGGTTGAGCGGATCGAACAGCAGGATCGCGCCCGGCTCGTCGACGATGCCCGTGAGGTACTGGAAGTGCGGATGCGAGCGGAACTCGCCGTGGATGCTCGCATCCATGTCGCCCGCGAACACGAGCGCGACCGAGTCCTTGAGCGTCTTGAGCACGCTCTCGCGCCGCGCGGCGTAACCCGCGAGCGGGATGCCGTTGAGCATCTCGATGGTGGCGGCGGCGGGGGAGCTTGCAGCGTTGGTCGACTTCGTCTTGGCCATGGGGCGGGCAGTGTAGTCGTGGTCACGAACCACGAGACGGTTTGCTCGTGTCCTCACGCCCACCCTCAGGCTTCGCCGCCGAAGTCCAACACCACTCCACGCCACACGAATCGGCGGCCTGAGGGCACCCCCGAAACGGAGATGGAGGTCGACTGCGGGGTGCCCGTCACACTCGAAGTCGAGCTTGTCGTCGCCGACGGGGTGCCCTCAGTCCGGCCAGTCACGGGCCGTGGAGTTCACGCCTCGCGCCGCGGCCGAAGACTGAGGGTGGGCGCAAGGCCCCGCGAAACCCGCATCGTCTCGGCCGTTTCCCGCGCCGTTCCCAGCCGCTACGGTCTATCTCCATCACATGCGCCCGCCGTCCCAGCCCGCCTTCGACCACTTTCCGTCCACCGAATGGACGTGGCTCGCCACGCGCGTGATGGAGGCGCCGAACGACGCGTCGATCGCCGCCGAACTCCGCGCCCGCATCATGCAGCGCTACGCCGAACCGCTGCGCATCTACGCCAAGGGCTCGAGCCTCGGCTGGCTCGACGACGCGGAGGCGCTCGTCAACGGCTTCTTCGCGAGCCGGCTCGCGCGCGACGCGTACCTCGTCAAGTGGTTCGAGAGCGCGATGCCGCTGCGGCGGTTTCTCGCGAACGGCATGCTGCTGTACCTGCGCGAGGAGCGCCGCTCGCGCGTTCGCCGCGAGGCCCGCGACGGCGCTTCGCTCGACGCGCTGCACGAGCGCGGCGCCGACTCGCTTGCGAGTCCCGACGACGCGCGCGCCCTTAGGACAAATCACGATCGCATCGTGGATTATCCTAAAGTTGTCTTGGACCCATCACACGCACTCACGCGTGCGCCGGCACCTTGCCCGCCGCATCGATCAGCCGCGTCGCATAGCTGTTCATCGCGTCGCGCAGCTGCCCGAAGCTCTCGAGCACGTACAGAATCGGCTGGTAGTGGTCGATCTCAAAGCTCGTGTTGCACACCGTGTCGAGGTCGAACGGCCTGCGCTCGACCTTGTCGCTGAACAGCGCGTGCTTCGACTCGCCCGGGCTCGAGATGAGCCCCGAGCCGTACAGCTTGATCTCGCCGCCCTCGCGGATGAGCCCGAACTCCACCGTGAACCAGAACAGCCGCGCGAGCCGCTCCGTGTGGTACGGATCGTTCGTCAGCAGCGCCGCCTTGCCGTATGTCTGCAGGAAGTCGGCAAACACCGGGTCCGCGTGCAGCGGCACATGCCCGAAGATGTCGTGGAAGATGTCCGGCTCAGGCAGGTAGTCGAGCGACTCCTTCGGACGGATCACCACCGTCGTCGGGAACTCGCGCCGCGCGAGGCACGCGAAGAAGGTCTTCGCCGGCAGGTAGCCCGGCACCGCGCGGCTCTGCCAGCCCGTGAGCTTGGCGAGGTAGTTGTTGACGCTCTTCGGCCCCTCGAGGTAGGGGATGTGCTCGCGCACGAGGTTGATCGAGCGCGCGCCCGAGAGATACACGTTCGACGCGTGCGTCGCGAGGTACTCCATCTGGCGGTCGTACAGCGTCTGCCAGCTCTCCTGGTTCTCCGCCGTGTAGCCGCTGTACTTCTGCGCGATGTACACCTTGGTGATGTCGTCGAAGCCCGGCTCGCCAAAGTGATTGGCGTACTCCTGCGCGGCGTGGCCCTCGGGGCCGTCGATCATCGCGTGGTTCAGGCTGCCGGAATACTTCTTGTCGCCTTCGGTCATCGCCATGGTGGATCCTCGTTGCGCGGCATCGGGCCGCGGCGACGCAGGATATCCAAGGCCGCCCGTCGATTTCAGCCCTTTTTGTCGGAGTCGTCGGCCAATCCCGCCAATTCCTCCAGGGCCGCGATCGCGTCCTCCTCGTCCGTGATCGGCGGATCGCAGTCGAGCCGCACGATCTCGAACCGCCCGCGCACGTCGAACCCAAGCGGATCGACGCCCACGAGCCGCGGGTCCTCGACCTCGAGCTCGGCGTTGCGGCGGCACGCGTCCTTGAGCGCGTCGCGCATCTCGGAGTTCACGCGCTTGCAGATGCGCGCCTCGGTGGCGGCCAGGCGGTTCGCCTCCGAAAGCGCAAGGCCGTCGTACATGCGGCCGTCGAACTTGGCCGCGTCGATCGTGAAGCGCGCCCAGCGCACGTCCTCGGGCTCGCCGTGGTAGATGCGCCAGCGGTCGCACAGCGCGGCGAACTCGCCGCTGTCCTTGATCTCCTCGAGCGTGACCTGCACCTGCATCGAGGTCTCGCTCTCATCGGGGAGGAACAGCACGATGTCGAACGACCGCAGCATCGCGACCATCACGGGCGCGACCAGCGCGCCATCGGGCGCGATCACGAACTTGATCGGCACGAACTCGCCGTCAAAGCCGATGAGTCCGGACAGGTTCGCGCGCAGGAACGCGCGCGCTTCGTTGAGGATCGCTTCTTCCGACATGATTCCCGCGATGCTAACCGCTACCAGCGCTTCATGAAGAGCGCGGACTGCAGCTCGGCCTGCTTGACGAACATCGCCTCGCCGTCCACGCAAACCGCGCCGCGCGCGCGGGCCTCGCGCAGGAACGGCGTCTCCTTCGGCGCGTAGACCGTGTCCATCACCACCGTCGAGTC
>CAITDI010000020.1 GCA_903891095.1 uncultured bacterium | reverse complement strand
GCACGAGCTCTCGGCCGAGGCGCTCGACGAGCCGAAGCCGTCGTTGTCCGCGTCGGTGTAGTAGTCGCTGAACGTCAGGCCGTTGTCGACGCCGCCGACGCAGTCGTCGTCGACGCCGTTGCAGACTTCAGTCGCGCCGGGATTCACGCCCGCCGCGCTGTCGTCGCAGTCGCCGCCGCGGGTCGCGCGGCCGACGATCACCGAGCAGGAGCTCGTCGGCGTGCCGGTGCCGTACGTGTCCTGGTCGCCGTCGACGTAGTAGTCCACGAACGTCAGTCCGTTGTCGGCCACGCCGTTGCAGTCGTCGTCGACGTTGTTGCAGACTTCAGTTGCGCCAGGGTTCACGCTCGACTTGGTGTCGTCGCAATCCGTCGAGTTCGCCACGTAGCCGGTCGGCGCAGAGCACGCCTGCGTCGTCGACGCCGCGTTGCCGTAGCCGTCGCCGTCCGCGTCGGCGTAGAACGTGCTCTTCACGCCCTCGTCGATCGCGCCCGAGCAGTTGTTGTCCACGCCGTCGCAGACTTCGGTCGCGCCGGGATTCACGCCCGCCGCGCTGTCGTCGCAGTCGCCGCCGCGGGTCGCGCGGCCGGCGATCACCGAGCAGGAGCTCGTCGGCGTGCCGGTGCCGAAGGTGTCCTGGTCGCTGTCGACGTAGTAGTCCACGAACGTGAGGCCGTTGTCGGCCACGCCGTTGCAGTCGTCGTCGACGCCGTTGCACGTCTCGGTCGCGCCGGGGTACACGCTCGCAGCCGAGTCGTCGCAGTCGGTGTTGTTCGTCACCTTGCCCGAGACAGCCTTGCACGAGCTCTCGGCCGAAGCGCCCGAAGCGCCGTAGCCGTCGCCGTCCGCGTCGGTGTAGTAGTCCACGAACGTCAGCCCGTTGTCGACCCCGCCGACGCAATCGTCGTCGACGCCGTTGCACGTCTCCGTTGCGCCCGGGTGGACGCTCGCGGCCGTGTCATCGCAGTCGGTGTTGTTCGTCACGCTGCCCGAGATCGGCGCGCACGACTTGGTCGCGCTGCCCGCGCCATAGCCATCCGAGTCGCCGTCGACGTAGTAGCTCGTCGAGTCGCTCGCCTCGGCCGCCGAGGTATCGCCGTCGCAGTCGTTGTCGACCGCGATGTTCGCGCAGGTTTCCGCCGCGCCGGGGTGGATCAGCGCGCTCGCGTCGTTGCAGTCGCCGCCAGCGCTCGCCACGTAGCCCGTCGAGGGCATGTCGCAGAAGCGCGTCGCCGCGTCGACGCCGTACGTGTCGCCGTCCGCATCCGCGTAGAAGTTCGTCTTGCCCGCGTCCGCCGCCCCGCTGTCCGCGTTGTCGGCCACGCCGTTGCAGTTCTCGTCGACGTTCGCCGAGTCGCAGACCTCGGTCGCGCCGGGGTTGATCGCGGCGTTCGCGTCGTTGCAGTCGGTGTTGTTCGAGACATAGCCCGTCGGCGCCGAGCAGCCGGTCGTCGTGACCGTCGCGGAACCGTAGGTGTCGCCGTCCGCGTCGCGGTAGAACGTGATCGTCACGCCCTCGTCGATCGCGGCATCGCAGTCGTTGTCCACGCCGTCGCAGACTTCGACCGCGCCGGGATTGATCGCGCCATTGCCGTCGTTGCAGTCGCCGTTGTTGGTGACCTTGCCCGACACCGCCTGGCACGAGCTCTCGGGCGACGCGCTCGATGCGCCGTAGCCGTCGCTGTCCGCGTCGGTGTAGTAGTTCGTGAAGGTCAGGCCGTTGTCGATGCCGCCGGCGCAGTCGTCGTCGATGCCGTTGCAGACCTCGGTCGCACCCGGACGCACCGCCGCGTTCGCGTCGTTGCAGTCGGCCGAGTTCGACACGTAGCCGCTCGGCGCGCTGCACGCGAGCGTGGTGATCGCCGCGTTGCCGTAGCCGTCGCCGTCGCCGTCGGCGTAGAAGGTGCTCTTCACGCCCTCGTCGATCGAGCCGTCGCAGTTGTTGTCGATGCCGTCGCAGATTTCGGTCGCGCCGGGCTTGACCGAAGAGCTGCCGTCGTTGCAGTCGGTGGAGTTGGTGACGTAGCCGGTGGGCGTCGAGGTGCCGTTGACGGTCACCATGTCGAAGCGCATCGCGCCGCCGGTGCCGTAGGTGGTGCCCGAAGCAGCGTACGCGCTCGTGCCCGGGGCAAAGATCGCGACGAAGCGGAACCCGAAGTTCGCGTTGTTGTCGACGCCCGAGATGCCGCGCAGGTCCATCGTGCGCGCGTTGAACCAGGTCGCGCCGGCGTTCGTGTCGATCACGCCGCCGTTCGCAAGGCCCGTCGTGATGAACGTCGAACCGTTGGTCGTGTATTCAAAGCGCGTGTAGCGACTGCCGGTGTTGGAGTGGTACTCATCCCAGTTCACGATGATGCCGCTGAGGCCCGCCGTGCTCACGTTAAAGCGAACGCCTGCCGTACCGTTCGAAAAGCCCTGCGCGGGGAACGTGGTCATGCTGTAGGCGGTGTTGTCTGACGCCGCCGCGTCGGTAGAACTAGATCCGCTCACGAAGGTGGTTCCGCCCGTTCCGTTGCCAACGGTGCCACCGATCAGGGCGACGGAGCCGGAGCCGATCGTGGCCACAGTCGACCCCGTGCTGCTCGACGCATCCGCCGGCACACTGTTGAAGTTCCACTGCGTGCCCACGCTCGTGCAGACGTTCGTCGTCGACGACGCGCTGCCGTAGCCGTCGCCGTCCGCGTCGGCGTAGAACGTCGTCGGCAGGCCGATCAGCGCGTTCGCATCGTTGCAATCCGTCGGGCTCGAGAGCGTCGCGAGGTAGCCCGTGTTCGTCGTGCCCGGGCAGAAGTTCGCCGTCGTGCTCGACGAAATGCCGTCGCCGTCCTGGTCGCGGTAGTACGCCACCTTGTCGGAAGCGTTGAAGTCGATGTCCGTCGTCATTCCGTCGCAGTCGTTGTCGACGGTGTTGGTCGCGCAAAGCTCAGGCGCGGTCGGATAGATCGTCGCGTCGCCGTCGTTGCAGTCGACCGTGGCCGAAGCCGACGAGCGATAGCCCGCGTTGCTCGTGCCGGGGCAGAAGTTCGCGCCCGTCGCCAGCGTGTACGTGTCGTTGTCCGCGTCGCTGTAGAACAGCACCTTGTCCGCAGCGTTCGCGTCGACATCGGTCGCCGAGCCGTTGCAGTTGTTGTCCACGGTCGACGTCGCGCAGAGCTCCGCCGCGCCCGGATACACCGCCGCGCTCGTGTCGTCGCAGTCGACCGAAGCCGACGCCGACGCGCGATAGCCCGCGTTGCTCGTGCCGGGGCAGAAGTTCGCGCCCGTCGCCAGCGTGTACGTGTCACCGTCCTGGTCGCGGTAGAACGGCACCTTGTCGGCGGCGTTCGCATCGACGTCGCTCGACGAGCCGTCGCAGTTGTTGTCGACGCCCGTCGTCGCGCAGAGCTCGGCCGCGCCGGGATACGCCGCGGCGTTGCCGTCGTTGCAGTCGACCGGCGACGAGACCGTCGCGCGGTAGCCCGCGTTGCTCGTGCCGGGGCAGAAGTTCGCGCCCGTCGCCAGCGTGTACGTGTCGCCGTCCGCGTCGCTGTAGAACAGCACCTTGTCCGCGGCGTTCGCGTCGACTTCGGTGGCATCGAGATCGCAGTCGTTGTCAACGGTCGATGTCGAGCAAAGCTCGGCCGCGCCGGGATACACGGCCGCGCTGCTGTCGTCGCAGTCGGTCGAGCCCGTCACGTAGCCGCTCGGCGCGCTGGTCGCGCAGGTCGTGGTCGACACGCTGGCGTTGCCGTAGGTGTCGCCGTCCTGGTCGCGGTAGTAGGTGTAGGTCGCGAGTCCTTCGTCGACCGCGAGATCGCAGTCGTTGTCGAGGCCGTCGCAGATTTCGGTCGCGCCGGGATTAACGGCGGCGTTGTTGTCATTGCAGTCGACGTCGGCGCAATAGCCGTCGCCGTCCACGTCGGTGCACGGCACCACGATGCTCACGTAGCTCGTGAAGGTGCAGCTCGCGGCGCCCACGTTCGACGACGGCAGGCCGTCGCCGTAGCCTTCGTTGGAGCGGAAGGCGGTGGTCGGATTGAGATACGTGCCGACCATCTTGAAGGTGCCGCCCGACGAGATGCCGAGCTGCGAGCGCGCGATGCGGAACGTGTACGTCGCGCTCGTCGTGCTCGTGTTCGGCGTCAGGCCGACCGTCGCGACAAAGGTGTGCGAACCGTTGTTCGCCAGCGACCACAGGCCGCCGAACTGCGCGCTGCTGCTCGGCGAAAGCGCGATCGCGTAATCCGCCGCAAAGCCGCTTGGGAAGTTGACCGTCGCGCGCGCCGAACCGTTGTAGCCCGAGACCGCCTTGCGGAGGTAGTCGCTCGTGCCCGTATCGGTGAAGCTGCTCGTCGTGGTGAAGCCACCCGACTTGGTGTCGAAGTACAGGACCAGCGCGTCGTTGAAGTCGGCGCCGCCCTTGGTCAGCGTGAACACCCAATCGGTGCCGTCGTTGGCGATGTTGAGCGTCGAGCCGCCGATCACGCCGCCGAAGCCGCTCTGGCCGTTGCCCGTCGGGTTGATCGAGGCGCAGCTCGTGGGATCGAGCACGCCGTCGCAGTTGTTGTCGACGCCGTCGCACACATCGGTCGCGCTCGGCTTGACCGCCGCGTTGCCGTCGTTGCAGTCGGTGTTGTTCGTGACCTTGCCCGAGACCGCCGCGCACGCGCTCTGCGCCGTCGCGGAGCTCGCGCCGTAGCCGTCGCCGTCGGCGTCGGTGTAGTAGTTCGAGAAGGTGAGGCCGTTGTCGACCACGCCGTTGCAGTCGTCGTCGATGCTGTTGCAGGTCTCGCTCGCGCCGGGATTGACCGTCGCGCTCGCATCGTTGCAGTCGGTGCTGTTGGTCACGTAGCCCGTCGGAGCCGAGCACGCGGCCTGCGTGGTCGCGCTGGTGCCGTATCCGTCGCCGTCGGCGTCGCGGTAGTACGTGGTGGTGACGCCCTCGTCGATGCTGCTGTCGCAGTCGTTGTCGACGCTGTCGCAGACTTCGGTCGCGGCGGGGTTGATCGCGGCGCTGGCGTCGTTGCAGTCGGTGCTGTTGGTCACGTAGCCCGTCGGAGCCGAGCTGGCGCAAGTAGACGTGGTCGTGGCTGAGGTGCCGTACGTGTCGCCGTCCGCGTCGCGGTAGTAGGTGTACTGCGTGAGACCTTCGTCGATCGATCCGTTGCAGTTGTTGTCGACGCTGTCGCAGACTTCGGTCGCGCCGGGCTTGATGGCTGCGTTGGAGTCGTTGCAATCGGTGCTGTTGCTCACGTAGCCCGTCGGCTGCGTGCAGGCGCTCTGCGTGGTGGCGCTGGTTCCGTAGGTGTCGCCGTCGGCGTCGCGGTACCAGGTGGAAGGACCGCCGACGGCGGCGTCGGCGTCGTTGCAGTCGACTGAGGCGCAGACTCCGTCGCCGTCGGCGTCGATGCAGCTGGTCACGATGTTGTTTGCGAACACATCCGCTGCGCTGCCCGAACCTGCGTTGCTGTTTATCACGCGAACGCCATCGATCGTCGGAACGCTTCCAGTGAATGTCCCCGTCCCCGAGTAGTTTCCGAAGGTCAGCGAGTAGGTTCCCGTTCCCGTGCGCTTGACACTCACCGTTAGCCCGTTCGCAGTGAATCCCTGCGCAGTCGTCGTCACTCCCGCGCTGTTCGTGACCTTGTAAAACGAGTCTCCACCGGTGAACGCGACACGAAGCCCGACCGTGGTGCCGTACAGAAACTCGACGCCGACGAGAGAGCCTACGGCGATGCTGCCGTTGTCGAACTGCATCGAGACCGACTGGCCCGTGGCCAGCGCTCCGCCTGGGAGCGCGCGACGACCTTGCCCGAGCTGAGCTGCGCCGCTCGAGTAGAAGCCCCAAGCCGTCGTGCCGGCGCCAGCGGTGGAACTACCTGGCCCACCCCCGCCGCCGTTGTTTCCGCTGTTCCCCTGGAACCAACCTGAGTTGGCGCCGGAGATCTCGCTGACCCAGCCGTCGGCGCTCGGGTTGGCGCCGCCCGACGCGGACACGGTGCCTGCGGATGCAACCGATGAGATGATGACATTGTCGAGACGATTGTTGCCAGACGCGGAAGTCGCGCCCGCCACCGTGCAGCGCAGATACGCATTGGCAGCGTTGTCCAACCCAAAGGTCAGCGGAAGGTATTGCGTTGCAAATGACGTGGGCAGCGAAGATACGGTCGAAAGCGCTGTCCAATTTGTCCCGTCCGTGCTGTATGACCACGCCTGAGAGGTAAAGCCAGCGGCCGTTCCCTGAGTCGAGTAGGACACAAGCAGACCGCTCTTGCCCGTCATCGAGAACTTGAACACGATCGACTTGCCGTTCGCGCTATTGCCGGTACCGCCGACAAGCGCGACGCAGGCGGGAGTGGTCGTCGTTGCAGTCAACCCAAGGAACGCATTTCCCGCGGAACCGCCGAAGGCGCTCAATTCGTTTCCGCTGGTGGCGGCGTTCCAACTGCTCGACCCGTTCGTTCCGTTCAGGTAGAGAGTTCCCGAACCGACATTTGCGGTGAAGGTGACCGGGCTGCTCGGCGCAGCTGCTGCCGCGGTGCCGCCGCTGGTGGTGGTCTGGAAGTCCCATCCGGCGATGATGCTCTGCGCCTGCGCCTGCGACGCCACCGCCGCCACGCACGCCACCACCAACGCGAAACCACCACGGAACGCACGAACAAGACGATTCGACACGGTCTTTCTCCAAGGAGAGTGCACACGGACCGACAGCGCCGGCGCATCAGCGCCCGCGCATCCTTCTTCTTTTCACAACCAAGTCAGCGTCCCGCAGCAAACGTCCTGTGCGGAAACGCGCGGCAAAGGTAACCCCCCATGCCACAAATCAAAGCACCGATTCGACAGTTTGAACCGCATCTCCGAAGCCACTCTGCACGGGCGCTGGCCATCTGCCCGATGACAAGAACCATCGCGATCGCAAACGATTTCCCGCAACCCGCGACTCACGCAATCCTTAAGCAGCGCACCTCGGCGTCCTCGCAACGCGTGCACTGCGTCGCGGCGCGCCGAGCCTTCTCGAGAATTTCACTGAGTTGACTTCAGCGGCACCGCAGAGTTACCGACCCTTATCGAACGGAAACGCGCGCACATGACCCACACGACCAAGGCCCGAACCTCGATCCTCGCCAGCGGCTGCCTCTTCCTCGCACTCTCGGTCGGCACGCTGCTGTCCGCTGCATGCGGTGGTCCTGAGAGCGCCGCAGCATCCGCGCTTCCTGCTCACTCTGCTCCCCCTGCTCCAGCTGCGCCGCCAGCCGCCGCGACGCCCGTGCTCACCTTCGAGCCGGTCACGCTCGACATGGGCGACGTCGTGCCCAACGTCGCGATCACCAAGACCGTCAAGATCACCAACCACTCGAAGAACACGATCAAGATCACGCGCGCGATCGCGGATTGCTCGTGCACCGTGCCGTCGTGGCCCGAGGAGCCGATCGCTCCCGGCGCGACCGCCGAGACCACGATCACGATGACGCCCGGCAACAAGCAAGGCGTGTCGCTGACCAAGAAGGTCACCTTCGACGTCGAGGGCGGCGAGCCTGCGTTCTACACGGTGGTCGCGAAGGTCGGCATGTTCATCGAGTTCACGCCCGAGTCGCTCACCGCGCCCGAGGACGACAAGCTCCCTGGCGCCGACGCGACGGTCTCGATGAAGGGCGCCGACGGCGCGCAGTTCAAGATCATCGCCATCGAGCCCGATATCGGAACAGCCGACAGCGCGGGCTCCGCGCTGACCCACACCGTCAAGCTCGACTGGGCCAAATGGGCCGCGGCCAAAAAGCCGAAGAAGGTGACCATCACCACGGACCATCCCAAGGCTCCGCCGCTGATCGTCATGCTCAAGAAGCCCGCTCCGGCCCCGGCCTCTCCGACCCCGGCCTCTCCGACCCCGGCCGCTCCACCGGTCAAGTGACCGTCCCGCAGAACCACCAGCCATGAAGCCGACCGCCATGATCGTCCCCGCTGCCGTCATCGCCGCCGTCGTCACGGCTTCGTTCGCGCTCCGCACCGCTCCGATCAATGCTCCCGTGCAGGCGGCCGTGCAGGCGAACGCGCCAATTGCGCCGCCCGCCGCAACGCTCGGCGACCAGCAGGTCCGCAAGCCGCGCCAGTACAAGATCGTGCCGCCCACGGTCTATCCAGGCGCGACCGTCGCGTTCCCCACGCTCAAGACCTTCGTCCAGGGCACGCCGTCCAACGCGTACGCGCCCGGCAAGATCTACGTCTTCGAGTGCTTCGCCACGACCTGCGGCCACTGCTCCGAAGCCGCGCCGCTCGTCGACGAGATCGTCAAGGAGTATGCGCCCAAGGGCTGGGAGTTCATCTCGATCACCAGCGAGGACGACGCGATCGTCCGCGCGTGGCTCGACAAGCCCGAGATCAAGGAACAAGTCACGCAGTCGGTCGCGACCGATCCGACGCACTCCGCGCAGCGCATCCTGCAGGACCCGACGTACCAGGTGCTCACGCCGCGCTTCTTCGTGGTGCGCGACGGCGTCGTGCTGTGGTACGGCCATCCCGACGTCTGCGACGAGCCCTTCAAGGCCATCGCCGACGGCTCGTGGAAGCCCGAGTCGATCAAGCAGGAGTTCGTCACCAACGCCCTCGCCGCGCGCGCGCGCAACCAGATCAACGCGATGGTCACGCAGTGCGAGAAGGACGGCAAGTGGGACGCGCTCTACGACCTCCTCGACTCGATGGCGGTCGCGATCCCTGACCGCGCGTCGACGTTCGAATTGCAGAAGTTCGGCACGATGATCGGCCCCGCCGGCAATCCCAAGGACGGCTACGCCTACGGCAAGCAGCTCGCGGTCAAGTACGCGACCGACATCGCCTCGCTGCGCACGCTCGCGCGCACCACGCTCAACTCGCCGCAGGTCGAGAAGCGCGACCTCGACTTCGCGTTCGACATCGCGCGCGCCGCCGACGCGCTCGGCAAGGGCGAGGACGCGCGCGCCAGCGAGATCCTCGCGCTCGCGTACTTCTCGCGCGGCGACCGCGACAAGGCCGTCGAGCTGCAGACCCGCGCCATCGCGCAGCAGACCAACGCCAAGCTCAAGGTGATCTACACCACGCAGCTCGACAAGTACAAGAAGGACGAGCCCAAGCCCGTCGCGTACGTGCCGCGCAAGGCGCCGGCTGGCAAGCCAGCTGAACCGAAGCCCGCCGACGCGCACGCCGAAGGCTCTTCCGATCCGAGCTGATTTCCGCGCGGACACTTGATCGCGCGCGCATCCCCACGCGCATTCGCGCGAGCACTTCAACCACTCCTTCCTGCCGCGAACGGGCACTTGTCCCGCGTTGCCGCGCGATCGCGCGTCCCTAGGTTTCGTCACTCGCTGCAGTGACGGCGACGGGCCGCGTGGTCCGCATCAGCATGAAGGAGAAAGAAATGAAACGAGAGACGCTCGCCCTTGCCGGGTTTGCAGCCATGCCGTTCTTGGCCTGCACCGCCAACATCTTCGCGCAAGTCATCACACCCCTCGAGCCGTGGGCTCGCGTTGCGAACCGGAACGATGTGATCCCGGGGACCGAGCAGCCTTTCACCTTCTTTTCCGAGCCGTCGGTCAACCGACTCGGCGCGGTCGTGTTCCGCGGCGCGAACGGACAGACCAGCAGCCACCCGTTGGCGCCGGTCAATCCGCTCGCGGGCGTCTACCTGCGCCTGATGGGCTCGGCGGACCAGCCCGTGCAGATGCTGTTCCAGCGCGGCACCGAGGTGCCTGCGCCGAACAATGTCGAGAACCCGCCGCTCAGCGGCCATCTCGCGGGATTCCGCGAGTTCCCCGGCTTCCCGCGCATCGACGCCGATGCGCTGATGGCCACCGCACGCGGCAGCTCGGGCGCCGTGTGGCGCTTCTATCTCCCCGACGGCGAGGAGGTCCGCGAGGGCACGAGCGGCGTGTTCGCGACGAGCAACGGCTCGCGCTACACCGTGTGCAACATGCTCGGCGATGCGTTCGATCCCGACACGCTCGACATGACCTTCCCGCAGTTCGGCGTGCCGAACGAGCATGAAGGCACGGCGTTCACGGGCTTCCCGGGCACGTCGACCGTCGGCGACAGCCGCTATGTCGCGTTCAAGGCGACGTGGTCGGGCGGCTGGGGCATGGCGATGCCGCCGGACCACCGTCAGACCGGACTCTTCGTCCGCGACCTCGCTGGCCAGGAAGACGTCCTGCGCGAGGTCATCTCGACCGAGATGGACATCCCGGGCTCGACGCTCGCGAAGAGCCAGCCGCGCGTCGAGTACATCGGCGCTCCGTCTGCGTGCGACAACAACCTCGTGTTCCTCGCACTCGACGACTACGAGCGCCCGAGTCACGGCGGCATCTACCGCACGACCTTCTTCACCAATCCGGGCGTGGCGAACGGAAGCAGCTCCACGCCGACCGATCTCGTGCCGGTCGTGCGACTCGGAGACGCAGTCCCGGGCGTCGACCACCCCGAGCAGTTCGAGGAGCTCGGCGAGGCGATCTCGATCAACGGCCGCTGGATCGCGTTCTGGGGCGCGTGGAACCACGACAACCACGAGGTCCGCTTCGACTGCCCGTCGGAGGAAGAGGACCCCGAGCTCGCGAAGTACTGCCAGCACGAAGAGAATCTCGCCCTCCACCACGACGGCTTTGAAGTGCACGTCCGCGACCACCAGGGCATCTTCGTCTACGACATCGAGACCGGCACGACCGTGCTCGTCGCGCAGACGGGCAACCACGACGGCGACATCGACAGCTTCGTGACCTGGGAGTTCTCCGGCACGGTGCCGAACGACGGTCACGACGATCACCTCGGCGGCGGCAACAACCACGACGACGGCATCCCCACCGACCAGAGCGAGCGTGCGCGCTGGCGCATGAAGACCTTCGCCGCGATCGAGACCGCGACTTCGTTCGGCAGCGACGAAAGCCACTTCCGCATCGCGTTCAAGGGATTCATCCACAACCACTTTGACAAGACGTTCATGCCGCCGCGCCCGATCGAGTCCATCTTCATGGCCGAAGGTCCGGTCGGCGATGCTCCCGTCGTGATCGTCTCGACGGGCGACCTCGGCTCCACGCTCGATCCCGACGCGCCCGAAGGCTCGACCATCCGCGCGCTCGGCATGGAGCGCGAGGCGCTGCGCGACGGCTGGTTCGTGATCTCGGCCAAGATGCGCAACCACGACACCGACGAGTCCTGGGCCGGCGTGTATTCGTCGGGTTCGGCCACGAACACCAGCGACTTCAACCGCGACGGCCTCTCCGACATCTTCTGGCACAGCGAGGAGTTCGACCTCGCGTCGTTCTGGGCGATGCACGGCCTCGAGTGGAACGAAGGCGGCTACACCACCATCGCACCCGATGCCGACTGGGTCGCGCAGTTCACCGCCGACCTCGACGGCGACAACGCGCCTGACATCATCTGGCGCAATCCCAACACGGGCGTCTTCTACGCCTGGCTCATGCGCGGCGGCGAAGTGCTCGCCTCGCAGGCGATCTCCGGTGCGGTCGAGCTCGAGTGGAAGATCATCGCGGTGGGCGACATGAACGCCGACGACCGCGACGACATCGTGCTGCAGAACCAGACCACCGGCGAAGTGCGCGGCTGGCTGATGGATGGGTTCACGAAGCTGGCGGGCGGGTTCATCGGAGACAGCTCCGGACTCACCTTCGTCGGCATGGGCGACCTCGACGCCGACCGTCACGACGACCTGCTCTGGCAGCGTCCCGACGGCACGGTGCTCGGATGGCGCATGCTCGGCCTCACGCTGGTCGAGACGGGCGACATCGCCAACGCACACGCGGTCGACCCGAACTGGAAGCCCGTGGGCGTCGCCGACCTCAACGGCGACCTTCGCGAAGACATCATCTGGCAGGACAAGGACAACGGCTGGGTCGCCGCCTGGCTGATGGACGGCCTCACCCGTGCGGACGGCGCTTACATCGCCCTCGACATGGGACCGGGCTTCAGCCTGATCGCCGCCCGTGACCTCGACGGCGACGGGCACGCCGACATGGTCTGGCGCGACGACGCCAGCGGCGATGTGAGCGGCTGGCTCATGAACGGCTTCGACATCACGTCGAGCGCGTTCATCCGCTCGGTCGAGACCTACTGGCGTGCGGTTCCGTAAGTCGGAAGGCGCAACGCAGACAGCACAGCACAGCGCAACACAAGCAACCGACGGGCCCCGCCTTCCACGCGGGGCCCGTCGCGTTTTTGGCCTCGCGTGCAATCACCGCCGAGTTGTCCGTGATGGCGCTCCTTCGCCAAATCCGAGAATTCTGGGTTTGGCGTCAGGGTTCCTGCGGATAGATTCGGACTTGTATCTGCAGATCCCTGATCTGCAGGCCTTTCCACCCCTCGCGTGAGCACCATTCATGAAGACGACGTTCACCCTCGCCACGATCGCGCTCGGCACCGCCGCGGTCATGCTCGGACAACTGACCGCCAACGCGACGCCCAAGGGTGACGGCGGCGTCGCCGGCGGCTCGACCGACTGCGCCACCTCGCCTGCGCTGATTCTGGGCGACAACGCGTTCGACACGACTTCCTCGGGCGTCTCGCTCGCCGTGCCCGGCGTCACCGGCTGCACCGCGCACACGATGTACAAGGTGAACTACTTCAGCTTCACCCCCGCGACCAGCGGCGACTACGTGTTCGCGACCTGCAACGGCACCGCGTGGGACAGCCGCCTGCTCATCATGAGCTCGTGCTCCACCGCGAGCGGCGTCGTGAACTGCAACGATGACTCGTGCGGCCTGCAGAGCAGCATGACGGCGACGCTCGTCGGCGGCACCGCGTACAAGGTCGTCGTCGGCGGCTACGGCACGGCCGATGGCGGCGCGGGCAACCTCAACGTCGCCGCGAGCACGGGCGGCGGCGGTGGCGGTGGCGGCGGAGTGATCGGCCCCGACGTGATCGTCGGCGGACTCATCGACATCGCGACGTACGGCGGCATCACGTCGGCCGGGCAGACCATCATGGCCTACGCGATCGGCACGACCAGCTGCAACATCGGCGATGCGCTCCTCGACTGGTTCGCAGCTCCCGACAACCGCCATCCGTTCATCCCGCAAAACATGTACCGCATCAAGGGCGGACGCATCGAGCAGATCGGCGCGGGCTGGGGCAAGCACGGATTCACCGCGCTGCAACAGAGCCTGTGCGCGACCTGCGCGCCAGCGTCGAGCGGCACCTGGCTCGGCATCGGCTGCTCCGATCCGTACACCGCGAGCCTCAACGGCAGCCAGTCGGGCCTCGGCACGCGCAGCGAAGTCAACGCTGCGACGGGCGTCTTCCCCGGCACTCCGAACTCGGGCATGCCGGGCGCGTCGGCCACCATCGGCCGTCGCGTGCAGGTCAACGCCAACGACCTCAATCCCGCGCTCAACGCAGGCGCGACCTACCTGGTCGAGGCCGAGTACATCCACCCCGGCGATGCCGCGCGTGGCAACGACAACAACAACGCGTCGTGGCGCTCGATGACCGTCGGCGCGCTCAGCGGCACGAGCTACACCATCACCCTCACGGGACCGACCAACCAGCAGCAGCCCGCGATCACCGCCTGGCGCGCGTCGGACGCGGCGGTCACGATCGTCAACGCCGACGTCGTCAACGACGGTCGCTTCATCCTGGGCTACAAGGTCACGGCGCTCCCCAACGGCGTGTGGCACTACGAGTACGCCGTGGAGAACCTCAACTCGGATCGCTCGGGTCGCTCGTTCTCGATTCCGCTGCCTGCTGGCGTCACCGCCACCAACATCGGCTTCCACGACATCAACTACCACTCGGGCGATCCGTTCGACCCGACCGACTGGACTTCGTCGACTGCAAACGGCGCGGTGACCTGGACGGGCGGCACGTACTCGGTCAGCCCCAACGGCAACGCGCTGCGCTTCGCCACGCTGTACAACTTCTACTTCGACGCCAACAGCGCGCCGACCACGGCGAACGCCACGCTCGGCCTCTTCAAGCCGGGTGTGGCGGGCGACCCGGCCTCGATCGCCATCGCGGCGCAGGGACCGTCGGCAGCCTTCGCGGCGACCGACTTCAACCACGACGGCGCGACCAACGCGGCCGACCTGGCCGTCCTCCTCGGCAACTGGGGCGGCACGGGCACCGGCGACCTCAACGGCGACGGCGTGATCAACGCGGCCGACCTGGCGATCCTGCTCGCGGCTTGGAACTGACACGCCCCCAGCAGGACCCCACCAACACGGACACCAAACGGCGCGCGCCACCACCTGGCGCGCGCCGTTTGCGTTGCGGCGGAGCTCACCCGAGGTCCGCAAAGTGATCGCCGACAGTTTTCGGGCGTCGGCAGGTTGGCATTCGCGGAAAATACCATCTGTAAGGCTCGTATTCACAAGACCTTGAGTTAGGTTCTAGCACAGCACCCTCGTCCCGTGCCCGTAAGAGCACCCATCCCGGAGCCCCCCGTGAAACGCGCTGAAAAGAGCCCTGTGAAGAGCCTCGTTGCCATTGGAACCCTCGGTCTGAGCGTCGCGGCGCTTCTGCTTATCCAAATGTCCGCCGATGCAGGCGGCATCAAGGGCGGCAGCAAGGGCGGCGGCAAAGGCGGAGGCGCCGAAGGCGGCGTCGCCGCAGGCTCGCCGTTCTGCGAGACCGCAACGCCGCTCCAGCTGGGCGCCAACACGTTCACGACGTTCAGCTCGCCGAGCTTCCTCGACCTCTTGGACTCGCCGTGCGGCCCGCTGCTGCTCTTCCGCACGAACTACTTCGACTTCACGCCCGCGCAGACCGGTACGTACATCTTCTCGACGTGCGGCGGCCTGATCTGGGACGACATCATCGTCGTCCTGAACACCTGCAACCCAGCCGACGGCATCGTTGGCTGCAGCGACAACGCCTGTGGTCTGCAGGCCGAAGCCACCGTCGATCTGCTTGAAGGCGTGACCTACAAGATCGTCGTCGGCGGCGACAGCGCGTTCGACCGCGGCAACGGCGTGATGCGCGTGACCCTCGCCTCCACCAACAACGGCGGAGCCAATCCCGACGTCGCGATCGCCTCGATCACCGACGTGGCCAGTTACGGCGGCACGCTGGTCAACGACCAGCTCATGCTCGGCTACTCGTTCGGCACCGTCGCGTGCAACATCGGCGACGCGCCGATGCCTGCGTTCGCCGCTCCCGACGTTCGCCACTCCTACATCCCGACCAACGCGTACCGCTACTACAACGGTCGCTTCGAGCAGGTCGGCCTCGGCTGGGGCAAGACGGGCGCGAACGCCGTGCAGCAGTCCTTCTGCAGCACCTGCCAGCAGATCGCCGGCGGCAACTACCTCGGCATCGGCTGCTCCGACCCGGCGCCTGCGACTCCCAGCGGCGCGCAGCTCTTCCTCGGGGCGCGATGCGAGGTGAACCCGTCGACGGGCGCGCTTCCGAGCATCCCCAACGAGGGGCTCCCGACTCCGCCGGTCGTCGTCGGACGTCGCGTCCAGATGAAGGACATCGACATCGATCCGGACGTCAACTTCGGCGCGCGCTTCGTCGCCGAGGCGCAGTACATCCACCCCGCCGACGCGACCGCGGGCAACAACACGAACAACAACTCGTGGCGCGAGTTCGAAGTGACCGCTCTCGGCGGCAGCGAGTACGGCATCGCGCTGATCGGCGCGACCGCGCAGCAGCAGCCCGCGATCGCCGCTTGGAAGTCGTTCGACCCGGCCGTCACGCTGGCCACCGCCGACGTGCCGTCCGACGGCCGCTACGTGCTCGGCTACCGCGTGACCGACAACGGCAACGGCACCTGGCACTACGAGTACGCCGTGCAGAACATGACCTCGGACCGCGCGGCGAACTCGTTCACGGTGCCGATGGGTTCGGGCGTGCAGGTCACGAACGTGGGCTTCCACGACGTCGACTACCACTCGGGCGAGCCGTATGACCTGACCGACTGGACGAGCTCCGTCACCGCGAATGGCGTGACCTGGACCGGCGGCAGCTACAAGCTCAACCCCAACGGCAACGCGCTGCGCTTCGCGACGATCTACAACTTCTTCTTCGACGCCAACTACGCGCCGACCGCGGCCAACGTCTCGCTCGGGCTCTTCAAGCCGGGTGCGGCGGGCGCACCGAACTCGGTCGCCCTCGCATCGGTCGGACCCGCGGGCGTGCCCGCGAACCCCGCCGACATCAACGGCGACGGAATCGTGAACGCCGCGGACCTGGCGATCGTTCTCAACAACTGGGGCGGCAGCGGCCTGGGAGACGTCGACCACAACGGCATCGTCGACGGCGCGGACCTGGCGGTCGTACTGAGCGCCTGGAACTAAGCCGACGAAAGCAACCTGAAACACAACCGGCGCGCGCCATGATCTGGCGCGCGCCGGTTTCTTTGTGTTCGGATCGATCGTGCGTCAGCGCGCGATCAGCCAGGATCACACGGGATCACACGGGGCACGGGCCCCACGCGCCGAGGACCTGCGCGAGGTCCGCTGCGCCGACGACGCCGTCCTGGTTCAGGTCGGCGGCCGCATCGGCCGTACCCCATGCGCCGAGCAGCGCCGCGAGGTCGGCAGCACTCACGTCATGGTCGCCGTTGAGGTCGGCCGGGCAAACCGGGGGCGGCGGCGTACCGCCACACTTGCCGTTTGCCGGCGACGCGGCGTTGTGCGGGACCGGCGTGACGACGACGGCAAAGTCATCGACGTTCGAGTCGGTGTCGGCCATGCCGCCGCCGTTGCGCACGGCGCCGCTGGTGTTGGCGAGGACGGCAACGCCCGCGGTGCCTTCGAAGCACGTCGCGGTCGGGCCGTAGGCGACCTTGTCGACCAGCGTGCCCGCAGCCTCGCTGCCGCACGCAGTGTTCGGGTTCGACGCGCGGAACAGGCCCACCTTGCCGGTGGTCGCGCTCATCGCCATGTTGAAGAAGAAGTCCGAAGTCACCGGCAGCACCGCGCCGCCCGTGCTCGGCGTCAGGCTCGACACGAGGATGTAGCTGCACGGCGCGATCACGGTGCCCTTGGGGAACGTGAAGATGTTCGTCGCGTTGCTGCCCCAGTTGCCCGTGGCCGAGCCGTACTCGAGCACCCAGCCACCGATGGTGACCGGATCCGAGCTGCTGTTGAAGATCTCGATGTAGTCCGACCTGTAGGCAGCGGTCGCGCTGGTGCTGCCACCGCCACCGTAGACCTGGCTGACGCGAACGGCTTCCGCAGCCGAGGCGCTGCCCGCGACCGCAGCGAACGCGATCATGCAGGCAGGAACAACGCAACCCTTCAGAACAGCACTCGTGCGCATGGCAATCTCCTCAAGCCTTGAAATGAGCGCGGCGGCGCCGCGCGGCGAAGCGGTGATTCTGCCATGGCGCGCACTTCGGCAGACCGCCTAAAAGCGAGAAACGCCGCGAATCGCGGCGGTTCTCGTTTGGAATCCGTTGGAATCCAGGCGCTCGCGGCGGCCTGAGCCTCCCCTGCGAGCGATAACGAGTGCAGCTCAGCTGCCGAGCAGTTCCTTGAGCTTCAAGAACCGCTGGGTGGCCTCGCGCGAGTAGCGCTCCGCCGAGACGCGGTCCTCGCCCTTCATGCGATCCATCGCGGGCAGGAAGCCGAACGGATCCTTCTCATCGAAGGTGTTGAGCTCGGCGAGCAGCGTCTCGCGCTGCGCCTTGGACATCTTGTGATCCTCGGAGCCGTTGATCATGACGCGCGTGGTCACGTCGCCGGTGGTGATCATGCTCGCCGAGACGAACGCCAGCGCAGGCGTGCGAACGCCGCAGGCGTGGCGCGACATGCGGAAGATCGCGGCGAGGTGCTCCACCGCGGGATCGGTCTCGCCCTCGCTCCACAGGCGCGCGGCGTCGGCGCTGAGCAGCGTCGCGGCGGAGCGCATGTTGGAGAGGAGCTTGGCCTCGAACTCGGTCGGCTTGCCCGACGGATCGGGCACGAGCGCGAAGTCGCAGAGCTCGACGGACGAGGTCGCGATGAGCTGCGCGATCACGTCGCTGGCGCGCTCGAGGTTGGCGTTGATGTTCTCGATCGGGAGCGGCTCGACGCGCGTCTGCGTCTTCGGATACTCGAGGACGCGGTAGCCGGTGGCGTCGAACTTGACAAAGCGCGCGGCCTTGAGCATCGCAGGCGTCATGCGCTCGAAGACCTCGAGGTAGCGAACGGCAGCGCCGGTCGGTTCCTTCTTGGCGGCGGTGTTGTCGGCGGGCGCGGTCTCGCCCTGCTTCGTGTCGGCCGGCGGGGTCGTCGGGACGACGTCGCGGTTGGCGGGCGGGACCTGGGTCGGCGGGACCGCCTCAGGGGGCGCAGCCATCAGCGCCGTGGCGGCGCAGCCGATCGCGGCGACGAGCATGAACGGGAGCGCGGACGGGAGCGCGGACGACCGAACGAACGAAGGCTTCGAATTCATGGTCCGACGCTATCGTCACGGATCGGCCGATCTCAACAGCGAAAGCGGTTCTGAGCGACAGAAAGCGCGGTTTCAGCGCCCGAAATCAAGGCTCTCGGCCGCTTAGAAGACCCACTTGCAGTTCAGGCCGACCACGAAGTCCACGCCCGCGGTGTAGGACGTGTTGACGATGTCGGACGGCAGGTACGGCGACCGGTAGACCGTCTGGATCTCGGGGTTGAGCAGGTTCTTGGCCTGGAAGAAGAACTTCCAGTGCTCGCTCAGGTTCTGCTGCAGCGTGAAGTTGAGCACCCCGTGCGGCGTGGCGTAGATGCTCGGGATGTAGTTCTCGCGCGCCGTACCCGCGCCGGCCACCAGCGTGTCGCCCTGCTCGATGTAGAAGAGCGCGACCGAGGTGCCCGTCTTCTCCCACTCGTACATCACGTTGCCGTTGAGGATGTACGCGGGCGTCGCGGTCATGTCGCGGGTCGGCTCGGCAAAGCCGATCGCAGCGAGCTCCTCAGCCTCCTGGGCAGGCAGCGTGACCTCGGAGCGGATGAACGTCGCGTTCGTGCCCACCGAGAAGCCGTTCAGGTCGGGGTTGAGCTCGCCGAGCTTGAGGCGCGCCTCGAGCTCGAAGCCGAGCATCCAGCCGCTCGGGTAGTTCACGGGGCTCGTGTAGAAGAAGTTCTGCGGCGCGTTGAACTGCGCGTACTCGATCGGCTGGTCGACCGTCTTGTAGAACGTCGAACCCGAGAACAGCCAACCCGGATGCGGGGTGTAGTCCGCGCGCAGGTCGTAGTTGTTGAGCGCGCTCATCTGCAGGTCGGGGTTGCCGATGAAGATCGGGCCGCCGAGATACTCCTGCTGGAGGATCGGCGTGAGCTCGCGGAAGGTCTGGCGCGCGATGGTCTGCGCGAAGTTCACGCGGAACTCCCACTTGTCCGTCGGCTTCCACTGTCCGCCGATCGAGGGCAGGATGTCGTCCTGGTTGAAGTTGACGTCGGCAGCCGTCGGATCGTCGGCGAAGCTCACCGGCGCGAACGCGCCCGGCGGGAACCATGTCGCGCCGGAGTCGCCGAACACCTGCGTGGAGATGCGCGTCGACTCGAGGCGCGCGCCGCCGATGACGTTGAACTGCTCGCCGAGCGGCACGTCGACCATGCCGTAGATCGCGTTGATGTTCTGCTGGCCGTTGTAGTCGACGTCGTAGATCGAGCCGACGATCGGGTGATCCTCGTCCTGCCAGACCTGGCTCCACGGATCCTTCCAGCCGCCGATGTAGCCCTGGTTCGGGTCGCCCGCATTGCTGTAGGTCTGCTGCGTGAACACGCGCGACACCTGGTCGGCGAACACGCCCCACTTGAAGTAGCCCGTGCGCTCGCTCTCGACCGTGAACGGCATCTTGAGGTTGACCGCGACCTGCGTGCTGTCCTCGGTGATCTTCTCCCAGATGTGCTGCATCCAGCCGAGGTTCGAGTTCTCCGCGGGGCGGAGCGCGAGCCAGATGCCGGGCAGGCTCGGGTCGATCTCGTTCGACGGCGGCAGCCACTGCGCCGACATCTGCGTCTTGTCGGGCTGATCGAACACGGCCTGGCTGGTGGAGAGGCGCCAGTCGAGCTGCGGCGCCTGGAAGAAGCCGTCGCCACCCTCGCTGTCGTCGAGGATCAGCTTGTGATCGCCCTTGAAGATCGTCGACGTCGTGGTGTTCTCGGTGTAGACGACCGTGTCGTAGCGCTGGTATGGCGACCAGAACAGCTGTCCCGTGTTGCCGGGCGCGCCTGGATCGTTCGGGTCGTACGGCGGGTTGTTCGGATCGAACTGCGGACCCGTGAAGTACTCCTTGCCGCGCGTGTTGGTCGCGGTGTAGGCGGTGTCGACGGCGAGGTTCGTGTAGAGGAACGTCGCGCCGACCTTGTGGTTCTTCGTCTCGATGCCGACCGACCCGAGCGTGCCCCACTGGACCGACTGCGAGCCCTGCGTCACGTCGAGCAGGCTCGACTGGAACCCGCCCTGGTCGGGACTGCCCTGCGAGAACTCGGGCACGACGCCGTAGACGGGATTGACCATCCACGAGTCGTTCACGCCGTTGTCGTAGTACGACGAGTCGCGCTCGTAGAAGATGCTGCCGAACGCGCCGATCTTGACGCCTTCATCGAGCTCCCACTTGCCGCCGCCCGAGGCCGACCACTTGTAGTTGGTCGGCGACGAGCCCGCGTCGCCTGCGATCGGATCGGGCCAGCTCTGGCCGATGAGGTCGGTCGGGATGCTGCGGTTGGGATC
The DNA here is from genome assembly GCA_903891095.1 of uncultured bacterium. GTDB lineage: Bacteria > Planctomycetota > Phycisphaerae > Phycisphaerales > SM1A02 > QWPT01. Next base: position 20,024 of record CAITDI010000020.1, on the reverse strand, counting down.
GTTGCCCCAGAACGACAGGCTCCCGCGCGGATCCTTGAGGAACTGGTCGTTGAACGACGACTGCGAGTTGAACTTGAGCTGGCTCTTGAGCTCGAAGCCCGTCTCGTCGGGGATGTCCTTGAGGTCGATGTTGACCGCGCCGCCCGACGCGTCGCCCTGCTGGTCGGGCGTGAAGGTCTTGCTCACCTGCACGCTGCTCAGCACCGCGGTCGGGAACTGGTCGAGCTGCACCGCGCGGCGCTCGGCGTCCGCGGTCGGAAGGCGCACGCCCTCGAGCTGCGCGCTCACGTAGCGGTCAGGCAGACCGCGGATGACCGCGTACTTGCCGTCCTGCACCGTCGCGCCGGGCACGAGCTGCAGCGCGGCGGCCGCATCGCTCACGCCGGCCTTGGCCATGAGTTCCGCGCCGACCGAGTCGAGCAGCTGCGGGCTGTCGAGACGCAGCTTGAGCAGCGCCGACTCCGTGCCGCCGACCTCGATCTCCTGGACGAGGAACTCGTCCATGTCCTGGAATTCACCGCTCAGCTCGACATCGAGATCCGCCAGCTGGCCTTCGCTGACGAGGACATCCTGCTTGACCTGGCGGACGAATCCATCCTTGGTGATCGTGACCGTGTATCGCCCAGGCGCGACATCGCTGAAGACGTAGTTGCCCTGATCGTTGGACTTGGTGCGGAAGCCCGTCTCGACGATCGTCACCGTCGCGCCCGAGATCGGCGTGCCGAACTCGCGGTCGGTGAGCACGCCGCGCAGCGAACCCGCCTGCTGCGCGTACGCGCTCGAGGTCAGGATCATGACGACACCGGAGGTCGCCCAGATGGTCCGTGAGAGGTTCATGCGTGTGCCAGTCGTCTTTCTCGTTTGGACTGTTCAACTGCGGAACGCGGCGGGCTCGGTGACGGGCTCGGTGACGGGCCCGATGACGGCCACGATGACGGGCTGTTAGCGACGCGCCTTGGAGATGCGCTCCACCTGCTCGAGGTAGCGGGCGACGTCCTCGCGCGGCTTGATCTCCTGCGCCTGGCGGAGCAGCTGGATCGCCTCGGAGAAGCGCGACTGCCCGACATAGAGCTGCGCGTGGCGCACCTTCGCGTTGGCGGCGAACTGCTCGAGACCCGCGGCGCGCTCGTAGTAGAGCATCGCCTTGTCGGGCTGGCCGTGCGACGCGTAGTGCTGCGCGAGGAGCATCAGCGCCTCGCCGTCGAGCGGATCGAGCTTGAGGATCTCCTCGAGCACCGCGGCGGTCGACTCGTTGCCGCCACCGTCGGCCATCGAGAGACGCGCCTCGAGCTTGAGGAGCTTGCGCTTGTCGGCGTCATCCACGGCGTCCTTGCGCGCGAGCTTGATCGCCTCGACCAGCTTGCGTGCCTGCGGCATGCCGCTGCGTGCGGCGAGCTGCTCGGCGGAGCGCATCGGACGCGCGGCCGGCTGCGCCGGATCGAGCGCGAGCGCGCGGGTGTACGCGCCGAGCGCGAGATCGGGCAGGTTGTCGGTGAGGTAGATGTCGCCGAGCGTGTACAGGCTGTCGAGCGACGACTTGCCGAGCACGTCCATGGCCTCGAGGTTCATCGCGGCCTTGATCGGCTGCTTCATGCCGAGGTAGGTATGCGCCTGGAGCAGCCAGAAGTCCGCCTTGTCGGGGAACTTCTGGATCAGCACGTCGAGCAGCGCCGCAGCGTCGTCGAACTTGCCCTGCTTGAACACGCAGCGCGTGAGGCCGAGTCGCCACTCGATGTTGTCGGGCTGCAGGAGCAGCGCGTTGCGGTACGCGCTCTCCGCCGGCTGGAAGTCCTGCCGCGACGCATGCGAGAAGCCGAGCAGGCCGTACGAGTACGGATCCGCGCCGCCGAGCTCGATCATCTTGTTGAAGGCCGCGATCGCGCCCTCGAAGTCGCTGTTCCGCACGCTGATCAGGCCGATGTTGCGGAACGCGCGGCGGAAGGTCGGGAACTTCTCCACGGCCTTGCGATACGAGACCAGCGCATCGACGAGCTTGTCCTGCTGGAAGAGCATGCCGCCGAGCGTGAAGTCGAGGATCGCGGAGCAGTTCGGCTTCATGCCCGCGAGCATCGCCTCCTCGGCCTTCGGCAGGCTGTCGGCCATGAGCGGGCGGACCTTCTCGAGGAGCGCGACCTCTTCCTTGGTCACGCGCGGCTCGATCTCGGCGTTCACGCCGTAGCCGCCGACGAACTGCTTCTGGAAGGTCGGGTCGCGCCAGATCTCGGCGACCTCGCGCTTGGTGAAGTCGGTCGCGGCCGCGACGCCCGCGTCGCCGTCCTGCTTGGCGCCGAACGCGATGCCCGCGAGCGAGGTCGCTGCGATCACGCCGAGCGTGCGGAGGAAGGACGTCTTGCCGATGACCGTGCTGATGGCCGTGTTGAGGTGCTGCATGGTTCGCTCTTGCATCTGCGCTTGATCAGCGCGTGTAATCAGTTGCCTTGGCTTCCGCTCTGTACATCGCGCCATTTATTCACTTGGGCTGGAACCGCATCGGCACGCGCATGCGGCACGCGACGCGCTCGCCACCCTTGACGCCGGCCTCGAACTTCCACTGCTTGACCGCGTCGAGCGCGGGCTTCTCGAACGCGGGATGCGACGACTTCTCGATGCGCGGGTTCGACACGCGCCCCGCTGCGTCGACGACGAAGATCACCGACACCACGCCCTCGAGCTTCTTGCCGCGGAGTTCGCCGGGATAGTTGCCCGCGACCTGGTAGACCGCGCGCGGCTTCTGGTCGATCTCGCTGAGGCTGAACGCCTCCTCGAGCTTCTCCTCGGACACGCCGCCCGTGCCCTTGCCGCCGATCACGCCGCCGGAGTTGAAGTTCATCGCGCCGCCGAAATCGCCGCCGCCGCCAGCGCTCCCGTTGAGCGCCTGCTCGATGGCCGCGAGGCTCGCCTCCGCGAGCGCAGGCGCGGCGTTGACCGGCTGCACCTCGAGGTTGCGCACGAGCTCCGACGCGTCGGGCACTTCTTCCTTCGACTCCTGCACGTCCTCGGTCGGCTTCTGCTCGAGGTCCTTCTCGTCCTTCTTCTTCTCGGCTTCGGTCTCGCTCAGCAGCGCGACCTCGCGCGTCTTGACCGCGCCGTCGTCGTCGTGCATGAAGAAGATGCCGCCGAAGAGGAGGATGAGGATGTGGACGAAGACCGCGCCCACGATGCCGAGTATGAGTCCGAACTTCATGAGGATTCCTCGGTCAGGTCACTTCTTGTCGGTGTTGATGCCGACCTTGGCGATGCCCGCCTTGCGGACTTCGTCGAGAACGGCCACGACATGCTTGAAGCTCGCGCCCGCATCGCTGTTGATGACGCACTTGGGGTCCTTCGCGCCGACCTTGTAGGTCTGCAGCTTCATGGGCAGCTGCGCGATGGTGATCTTCTCCTTGTTGAAGAAGACCTCGCCCTTGTCGTTCACGCTGAGCGTCACCGTCTTGTCCATCTCGGCCTGGTCGCCGAGCGAGGTCGAGGTCGATGCCGTCGGCAGCGCGACCTGGACGCCCTGGTTCTTCGTCATGGAGAGAGACACCATGACGAAGGTCGCCAGAAGGAAGAAGATGATGTCGATCAGCGGGATGATCTCGAGGCGCGCCTTCTTGCGCTTGCCTCCGCCGCCGCCACCTCCACCGGCCATGTCAGGCTCCCCCCGCGACCGGCGCGGCGTGCGAGCTGCTGGACTTGCCGTGCGAGGACTTCGTGCCCTTGCGCTCGACGCGCTCGAACGCGAGGCGGATGTGAGCGGATGCGCTCGACAGGTCGCCCTCGATCTCCTCGACCTTGGCGTTCAGGTAGTTGAACGGCAGGAGGCAGGTGATCGCGACGCCGAGGCCGCATGCGGTGGCGATGAGCGCCTCCGCGATGCCGCCCGTGATCGCGCCCGGCGAGCTGAGGTCGCCGCCGATGACGGAGAACGAGCCCATCATGCCGGTGACGGTTCCGAGCAGGCCGAGGAGCGGCGCAAGCGTGATGATCGTGTCGAGGATCGCGATGCCGCGGCGGTAGCGCTTGAGCGTGCGCGACTGCGCGTAGTCGAGCGCGTCGGCCAGCGAGTCCTCGCGGTTCTCGAGCGCGTAGCCGAGGGTCGTCGCGACGACATCCTTGGTCTGCTTCGAGATCGCGATCGCTGCGTTGAGGTCGCCCTTCTCCACTTCGCCGAAGAAGCGGTTGAGCGACTTGCGGTCGCGCTTGCGCTGCTCGTTGAGGAGGAAGAGCACGCGCTCGAGCACGACGGCGAGCGCGAGGATCGACGCCGCGAGGATCGGCCACATGATCGGGCCGCCCTTGAGGAACAGGTGCACGAGGTTCGTCTTCTGGACGAGCGCCTTGAGCGCGCCGCCGCGCGACGGATCGAGCGGGAGCGTGCCTTCGCCGGTCGCGATCAGCGAGCCGATGGCCGGCGCGAGGTCGCCTTCGAGCGGACGGATGAGCGGCTTGTCCGAGCCCGCCTGCGGAACCGCGAGGCCCGCGAGGCCGGAGTTCGCGCGGAAGAGCGCGATCGGGCCGATCATCGCGAACTGGCCCTCGGACACGGTGCCGAGCACATCGACGCCGACGCCCGCGAAGCGCGTGCCGCCGATGACGTCGAACGCGCGCTTGATCGAGCTGTCGACGAAGGTCGTCTGGCGCGAGAAGCGGTCGGTCATCGCGAGCGTCTTGTTCTCGGTGGCTTCCTTCGCGTTGGCGACGGCGGCTCCGCAGACCTGCAGCTCGACGGGATTGACCTTGGTCTCGAAGTTGCGCGCGTACTCGTCGAGCAGGTTGCCGACGTAGCTGAGCTCGTCCTGGCGCGCCTTGATCTCCTGCTTGATCGAGGCGATCTCGAGCGCGCCCGCGTCGACGAGGCGCGACACGCGGTCGCTGTCCTTGCGGAGCTGGGTGACGCGTTCCTCGAGGCCGGTGAGCTGCTGCGAGAGCGGGAGCTTCTCGGCGGCGACCTGCTCGCGGAGCGCGTTGAGGTCGGCGATGCTCTTGGCGAGGCGCTCGTCGGCGCTCTTGCCGACCTGGCTGATCGCGGTGGACTGCGGCGCGGGCTCGCTCACGGGCGCCTGCGCGAAGCAGGCGGCTCCGACGAACAGGCTCGCGGTCATCAGGCTGAAAGTGCGGTGGATGGTGTTCATTGGATTTTCACCGGAAGCGGCACAAAGGCCGGGGACTGCTTGCCTTGGAGGATCTCGAGCGCGCTGAGGACCTGGTTCGCGGCGCCGGCCGCGGGCTCCCACTTCCAGCCGTCCGCGGTCGGACGGCCGATGCCGGCCTCGCCGGTCGGGCTCACGAAGTACGCCTGCGCGAGGCCGACATAGATCGCCTGCACCTCGGCGGAGCTGCCGTCGGCGAGCTTGTGAACCTCGAAGCTCACGGTGATCTCGCTGTTGGCCTTGTTGAGTTCGTTCAGGATGCCGAGCACGTTCTGGAAGCGCTCCGCGACCGAGACCTTGGTGGCCGCCGGATCCTCAGGAACGCGCACGAACAGCGGCTGCAGCTTGGTGCGCACGGGGTCGGGCAGGAGCTTCGAGAGCTTCTTGACCTCGGCCTCCATCGCGGTGACGGATGCAACCAGCTGCGTGGTCGCGGCCTTGAGCTGCTCGCGGTCGGCGACGAGCTCGTCGCGCTTCTTGTTCGACTCGGTGACGCTGGCCTCGGCCTGCTTGATCTTCTCGTCGAGGCCGGAGACCTCCTTGCCGATCAGGTCGATGCGGCCCTTGAGGATCTCCTTGCCCTGCGTCCAGTCGTTGCGCTCGCGACCGATGATCTGCTGCGTCTCGATCCACTTGGACATCGTGACGCGGGTCTCCTCGAGCGACCGTCCGTCCTGGCTTGCCGTGTCCTGCATCGGCACGAGCGCGGCGCACGGAATGCCGACCGCCAGCGCGATTCCGCAGGCGCGGAGCGCCACGGCATGACCCTGGCGGCGGGCCGAGGGATCTGCATGTGTCTCGTTCTTCATGGGGGTTCTCGCCTTCGTTCGACGGCGTCCTCGGGTGAGGCGCCTGCCCTGACTTTGTGAAGGCGGAAAACTAAAGGTCTCGCCGTAACACTGAGTGCCGTTCACATGTGATTCATGTGAATGAATGGTTCAGCGCGCGTCGAGGTTGTGTGAGGGCGCGCGGCCCCGTGCGAGCCGAGCCGCGGGTTCATGCGATCTGAACATGAATCAAGCGCGGGTCTTTACCAACGGCGCGTCACCACGGGGTCGACACCACGGGCCGTCACCACGGGGGCATCACCACGGGGGCATCACCACGGTCCGTCACCACGGGGTCTTGAGCCCAGCAACGCACGCGCGGATGCGCGCGACCATCGCGGGATCCGGCTCGATGCCCGAGCGGGCGATCGACGCGCAGATGCGCGCGAGATCCTCGGCGCGCGGACGCGAGTTGGGATTGAGCTGGCTCTCGGTGATCGCCATGTCGTAGACGGCCTTGGCGCGAGCCGTCTCGCCGATGCGCGCGAATGCTTCCGCAGCCGGGCAGAGCGCCTGTGCGCGGAAGACGTCGGGCAGCTTGGACTTGTTGGCTTCGAACGACGCCATGCCCCTGTCGAGCTCGGCGCGCGCGCCAGCGACGTCGCCGGCGGCGGAGAGGCGGCGCGCGATCGACGCGGACAACGGCACCTCGGAATCGAGCATCCACACCGCGCCGACGCGCATCGCGACAGCCTTGGCGATCAGCGCCTTCGCCGCATCCTTCGCACCCAGTTCGCTGCGGACATCCGCGAGGCGAAGAAGCGCCTCCATCTTGATGTCGCGCGGAATCTTGACCGACGCGCCTGCGATGGCTTCCTCGATCTTGGTCCAGCGCGCATCATCGGAGCCCGCGCTCTTGGCGAGCAGCGCGGCGGTCTCGAAGGCATTGCGAGTCACATCGAGATCCTTGGTGGCGATCGACTTGACGAGGATCGCGAGCTGGGCGTCGAAATCCTCTGGCTTCGCGCGCGCAGCGTTGACCGCCGCGACCTTGCCGACCTCGGCCTCGCCGACGCCCTTCTCGAGCCGCGCTGCGGTGGCCTCGTCGCCGAGCCACGCATGCGCCTGCGCGAGCTTGACCAGCACGCGATCGCGCTGCCAGTCTTCGGCTCCCGCGAGCGCGTTCTCCGCAAACTGTTCGTAGGTCTTGACCGCATCGGCGCGGCCAGCCTTCGCGGCCTCGATCGCGAGCTGGCCGTAGACGGAGCCGCGACGCCAGTTCTCCATGCCGTTGGCAAATCCCGCGGCACGGGTGCTCAGGCCGAGCTGGATCGCGGTGAGCGCGACGTTCTCTTGCGCTGCAGCCTTGTCGCGGAGATGCGGATCCGACGGAATCGCCGAGGCGGCGCCGAAGCCCCACACGAGCAAGTCATCCTGCCACGTCGGCGCGGTCTTGTCGCTGGCTGCAGCCGGCGCGGTCTGCGCCGACGCGAGCGGCGCGATCGAGAAGGCGAGCGTTGCGACGACGACGGATGCGGCGAGCGTGATGCGTTGCATGTGTGGTCCGACGAGATGGTCTGTCAATGAAATCGGTGGCGGGGATTCCTCCCCGCCACCGGTTGGGTTCAAGCATACGACTTTCGTCGCGTGAAATTACGGGCAGTTGCCCCAGGCGCCGAGGAGCGCCGCGAGGTCAGCGGCGTCGGTCGAGCCGCTGCCGTCCACGTCGCCATTGGTGGTGCCCCAGCCGCCGAGGAGGCCAGCGAGGTCCGACGCGTTGACGACGCCGTCACCGTTGAGGTCAGCCGGGCAGGGCTGAACGATCGAGCAAGTGAAGCCAGCCGGGTAGGCGAGGAAGCCGAAGGCATCCGACGCCGACCAGTTGCAGAGCCAGTTGTCGGTCGAGCTGAACGCGCCGCGGTAGGTCACCGGGGTGAAGAAGCCGTTGTTCGGCGCGGTGCTGAACGCCGTGACCGCGTCGTTCGCAGCGCGGGGGTCGAGCTTGGTCACCGGCTTGACGCCGAGGAGACCGGTCTGGAGCAGCACGTTGCGGCCGCGGGTGATGCTCGCGATCGGCAGGGTCGTCGCCTTGACGTTGTGCATCGCGGCGTTCGAGAAGCCGACCTGGTCAGCCTGGTTGTAGTTGGTCGGACCAGCGATCGTGGCGATGGTCACCGCGGTCGTGTTCGGGAAGTCGTACGCGACCGAGTCGTAGATCTCGCAGAGGTTGCCCGCGAGCTGCGACTTGTAGAAGTTGACGGGGCTCGCCGGCGCGTTCTTGTTGGCCGCGTCGGTGCCGAGGAGGAAGCTCGACGGCGTCGCCCAGCGCTGCGCGAAGGTCAGCGTGCCGTTGAAGCCGTAGCCTGCGCCACCGTCGCCGTCGACGTTGTCGTTCTTGACGAGCATCTCGCCCCACTGCATGAAGACCGACTGGCGGATCTGCATGTTGCAGTTGTCGCGCCACGCGGTCGCCTGGTCGCTGCCGTTCGAGCCCGAGGCGTTGGTGCCCGGGTTGCCGATGACGGTGGCGTTGTAGATGCAGCCAGCGGTGACGGGCTGGTAGTCGGACTGCTCAGCGCCGTCCATCTCGATGCCGTTGTCGGTGACGCCGGAGCCCTGCGCCGCGTCCTGCGAGTAGCCCGCGACCATCAGCATGAACTGGGCCCGGCCGCGCCAGCCCTGGTCGATGTCGAAGCAGTCGTCGCCGATGTTCCAGATCGAGCAGTACTTGAAGTCGACGGTGCCGCCCCAGACCTCGATGCCGTCGTCGACGTTGTTCATGATCTCCATGTGGTCGACGTGGGTCTCGCGACCGCAGCCACCCATCGAGAGGCCGTTGAGCTCGTTGGCGAGGCCGATGACCTTGCCGCCGTAGCGGAACGTGCAGTACGAGAGGGTGCCGCTGTTGTCATCGTCGTTGCCGCCGCCGTAGAGGACGCGCGTGTCGCCGGCGCCGGAGGACACGAGGCCTTCCATGACGGCGTAGTTCGCGGCGTTCGGAGCCGCGGTGTTGGTCGCGACCGCGTTCTCGGAGATGTAGGCGGCGCCCATCAGGGTCAGCGCGCCCCACTCGTTGCAAGCCGCGCGCCAGGTGCCGGTCTTCGGGTTGCCAGCGGTCCAGGTGGCGACGTCGGCCTTCGAGGTGAAGACGATCGGGTTCTCCTGCGTGCCGATCGCGATGATGCGCGCGCCGCGGCAGACCGAGAGGCTGCCACCGATGTTGGTGGTGCTCGCGAGGATCGTGCCGGGCTGGATCGTCAGGGTCGCACCGGGCGTGACGTAGATCTGGCCCTGGAGGTTGTAGACGTTGTTGCTGGTCCAGGTGGTCGACGTGGTGATGTCGGAGGTCACGAGGATTTCCGCGGCGAGCGCGCCCGAGGCGAGCGTGCCGACGGCGGCCGAGGCGACGATGGTTGCGAGGGTCATCTTCATTGGTTCGTTCCTTCTCAAGGCGCTCTGGGGGAGGGCCTCTCAACTGATGCCGAAGGGTTCGACGCGCCGCGCGGCGCGCTCTTGCGGTCAACGAGACCGCAAGTCGAGAACAACTTCGCGAGGGGAAAGTACGCCTCGTTCATTTGCGAATCGTGAAGCCTTGCCTCGTTGGTGGCGGCGTTTCGGTTCAGAACGTGTTTGCGCCAGCCATCGCGAATCGCAAAAAACCCGCCCTTTGTGGGGGTTTCGTTCAGATCCGATGCAGCCGCGCGCGCGGCGAGCGGCGATCACCGAGCACTCTCGCGAGGGCAAACCATCCCGCAACGGTGACTTAACTTCGAAATCCGCGCAGGTGCAGACACCGTAAGCGTTGTGTGTGCATTCGGCATAGGCACAATGCGGGGATGCCCGAGCCGACCAACGCCAATTCCGAGCCCGCCACATCCGCGGTCATCCCCGACGCGCCGCGCCCGCGACCGCGCGACCTCGCGATCGCCGTGCGATTCGCGGTCGCGCAGATCCAGCTCTCGCAGGCGCCCGCGATGGCGGCGAACCTCGCGTTCCGCACGCTGTTCGGCATGCTGCCCGTGCTCGTCGTCGCGACGCTCGTCACGCGCTCGCTGCTCGGCAGTGGCTTCGGCGAACTCGTGCACCAGGTCGTCGAGTCGCTCGGCCTGCACACGGTGTCGATCGCGGCCGACAAGGACTCCGCCAAGAGCGTTCCGCTCGGCGCGTGGATCGAGTCGCTCGCGCGCGAGGCTGCGAACATCGACCTCGCGGGCATCGGCGTGATCGGCGCGCTCGCCGTCGCGTTCAGCGCGGTGTGGACGATGGTCGCGATCGAGTCGAGCTTCAACACCATCTATCGCGCGCCGAGCGGGCGCTCGCTCGTGCGGCGCGTGCTCATCTACTGGTTCGTGATCACCGCGGGACCTGTGCTGTTTGCGGCGTTGCCGATCGCGTTCCGGTCGGCGGCGGGTTTCATCGGCGCAGACAGTACGGCCGCTCTGTTCGCGGCGCAGGTGTTCTCGACGATCGGCGCGTTCGCGTCGCTGTGGGCGCTGCTGGCGGCCGCGTACGCGACGGTGCCGAACGCGCGCGTCGACCTGCGCGCGGCGATCCTCGGCGCGTTCGTGGCGACGTTGCTCATCGAGCTCGGCAAGCGCTTTCTCGGCGCATCGCTCGCGGGAACGTTCTCAGCGAGCCAGCTGTATGGATCGCTCGGGCTCGTGCCGCTGTTCATGATGTGGGTGTACCTGATGTGGCTCGCGGTGCTGTTCGGCCTGCAGACGGCGGCGATCCTGCAGGGACTGTCGCGCGGAGGACGCAGCCTGGCGGCGGGCATTGCGGCGCCGGATCTGTTCGAGCCCGCGCAGGCGATCGGCTGCTACCGCGCGATCTGCACGCGATTTCACACGGGCCGCGGGGTCTCGGTCGACACGCTGGTGCGGCACACGGGCGTGACGCCCGCGGTCGCGCGCGAGCTGCTCACGCTGTTCGAGCGCCGCGGGCTCGCGCACCGCATCGAAGGCAGCGGCAACCGCTACGCGCCGTCGCGGCCGCCTGAGTCGGTGACGCAGGCGGAGGTGCTGCGCGTGGGATTCGCGCTTGCCGACGGCGGCGCGGAGGCGAGCGTGCGCGACGAGATCACGGAGCTGCGCGAAGCGCAGATCGCCCGCGTGGGCGCGGCGAAGTTCGCGTGACGAGGTGCGTGCATGACGGTGGGAGTCGGATGGATCGAAGGCTCGCGACGGCCAGTTGCGTGAATGTCCGTGGGCGGGAGCCCGCGGAAAGCTGGACGTGGGAGTCGAACCATCGAACGCTCACGCAACCCGTGCCGCAGGCTTTCGCCTGACGGGCATTCATGGCCAACGAAGGTTGACGACGGCCAGTTGCTCGAATGCCCGTGGGCGGAAGCCCGCGGAACGCTGGACGCGGGAGTCGAATCGAAAGCTCACGCCGCCACTGCCATCACTGGCACGGACCCCACGCGCTCAGCAGCGCGGCGATGTCCTGCGCGTTCGTCGTGCCGTCGCCGGTGATGTCACCGCCAGCACCGCCCCATGCGCTCAGCATCGCCGCGATGTCCTGCGCATCCACCGCACCGCTGTGGTTGAGGTCCGCCGGGCACGGAGGCGCGCTCCGCGGGAACTCGATCACCGCGATGTGCGCGTAGCCCGCGCCCGCATCGTTGAGGTCGTTCCACTTGCCGTTCGAACCGAGCATCTCGGCGTAGTGCTCGACGCCGCCGGAGTTGTTCGGCTCGCCGGGATTCCAATTGGTGTACTTGGTCGGCGTTCCATCGCTCCACACGAACGAGCCTTCGCTCGCCGCGTCGGAGAAGCCGATCCACACGCGACGATCCGCGCCCGCGACGTTGCCGAAGTTCGCATGCACGAAATCCTGCTCCGCCTGGCTGCCGATCGAGACGAGATGTCCGCCGAGCGACTGCGCGAGCGCTTCGGACGCGTTCCAAGTCGTGGCGTTGACCGCGATGTAGCGGATGCCCGTCGCGGGATCGGTCGCATCGGCCAGCGGGAGCAGCGGTGACACTGTGAAACTGCCCGAGCCGAAATCCGCCGCGCTGTACGCGCCGATGCGGACGAGGTACGTCTGCCCTGCCTGCGCGCCAAAGCTGACCTTCGACTGGAGGCTGCAGCTGTCGTCGTTGCACGCAATCACAGGCGCGCTGCAGGTGGAGCCTTCGTACACGGCGAGCTTGCTATCGAGCGAGGTACCGCCGCAAAGCGCGACCTCGACCACGAAGGTCTCGGGCGCGGTGAAGCTGAACCAGACGTCGTTGTAGATCTGCGAGACACTGAAGAAATTGCAGAGGGCATCGGCCGAGCCATCCGTCGTGGCGCCGTTGGTGTCGAACGCGAACGTGCCGTATCCCTTGACGCGCTGGGCCGAGGCGCAATCGTTGGCGCCTTGTGCCAACGCGGGCGTGGCCAGAGCCGACGCGGACAGCGCCGCAACGACCGCAAGAACGGCCGTACGACACGCGGAAAAACGAACAACCTCAATAGCCATTTGGGGACCTCTGCACGACAACGCGGGGCTGCGTACGCCGTGTTGACAGAATCACCCCAAACCCAACCCCTGCAAGCCGAAGCGTGTACTTTTGCGAACACAATGCAAGTTCCTGACCGCGGCCCGACCAGGTTCACGAATTTCAAAGCCGATTCCCCGCACGCCACCGCAATCATGCCGATCTACCTCCGTTTCCCGACCGCTCCAACGGTGCTGCCATGCATGTGAACCGAACCACAATTTCTCGGCGTCTGGGTCTGCTTTGCCTTGCGCTGGCTGGTGGCGCGCTGTCGATCGCCGTCGCGAATGCTGCAAACCCGCGCGCGGACGCCGGCGAGCCGCCGATGCAGTCGGAACCCGTGCCGTCGGAACCCATGCAGGCCGACTCCGTCCGCGACGCCTCGGTGATCGCCTCGATCGAAACCCGCCCGCCGACGGCCGAGCAGATCAAGTTCTTCGAGGAGGAGATCCGCCCGGTGCTCATCCGCGAGTGCTACGGCTGCCACTCGAAGAACGCGCGCCTTGCCAAGAGCGGCCTGCGCGTCGACACGCGCGATGCGATCCGCCGCGGCGGGAAGAGCGGTCCCGCGGTGGTGCCGAACGACCTCGACTCGAGCCTGCTGATCCGCGCGGTTCGCTACGACGATGTCGACCTGCAGATGCCGCCCGACGGCAAGCTGCCCGCCGCCGAGATCCGCGCGCTCGAGAAGTGGGTCGCGATGGGCGCGCCCGATCCGCGCGAGGAACGCGCCGAGGAGCCCGACGACAAGCAAGCGTCCCCTGGCACCGCGCATCGCTGGAGCGACAAGGACATCGCCGAAGGCAAGACGACGCACTGGGCGTATCGCCCGATCGCGAGGCCCGATGTCCCGAAGGTCGCGAACGCCGACTGGTCGCACGACGCGATCGACGCGCTGCTCTTCGCGAAGCTCGCCGAGAAGGACCTCTCCCCCGCTGCTCCCGCCGACCGCCGCACGCTGATCCGTCGCGCGAGCCTCGATCTCACGGGGCTTCCGCCGAGCGAGGCGGAGATCCGCGCGTTCGAGGCCGACCCTTCGAAGGACGCGTTCGCGCATGTCGTCGACCGCCTGCTCGCAAGCCCGCAGTTCGGCGAGCGCTGGGGCCGCCACTGGCTCGACGTCGCGCGCTACGCGGAATCCAGCGGCAAGGAGTCGAACATCTTCTACCCGCACGCGTGGCGCTACCGCGACTACGTGATCGCGGCGTTCAACGGCGACAAGCCGTTCGATCGCTTTCTCACCGAGCAGCTCGCGGGCGATCTGCTTCCTGCGAAGAACGACGCCGAGCGCGCCGAGCTCGCGATCGCCACCGGCTACCTCGCGGTCGGCACCAAGAGCCACAATGCGCGCGGAAAGCCGCAGTTCCAGATGGATCTCGCCGACGAGCAGCTTGATGCGACCACGCAGGGCATGCTCGGGCTCACGGTCGCGTGCGCGCGCTGCCACGACCACAAGTTCGATCCGATCACGCAGAAGGACTACTACGCGGTCGCGGGCATCTTCCTGTCGACCGACACGCGCTACGGAACCTTCGACGCGCAGGGCAACAACCATCCCGCCGAGCTCATCGCGCTGCCGAAGGACGCGGGGGTTTCACCAGGCCCGACGATGCCGCCGCAGATGCGCTCGCTGATCGCGACAGCCGCCGAGCGCGCGCAGGCCGAGGCGAAGAAGTCCGCAGAGCTCATCGAGCAGGCGCGACAGGCGCGGCTCAAGGGCCAGGATCTCCCCGCGAATCTGCAGCAGCAGGTCGTGCGCGCCCGCGCTGCTGCGGGAATCTCGCGCAACACGGAGAGCCTCGTGAGCCGCTACGACGAGCGCGGCGAGCCGACCGATGCGAACCTCGTGGCGATGGGCGCCGCCGATCGCAGGCAGATGCTCAACGCGCGCGTCCTCGACCGCGGCGAGCTCGACAAGGCCGGCGACGTCGTGCACCGCGGATTCGTCAAGCTTGTCTCGCAGGGCGATGAGCCGACGATCGCCAAGGGCAGCGGCCGACTCGAGCTCGCGCAGTGGATCACCGACAAGGACAACCCGCTCACCGCACGCGTGTGGGCGAACCGCGTGTGGCTGCATCTCTTCGGCAACGGCATCGTGCCGACGCCCGACAACTTCGGCATGAGCGGGCAGAAGCCGACGAATCCCGCGCTGCTCGACCATCTCGCCACGCGCCTCATCGCCAATGGCTGGAGCACGAAGAAGCTCATCCGCGAGATCATGCTCTCGCGCGCGTACCAGATGTCGAGCGCGTTCAACGCGCAGAACGCGGAGCGCGACCCGGACGATGCGTACTTCTGGCGCATGCCGAAGAAGCGCCTCGAGGCCGAGGCGATCCGCGATTCGATGCTGCTCGCGGCGGGAACGCTGGACTTGCATCCGCGCACGGGCTCGCCCGTCGCCTACACCGAAGGCGGCGCGCGCGGCGCTGCGCAGGACCGCATCATGACCAACATCGTGCAGGCGCCCGACAACCATCGCAGCGTGTACCTGCCGATCGTGCGCGACAAGATTCCCGAGGCGCTCGATGTGTTCGATTTCGCCGAGACCGCGTATGTCACAGGCCAGCGCGACACGACGAATGTGCCGACGCAGGCGCTGTTCCTGATGAACAGCGACGAGATCGCGCGCGCGGCGGATGCGTTTGCCAAGCGCGTGCTCGACGCCACCGACGGCAAGGACGAGAAGTCGAACGCGAAGGACGTCGACCGCATCAACGCGGCGTTCGCGATCGCGTTCGGGCGCAAGCCTGCGCCTAGCGAAGTGATCGCGTGCCGCGAGTTCCTCGCTGATTTCAGCAAGGCCGTCGCGCATGACGGCGGCGCGAAGGCGAGCGCGGCGCAGAAGGACGCGCGGCAAGTCCGCCGCGAGGCCGTCGCGCAGCGCATTCGCGACCGCGTGCGCGGCACGGGGAACACGGGGAACACGGGGAACACGCCGAAATCCGACGCTCCGAACAGCGAGCTTCGCGCATACTCCGCGCTCTGCCAGGCGCTGTTTCTCTCGGGTGAATTCAGAACCGTGGACTGAATCGCGGACTGAATCGTGGACTGAATCGTGGACTGAACCGTAAATTGAACGTTGGATTGAACCGCCGCAACTGCGGGAGCACACCATGTCCGACCTCTGCTGCAACCGACTTCCCCTCGCCTACTCCCGCCGCGACATGCTTCGCTACGCCGCCTGCGGATTCGGCTCGGTCGCGTTCGCCGCGATGGCCGCGCGCGCGTCGGGCTTCCCGATCTCCGCACTGCCGCTGCTGCAGGATGACGACGCGACGAACCCGCTCGCACCGAAGAAGCCGCATTTCGCGCCGACCGCGAAGCGCATCATCTTCCTCTGCATGGCCGGCGCGCCGAGCCACATCGATACGTTCGACTACAAGCCCGAGCTCGCGCTCAACGACGGCGCGGTCTTTCGCGGGAACTCGAAGCTCCTCGCGAGCCCGTGGAAGTTCCAGCAGTCGGGCAAGTCGGGCCTGTGGATCAGCGACCTCTTCCCGAACCTCCGCAAGCAGGCCGACAGCATGTGCCTCCTGCGCGGCATGAAGGCCGAGATCCCCGCGCACGCGCAGGCGTCGATCCAGCTGCACACGGGCTCGTTCCAGTTCGTGCGTCCGTCGATGGGCGCGTGGGCGCTGTACGGCCTCGGTACGGAGAACGAGAATCTCCCCGGCTTCATCGCGATCAATCCGCGCGGCGACAACGGCGGATCGCAGCTGTACGGCAGCGGATTCCTGCCCGCGAGCTACCAGGCGACGCCGGTCAAGATCGGCAAGCGCGAAAAGGGCGACTCGATCGCGCACATCGACAACGACCGCCTCGGCGCGGGCGCGCAGCGCGAGCAGCTCGATCTCGTGCAGCGGCTGAACAAGGAGCGCCTCAAGCGCGAGAAGCAGGACCGCGAGCTCGAGGGCGTGATCGAGAGCTACGAGCTCGCGTTCCGCATGCAGGCCGAGGTGCCGGACCTCGTGAGCTTTGCCGACGAGGACAAGAAGACGCTCGAGATGTACGGCGTCGGCAAGGAGCCGACCGACGATTTCGCGCGGCAGTGCCTGCTCGCGCGGCGGTTTGCGGAGAAAGGCGTGCGTTTCATCGAGGTCAGCCACGGCGGATGGGACACGCACCGCAACCTGCGCACCGAGCTCGAGAAGCAGTGCGGCGAGATCGATCAGCCGATCGCGGCGTTGCTCGCGGATCTCAAGCAGCGCGGTATGTTGGACGAGACGCTCGTGCTCTGGGGCGGCGAGTTCGGCCGCACGCCGTACGCGCAGAACGGCGACGGACGCGACCACAACGCGAAGGGCTTCACGATGTGGATGGCCGGCGGCGGCGTGAAGGGCGGGCTTTCGTACGGTTCGACCGACGAGAACGGCGGCGAGGCGGTCGAAGGCGTGATGGACATCCATGATCTGCACGCGACGATCCTGCATCTCGCGGGGCTCGATCACGAGCGGCTGACGTATCGCCATGCGGGGCGGGATTTCCGGTTGACGGATGTGAAGGGCAAGGTCAACACCGCGATCCTCCGCGCCTAACCGCGGTGCACGGCACGTGCCATGCAGTGCCAGGCACTGCACGGCACGTGCCGTGCACACCGACCGTCCGCGGGAAACCCCGCCGAAACACGCCTTGGCCAGCTGATTCATGGCGACTCCCCTGCGTGGACGGCACGTGCCACCCAGTGCCTGGCACTGCGCGGCACGTGCCGTGCACCGATATGCTGAGGGCGTGAGCGCCGCGATCGAACTCACACCCGAACTCGACGCCGCCCTGCGCCAACAGCTGCGCGAGGGCGAAACCGTCGCCTACGCGCGGCAACCGCGCATGCAGCGCGACGTGACCATGCTGCTGCGGATCTGGCGATTCGACACCGAAACCGTCGCGGCTCTGACGATGTCGTTGGCTGGCTGCGGCGCCCTGGTCCAATTGGCCATCGACTCCAGCGGCGCAACCAAGGGGATCTTCGAAGGCAAGCCCGGGCTACTCCTAGCCATCTACTTCGGCATCATGGGCGCGCTCAACGCTCGCACCTCGATCCGCGCGCGCCGCGCGAACCGCCACACCGTGTACGCCGTGACCAACCAGCGCGTGCTTCGGATCACCACCTGGCCCAGGCTCGAGGTCGCCGCGTGGGAGGCGGCCGAAGTCACCGAAGTCACGAGGCACAACGTCAAGCCCGACTGCGGCAACATCCGCTACCTGAAGGGCGTCCCCTCGCACGACGGAAACGCGCTCATGTATGTCCCCATGCCCGAGGCCTGCGAGGCCGCGATGCGCGCGCTGATCTCCAAGCCCACTCTGCATGCGGATGGACGCGCATGAGCACCGACGCCGCGCTCGCCCAACTTCCCTCGGAAGCCGCGGAGGCCGTGCGCGCCGAACTCGCGCCCGGCGAGCAGGTCGTGTACGCGGGCGTCCCGCGCTCCGACTTCGACTCCGGTCAACTCGCCTGTGCGCTTCGTGGTCCGCTCCTCCTGTGGCCGGGACTCGCGGCATCGCTCTTTGCGTGGGTCATCGGCGCGGCGCTCCTCGTCACCGGTGCGCGCGGCGTGCTCCAAGGCACGATCGATGTCTTCATGGCGACAGTTCTCATCGTTGGGCTCGGTGGCCTTCTCGTGCATGCTCGCCATGCGCGACGCAAGGCCGCGAGTTCGGCGTGGGTCGTGACGGACCGGCGCGCGCTCGGAATCACGACATGGCCAGAGCGCTCGGTGACCTCCATCGCGCCCGACGATATCGAAGAGGTCTACTGCTGGATCGTCTCGCCCAACTGCGGAAATGTTCGGTTCAAGAGCGGCATCCGCTCGACCGCGGCGAACGCGCTCATGTACGTCCCTGAGCCTCGTGCCTGCGAGGCTGCGATGCGCGCACTTGTGCCAGCGCACCAAAACGGTGACACTCCGCCCATGAGCTTCGACGAAGACGAATGGACGGTCATTACCAAGGACTCGAACGGCAACGTCCTCAAGGACGGCGACTCGGTCGTGGTCATCAAGGACCTCGACGTGAAGGGCGCGAAGACCACGATCAAGCGAGGCACGACCTACAAGGGCATCCGCACCACCTCCAGCGCCGAGGAGATCGAAGTGCGCGAAGGCAAGCAGGTGTGGGTGCTCAAGACCTGCTTCGTCAAGAAGGGCTGACCCGCCATGACGCCGCTCTCGGGACTCACGCCTGAACTTGACGCCGCCGTGCGCGACGAACTGCGCGATGGCGAGGAACTGTGGTACGCGGGAACGCCCGCGGCGAAGTACCTCGCGCGCAAGATGTGGCCGGTCGCGCTGTTTGGGCTGTTCTTCGGGGGCTTTGCCGCGTTCTGGATCAGTGCCGCAGCCTGGGGCGCGTGGTTCGGCGGCGGCTCGGGCAAGCCTGCGAGCGGAACAGGGCCGTTCATCCTGTTTCCGCTGTTCGGGCTGCCCTTCCTCGCGGTCGGACTCGGAATGGTCACGTCGCCGCTTTGGGTGGGGCGCAAGGCCGCGCGCACAGCTTGCTGCGTGACGAACCAGCGCGCGATGCAGATCCAGTGTGGACGCAGCATCAAGGTGCAGTCGTGGAGCCCGAGCGATCTCTGTGAGATCACGAAGACGCTGCACTCCGACGGGCGCGGCACGGTGCTCTTCGCGGAGCGCTACGAACGTGGTTCAAAGGGAGGCACGCGGACGGTGGCCGAGGGCTTCTACGGCATCCCCGAGCCACGCGCGTGCGAGGACGCCCTGCTCGCCCTCAAGCAACCCTGAACCGTGCACGGCACGTGCCGCCCTGTGCCTGGCACTGCATGGCACATGCCGTGCACACCGCCGCTTGCATCCGACCCACGAAAAACCGAGCTTCGCGCTCACCGTCCTGTGTGAACGGCACGTGCCGCGCTGTGCCTGGCACTGCGTGGCACGTGCCGTGCACAGCGGTCAGAGGGATTTTTCGCAGCGCTTTCGTCCCGCGAACAGCAGCTTCACATCCGGATCCACCACGAGCTTCGCCGGCTTAAACGCCGACTTCACCACGATCTCCGCCGGCGCGTCCGGTGCGATGCGCACCACGACATCCTCGTGCGGTGCCGCCGCGTCCTTCGCCTCCGGCTTCACGCCCTCAACCCGCACCGTGACCTCCGCCACACCACTCGCGGAGTTCACGACCTTCGCCGTCGTCACAAACGCGCCGTCCGCGCCGTCGACCTTCGCGTCGTTCACCTCGAGCTCGGGCAGCACCGTGCCGTAGATCCACTGGTTCGCATACGCATCGAACGCCGCGGCGTCCGGCGCGTGCGGCCGCAGGCTCTCGACAAAGTCCTCGATCAGCGGGAAATCAAGCCCATCCGGCGTCGCGACGCCGTCCTTCCACTTGGCCACGAACTCGCGCATGCCCGCGAGCATCGCGTCCTCGCCCATCGTGTTGCGCAGCATCCAGAACGCCCAGCCCGCGCGCTGGTACGTCACGACCTGATCGCCCGGCCGCGTTCCGTCGATGCGGTTGATCGACCGCTCGTTGTCGGCGCTGCGGCCAAACACATACTGCTGCTCCCAGCGGCGGCGCAGCGTCTTGCCCTGCTCCTCGCCGAGCTCGTGATGCAGCAGCATGAGCGCGCTGAACTCCGCGAGCCCCTCGCTGATGATGTTCCCGCCAGGCCCCTTGCCGGGCATCACG